>NZ_JAGIBD010000009.1:124291-134214 GCF_017744555.1 Cellulomonas sp. | reverse complement strand
GAGCAGGCCCGGTTGGCGGCGGCGCCGCCGACGCACACGCCGCTCGCGGGCGCGACGGCCGCCGGGGCCGCCTCCGACCAGGTGCCGACGACGGCGGCAGCGACGACCGCGCAGGTCAGGCAGGTGGCACCGGGCGGGGCGCACCCGGTGCCGGCACCCAAGCCGCTGCCCGCCCCGCCCCCGCCGGCCGCGGCTCGCGTGGCCGCACCCTCGCTCCCGCTCGCTCCGGAGGGCGGCCTGACGGAGGAGGGCGCGCGCGACCTCGCCGCGTCGATCGACAGGATGCCGACCCGCGACCCGGGCGCGGCGGTGACGCCCGGCCCGGCGCCGAGCCTCGCGCTCGCGGGCGAGGCCGACCCCGCGCAGGTCCGGGCGCAGCAGGCCCACCTCGCGGAGGGTGCCGCGCACGCCCACGCGGAGGGCGCCCGGGACGCGGCCGAGCCGATGGGGGAGGACGCGGTCCGCCCGACGGTGCCCGTCGAGACGATCGAGGCCGACGTCGGTGCGGGCGGCGGTGCCGCGGGTGGAGCGGGACCCGCGACGGCAGGCGGCGCAGCCGGGGGAGGTGGGGCCGCAGGAGGCGCAGCCGGGACCGAGGCGGGTGACGACGCCGCCGTCGACGCGGTCGTCGAGGAGCAGCAGGGGCCTGCCGTGCGGGCGGCCGCGACCGCCGGCGCCGCGCAGATGACGACCGTCAAGCAGCAGCACGCCGAGCAGGAGACCGCGCGCCGCGAGCAGGCGACGCAGGAGGTCGCGGCCCTCGAGGCCGAGCACGCGCAGGCCGAGCAGTCCCAGCGCGCGAGCCTCAAGGCCGACGTGGCGAACCAGCGGACCCAGTGGAAGGGCGAGCAGGCGACCCTCGTCGCGGGCGCCGACGCGGAGGCCCGGACCGTGACGGCCGGTGCCGCCGAGACCGTCACGTCGGAGCAGGGCCGCGCGCAGACCGAGGCCGCCCAGGCGCACGCGGCCGGTGCCCAGGAGGCCGAGGAGGCCCGGCAGGCCGGGGAGCGGGAGGCCGCCGAGAAGCGGGCCGAGGCGAAGAAGGAGAGCGGCGGGGGCGGGTTCTTCGGATGGGTCGCGTCGAAGGCGACCGCGCTGTTCGACAAGGTCAAGGCGGGCATCTCCGCGGCGTTCGAGAAGGCCCGGCAGGCGGTCCGCGCGGCCGTCGAGAAGGCGCAGCAGCTCGCCACGGCGATCATCGAGAAGGCCCGGCAGGCCGTCGTCGCCGCGATCAAGCTCGCGGGCTCGGCCCTCACGGCGATCGGCGATCGGCTCCTCGCGGCGTTCCCCGCGTTGCGCGAGCGGTTCCGCAACGCCATCCGCGCGGCCGTCCAGCGCGCCGAGGCCGCCGTCAACCGGCTGGCCGAGGGCCTGAAGAACGGTGTCAAGGCGGCGCTCGGGTTGCTCGGGCGGGCGCTCACCGCGCTGCTGTCCGGGCTCGAAGCCGGCCTCAAGGCCGTCGTCAGCGCGGTCGCGGCGACCGTCAACGCCGCGATCAACGCGGCCCGTGCGGCCCTCGCGGCCATCGGGGCGTTCCTGGCGGTCGCGAAGGACGTCGCGGCGAACCCGGGCGCGTGGCTGCGCAACCTCGGTGCGGCGATCGTCGACGGCATCAGGAACCACCTGTGGAAGGCCCTGAAGACGGCCGTCCAGACGTGGTTCAACAACAAGGTCGAGCAGGTGCTCGGGCTCGGCCGGGCCGTCTGGAACCTGCTCACCAAGGGCGGCATCTCGATCGCGAAGATCGGCGCGATGGCGTGGGAGGGCCTCAAGGCGGCGATCCCGCCGGCGCTCATCGGGCTGCTCGTCGAGAAGCTCGTGTCGATGATCGTGCCGGCCGCGGGCGCGGTCCTGGCGATCGTCCAGGGCCTGCAGGCCGCGTGGGGGACGGTCAGCCAGATCCTGCAGGCGATGGACAAGTTCATCGCGTTCCTGCGCGCCGTGAAGTCGGGCCAGGGCGGCCCGGCGTTCGCGGACGTCGTCGCGGCCGCGGCGATCACGGTCGTCGACTTCGTCTCGAACTGGCTGCTCGCCCGCCTCGCGAAGGGGGCGAGCAAGGTCGCCGGCAAGATCCGCGAGATCGCCAAGAAGATCGGGGCGGCGCTCAAGAAGGTCGTGAAGAAGGTCGGCGGCGCGCTCAAGAAGCTCGGCAAGAAGATCGGCGACAAGCTCAAGGGCGCTCGCGACAAGTTCAAGGCGTGGCGCGAGCGCAGGGCCCAGAAGAAGGCCGCCAAGAAGGACCCGGCCGCCGACCAGCGCAAGAAGCAGGAGCGGCTCGACACGGCCGTCGCCGCGATCCGCCCGGCCGTCGCCCGGCTGCTCGCCAAGGGTGTCTCGACGATCCGCCTCAAGGCGCAGCTGCTGTGGTGGAAGACGCGGTACCGCCTCACGTCGCTCACGCTCGAGAACGGCACGATCGTCGCGACCGTCAACCCCAAGGCCGACGTCGCGCAGGCCGTCAAGATCGTCGGCTCCGAGCTGCAGCGGATCCTCGCGGAGGTCGGCGACGAGCTCATGCGGGAGGCCGCCGAACGCGGCGAGGTCGCGCAGATCGCCCAGGACCGCGCGGCGGGCAAGGGCGCCGTCACGGAGTCGAGGAGGCCCGGCACCGCGCCGAAGAACCTGCGCGAGGCGCAGTCGCCTGCAGCCGAGTCGGCGTCGATCGCGGGGGCGCACGGCGGCGTCCCGCGCGAACCGGGGCAGAAGGAGAGCATCGAGGTCGCGCCGGGCGTCTGGGTCCGCGAGGACCAGGTCCGGCACGCGCGATCCGGTCAGACGTCCCCGGGCCTCATCCACACGCTGTTCGGCGGCAACCGCAGCGGCCGGTACCGGGCCAAGATGCAGCAGGACGTCGAGAAGCTCGGCGGCCCGGAGAAGCTCGACGCGCTCCAGGCCCTGCGCGACCTCAAGCGCGCGGGCATGGACGACGCCGCGATCCGCGACTCGATGTTCGCGATCATGCGCGGCGAGCGCCCGGACCACCCCGCGCTCACCGCGGAGACCGTGCTGGGGCCGAAGGGCAGGGAGACGCGCGAGAGCAAGGCGGCGAAGAAGGCGGTCGACGACCGGCTCGTGGTCCTCGCGGCGACCACGCGCCTCGTCGGCACGGTCGAGCCCGGGCGCCACCCGGCGGCGCACGCCACGACGTTCATGGCGCTGGCCACCGCCGGCGAGGGATCCTCGATCGAGGACGCCGTGACCCGCATGAACCCGATGGCGCCCACGGACGCCGTCTCGCAGGCCACGGCGTCCCGCGTCCCGGAGGAGGTCCGCAAGGCGTCCGAGGAGCGCGACGCCCGCAAGCACGTGAAGCGTGAGGTCGAGGTGACCAAGGCGTACATCAAGATGCTCATGGCGACGGAGCAGGTCGTGTTCTCGTCGACCGCCGAGTGCGTCGCGTGGATCCGGCGCAGCTTCAAGGACCACCTGCTGGGCCGCCTGCGGGCGCTCAACTGGCCGAACGGATAGGTGCGATGACGGACGAGAGGTTCCTGACGCCGCGGTACGACGTGTCCTGGGACGACATCGGCGACGAGGTCGAGCGGCTCGGCGGCACCCGGGTGACCGACGAGGACGACGCCGTCGAGTGGCAGCTCGACGGCGCGCGCGTGCGGCTGTTCGAGGACTCGGCGCTGCACGTCGACCAGCTCGGCGTCACGGGGGAGCGGCGCGACGACGTCGCGGACGCGCTCGCGCGGGCGGTGCCGGTGCACGGGCCCGAGGACGTGCCGGGCCTGTTCGACGGGGCGGAGGGGATCGGCGACCTCGAGCACGCGCTCGGCGTCCTCGCGTCGCTCGCGACGAGCGAGCCGGACCCGATGCTCGTCGAGGTGCTCCGCCGGGGCCTCGCGCACGAGGACCCGGACGTGCGGCACGCCGCCCTCGTCGCGGCGAGCGTGCCGGCGTGGGCGGTCGTGCGCGACGACGTCGAGCGGCTGACGCACGACGAGGACGCGGACGTGCGGGCGATGGCACCGATCGTCCTGCGGACGCTCGGCCCCGCGTGACCGCACGCCCGGGGACGGCGAAGGGCTGAGCGGCGCGACGGTGCGCCGCTCAGCCCCGGTGCCGCGTCCGCCTCAGATGAGCCCCTCGCGCAACGCGTACGCCACGGCGTGCGACCGGTTGCGCAGCTGCAGCCGCGTCGTCACGTCGTGCAGCACGTTCTTCACGGTCCGCTCGGAGTAGGCGAGCTCGCGCGCGATCTCCGAGGTGTCGTACCCGTCGGCGATCAGCTTGAGCACCTCGATCTCGCGCGACGCGAGGCCCGTGAACGTCAACCCCCGCGGCCGCAGCACCTGCCGCTGCAGGGTGCCCACCTGGTCGAGGAGCCGGCCCAGCAGGTCGGGCGGCACGCTGCCCTCACCGGTCGCGGCGCCGCAGATCACCCGGACCAGCCGGTCGGGCGTCGCCTCGCTGCGCCGCACGAGCCCGAGCACGCCCGCCTCGACGGCCGTCACCACGTCGCCGTCCTCGAGCCGGCCGGCCACGAGGACCGCCTGGCTCGGCGTCTGCCTTCGGACCATCCGCACGAGTCGCAGCGCGTCGTCGTCGACCGCGTCCGCGACCACGACCGCGACCTGCGAGGACTCCGCCTCGTCGTGCCCCAGCACCCGCACCTCCGGCCGCGGCCGCAGCGCGCTGACGACGCCTGCCTCCGAGATCGGGTCCCGTGCGCTCACCCACACCGCCACGCGTTCCATGACTGCCCCCTGCCCCCTGACGTCCGGCCACCCCGGATGCTCGTCCGGACAGCGTGCAGGGGCGCACTGATCGTGCAGTCAACATCGACTCAACGGGCAGCGCCGTTGCCCGTTCGGCCCGTCCGCGGGCCGTCGTCCCGCGCGGTGCCGCGCCGTACGGTCACGAGCATGACGACGACGGCCAAGCTGGACTCGCCCCGGGTGGAGCTCTCCCCCGGGACGGAGGCGGTGGTGCCGCTGCACATCAGGAACACGGGGACCACGGTCGAGGGCTACCGGATCGAGGTGCTCGGGGTTCCCGCGGCGTGGACCACGATCGAGCCCGCGGTGATCGACGGGCTGTACCCGGACACGTCCACGACCGCGACCATCCGGTTCGCGCCGCCGCGGTCCGCCACGGTGCCGGCCGGCCCGCTCGACTTCGGCATCCGCGTGATCCCGTTCGAGCACGTCGACGAGACCGTGATCCCCGAGGGCGTCGTCGAGGTGCTGCCGTTCCTCGACACGACGGCCGAGCTGCTGCCCCGCACGTCGCACGGCCGCCGGGGGGCCAAGCACCGGGTCGCGTTCGACAATCGCGGCAACGTTCCCGTGACGGTCACGCTGCAGGCGGCCGACGAGCAGAACTCCCTCGACTACCGGATCAACCCGCAGCTGCTGACCGTCGGGCCCGGCGAGGCCGCGTTCGCCGACGTGCGCGTCAAGCCGGCGCGGAGCATCTGGCGCGGGCCGGACGTCACGCACCCGTTCGTCGTCACCGCCGCCGCGGAGAACACCACCCCGGTGCTGCTCGACGGCGCGCACGTGCAGACGTCGATCATCCCGAAGTGGTTCTTCAAGGCCCTGCTCGCGCTGCTGGCCCTCCTGGCGCTGCTCGCGCTGCTGTGGTTCACGCTGCTCAAGCCCGTCATCGCGTCGGCCGCGAAGTCGTCCGTCGAGGACGAGGTCGCGCAGGCCAACGAGGCCGCGGCCGCGGCGCAGAAGGCGGCCACCGACGCGCAGGCGGGCTCCGCGCAGGCCGCCCAGGCGGCGGCCGCCGCGCAGGAGCAGACGGCCAAGGTCGAGGACCTCACCAAGAACCTGCCGATCACGCCGACCGAGCTGTTCACGCCGACGCTGTCGCGGCTCTCGGTCACGAACGTGGCGCCGGGCACGTCGAAGAACGACGAGTTCGTGGTGCCGACCGGCAACACGCTGCGCGTGACCGACCTGGTGCTCAACAACCCGCAGGGCGACTTCGGCACGATGACGCTGTCGAGCGTGCCCGCGGGGGGCGGCACGCCGGTGACGCTCATCGAGGTGGCGCTCGAGAACTTCCGCGACAACGACTACCACTTCCAGACGCCCATCGTGGTGCCCGGCGACGACGCGCTGCGGATCACGGTCGCCTGCCGGACCGTCGGGACGCCGCCGGACGGCACACCGCCGCCGACGGCCTGCAACGACGCGCTCGTCTTCAGCGGCACCCTCGTGGTCCCGGCCCCGCCGGCGACCCCCTGACGGGTCGACGACCATGCCGATGGGACCGGCGCTGCGCGTGGGCGACACGGCGCTGTGCCCGCTGTTCGACGGGCCGAAGCCGCACGTGGGCGGGCCCATCACGCCGGCGGCGGCCGTCATGACGGTGCTCATCGGCGGTCAGCCGGCGGCCGTCGCGAACAACATCCCCGGCGGGATCCCGTGCGTGTCGCCCGCCCCGAACGGGATCGCGATGGGCAGCCTGACGGTGCTCATCGGCAACTTCCCGGCCGCGCGGCTCGCCGACCTGAGCATGCACGGCACACCGATCGCCCCCGGGCCGGGCTGCCCGACGGTCATCATCGGCGGCTGACGGCCCCTCGCGCCCCGCGGCCACCCTCATCCCACCCTCATCCCGCCCCCACCCCGCCCCCACCCCGCGCCCGCCGCCGAGTTCGTCGGTTGTGGTCGAGTTCGGGGGTTGCAGCCCCCGAACTCGACTGGAAGCCACGAACTGGCCGGCTGTCAGGAGGTCGGGGCCGGGTGTTGCTCATCCGTACCGACGGTGCGACGATGCCAACTAACCAGTTGGTTGTCGTCAGGAGCCGTCATGTACGCCGTCCCGTCCCAGCACGGCCGCACGTTCGTCGTCACCGGTGCCAACAGCGGCACCGGCCGCGCCGCGGCCGAGCAGCTCGCCGCCGCCGGTGCCCGCGTGGTCCTCGCCGTCCGAAACGTGGAGAAGGGCGAGAAGGCGCTCGCCGAGATCCGCGCCGCGCACCCCGAGGCCGACCTCGAGGTCCGGGCGCTCGACCTCGCCGACCTCGCGTCCGTCCGCCGCTTCGCCGACGCGCTCACCGCCGACCTCGACCACCTCGACGTGCTGGTCAACAACGCGGGCGTCATGGTCCCGCCCACCCGGTTCGAGACCGTCGACGGCTTCGAGCTGCAGATGGGCACCAACTTCCTCGGCCCGTTCGCGCTCACCAACCAGCTGCTCCCGCTGCTGCTGGCGGCCCCCGAGCCGCGCGTCGCGACGATGAGCAGCGGCGTCGCGAACTGGGCGCGGATCCGGTTCGACGACCTGCTGTGGACCCGCCGCTACCGGCCGTGGCGGGCGTACGGGCAGTCCAAGCTCGCCGACCTGCACCTCGCCCGGCACCTCGCGCGCGTGTCCGACGAGCGCGGCTGGCCGCTGCTCAGCACCGCCGCGCACCCCGGCTTCACGCGGACGAACCTGCAGACCGCGGGCGCGTCGCTCGGCCGGGACACGCCACGCCGCTCGGTCTTCACGGGACACTCGGTGATGCCGTCGATGCTG
Organism: Cellulomonas sp.; assembly: GCF_017744555.1. Lineage (GTDB taxonomy): Bacteria > Actinomycetota > Actinomycetes > Actinomycetales > Cellulomonadaceae > Cellulomonas. The sequence continues at coordinate 126,732 of NZ_JAGIBD010000009.1, read as the reverse complement.
CCGCCCGAGGGGGCCGGGTCGATCCTGCTGGCGGCGACCAGCCCGCTCGCCGCGCAGGGCGGGTACTACGGCCCGACGGGTCGGCTCGGCCTCGTCGGGGAGCCGGGACCCGTGCGGCTCAACCGGCGGATGCGTGACACGGCGACGGCGGCCCGGCTGTGGGCCGTCGCGCAGGACCTCACCGGCACCGCGCTGCCCGCATGATCGGCTTCGCCGACGGGTCGACGCCCGCGCGGATCCTCGCCGCGGCCGCCGACGAGTTCGCCGAGCGCGGGCTCGCCGGGGCCCGCGTCGACCGGATCGCCGAGCGGGCGTCCGCCAACAAGCAGCGCCTGTACGCCTACTTCACGAGCAAGGACCTGCTGTTCGACGCGGTGGTCGAGCACCGCATCGACCAGTTCGTCGACGCCGTGCCGTTCGACGCCGACGACCTGCCCGGCTACGCCGTCCGGCTGCTCGACTTCAACCTCGAGCACCCGGAGCTCGTCCGGCTGCTGCTGTGGCACACGCTCGAGCGGCCCGGGGTGCTCGAGCGGCTGCCGGAGTGGGGCAGGGCCACGACCGCGAAGGTCGGGGCGCTGCAGGCGTCGCTCGACCGCCGGGGCACGGCGGACGTCTCCGCCGAGCGGCTGCTCACGCAGGTGCTCGGCCTGGTGCACGGCCTGCTGCTCGTGCCCGGAGCCGCCCAGGGGGCCGTGCGCGAGGACCTCGCGGCGGCGGTGCGCACGCTCGTCGGGGACTGAGCCCGCGGGCCGGCGTCGGCCAGCACGTCGGGAATCGAGAAGCCCGGCGTCAGTGGTCGGTGGGAGTGTGCAAGGGCAGACCGCGAGCAGCCCGTGCGCCATGTCCCGAGGAGGTCGTCCCATGCCCCACGCCCTGCAGCAACGCGTCGCCGGACCGGTGCTGACTCCGTCCGACGACGGCTACGACGACGAGGTCGCCACGTTCTCCACGACGCTCGGCCACCGCCCCGACGTGGTCGTCGGGGCCACGAGCGTGCAGGACGTCGTCGAGGCCGTGCGGTACGCCCGTGAGAACGGCCTGCACGTCGCCGCGCTCGCCACGGGTCACGGCGGTCCGCCCGTGCGGTCCGGGGTGCTCGTCGGCACTCGGCGGCTCGCCGGCGTCGACGTCGACGACGCCACAGGGGTCGCGACGATCGGCGCGGGTGCCCGCTGGGGTGACGTCGTCGCGGCGGCCGCACCGTTCGGGCTGGCGCCGATCGCGGGGTCGTCGGCGACGGTCGGCGTCGTCGGCTTCCTGCTGGGCGGCGGGCTCGGGCCGTTCGCGCGCAGCCACGGGTTCAGCTCCGACCACCTCGTGTCGGTCACGGTCGTCACCGGGAAGGGCGAGGTCGTCGAGGCGAGCCAGGACGACCACCCCGACCTGTTCTGGGCCCTGCGCGGCGGCAAGTGGGGGCTCGGGATCGTCACGGCGGTGCGGCTCAGGCTCGCGCGCATGCCCGAGCTGTACGCCGGCTCGTTGTTCTTCGACCGGGAGCACATCGAGACGGTGCTGCGCGGGTGGCTCGCGTGGACGGCCGACGCCGACGCGCAGACCACCACGAGCGCGGTCGTGGTCCGGTTCCCGCCGCTCGACGTGGTCCCGCCGCCGCTGCGGGGCCGCACCGCGCTCGGCCTGCGGGTCGCCCGGCCCGGCGACGCCGCGACGGGGGAGCAGGTCGCGGCACCGCTGCGGGCCCTCGCGCCCGTGCTGCTCGACGGCCTCGGACCGCTGCCGCTCGACCAGGTGGCGCGCATCCACAACGACCCCGACCGGCCGGGTCCGAGCTGGACGGGCGGCGGGCTCCTGACCCACGCCGACGACGACCTCGCGACCGTGTGGCTCGACCGGGTCGGTCCGGACGCGGACCATCCGTTCGTGGCCGTCGAGCTGAGGCACGTCGCGGGCGCCACCGCGCAGGACGTCCCGGGCGGGTCGGCCGTGTCGGGTCGTGGCGCCGGCTTCACGTTCGCGCTCGTCGGGCTCGACCCGTCGACGTTCGCCGACCTCCCCGACGTGGGCTGGGCGCTGCTGGACGCCCTCGCGCCGTGGGTCGCCGACGAGCTCAACCCCAACTTCGGCGGCGGCCTCGGTCCGCCGCGCTGGTCGGAGGCGACGCGCGCGCGGCTCGACGAGGTGCGCCGCACGTACGACCTGGACGGCGTGCTCTGACGCCGGGCGGCTCCGTGAGGAGGAAGGGTGAAGGCTTGCCCGTACCGCCCACGGGCGACGGCCGATCCTGGCACGCTCGCGGGGTGTCCTGGCTGATGACCAGGGCAAGGAATCGGGTCGCGCCGACCACGGCCGTCGCGCCACGATGCGTTCGCCCGAGCGGCGCGAGCACACGCGCCGCAGTGGGGCATCCCCGGCCGACGAGGGCCGGGCACGAGAGGACATGATGACGTTCGCAAGCCGTCGCCCCCGAGGTCAGGGGCACG
>NZ_JAGIBD010000009.1:0-124265 GCF_017744555.1 Cellulomonas sp. | reverse complement strand
CGAAGGACGACCCCGACACCGGCACGGCGGGCGTGCTCGCCGTCGCCGGGCTCGGCGCGTGCTCGTCGAAGCCGCCCGGTCCGCAGGAGGCGGCCAAGACGCTCGCCGCCGCGCTCGCGTCGGGCAGCTTCGCCGACGTCGAGTTCACGGACGGCTCGGGCGACGCGGCGTCGGCCACCGAGGCGCGGACGGCGGCGTTCGAGGGGCTCGACCCGCTCGAGCCCAAGGTCAGGTCCACGGCGACGGAGAGCCCGAAGGACGACCCCGACACCGCGACGGCGACGCTCGCGTTCACATGGGACGTCGACGACACGGACGACGACTGGACGTACACGACGACCGCGCACCTCACGCGCGACGCCGACGACGAGTCCGTGTGGCGGGTCGCGTGGACGCCCGCGCTGCTCGCGCCCGACCTGATGGCGGGCGAGAAGCTGACCTCGACCCGGGTCCGGGCCGAGCGGGCGAACGTGCTCGGAGCCGGTGGCGCGGTGATCGTCGAGCCGCGGCCCGTGCTGCACCTCGGCGTCGACAAGACCCGCACGGACGCGACCGGGCAGGACACCGCGGCCCGCTGGCTCGCGGCGGGCCTCGGCCTGGACGCCGACGAGTACGCGGCGAAGGTCGCGGCCGCCGGACCGAAGGCGTTCGTCGAGGCCATCACGGTGCGTCAGGGCGACCCCGCCTACGACATCCCTCGACTGACCACGGCGCCGGGTGCGACCGCGGTGCCCGACCAGCTGCCCCTGGCGCCGACACGGCAGTTCGCCCGGCCGATCCTCGGCTCGGTCGGCCCGGCGACGGCGGAGATCGTCGAGAAGTCGAAGGGCGCGGTCGCGGCCGGCGACCTCGCGGGACTGAGCGGGCTGCAGCGACAGTTCGACGCGCAGCTGCGCGGCGTGCCCGGCATCACCATCGAGGCGGTCCCTGCGGACGGTGTCGCCAAGCGGCAGCTGTTCACCAAGGAGCCCGTGGCGGGCACGCCGCTGGCCACGACGCTCGACCCGGCCCTGCAGCAGGCCGCGGAGGGCATCCTCGCCGGTGTCGGTCCCGCGAGCGCGATCGTCGCGCTGCGCCCGTCGACCGGTGACGTCCTCGCGGCGGCGAGCGGCCCGGGCGGGGAGGGTCAGTCGACCGCGACGCTCGGCCAGTTCGCGCCGGGCTCGACGTTCAAGGTCGCGACCACGCTGGCGCTGCTGCGCAGCGGTCTGACGCCGGACAGCACGGTGTCGTGCCCGGCGACCACGACGGTCGACGGCCGTGCGTTCCAGAACTTCCCCGGCTACCCCACCGACAAGCTCGGCGACGTGCCGCTGCGGACCGCGTTCGCGAACTCGTGCAACACGGCCTTCATCGGCGCGCGCGACCAGGCCGACCAGAACGCGCTCATCGACGCGGCCGGCTCGCTCGGGCTGGTGCCGGACGCGAACCTCGGGTTCGCCGCGTTCCTCGGCGCGGTCCCGGCCGACTCGGACGGGACGGACCACGCGGCGTCGATGATCGGGCAGGGCCGCATCCTCGCGTCGCCGCTCGGCATGGCGTCGGTCGCCGCCTCGGTCGCGGCCGGCCACACCGTCACGCCGCACCTCGTGACGCCCGCGGAGGACACGTCGGGGTCCGACGGCCCGTCGCCGTCCGCCACGGACGAAGGCTCCGTGTCGCCGACCGCGAGCCCGCGTCCTGCGGTCCCGCTCACCGCCTCCGAGGCCCAGACGCTCCAGGGGCTCATGCGGGCGGTCGTGACCGAGGGCGGTGCGACGTTCCTGCAGGACGTGCCCGCACCGGAGGTCGCCGCCAAGACGGGGACCGCGCAGTTCGGCGAGGACGGCAACCTGCAGAACCACGTGTGGATGATCGCGGTGCACGGCGACCTGGCCGTGGCGGTGTTCGTCGACGTGGGCGACTACGGGTCGACGACCGCGGGGCCGCTGCTGGAGCAGTTCCTGCGGGCGGCCGGCTGACCCGCGGGACCGACGAGGCACGCAGGCCGGGCGTGATGGGATGGGCGGACCCCCGACGACGAAGGAGCTCGCGATGACGCGTCCCTGGATCCGCCCCTTGGGCGCGACCGGCCTGCAGGTGTCCGCGGTATGTCTGGGCGGTGGCCCGCTCGGCAGCATGCCCCGCCTGTTCGGCCGCGACACCCCGGCGGAGGACGGCATCGCCACGGTGCTGGCGGCGCTCGACAGCCCCATCCGGTTCATCGACACGTCGAACGGGTACAGCGAGGGCGAGAGCGAGCGGCGCATCGGTGAGGCGCTCGCCCGCGCGGGCGGCCTCCCGGACGACGTCGTCCTCGCGACCAAGGTGGACCCCCAGGGGTCCGACTACTCGGGCGACCGGGTGCGCGCGTCGGTCGAGGAGAGCCGCGAGCGCCTCGGCCTCGACCACCTGCCGCTCGTCCACCTGCACGACCCGGAGTTCCACGACTTCGCCGAGCTGTCGGCCCCGGGCGGCGCGGTGGACACGCTGGTCCGGCTCCGCGAGGAGGGGACCGTCGGCAAGATCGGGCTCGCAGGCGGCCGCGTCCAGGAGATCGCGAAGTACCTGGACCTGGGGGTGTTCGACGTGCTGCTCGTGCACAACCGCTGGACGCTCCTCGACCGCAGCGCGGGACCCCTGATCGAGGAGGCGCTGCGTCAGGGCATGGGCGTGCTCAACGCGGCGGTGTACGGGGGCGGCATCCTGGCCAGCCAGGACGGCGGCCCGACGACGTACGGCTACCGGCCCGCACCGCCCGAGGTGCTCGACGCGGTCGAGCAGATGCGCCGGGTGTGCGCCGCCTACGGCACGGACATCGCGACGGCGGCGCTGCAGTTCTCGCTGCGCGACGAGCGGATCGCGTCGACGATCGTCGGCATGAGCCGTCCGCAGCGGATCGCGGAGACGGTCGACGCGGCGACGACGGCCGTGCCGGACGCGATGTGGCCGGAGCTCGAGGCGCTCCTGCCGCCGGCGCACGTCTGGCTGGACGCCGACTGAGGGTTACGGTCGACGACATGAGTCGTGTCGTGGTGACGGGTGGCAGCGGGAAGCTCGGCCGGGCGGTCGTCGAGCACCTGGCGGAGCACGGGTGGGACGTCGTGAACGTCGACGTCGTCCCGCCGCCGCCGGGCCAGCCGGCGAGGTTCACGCTCGTGGACCTCACGGACCTGGGCCAGGTGACGGAGGCGCTGACCGGGATCGACGACCGGTACGACGGCGTCGACGCGGTCGTCCACCTCGCGGCGATCCCGGCGCCGGGGCTCAGGCCGAGCGGTGCGACGTTCGCGAACAACGTCGTCGCGACGCACCACGTGTTCAGTGCTGCGCGCCGGGCGGGCATCCGCAACGTCGTCTGGGCGTCGAGCGAGACCGTGCTGGGGCTGCCGTTCGAGACGCCGCCGCCGTACGTCCCGGTCGACGAGGAGTACCCGGTCCGGCCGGAGAGCACGTACTCGCTCGGCAAGGCCGTCGAGGAGGAGATGGCACGCCACTTCACGCGCTGGGACCCGCAGGCGAAGCTCATCGGGCTGCGGTTCTCGAACGTCATGGTCGACGAGGACTACCGGGCGTTCCCGCAGTTCACGGCGAAGGACCGGATCTGGAACCTGTGGAGCTACATCGACGCGCGCGACGGTGCGCTGGCGGTGCGGCTCGCGCTCGAGAGCGACCTCACGGGGTTCGAGGCGTTCATCATCGCGTCGCCGGACAACGTGCTCGGCGTCCCGTCGGCCGACCTGGTCGCGGAGCACTTCCCGGACGTGCCGGTGCGCCGGCCGATCGAGGGGAACGAGACGCTGCTGAGCATCGACAAGGCCCGCCGCCTGCTCGGCTACGACCCGCAGCACACGTGGCGGTCGCGCCTGCCGGGCGCGCAGGTCTGACGGCCTCACCCGCTCGCGCCGGTATCAGGGCTCCAGGTCGCGCCCCTTGAGGGAGTGCGACCCGCCCGGGGACGCACTCCCGCAGACTCCCGCCTGGAGCCCTCATGAGCGCCGTCCCCTTCGCGTTCCTCGTCCATCCCCGAGCGCGCATCGCCGAGGACCTCGCCCGCGTGTGGCGCCCGCTCGGCCGCCTGCCGGAAGGTGTCGTCGAGCGGGCCGTGCGGAGGCTGCCGCTGCCGCCCGTCTCGATGGCCCGAGTGCACCTGGCCGACGAGGGTCCGGAGCCGGTCGGCCACGTGGTGCTCGTGCCGTTCGGGGCGCGCCACCTGCTGGCGCAGCCGCACGAGGGCCGGTCCCGGGTCGAGCGCGCGATCGACCACGCGGTGCGGCTCGGTGCGGGCGTCGTCGGGCTCGGGGCCCTGACGGCGACGGTCACGGCCGGTGGTGTGACGCTGCGCGACCGGGGCGACGTCGGCGTCACGAACGGCAACGCCTACACGGCGGCCGTCGTCGAGGACCAGCTGCTCGCCCTGCTCGGCGAGTCCGACCGGCGCCGGGTCGCGGTCGTCGGTGCGACCGGCAGCGTCGGCACCACGCTCGTCCGCCTGCTGGCGCGGTCGCGGTCCGTCGACGAGCTGCTGCTCGTCGCCCGCGGGGCCGCGAAGCTCGACCACCTCGCCGCCGAGACGAGCCGCCGCGTCCCGACCGCCGTGTCGACGGACCTGCACGACGTGCGGGGGAGCGACGTCGTCGTCCTGCTCACCGCGTCCGCCGACGCGCTCCTGCGCGCCGAGCACCTCGCCCCCGGCGCGCTGGTCCTCGACGCGACCCAGCCGCGCAACACCTCGCCGACGCTGCTCGACGAGCGCCCCGACGTGACCGTGCTCGACGGTGGCGTCGTCGCCGTGCCGGACCTGCGGCTGCGCGGCGGGAACATCGGCCTGCCGCAGGGCCGCGCGTACGCGTGCTTCGCGGAGACGGCGCTGCTCGGGCTCGACGGGCACCGCGGCCACTTCTCGCTGGGGGTGCCGACCCTCGACCAGGTCGACCACGTGCGGCACCTCGCCGCCCGGTTCGCGCGGCACGGGTTCGCGGCGGCGCCGGCGACGTCGTTCGGACGGCCGGCCACGGTGCGTGAGACCAGACCCGTGGCGGGTGTGCGATGAGCGACGACCGGACGCCCCGCCGGGTGGTCCTGCTCGGTGGCGGGTACGTCACCTTGCACGCGTACGGCGCGATCGTCCGCCGGTTGCACCGCGCCGTGCGTCGCGGACAGGTCGAGATCGTCGTCGTGAGCGCGGACGACGTGCACAACTTCCACGGCTTCACCGGCGAGGTCGCCGCCGGCCGGCTGCCCGCGCACCTCACGCAGACGCCGCTCGTCGAGGCCATGCCGCGTGCCCGCGTGCTGCACGCCCGCGTCCGGCACGTCGACCTGCACCGCCAGGCGGTCACGTACGCACCCGTCGACGGGTCTGCCGAGGACAGCGTCCGGTACGACGCGCTCGTCGTCGGCACGGGCGCGGCCGAACCGCTCGACGCGGTCGCCGGGCTCGTCGACCGGGCCGTCACGTTGCGCCGACCGGGTGGTCTGCGCGCGCTCGCCGAGCAGGCCGCGACGGCGGGGGACGACGGCCGCCCCGTGGTCGTGATCGGCGGCGGGCTTGCGGGTGTCGAGCTCGCCGCGGCGCTCGCTGACCGCGTCGGCCCGGCCCTGCCGCCGTCGGTGGTGCTGGTCCACGGCGGTGACCGGGTGGTCCCCGCGCTGCACGACGAGCACCCGAGGCTGGCCGCCCGGTGCGCCGCCGAGCTGTCGCGGCTGGCCGTCGACGTGCGCACCGGCACGCGCGTCGTGGCCGCGGACGACGACGGAGTCACGCTGTCCGACGGCTCGACCATCCCCGCGGGCACCGTCCTCGCGACCACCGGCCAGCGTCCGGTGCCGCTGCCTGGTCTGGAGCCGCTCGCCCGGGACGCCCGCGGCCGCCTCCTCACGCAGCGCGACCTGCGCGTCACGCCGGTCGGCGCCCGGCCCCCGTCGAACGTCTGGGCCGCCGGTGACGCCGCCGCCGTGCAGCACCCCCGCACGGGGCTGCCCGTCCCGGCGAACGCCCTGTGGGCGATCAAGGCGGGCGACCGGGTCGGCCGCAACGTCGCACGCACGCTGCGGGACCGGCCGGGGCGACCGTTCCGCTACCTGGGCCTCGGCTCGGCGGCGTCGTTCGGCACGGGGCGCGGCATCGCGAGCCTCTACGGCGTGCCGATCACCGGCTGGGCCGCGTGGTTGCTGCGGCTCGGGTTCTTCCTGCGGTTCATGCCCTCGCCGTCACGCGCGGCGCGCATCCCGTTCGCGCTCGCGCGCGCCCGGTCGGCCAGGGCGGCGCACACCCCACGGCACCGCGCGGTCGCCGTCCGGGCGTGATCACGCGCGTCGCGCGGGTGAAGTTGCTCCGGAGCGACGGCGTCGACGTGCCCGGATCCACCCGCTTTGCGTGATCCCGGTGCGCCGATGGCGGGACCGAACGCTTTCACCCGTTCGGACGCACAGGGATCTCACCGATCCTTGACCTATGGGGCAGGCCTCAGCGGGTGCGCGGCGGTGCGCACGACGAGCGCTCGACGAGCGCGGTCGGCAGCCGGCTGTGCGTCGAGCGCTCCTTGCCGTCGATGAGGTCGACGAGCATCCGCAGGGCCTCGGCACCCATCTGCTGCAGCGGCTGGCTGATCGTGGTGAGCGGCGGTGTCGCCATCGCGGACTCGGGGACGTTGTCGAACCCGACGACGGACAGGTCCTCCGGCACACGCAGCCCGAGCGAGCGGGCGACCTCCATGACGCGGATCGCGGAGAGGTCGTTCGCGGCGAACACGGCGGTGGGCGGCTCGGCCATCGAGAGCAGCTGGTGGGCCGGCTGGTCGGCGGTCTCCGGGCGGTAGCCACCGACGAGCACGAGCGCCTCGTCGACCTCGACCCCGGCGGCGGCCATGGCGTGCCGGAAGCCGGACTCGCGCAGGCTGGCGGACTCGAGGTCGGGGCGTCCGCCGAGGAAGCCGATGCGGCGGTGGCCGAGGCTCAGGAGGTGCTCGGTGGCGAGCACGGCCCCCCCGAAGCTGTCGGCGTCGACGGTCGGGAAACCGGACGGACCGGTGTGCGGGTCGACCGCGACGACGGGGACGCCGGGCACGGCTTCGACGACCGTTGGAGTGACGATGACGGCGCCGTCGATCAGCGTCCCGGACAGCCGCGAGAGGTACCGGCGCTCCCACCCGACGTCCGCTCCGCCGGCCCCGCCGCCCGAGTACGCGAGCAGCTCGTACCCCGTGGGACCGACCGCGCCGGACGCTCCCTTGAGGAGCTCGGTGCTGTACGGCTCGAACTCCGCGACGAGGATGCCGAGCACGTTCGTCCGGTAGCTGCGCAGGCTACGGGCACCAAGGCTTGTCTCGTAGCCCAGCTGGTCGATGACTTCCTGTACCCGCGTGAGCGTGCTCTGGGCGACGCCGTAGCGACCGTTCACGACCTTGGACACGGTCGCGACGGAGACACCGGCGATCTGGGCGACGTCGGCCATCTTCACGCGGGGGATCGGCTCCACGCCGGTGAGCATAACGCAACGGTTCGATAACGTTCTCGATAACGTTTTTGACATGCGCCCAGGAGGCTGTCAACCTTGCGGCGTCCATCCCTCTCAGTGACGACGAGGAGTTCGAAGATGAAGAGGACACCCGTCCTTGGCGCCCTGGCGCTGGGTATGAGCCTCGCCCTGCTCGGAGCCTGCAGCTCCGGCGGCGACGCAGAAGGCAACGACGACTCGACCAGCGGTGGCGAGACGACCATCACCTGGTGGCACAACAGCAACACCGACCCCGGCAAGGGGTACTACGAGCAGGTCGCGAAGGACTTCGAGGCCGACCACCCCGGCGTGCACATCGAGATCTCCGCGATGCAGCACGAGGACATGGTCACGAAGCTCGAGGCCGCGTTCCAGTCCGGCGACACGCCCGACATCTACATGGAGCGTGGTGGCGGCGAGCTCAAGGACCACGTCGCCGCCGGCATCACCAAGGACATCTCCGAGGGTGCCAAGGAGTCCATCGACAAGATCGGTGGCTCGGTCGCGGGCTGGCAGGTCGACGGCAAGACCTACGGTCTGCCGTTCTCCCTCGGCGTCGTCGGCTTCTGGTACAACAAGGCGCTCTGGGCGCAGGCCGGCATCACCGAGCCCCCCGCCACGTGGGAGGACTTCGCCGCGGACATCGCCAAGCTGAAGGCGACCGGTGCCTCGGCCGGCTTCGAGCCGATCTCCGTCGGCGCCGGTGACAAGTGGCCCGCCGCGCACTACTGGTACTACACGGCCCTGCGCGCGTGCTCCGAGTCGACGCTCCAGGAGTCGGTCAAGACGCTCGACTTCTCCGACCCGTGCTTCGTCAAGGCGGGCGAGAACCTGCAGACGATCCTCAAGGCCGAGCCGTTCAACTCCGGCTTCCTGTCCACCCCGGCCCAGACCGGCGCCACCTCCGCCTCGGGCCTCCTGGCCACCGGCAAGGTCGCGACCGAGCTCCAGGGTCACTGGGAGCCCGGCGTCATGCAGGGCCTCACGGAGGACGGCAAGGGCCTCGGCGAGAACACCGGCTGGTTCCCGTTCCCGACGTTCCCCGGCGACAAGGGTGAGGCCACGGCTGCTCTCGGTGGCGGCGACGCGTGGGCCGTGTCGAACGACGCGCCCGACGCTGCTGTCGACTTCGTGAACTACCTGCTGTCCGACAAGGTCCAGAAGGGCTTCGCCGAGCAGGACATGGGTCTGCCGACCAACCCGACGGCGTCGCAGTACGTCAAGGACCCGGCGCTGGCCAGCCTGCTCAAGGTCCGCGACGCGGCCCCGTACGTCCAGCTGTACTTCGACACGGCGTTCGGTGCCTCCGTCGGTGGCGCGATGAACGACGAGATCGCCCTGATGTTCGCCGGTCAGGCGTCCCCGCAGGACATCGTCGACGCCACGCAGGCCGCGGCTGACGCGGAGAAGTGATCGACGTGGCAGACGAAGCGAACGCCCCCGTGGGCGCCTCCGCCTCGCCTGCGACGTCCACCCTGGTCGAGGCTGCCGGTCGCGCTCACGCGCGGCCGGCGGCCCCGGCCGCGGGCGGGCGCCGTGGGATGGGCCCGGCTGTCCGCAAGCGCCTGGAGATCCTCTTCTTCACGGCGCCCGCCCTGCTCCTGTTCTTGTTCTTCGTGGTCTGGCCCATCATCAAGGCGGTCCAGTTCTCGGTCTACCGGTGGAAGGGCTACGGCCCGCTGGTCGACTTCGTCGGACTGAAGAACTACGTCAGTGTGCTGCAGAACGACGTCTTCATCGAGGCGTTCAAGCACAACATCATCATCGCGGTGGCCTCGATCCTCATCCAGCTCCCGCTGGGTGTCGCGATCGCGCTGCTGCTCAACCGCAAGATGCGGGGTCAGAACCAGCTGCGGACCCTCATCTTCGTGCCGTACGTGCTGGCCGAGGTCATCGCGTCGGTCATCTGGTTCCAGCTGCTCCAGCCGAAGTACGGCGTCGTCGACACGATGCTGGCGAAGATCGGCCTGCACGGCCCGGAGCAGGGGTTCCTGGGTGACCCGAAGTGGGCACTGGCCACCGTCATCTTCGTCCTGACCTGGAAGTACCTGGGTCTGGCGATCATCCTCTTCCTCGCCGGCCTGCAGAGCGTGCCCGAGGAGCTCTACGAGGCCGCGCAGATCGACGGCGCGAGCTGGTGGCAGGTGCAGCGCCGGATCACGATCCCGCTGCTCGGCCCCACCATCCGCACGTGGGCCTTCCTGTCGATGATCGGCTCGCTGCAGCTGTTCGACATGGTGTGGATCCTCACCGGCGGCGGCCCGGCCAACGCCACCAACACGATGGCGACGTTCCTCATCACCGAGGGCACGAAGCGGTCCAACTTCGGCATCGCCTCGGCGGCGTCCGTGATCCTCTTCGTCGTCTCGCTCGTCGCGGCGCTGCTCTACCAGCGCTTCATCCTGAGCCGCGACACGCTGTCCGATGCCCGTGGAAGGAAGAAGCGATGAGCGCCGGAACCGTGTCGCCGTCGAAGCAGCCGCACATCGCCATGACGGCGAAGGAGGAGGGCTTCACCAAGAAGAAGACCTCCCTCGAGGGCGGCACCCCGCTCGTCTGGGCCATCGCGCTCGTCGTGGTCGCGCTGACCCTCGGTCCCGTCCTGTACGGCGTGCTCAGCGGCTTCCGCACCAACGGACAGCTCGCGGAGAACCCGGCGGCGCTGCCCGACCCGTGGGTGCTGAAGAACTACGTCGGCGTCCTGACGAACCCGAACTTCTGGCGCTACGCGTTCAACTCGGCCGCGGTCGCCGTCATCACGACGACGCTCGTGGTGGTCTTCGGGATCATGGCGGCGTACCCCCTGGCGCGCTACAAGTTCAAGGGCCGCGAGGCGATCTTCCTCGTCTTCGTGATGGGTCTGCTGTTCCCCGTGACGGTCGCGATCATCCCGCTGTTCATCCTCATCACCAAGGACCTCCACATGGGGAACACCTGGTGGGCGGTGGCACTCCCGCAGGCCGCGTTCGCGCTGCCGGTGACGGTCGTCATCCTGCGTCCGTTCCTGCAGGCGCTGCCGAACGAGCTCGAGGAGGCCGCGCTGCTCGACGGCGCGTCCCGCATCGGGTTCTTCTGGCGGATCCTGCTGCCGCTGTCGAAGCCGGGCATGGTCACGGTCGGCGTGCTGGCGTTCGTCGGCTCGTGGAACGCGTACCTGCTCCCGCTGCTGCTGCTGCAGGACAAGATGAAGACGCTCCCGCTCGGCGTCGCCGACTTCTCCTCGGAGCACTCCTCCGACATCGCCGGCGTCTTCGCGTTCACGTCGCTGGCCATGATCCCGGCCCTGATCTTCTTCCTCGCGATGCAGAAGCAGATCGTCAACGGCCTCCAGGGCGCAGTCAAGGGCTGACCGGGGACAAGGCCCCTCTCACCGTGCGGCGCGCGGCCGCTGGTCGCGCGCGCACGGGTCCCACCAGTACGTCGTGCTCAAAAGGAGTCGATCCGTGACGGATCTCCAGCTTTCCCCCGACCAGGTGGCCGACAGGCCACGGCTCCTCCTCGAACGGATGACGCTCGAGGAGAAGCTGGCCCAGATCGTCGGGTTCTGGGAGAAGGGCGACGGCGAGACGGTCGCCCCGCTGCAGGGCGAGTTCACCGTCGAGCGAGGGCTGGACACCGCGACGCTGAACGGCCTGGGTCACGTGACCCGGGCCTACGGCACGCGACCCGTGGACGTGGTCGAGCGGGCGCGGACGCTGTGGGAGCAGCAGCGCAAGCTCGTGCGGGAGACGCGGCTCGGGATCCCGGCACTCGTGCACGAGGAGTGCCTCACGGGGCTCAACGCCTGGCGTGCCGCGACGTTCCCGACGCCCCTGGCGTGGGGTGCGTCGTTCGACCCGGAGCTCGTCACCGAGATGGGCGCCGTGATCGGCGGCTCGATGCGCGAGCTCGGCATCCACCAGGGGCTCGCCCCGGTGCTCGACGTCATCCGCGACCCCCGGTGGGGCCGGGTCGACGAGTGCATCGCCGAGGACCCGTACGTGGTCGGCACGCTCGGCACGTCGTACGTGCGGGGCCTGCAGTCGGCGGGCGTGCACGCGACGCTCAAGCACTTCGTCGGCTACTCGGCGTCGCAGGCGGGCCGCAACTTCGCGCCGGTGCACGCCGGTCCGCGCGAGGTCGAGGACGTGCTGCTGGTCCCGTTCGAGATGGCGCTGCTCGACGGCAAGGCCGCGTCGGTCATGTCGTCGTACAACGAGATCGACGGCATCCCCGTGGCGGCCGACCCGCGCTTCCTCACCGGCATCCTGCGGGACCGGTGGGGCTTCGAGGGCCCGGTCGTCGCCGACTACTTCGGTGTCGCGTTCCTGCAGATCCTGCACGGCATCGCGGCCGACCTCGGCGAGGCCGCGGGTCAGGCGCTCGCCGCGGGCGTCGACATCGAGCTCCCGACGGGCGACGCGTACCTCACGCCGCTCGCCGAGGCGGTCCGCGCCGGCAAGGTCGACGAGGCGCTCGTCGACCGGGCCGTGCTGCGCGCGCTCGTCCAGAAGCAGCAGCTCGGGCTCCTCGACGCCACGTTCGAGGACGAGCCGCCCAGCAAGGTCGACCTCGACGGACCCGAGCACCGCCGCATCGCGGCTCGGCTCGCCGAGGAGTCCGTCGTGCTGCTGTCGAACGACGGGACGCTCCCGCTGGCCGCGGGTCCCGCGACCGTCGCCGTGATCGGCCCGAACGCCGACCGTGAGGCCGCGCTGTTCGGCTGCTACTCGTTCGTCAACCACGTGCTCGCGCACCACCCCGGTGTCGAGAGCGGCATCGACGTCCCGACCGTGTGGCAGGCCCTCGCGGCCGAGCTGCCCGCCGCGGACCTGGTCTTCGCGCAGGGCTGCGCGGTCGACGACGACGACCGCAGCGGGTTCGACGAGGCCGTGGCGGCCGCCGCACGCGCCGAGGTGGCCGTGCTCGTGGTCGGCGACCACGCGGGCCTCTTCGGTCGCGGCACCGTCGGTGAGGGCTGCGACCGCGACGACCTGGAGCTCCCGGGCGTGCAGCGCGAGCTCGTCGAGGCCGTGCTCGCGACCGGTACCCCCGTGGTCCTCGTGCTCATCACCGGCCGCCCGTACGCGGTCGACTGGGCGCTGGACCGCTGCGCCGCCGTCCTGCAGGCGTTCTTCCCGGGCGAGGAAGGCGGCAACGCGATCGCCGGCGTGCTGAGCGGCCGCGTCAACCCGTCCGGCCACCTGCCCGTGAGCATGCCGCGGTCGGCCGGCGCGCAGCCGTTCTCCTACCTGCACCCGCAGCTCGGTGGCGACGGCGACGTGACGAACCTGCGCAGCACACCCGCGCTGCCGTTCGGTCACGGACTGTCGTACACGACGTTCACGCACACCGACCTGACGGCCGCCCCCGAGGTGCGCTCGGACGGCGAGGTCGTGGCCCGCGTGACGGTCACCAACACCGGGCAGCGTGCGGGCGACGACGTCGTCCAGCTGTACGGGCGTGACGTCGTCGGCTCCGTGACGCGACCCGTCGCGCAGCTCCTCGCGTACCGCCGCGTGCACCTCGAGCCCGGCCAGAGCGCGGTCGTCGAGCTCACCGTCCCGACGACCCGCCTCGCGTTCGCGGACCGCGACCTGCAGCGGATCGTCGAGCCCGGCCGGGTCGAGCTGTGGGTCGGCCCGTCGTGCTCCGCACGCGAGACCGAGACCGCCGTCACCGTCGTGGGCGACGTCCACTACGTGACCATCGCCGACGAGCGCTGGTCGCGTGCGGAGGTCCTGCCCGCCTGAGGCCCGCGAGGATCGTCCGGCGGGCTGGCCGGATGATCCGACCGGGCGGGCGACCCGGATGAGCCGACCGGGCGGGTCGGCTCATCCGGGTCTGCCGTCTGTGCCGAGTCCCGTCAGCGGGCCTCGGCCGCGGCCTCGCGGGCGGCGGCGTCGATCCGCGCGCAGTACGCCGCCCAGTCGTCGCCCGTCTTCCCGGGGATGTTCGGGTCGCCCGGCCCGTTCCCGATCGCGCCGTCGATGCCCTCCCGCACGATGTCCGCGTGGCCCGCGTGCCGCGCGGTCTCGACGGCCATGTGCACGAGGATCTGGTGCAGCGTGACCTGCTCGCGCTCGGGCGGCCACCACGGCACGTGCCCGACGGCGTCGAGCGGGAGCGCCTCGATCGTCGCGTCGGTGTGCGCGTTGGACCGCTGCCACAGATCGAGGATGTCGGCGCGTGACTCGGAGGCGGGTACCCACATGTCGGCGTCGGGCTCGGCGCCGTCGTCGTACCAGGGCATCGGGAAGTCGAAGGGCCGCCCGAACGTCTCGCCGAAGTACCCGACCTGGACGCTCGCGACGTGCTTCACGAGCCCGAGCAGGTTGGTGCCGGTCGGCGTCATGGGTCGCCGGACGTCGTACTCGCCGAGCCCGTCGAGCTTGCGCAGCAGGTCGTCGCGGCGGATCCGGAGGTAGCTGTGGAGGGTCTCCTTCTCGTCCATGCCCAGCCACTCTGCCGCACCCCTGTGACAGGCCGCCCGTCGAGACCGTCGTCCCACGCCTCGGGAGGACGACGCGCCCGGGAGCGTGCGTGGGAGCCGACGGGCCCGGCGACCCGTTACGGTCGCGCGGTGATCGATCGATGAGCCTGCGCCGCACCCTCGCCCGCGCCTACTGGCGCGTGAGCCGGTGGAACCTGGTGACCGAGCGCCTCCCGAAGGACGGTGCCGGGATCCTCGTCGGTGCCCCGCACACGTCGAACTGGGACTTCGTGCTGATGCTCGCGATCGGCGGCGAGGGCGACCTGCGGTTCAAGTGGCTGGGCAAGCACACCCTCTTCAAGGGGGTCGCCGGTCCGGTCATGCGTGGCCTGGGCGGCATCCCGGTGGACCGTCGGGACCCGGCCGGGCTGGTCGACGAGCTCGTGGCACGGATCTCGGCGGGGGACCGGTTCTACCTGGTCGTCACGCCCGAGGGCACGCGGTCCGGCGACGGCTGGAAGTCCGGGTTCTACCGCATCGCGCGCGCGTGCGACCTGCCGGTGACGCTCGGCTACGTGGACCGGACGACGAGGACGACGGGCTTCGGCCCGACGATCCGGCTCACGGGTGACGTGCGCGCGGACATGGACGTCATCCGGGCGTTCTACGCCGACAAGTCTGGTGCCGTGCCGTCCCGCCGGACCGAGCCGCGGCTGCGCGAGGAGCTGTCGGGGGACTGACGTCGCCCGCCGCGGCCCCGCGCCGCCGCGCGGGTCAGCGCAGCCCGTCGAAGAACGCCACGACGTCGCCCGCGAGCACGTCGGGTGCCTGGTGCGCGGCGTAGTGCCCGGGGGTGTCGTAGACGTTCCACCGCACGATGTTCGCGTGGTCCCGGTCGGCGAACCGCCGCATCGACAGGAAGTCGTTCGTCGACCCGGCGAGCGCGGTCGGGGCTGTCGTCGGTCCGGACGGGTGCGTCGTCGTGTGCGCCATCTCCCGGTAGAACCGCACGGACGACCCGGTGGTCCGCGTGAACCAGTAGACGGCGGCGTTCGCGACGACGAAGTCGTCGTCGAGCCCGACGAGCAGCTGCCCGTTCCAGCCGAGCAGCCCGGCGGGGGAGTCGGCGAGCCCGTGCGCGACGGTCTGCGGCGACTGCGACAGCATCACGTTGAACGCGCCGAGGTTCTCCCAGAACCACTGCAGGTGCTCGATCCCCGCCTGTTCCTCGGGCGTGAGGTCGACGAGCTCGGCGGGGTCGCCGGACGGGAACGAGAACAGCTGCGTGACGTGCACGCCGACGACGTGCTCGGGGTCGAGGCGGCCGACCTCGGGGGAGATCATCGAGCCGCCGTCGTTCCCGACCGCGCCGTAGCGCGCGTAGCCGAGGCGCGCCATGAGCTCGACCCAGGCGCGCGCGGTGCGGTGGACCTCCCAGCCGGCCTCGGTCGTCGGGCCGGAGAACCCGAAGCCCGGCAGCGACGGGACGACGAGGTCGTAGCCGGCGGCGGTGAGCGGGTCGATCACGTCGAGGTACTCGACGACCGACCCGGGCCAGCCGTGCGTGAGGAGGAGGGCCGTGCCGGACGGCTGCGGCGCGCGGACGTGCAGGAAGTGGATCTGCTGACCGTCGATCTCCGTCGTGAACTGCGGGTACGCGTTGAGGCGGGCCTCGAGCGCGCGCCAGTCGAAGCGGTGCTGCCAGTGCTCGGCCCACTGGCGGACCTGCGTGACGGGCACGCCGTAGGCGGAGCCGGCGTCCGGGAGCTCGTCGGTCCAGCGGGTGCGGGCGAGGCGGTCGGCGACGTCGTCGAGCTCGGCCTGGGGGACGTCGACGCGGAAGGGACGGATCTCGGTGCGGGACATGGTGACCTCCATTCAATCGGAACGGAACGCATCGTTCCGCGGCAGTTCGAGACTAACGGAACGAAGCATTCCGGTCCAGTGCTATCGTCGACCGCATGACGACGCCCCTCAGCGGCCGCCGCGCCCAGGCGGCCCGCAACGACGACCTGATCCTCGAGGCCGCCCGCGCGGTCTTCATGCGCACGCCCGACGCCCCGATCGCGGCCGTCGCACAGGAGGCCGGCGTCGGCGTCAGCGCCCTGTACCGCCGCTACGCGGGCAAGGAGGACCTCCTGGCGACCCTGTGCGCCGACGGCCTGCGCCGGTTCATCCAGGCGGCCGACGAGGCCGAGCGGATCGACGACCCCGCCGCGCAGCTCGACGCGTTCGTCCGCGGCGTCATCGCGCAGGACGTGCACTCGCTGACCGTCCACCTCGCCGGCACGTTCACCCCCACCCCGGAGCTCGGCGAGCTCGCCGCCGAGGCGACCGCCCGCGGCGACGCGATCTTCCACCGGGCGAAGGCCGCCGGTGTCGTCCGAGACGACCTCGAGACCACCGACCTCGCGATGGTCTTCGAGCAGATCACCGCCGTCCGCCTCGACGACCCCGCCCGCACCGCCGTCCTGCGCGACCGCTACCTCACGCTGCTGCTCGACGCCCTGCGCCCGCAGGCCGCCACCGGCCCGCTGCCGGGCCCGGCGCCGACCGCGGCCGAGCTCGGTGCGCGCTGGGTGCCCCGCCCGTGATCGGCCTTGTGAAAACGGCCCGCTGACCTGGTCCGACCTGTCACGATTCGGCCGTGACGATCCTCGACCAGACCCCGGGCGACGTGCTCGTCGGCGACGTCGACACCCCTGAGCTGGCGTCGTGGGGGAGCCGGGTCGTCGCCGCGCTGCTCGACTCCGCGATCCTCACGGGCACGGCCTACCTGGTGGACGGCCGGCTGCAGGGCGTCTCGTGGTGGCTCTCGTTCTCGCAGGACGACACCGTGCCCGTCGGCCGCACGGTCGTCGTCACCCTTGCCCTGCTCCTGCTCCTGCAGGCCTTCACGGGAGCTACCCCGGGCAAGCGGCTCGTCGGTATCCAGGTGGTCCACGAGGGCACCGGACGGCCCGTCGGCGTGCTGCGGACCCTCGGGCGCCAGGTCGCGCACGTCCTCGACGCCATCTGCTACATCGGCTACCTGCGTCCCCTGTGGAACGAGCGCCGCCGCACGCTCGCCGACAGCGCCGCCGCCACCGACGTGGTGCGCGGGCGTCCGGGGCCGCGCGTCCGTGGCATCGACGTCTGGACCGCGGCGTCCGCCGTGGTGTGCGCGGCGGGTGTCGGCTTCTCCGTCGGCGGGACCACGGGGTCCGACGCGGGCGGGTCGTTCGCGTGCACCGGGACCCAGGCCGAAGAGGCCGGGGTCGAGCTGGTCGACCTGCGGTGGTGGACCTCCGGCTCGACGCCGCGCCTCGGCGTCACGCGCGACGCGCAGCCGGCGGACGACCTGTCCGTCACGTGGACGTTCGCGCAGGACGTCGTCCCGCCCGACGGCACCGTGCTGTCCACCACGGTCGCGTCCGACGACGGCGCGTTCCGCGTCACACGCACGGGCACCGTCCAGAACGGGGCGCTCGTCGGCGAGGTCGGGGTGTCGAACCTCGCCGACGACTGGAGCATCCGTGTGCCGGCCGATGCGGTCGCAGGCGTCGGCCCGCATTGGCGGTGGACGGCGAGCCTCACGCCACCGGGCACCACCACCGAGGTGTGCCCCGTCGAGCGGACCTCGTCCACCCGCACGGGCGGCTGAACGGGCGGCCGTCCCGCGCCGTGGTTACCGTCGCACGGAAGGCACCGCAGCCGGCGGCGACCCGTCCGGAGGGAGCAGCATCATGACGGGAACCCACGTGGCACGCGCACGCACGACGATCGCGGCGGGAGCGGAGGACGTCTGGCGCACGCTCGTCGACCCCGACGCCCGGTTCTTCCTCGGCGCGACGGTCACGAGCACGTACGAGGTCGGCGACCCGATCGTGTTCGAGGGCGAGTTCCAGGGCAAGCAGTTCCGCGACCACGGCACCGTCGAGCAGGTCGAGCGCCCGCGCCTGCTGCGGTACAGCCACTTCTCGCCGATGAGCGGGCAGCCCGACGTGCCCGAGAGCTACCACCACCTCACGTTCACGCTGGACGAGCACGACGACGGCACGACCGTCACGCTCGTGCAGGACAACGCGGCGTCGCAGGAGGAGGCGGAGCACTCCTCGGCGATGTACCGGCAGATGCTCGAGGCGCTGGCGGAGGCCGTGACGGGCTGACGGCCGACCTCCGGATGCGGCCTCGCCGCCTCCGACATAACGTCGTGGGCACGCTCTGGAGGGTCAGGTAGAAGGCCCCCACCGACGGTCGGAAGGTGACACGCATGGGTCTCGACGACAAGATCTCGAATGCCGCCGAAGAGGCGAAGGGCAAGCTCAAGGAGGGCGCCGGCAAGGCGACCGACGACGAGCGCCTCGAGGCCGAGGGCAAGGTGGACCAGGCCAAGGCGAACATCAAGCAGGCCGGTGAGGACGTCAAGGACGCCTTCAAGTAGTCGGCACGTCCCCGGTCCGGCCCCCGTCGTCCGACGGGGGCCGTCGTGCGTCCCTGGTGCGTGAGCGCCGGTGGTCGTAGCGTTCGACCGGGCTCGTGCCCGGCGCTGGGGGGCGCCACGTCGACGGGAGGCGCCATGGAGCGGTCCGTGTCGGTACCGGTGCTCGTCTCGCGGCCGGAGGTCCCGTACGTGGGCATTAGGCGGTCGGTGACGATGTCGACGTTCTCCGAGGTGGCCGACCGGCTGCCGGACGTGCTGGCGTGGATGGACGCCCACTCGCTCGCGCCCGCCGGGCCGCCGTTCTTCCGGTACCACGTCATCGACATGGAGCGGGAGCTGCTGGTCGAGGCGGGGGTGCCGGTCGACGAGTCGATCGCGCAGCCGGGCGGCGACGTGGCTCCCGGCGTGCTGCCCGCGGGGACGTACGCGGTGACGACCCACGTGGGCCACCCGGACGAGCTGGTGCAGGTGACCGCCGACCTGCTGGCGTACGGCGACGCGCACGGGTGGGTGTGGGATCGGCACGAGACGCCCGACGGCGACGCGTGGGGCTCACGGCTCGAGCTTCTCCTCACCGATCCGCGCGTCGAGCCGGACATGTCCCGGTGGGAGACGCAGCTGGCGTTCCGGCTGGCGGACGTCCCGTCCACGTGAGGGCCGCCGCAGCGGGTGAACTCGTGACACGGTTCACCTGCCGCTGGGCCGTCCGGGTGACGTCCGAGAGTGTCGACACTTGGGCCCAGGAGGTGTCGGCGCAGGTGGAATCGTGACCATGACCAGGCGTTTCAGGCATATGCGCTGGACACGGGCGGCATCCGCCCGAGCGGGTGAAAGTGGACGGATGTCCGAGTTTGTGCCGTTGAACCGCTTCCGCGAGGTCTCATCTTGCTCTAATGTCGGCTCTGTCAGCGAAACGGCAAACCCTCCGCAAGGAGGGGACGCAAAGCCACGGGACCCACGAGGTCAGCCGGGCTACCGAACAGGACAGGACGGTCTCATGGACCAGCGCGGCTTCTCAGTCGACCCCACCCCGAACACCCCCTTCGTCCTCCCCACGGCGCGCCTGCAGGCCTGGGCGCAGCTCGCGGCGCACCGCAGCGTCTCGGACCTGGTGCCCGCGCAGCGCGAGCACCTCGCCGCCTGAGGGCGAGCAGCACCACAGCACCTCGAGAACGCCGGTCCCCATCGTCGGGGGCCGGCGTTCTCGCACGTCCGGGCAACGACGACGTCCGACTTCTCCGGTGCGCCCCTCTTGCGTCGTTCGTGCGGTTCTCGGCTAGCCTCCGAATCACCGGGCTCGCCACTCGGGGCGGCTCGCAACCGAGAGAAGGTCGCATGGACAGCTTCTGGAGTTGGTTCTGGCTGCTGATCTGGTGGTTCGTGTTCTTCGCTTATCTCGTGATCCTGTTCCAGATCCTCACCGACCTCTTCCGTGACCACACGCTCAGCGGCTGGTGGAAGGCCGTCTGGATCGTCTTCCTCATCGTCTTCCCGTTCATCACGGCGCTCGTGTACGTGATCGCGCGCGGCAACGGGATGGCCGAGCGCCAGGGGCGCGCCGTGAGGCAGGCCAAGGCCGACACCGACTCGTACATCCGCGAGGTGGCCGGCAAGTCGCCCGCCGAGCACATCAGCGACGCGAAGGCCCTGCTCGACGCCGGTGTGATCGACCAGGCCGAGTTCAACCAGCTCAAGGCCAAGGCCCTCGCCTGACCCGTCCACCCACCTGCCCCGGGCCGGCCGCGTCCGCGTGACGCGCCGGCCCGGTGGCGTGTCCGGCTAGAGGTCGCCGACCTTCTGCAGGTACCGCATCGCGGCCCACCCGAACGGGATGCGCAGCCAGTAGGTGAGCACGCGGAACAGCACCGCGATGGCGCCCGCGACACCCGCGTTGATGCCGGTGACACCGGTCAGGGCGGTGGCGAGCGCGAACTCGATGGTGCCGACGCCGCCGGGGGTCGGCACCATCGCGCCGGCCGTGTTCCCGGTGAGGTAGACGAGCGCGATCTGCACGAGGCTCGCCTGCTGACCGAGGGCGTGCATGGCCGCGTCGAACGCGAACACGTACCCGAGCGTCATCGCGAGGTTCCCGGCGACGGCGAGCGCCAGGCGCCACGGCTGGCTGAGCACCTCGATGAGCCGCGGCCACATCTGCTGCACCGTCGGCATCGTCTTCGACAGCACCCACTGCCGGACCTTCGGGATCAGTAGCGACGTCGCGATGAGCGCTGCGACGATGCCGATGACGAGCAGCACCGCGGGCGAGACGGGCAGCGGCGACTCCGACGTGCCCGACACGATCGACAGCACGAGCAGCAGCCCGAGGGTCACGACGAACTGGCTGACCTGGACGAGGGCCACGGTGGCCGCCGAGAGGCTCGTGCTGACGCCCCGCTTGGTGAGCATCCGCAGGTTGAGCGCAGCGGGTCCGATGCCGGCGGGGGCGGCGAGCGCGACGAACGACGCGGCGGTCTGCACGAGGGTCGCGCGCCACAGCGACAGCTTGACGGGCGAGAACGCGACGAACGCGATCGCGGCCCCGACGAACGTCGACAGGCCGAGCGCGAACGAGAGCGCCGACCAGCGCCAGTCGCCCTCGGCGAGCGCGTCCTTGATGACCTCGACGTTGACGGTCGTGAGGATGACGAAGATCGCGCCGACGGTGAGCACGATCGTGAAGACCGTCCGGGCGCCGAACCGGACCAGCTGCTGCGGCTCGACGTCGGCCTCGGGCATCCGGGCGACGAGCGCGGTCCGCAGCTCGGCGAGCACGGGCTTGTGGGCCCGCATCTCGTCGCGGGTCTCGCGGGGGAGCGTGACGGTCTGCAGCAGCGGGCCGATCGCGGCGATGTCGCTGTCGGGCAGCACCGCGACGGCAGACTCGAGCGCACGCGCGGCGCCGACCCGCAGCGCGAGGAGCGCGATGAGCTGCGTGACGTCCATGCGACGGGCCAGCTCGGACGACGCGACGTCGCCTTGCTCCCATCCGGTCAGCCACACCATGGGCTGCCCGACGACGGCGTCGACGAGCACCACGTCGCTCGTGAGCGCGCGGTGCGCGATGCCGGCGTCGTGCGCGAGCTGGAGCTGGGCCCAGATCTCCCGCAGCACCTGGTCGGTGAGCTGCTCGGGCGCGAGGTCGGCGAGCGGGACCGCGTGGCCGGGGCGCTCCTGCACCAGCAGCATCGACTCGTCGGCCTCGGCGATGCTCAGCAGCTTCGGGGTCCGGACGCCGGCCGCGCGTGCCGCGTACGAGAGCAGCGCGGCCCGCTCGGTGGCCTGCCGCAGCGGCATGACGGACCGGCCCTCGAGCCCGCGCATCCGGATCGAGCGCCACAGGCGGGCGAGCGAGCCGACCACCTGCCGGTCGCGGTCGATGACGAGCACGTCGAGCCGGTCGCCGGTGCTCGTCGACATCTGGTAGACGCGGTGCCGCGTCGACCGGGTGAGCGCGCGCGCCTCGGGCTCGCCGTCGAGGTGCGGCGGCTCCGCGCCCGTGCGCAGGAGGCGCTCGGCCTCGGCGTCGGTCGTGTCGTCGGGCACGCGCGTGAGGCGGACGGGGTCGAACCCCGCGCGACGGACGCCCGCGACGAGGCTCGTGCCGTACGCGCGCGCGGACTGGATGCCGGAGACGTACCGGACCGCCTGACCGGCCAGCCGGCCGGCGAGCAGCGCGATGAGCAGCCCGGGCAGCGACACGCGCGCGGTGATGAGCAGGACGCCCACGACGACCCAGACGAGGTTCCACGACCACATCACGGTGCGCCGGCGGTCGCGCGGCCCGACGGCCGTCAGGAGCGCCGCGAGCATCGCGAGGTACCCGGGCACGGTGAGCACCCACTCGCCGCCGTGCCTGATCGACAGCCCGTGCACCAGGTCCTCGGAACCCAGCTCCTGCACCAGCTCGAACACCAGGAAGTTGAGGACGAGCGCCACCGTCGCGGCCGCGAGCCCCTCGAGGACCTGCCGGCCGAGGCGGCGGATCGCCAGCTCGCCGAGCACGAGCAGCGGGACGGCGAGCGTCACGAGCCCCTCGAGCACCTGCACCGGGATGAACAGGATGCGCTGCAGCAGGGTGGCGAACCCCTGCACGTCCTCCGCGACACCGGCCGTGGTGTGCTGCGCGTACGTGGCCGCGACCATGACGAGGACCACGCCGACCGCGGAGACCACCATGCCGATCAGGTCGCTCGGGTGGTGCACGCGCGTGGCGGGGATGTCGTCGATGCGGACCTGGTCGTCGGGGGTCGGACCCGTGACGTCGACCGCGTCGATGGCGCTCGCGGCGTCGACGTCGTCCGCGACCGCGGGGTCCGCGGCCGCGCGACGAGCAGGCGTCGGCGCGGACATACCGGCGAGTCTAGGCAACCGGCCCGTGCGTGCCCGGGGGATCCGGCGTCGCCCCGGGTCGCGATCGCGTCACAGTCCGGAGCCCGCTCGCCGCGCGGTGCCCGGTGCGTCCGGTTCCGGCGCGTCCGGGGATGTCGGTGCTGGTCCGGAGGGCTAGCGTGGCCGGACGAGGGGCACCGTGGCCGGCGGGGGGTTCCCGCCCGGGGCTCCGCTGGGCTGACGCCCGAGGAGGTCTCATGACCGACGAGCTCGGCACCGACGTCGACGCCCGGCTGCGCGGGATCTGGTGGCTGCCCGTGGTCCGCGGGATCGTCCTGCTGATCGTCGGCTTCCTCATGCTCGCCCACCCGTTCGACACCGCCGTCGCCCTCGTGTGGGTGTTCGGGGTCTTCGCGGTGGTCGACGGCGTCCTCACGCTCGCGCAGTGGTTCTCGAACCGGCACGAGGAGGGCGGCATCTGGTGGGCCGTCCTCGGGCTCGTGAGCGTCGGGTTCGGCCTGGTCGCGATCATCTGGGCGCCGCAGACGGCGAAGGCGATCTTCTACCTGATCGCGATCTGGGTGCTCGTGATCGGCATCCTCGGCGTCATCGCCGCCGCGACGCTCTACCGGGCGCGCGACATCGGGTGGTTCTGGGTGCTCGCGTCCGGGCTGGTGGCGTTCCTCATCGGCCTGCTGATGCTCGTCAACCCGCAGGAGACCGTCGCCGTCGTGATGGTGATCTTCGGGCTGTTCGCGTTCGTCGCGGGTGTGCTGCTCGTGGTGAGCGGCTTCGCGACCCGGGCGTTCGCGCGCGCCGTCGGAAAGGGCTCGGCCGCGATCTGACGGCTACCTGCTGCCGACGTACGCGACGCCGAGGCCGCCGCACAGGAACGCCATCGTGCTGGTGACGACGCCACCGGTCGCGAGAACGGCCGCGGCGGCGTCCGGCCAGTAGATCTGGGCCAGACCGCTCGCGGCGAGCGTGACGGCGCCGAGAACGAGCGTGACGTAGTAGACGGTCCGCCGCACGCCCTCGGGGATGTTCGGCGCGTAGGTCTGTTCCGGGGCCGTGGTCATGGCCGGTCTCCTTCGGGTGGTCGCGTGCACGTCCCGCGGCTCGGGGCGCGTCGCGCGCTCGCTGAGGAGGAGTCCGCGCGCCGGGTCGTGATGCACCCCCGTGCGGTCGTGTTTGCGCCCCGCGCGTCACCGCTGCTCAGTAGGCTCCGCGCACGATCCTCGTGCGAGCGGCGCACGCAGGACGCGGTGCGGAGGACGACGATGGCGACATCGGTGCGGGCAGCGGTGTCGCTGCTCCTGCTGGCAGGCTTCTACGTGGTGGCGTTCGCCCTGGTCGCGGGGCTGGGGTGGCTCGCCGTGCTCGCCTACCGGAGCGGCTCGGAGACCGGCGGGGCCAAGCTCGGGTTCGTCGCGGCGGCCGTCGCGGTGGCGATCGTCGTCGCGCTCGTCAAGGTCGCACGGGCTCGCCCGCCCGCGGAGCCGGGGCTGCAGGTCTCCCGTGCGAACGCCCCCGCGCTGTGGGCGCAGGTCGACGAGCTCGCGGGCGTCGCGCAGACGCGCGTGCCCGACGAGATCCGGCTCGTGCCCGAGGTCAACGCGGCGGTCTCGGAGGACACGCGCATGCTCGGGCTGGTCGGCGGGCGCCGCCGGCTGTACCTCGGGGTGCCGCTCCTGCAGGCGCTCGACGTGTCGCAGCTGCGCTCCGTCCTCGCGCACGAGCTCGGCCACTACTCGCGCAGCCACACCCGGCTCGGCCCGCTCACGTACCGGGGGCGGGCGGCGATCGGCGCGACGCTCGACGAGCTGTCGGGGAACGTCGTCGGGTGGGTGCTGGCCGGGTACGCCCGCCTGTACCTGCTCGCGTCCGCGACCGTGAGCCGCCGCCAGGAGCTGGAGGCCGACGAGCTGTCTGTGCGCGTCGCGGGCCGGTCGGTCGCGCAGGCCACGCTGCGCGAGCTGCCGCTGATCGACCGTGCGTGGGGGTTCTACGGCGCGGCCTACCTCGACGACGGCTGGGAGGCCGGGTACGCGCCCACGGCCGCCGGGTTCTTCGGCGGGTTCGGCCAGTTCCTCGCGGCGCGCGGTGACGAGCTCCAGACGATGCGCCTGGACGCGCCGCCCGCCGAGCAGTCGCGGTTCGACAGCCACCCGTCGATCGCCGCCCGGGTCGCCGCGATGGACCGGATGCCGGACGTGCCGGTCGCGCGTGACGCACGCCCCGCGACGAGCCTGGTGCCCGGCTTCGACAACGCGGCGGCGGCACTCGCCGAGCAGGTCGTCGCGTTCGGCGACCGGGTCCGGCTCGACTGGGAGACGTTCACGGCGACGCGGCTCGCGGCGCAGTCGCAGCGCACCGCCGACTCCGTCTACCGGGTCGCCGCACGCGCCACCGGCCAGAGCCGCGCGACGCTCGCCACGGTGCTCGACCTCGTGGCCGCCGGCCGGCTCGACGAGGTGCTGCGCGGGCTCGGGCTCGACCCCGCCGCCGGTCCCGACGAGGACGGCGACACGCCCGCCGGGCTCACGCTCACGGTCGTCGTGCGCGCCGCGGCCCTCCAGGCG
This sequence comes from Cellulomonas sp., assembly GCF_017744555.1. Lineage (GTDB taxonomy): Bacteria > Actinomycetota > Actinomycetes > Actinomycetales > Cellulomonadaceae > Cellulomonas. The sequence goes on along the minus strand of NZ_JAGIBD010000009.1, from coordinate 99,042 downwards.
GGCGTCGCGTCGTGGCGGCACTCGTGGTCCGGGCCCGCGGTCGTCGTCGGCCGGGACGGCCAGGAGCTCGCGCTCGACGGCGTCGTCGCGCTCGCCGTCGACCCGGCCTCGGTGCCCGCTGCGCGTGCCGCGCTCGCGGGTCTGGGCATCGACGTCGACCGCGCCGGGCAGCAGTCCGCGGTGGCGACCGCGCACGGCGGCGACGTGGTAGGCGGCCTCGCGACGGTCGACGTCGACGGGACGCCGTCGGAGGTGCTCGTGCTCGACAACGGGTTCGTCGTCGTGCCCAGCACCAAGAGCACCGAGGGTGGCAAGGTGCGGCTCCTGGCGCTGGCCCAGGTGCCGGCCGCCGAGCTCGCCGCGCGCCACCGGTTCGTCTCGTACGAGGACGTCGCCGGCGTCGAGGTGCACAAGCGGACACCCGTGAAGGTCACGGTCACGCTGCACGACGGCACGACCGTCGCCCTCAAGGAGCGGTGGTCGGGCGAGCGGCTGAGCAAGGACAGCGACGACGTGCTGATCGGCGCGCTGCTGTCGGCCGCCCGGTCGGCGACGCTCGACGCGGACGTGCCCGTGTAGGCCCGCTCAGGACAGGTGCAGGGCGTCGCGCCACTCGTCGGGGATCGACGCGTAGCCGACGAACACGACCATGTCCATGATCGTGTGGGCGACGACGAGCGGCATGACGCGCCGTCGTCGGCGGTAGTACTCGGCGAACACCAGGCCCATGACGACGTTCCCGAAGAACGGCCCCCACCCCTGGTACAGGTGGTACGACCCGCGCAGCAGCGCCGACGCGACCACGATCAGCGGGGTCCGCCAGCGCAGGTCGCGCAGCCGCTCCATGAGGTAACCGACGGCGATGACCTCCTCGAGCAGCGCGTTCTGGATGGCCGCGAACAGCAGGATCGGGATCGTCCACCAGGCGGAGTTGAGCGCCTCGGCCTGCACCTGGACCGTGATCCCGAGCGCGCGGCCGAGGGCGTAGAGGCCGAGGCCGGGGACGCCGATCGCGGCGGCGAGGGCTGCCCCGACGCCGAGGTCGCGCCACGGCCGTGTGACGTCGAGGCCGATGCGCCGGACCGCCGAGCGGCCGTTCGCGGACAGCAGGTACAGGGCCAGCGCGACGGGGATGAGCGCGAAGCCGATCTGCAGCACCTGGTAGATCAGGTCGAGCCAGGGCCGGGCCGAGCGGCTCGGGTTGAGCGTGGTGGTCTGGTCGCCGAGCGGCGGGCCCGCGGTGAGGCGGTCGAGGATCGCGACCATCGCGTAGACGCCCGAGCGGCCCAGGGACAGGCCGAGGACGATCCAGATCTCGGTGGTGAGCCGGCGCCGCACGGCCCGGTCGCTCGGGGGCGGTGCCAGGGCGGACCGGCTCGTCTCGGGGCTGCCGGTCCCGGTCCCACGGGCGCCGCCGGTCGTGGGTTCGGCGAGGTCGCTCGTCGTGGGGCCGGCTCCGGCGGGTCCCGACGAGGGCAGCGCGTGCTCGTCGGGAGCGCCCTTGGCCGTCATGCCGCCGAGCCTAGGACCGGTTCCTGGACGTGCGCTGGACGGCGGCTGGGCCCTTGCGCCTCTCGTTTGCCACAAACTACTTTGTGTGACAAACCCAAGGGGGACGCCATGGACGACGAGACCGACCCGGCACCGGCCAGCGCAGCCGAGGCCCTGTCGATCATCAGCGCGCAGCGCCGGGTTGCATGGCAGACCGTGCCGTCGAGCGCGCTGCTGTTCCTCGTCTGGGGCGGTGCCTGGCTCGTCGGGTACGGCGGGCTGTGGCTCTCGGCCGACGAGCGCGGACGCCCCTCGGTCGGCGCCGCCGTCCTGGCCGTCGCGCTGGCCGTCGCAGCGGTCGCCACGACGATCCTGCACTCGGTGGCCCGCACCCGCGGCATCGCGGGCGACTCCGCCCGGCAGGGTGCGCTCTACGGCTGGGCGTGGTTCGTCGGGTACCTGGCGATGGGCTGGATCATCTCGGCGCTCAGCGCCGCCGGCGCGTCGTACGAGGTCGTCGGGCTCGCCGCCAACTCGGTCGCGGCGCTCGTCGCGGGCCTGCTCTACCTCGCGGGCGGGATCCTGTGGCGCGCCACGGCCATGTACGTGCTCGGCGCCTGGATCGCGCTCGTCGGCGCCGCCAGTGCATTCGCCGGTCTGCCCACGTCCTACCTGTGGCTGTCCCTCGCCGGCGGCGGCGGCATGCTCACCGCCGGGCTCGTCGAGGCGGTCCGCCGCCGGGCGGCGCCGTGACCGAGCTCGACCCGGTGATCCACGCGCAGGCCCGTCTCCGGGTCGTCGCGACCCTCGCGAGCCTCGCACCCGACGACCGCATCACCTTCCCGCGGCTGCAGAAGCTGCTCGACATGACCGCGGGCAACCTGTCCACCCATCTGCGTCGTCTCGAGGAGGCAGGGTACGTGACGATCACCAAGACCCACGAAGGACGCACACCAGCCACGTACGTGCAGCTCACGGGCACCGGCCGTGTCGCGTTCGACCGGTACACGACGACCCTGCGCGCCGTGCTCGGGGGTGCGTCATGAGCGTCGTCTCGCTCACGCACGTCACCCGGACGTTCGGACCCGTGGTCGCGCTCGACGACGTGTCGCTCGACGTCGACCAGGGCGAGCTCGTCGGGCTCCTCGGACCCAACGGCGCCGGCAAGACGACCCTGCTGTCGCTCGTCAGCGGCCTGCGACGGCCCGACTCCGGCGACGTCCGGCTGTTCGGCGGCGACCCCCGCTCGGCCGCGTCGCGCATCGGGCTCGGCACGACCCCGCAGGACACCGGCCTGCCGCCCACGCTCACCGTCGGGGAGGTCGTCGACCTCGTCGGCCGCCACTACCCGGCGCCCATGCCGACGTCCGAGGTGCTCGCCCGGTTCGGGCTCGAGGACCTCGTCCGACGCCAGACCGGGGGACTGTCGGGCGGGCAGCGGCGACGCCTGGCCGTCGCGCTCGCGCTCGTCGGGCGGCCTCGGCTCGTGCTGCTCGACGAGCCCACCACGGGGCTCGACGTCGAGGCGCGGCACGTGCTCTGGCAGGCGTTGCGCGAGTACCACGCGGACGGCGCGACCGTAGTGCTCACCAGCCACTACCTCGAGGAGATCGAGGCGCTCGCGGACCGGGTCGTCGTGGTCGGCGGCGGTCGGGTGCTCGCCGACGACTCGCTCGCGGCCGTGCTCGGGCTCGTCGGGCTGCGGCGCGTGGTGCTCACCGTGCCGGCGTCCGTCGTGCTCGACGGGCTGCCCGGGGCGGCCGTTGTGCAGGACGGTGTCGCGGCGGGGGACGGCGGTGACGTGCGGCGGACCGTGCTCGCGTCCGACGCCGACGCGTTCGTGCGAGCCCTCGTGCGGCAGGACGTGCCGTTCCGCGACCTCGAGATGCGCGGAGCGTCGCTCGAGGAGGCGTTCCTCACGCTGACGACGCGGGACGGCGAGGCTGCGGATCGGGACGTCGTCGCGCACCCCGGGACCGACCAGCCCGCATCCGACGAGCCCGCCGAGGAGGTGGCCCGATGACCACGCTGACGGCCCGGCCACGCCCGTTCTGGACGCTCGCCGTCGTGCACGCCCGGTTCCAGTTCGTCGAGACGATCCGCATCCCGATCGCCGTGCTCGGCAACCTGCTCTTCCCGGCGCTGGCGCTGCTGTTCTTCGTCGTCCCGCAGCGGTCCGTGGCCGACGACCCCGTGCTCGCGACCGCCGCCGTCGCGCAGCTCGGCACGTTCGCGGTGATGTCGACGTGCCTGTTCTCGTTCGGCGTCGGGGTGTCCGAGGACCGCGCGCTGCCGTTCGACCCGTTCCTGCGGACCCTGCCCGCCGGTGCCGGGCCTCGGCTCGCCGGGCGTGTGATCAACGGTGTCGTCTGGTCGTTCTTCGCGCTCGTGCCGCTCGTGCTCATCGGCTGGCTGCTCACCGCGGCGACGATCACGGTGCCGCGCGCGCTCGCGGCCGTCGTCATGGTGCCCGTCGTCGCCGTGCCGTTCCTGCTGCTCGGGCTCGCGATCGGGTACCGCCTCACGTCGAAGGCCGCGATCGCCGTCGTCCAGGCGACGCTGTTCCCGCTCGCGTTCGCCGGCGGGCTGTTCCTGCCGCCCGAGATGTTCCCGGGCTGGCTCGACGCGATCTCGAAGCTGCTCCCGTCCCGCGCGGCCCGCGACCTGGCCGTGCAGGCAGTGACCGGCGACCCGGCCTACGCGGGCGCGCTGGTGGTCATCCTGGCCTGGACGGCCCTGTTCGCCGCCCTGGCCGTCCTCGCGTACCGCCGCGACGAGGGCCGCCGCTTCCACTGACCAGCCCCTCGCACGCCGAGTCCGTGGGTTGTCGCCGAGACCGTGGCATACAACCCACGGTCTCGGCTGGAACCCACGGACTCGGTGGACGGGCGGACGGCGGGACTCAGCGGAAGCGGCGCAGGCGGAGGGAGTTCGTCACCACCAGGACCGACGAGAACGCCATCGCGGCGCCCGCGATCATCGGGTTGAGCAGGCCGAGGGCCGCGAGCGGGACGGCCGCCACGTTGTACGCGAACGCCCAGAACAGGTTCTGCTTGATCACCCGCAGCGTGCGCCGGGCCAGCCGGACCGCCTGACCCGCCGACCGCAGGTCGCCGCGCACGAGCGTCACGTCGGACGCCTCGATCGCGACGTCGGTGCCGGTGCCCATCGCGAGGCCGAGGTCGGCCGTCGCGAGCGCCGCGGCGTCGTTGACGCCGTCGCCGACCATCGCGACCCGCGCACCGCCGGCACGCAGCCGCTCGACGACCGCGACCTTGTCGGCGGGCAGCACCTGCGCGATCACGTCGTCGTCCGCGATGCCGACCTCGCGCGCCGCCGTGCGGGCCGCGCCGAGGTTGTCGCCCGTGAGCAGCACGGGCCGCAGGCCGAGGGCCCGCAGGTCCCGGACGGCGTCCGCGGACGACGGCTTGACCGGGTCGCGCAGCACGAGCGTGCCGCGCACCGAGCCGTCCCAGGCGACCATCACGGCGGTACCGCCCGCGGCCTCCGCCTCGTCGAACGGGCCGCGGGCCGCGTCCGTGGCGACGCCCTGGGCGGACAGCCACGCCGGACGCCCGACGAGCACCCGGCGGCCGAGCCCGACGCCCGAGTGGGCCGTGCGGACGACGCCCGAGACGCCGTGACCGGCCTCGGCGTGGAAGTCGTGCACCTGGTCGGCGCCGATGACGACACCGTCGGCGCCGACCGAGGCACCGACCGACGCGCGCGCCGGGACGGCCGCTGCGATCGCGCGGGCGATCGGGTGCTCCGCGAGCTGCTCGACGGCGGCGGCGTACCGCAGCACCTCGTCGCCCGGCGTCCCGTCCACGGGCAGCACGTCGACGAGCGCCATCCGTCCCTCGGTCACGGTGCCGGTCTTGTCGAGCACCACGGTGTCGACCGTGCGGGTCTGCTCGAGCACCTCGGGGCCCTTGATGAGGATGCCGAGCTGCGCGCCGCGCCCCGTGCCGACCAGGAGGGCGGTCGGCGTCGCGAGGCCGAGCGCGCAGGGGCACGCGATGATCAGCACCGCGACGGCGGCGGTGAACGCGGCCTGCGTGCCGTTGCCGGACACCAGCCACGCGACGAACGTCAGGCTCGCGAGCACCAGCACCACGGGCACGAACACCGCCGAGATCCGGTCGGCGAGCCGCTGCACGGGCGCCTTGCCGGTCTGCGCGGCGGCCACGAGCCGGCCGATCTGCGCGAGCCGCGTCTCCTCGCCCACGCGCGTCGCGCGGACCACGAGCGCGCCGGACGTGTTGATCGTCGCGCCCGTCACCTCGTCACCGGGACCGACGTCGACCGGCACGGGCTCGCCCGTCAGCAGCGACTCGTCGAGCGCGCTCGTCCCGGAGACGACGACGCCGTCGGTCGCGACCTTCTCGCCGGGCCGGACCGCGAACTCGTCGCCGACCCCGAGCCGGTCGACCGGCACGCGCTGCTCGGTGCGGACCCCGTCCGGGCCCGTGACCAGCAGCGCGACGTCCTTGGCGCCGAGGTCGAGCAGCGCCCGCAGGGCGTCGCCCGCACGCCGGCGCGACCGGTGCTCGGCGTACCGCCCGGCCAGCAGGAACGTCGTGACGACGGCCGCGACCTCGAAGTACAGCTCGGGTACCGCCGCCTCCATCCCGGTGCGCGGGACGAGCGTCGGGGTCATCGTCATGCCGAGCTCGCCCGCGCCGCCGAACAGCAGCGCCCACAGCGACCAGCCGGTCGCCGCGACGATGCCGATCGAGACGAGCGTGTCCATGGTCGACGCGCCGTGCCGGGCCGCGCGCAGGGCCGCCCGGTGGAACGGCCATGCCGCCCAGGCCGCGACGGGCACGGCCGCCGCGGCGACGACCCACTGCCAGCCCGTGAACTGCAGCGCGGGGATCATCGACAGCAGCAGCACCGGGACGGTGAGCACGGTCGACACCCGCAGCCGGGCCCGCAGGTCGGTGCCTCGGGCGTCGGTGGGGGCGGACGTGTCCTCGTCGGCGTCCATCTCGTGCCCGGGCGCCATCGAGTGCCCGGACAACGCGTGCTCGACGGGGTCCATCCCGTGGTGCGCGACGTCGTGCGTCCCGCCGTCCCCGCCCGGCGCGTGCGCGTGCGCGCCGTGCTCGGAGGCGCCGTGCTCGGGGGCAGAGGCGGAGGCTGGGGCGGGATCCGCCGAGGCTGCGACGGACGTGGTCGTCGCGGCCGGCGGTGTCGTCCGGCGGGAGGTGAGGACGGTCGCGTCGTACCCCGCGCGGCGGACGGCCGCCACGAGCGCGTCGTCGTCCGCCACGGCGCCGTCCTCGGACGGCAGCAGCTCGACGTGCGCGCGCTCGAGCGCGAGGTTGACGGTGGCCGTCGCGCCCGGCACCTGGCCGAGCCGCTTCTCGACGCGCGCGACGCACGACGCGCACGTCATGCCCTCGACGGCGAGGTCGACGACGACCGGGGTGTCCTGGGCGCGGGTGCTCACAGCAGCGACCTCCGAGGGGTGACGACGTAGCCGGCCTCGACGACGGCGGCCGCGACGGCGTCGTCGGCGAGGGGCGCGTCCGAGGTGACGGACACGGTGGACGAGCCGCCGACGACGAGGTCGACCGCGACGTCGGTGACGCCGGGCAGCTCGGACAGCTCGGTGGTGACCGCGTGCACGCAGTGGCCGCAGGTCATGCCGTCGACGCCGAACGTGGTGGTCTGGGACATGGGGGTGCTCGCTTCCTGGTAGGTGGGGTTCAGCTGCGGACGAGACGGGCGATGGCGTCGGCCGCCTCGCGGACCTTCTCGGCGCCGTCCTCGGGCGACTTGCGGGCCGCGTCGACGACGCAGTGGCCCAGGTGGTCCTCGACGAGGCCGATGCTCACGGCCTGCAGCGCCTTGGTGACGGCGGAGATCTGGGTGAGGACGTCGATGCAGTACGTGTCCTCGTCGACCATGCGCGCGATGCCGCGCACCTGGCCCTCGATCCGGCGCAGCCGCTTGAGGTAGTCCTCCTTGGCGGAGTCGTAGCCGGGCTTCTGCGGGTGCTCGCTCATGCTCACCCGAACAGCATACCCCTAGGGGGTATTCCCGACGGACGACGGAGGATGATGGTCGCCATGCGGGTCTCGGCGAAGGCGGACTATGCGGTGCGGGCGTGCGCGGAGCTCGCGGCCAGCCCCCACGGTGACCCGGTGCCCGCGGAGATCCTGGCCCAGGGGCAGGACATCCCGACGGCCTTCCTCGAGCGGATCCTCGGCGACCTGCGCCGCGCCGGCATCGTCGCGAGCGTGCGCGGGCGGTCCGGCGGGTACCGGCTGGCCCGACCCGCCGCGGCGGTGAGCCTGGCCGAGGTGATCCGGGCGGTCGACGGGCCGCTCGTGACGGTGCGCGACGAGCGGCCGCCGAGCCTCTCGTACGACGGGTCGGCGGCGTCGCTGCTCGACGTGTGGGTCGCGCTGCGCACGTCGGTCCGGTCGGTGCTCGACGAGGTGACGCTCGAGAGCCTGGTCGCGGGTGAGCTGCCGGAGCACGTGAAGGCGCTCGCGACGACGGTCGGGGCGTGGGACAACCCCTGATCGGCTGTCCAGATGGCGAGTGGCCGTCTCGATGGGCGAGACTGGTCTTGTAACGGCACCAAGGTGGTCGGAATTATCGACCAATCGTCGTCCCCTGTGCCTGGTGGTTCCCGTGCCCGCTCTGATCCTGCTCGCCCTCGTCGGGTTCGCCGCCCAGCTCGTCGACGGTAGCCTCGGCATGGCCTACGGGGTCACGTCGTCCACGCTGCTCCTGGCCATCGGCACCAACCCCGCCGCCGCGTCCGCGACCGTGCACCTGTCCGAGATCGGCACCACGCTCGTCTCCGGCATCTCGCACTGGCGGTTCGGCAACGTCGACTGGAAGGTCGTGCTGCGCGTCGGCGTCCCCGGCGCGATCGGCTCGTTCCTCGGCGCGACGGTGCTGTCCCGCCTCGCGACCGACGCCGCCGCCCCGCTCATGTCGACCGTGCTGCTCGCCCTCGGCGTCTACATCCTCGTGCGGTTCACGCTGTTCGGGCTCCGCAAGGACCGCCTCCACCTACCGCTGCGCAAGAGGTTCCTCGCCCCGCTCGGCCTCGTCGCCGGGTTCGTCGACGCGACCGGTGGCGGCGGCTGGGGACCCGTCGGCACGCCCGCGCTGCTCGCCAGCGGCCGGCTCGAGCCCCGCAAGGTCATCGGGTCCATCGACACCAGCGAGTTCCTCGTCGCCCTCGCCGCGAGCCTCGGGTTCCTCCTCACCCTGGGGTCGCAGGGGATCGACGTCGTCTGGGTCGCCGCCCTGCTCATCGGCGGCATCGCGGCGGCACCGCTGGCCGCCTGGCTGGTCCGGCACCTGCCCCCGCGGATCCTCGGCTCGGCCGTCGGCGGCGTCATCGTCCTCACCAACACCCGGACGCTGGTCCGCAGCGACGCCGTGGGCCTCAAGGGCACACCGGGAGAGGGTCTGATCCTCGGCGCGATCGCGCTGGTGTGGATCGCCGCGATCGTCTGGTCGGTCCGGGCCTACCGCGCCGAGCGGGCGCTCGAGCGTGAGGCGGAGGAGCTCACCGTCGACCTGCACGAGGCCGCACCCGTCGCGGCCCCGACCGCCTGACCGCTCGGACCTCCCACCCTCCCGCCGCTCTCGCGGGCGGCCCCGCGCTGAGACGGCGCACCCGAAATGTCGCATCCGACCGTTTCGTTCGACATACTCGGTCGCGGTCGACCCGCCACGGCGGGGCCGACCCGGCTGCCGGCGAGCGGCGGTCGCGCACGACGACCGGGCGATCCGGGCGACGGACGATCGTCGACGGTGACGAGAGGCGGGGGACATGGGCGGACGCGATCCGGAACGACCTCGCGAGGAGCGGACCCCTCGACCGGGCGCGGGCGTCTGGAACGACCGGGTCGAGCCCCTGTCGGTCGCGGCGGAGCGTGGCCGTGCGACGGCGTTCTTCGGCCTCGCGGACCTCGTGCTCGGCCCGCCGACGTGGTCGCCCACCCCGGCGGTGCCGTTCCCGCGGCCCGCTCCGAACACCGAGACGGACCCACCGACGCTCGCCTGACGACCCGGTCTCAGGCCCCGCCGGAGCCGCGGGTCTCAGACCCCCGGCGCAGGTGCCGCAGCCGCGGCCCGGGCAGCGGCCGGCAGCGCCGACACGATGCGGTCGACGGCGTCCTCGTCGTGCGCGGCGGACACGAACCACGCCTCGAACGGCGACGGGGGCGCGTACACCCCGGACTCGAGCAGCGACCGGTGGAACGGCGCGTACCGCCACGACTCGGTGGCCAGCACCGTCGCGTAGTCGCGCGCACCGGAGGCCCCGGCCGCACCGAAGAACGTGCTGAACAGGTTCCCGGCCCACTGCACGGCGTGCGGCAGGTCCTCGCCGGCCAGCGCGGACGAGATCTCGGTGCGCAGCTGCGCGGACACCGCGTCGACGTGCGCGTACACGGACGCGTCGGCGAGCCGCAGCGTCGCAAGACCCGCCGCGGTGGCGACCGGGTTCCCGGACAGCGTGCCGGCCTGGTACACGGGTCCGACGGGTGCGAGCTGGTTCATGACGTCCCGGCGCCCGCCGACGGCCGCGACGGGCAGGCCGCCGCCGATGACCTTGCCGAACGTGAACAGGTCGGCCGCCCAGCCCTCGCGCAGGCCCTCGAGCCCCCACCAGCCCGAGTACCCGACCCGGAAGCCGGTGAGCACCTCGTCCTGGATGAGCAGCGCGCCGTGCTCGATGGTGAGGCGGCGCAGGGCCACGTTGAACCCCGGCAGCGGCGGCACGACGCCCATGTTGGCGGGCGCGGCCTCGGTGATGACGGCGGCGATCCGGTCGCCGTGGGTCGCGAACGCCTGCTCGACCGCGTCGACGTCGTTGTACGGCAGCACGATCGTCTCGGCGGCGACCGCACCGGACACGCCGGCCGAGTCGGGCAGCCCGAGCGTGGCGATGCCCGAACCCGCGGACGCCAGCAGCGCGTCGACGTGGCCGTGGTAGCAGCCGGCGAACTTCACGACGAGGTCGCGGCCCGTGAACGCGCGCGCGAGGCGCAGGGCCGTCATGGTCGCCTCGGTGCCCGTCGAGACGAGGCGCACCTTCTCGGCGGCGGGGAGGCGGTGGCGGATCTCGTTGACCAGCTCGACCTCGGCGACCGTCGGGGCGCCGAAGCTCAGCCCGCGGCCGGCGGCCTCCTGCACGGCGGCGACGACCTCGGGGTGCGCGTGCCCGAGCAGCGCCGGACCCCACGAGCCGACGAGGTCGACGTACTCGTTCCCGTCGACGTCGGTGACGTACGCGCCGCGCGCGGAGGCGATGAACGGGGGGGTGCCGCCGACGGACCCGAACGCCCGCACCGGGGAGTTCACCCCGCCGGGGATCACGGCCTGGGCTCGCGCGAACGCCTCGGCGCTCGTCGTGCCGACCGCAGCCAGCTCCTCGACCCCGTTGGGGCTCATCGGTTCTCCTCCGCCAGCCATCCGGCCAGCTCTGTCGCGAAGTACGTGAGGACGTGATCGGCACCGGCACGCCGGATGCTGAGCACGGACTCCAGGATCGCCCGTTCGCGCTCGATCCAGCCGTGCGCGGCGGCGGCCATGATCATGGCGTATTCGCCCGAAACCTGGTAGGCCGCGACGGGAACGGTCGAGACGGCGGAGACGTCCGCGAGCACGTCCAGGTACGACATGGCGGGCTTCACCATGACGACGTCGGCCCCCTCGGCGATGTCGATCGCCACCTCACGGGCGGCCTCACGACGGTTCGCGGGGTCCATCTGGTACGTCCGCCGGTCGCCCACGAGGGCCGACTCGACGGCCTCGCGGAACGGCCCGTAGAACGCCGACGCGTACTTCGCGGCGTACGCGAGGACGGCCGTGTCGTCGAAACCGGCGGCGTCCAGGGCGTCGCGCACGACGGCCGTCTGGCCGTCCATCATGCCGCTGAGCCCCACGAGGTGGGCCCCCGCGGACGCCTGCGCGAGGGCCATCTCGGCGTACCGCACGAGCGTCCGGTCGTTGTCCACGGCACCGTTCGGGGTCAGCACGCCGCAGTGCCCGTGATCCGTGAACTCGTCGAGGCACAGGTCCGCCTGCACCACGAGCGCGTCTCCCACCTCGGAGATCACGTCCCCGATGGCCACGTTGAGGATGCCGTCGGGGTCCGTCGCCTGCGACCCGACGGCATCGCGCACGGACGGGATCGCGAACAGCATCACGCCGCCGAGCCCGGCCTCCGCGGCGCCGACGGCGGCCTTCCGGAGGCTGTCGCGGGTGTGCTGCTCCACGCCCGGCATCGACGTGATGGGTCGCGGCTCGGTGAGCCCCTCGCGGACGAACAGCGGGAGCACGAGCTCGGCGGGGTGCAGGCGCGTCTCGGCGACGAGCCGGCGCATCGGGGCCGTCGAGCGCGTACGGCGCAGGCGGACGCGGCCGGGGTGCGGGACGGGTGAGGGAGTCGTTGCCGGGGTGGGGGTGGTCACGCGATCTCCTCGGGCCCGGGCGTGCCGGGCTGCTGCGGGACGGACGGGAGGGCGGGGGAGACGAGCGTCCCGCCTGCTGCTGGTGGCTGCGGCCGCGCAGCGACGGGTGGGGGCGCGGCGGCGTCCTCCGATCCGGTGACGGCCGGGCGGGTGACGCCGGTGCCGTCACCGGCCCTGCCGACCGTCGTCGAGGCGGTACCGGTCGCGGCGGGAGGTGCCGACGCGGCGTCGGTCGTGCCGTCGGACCAGGTCGCCGCGGCCGTGCGCGTCGGGTCCGCCGTCGCGTCGACCAGCGCGGCGACGAGGCCGGCCATCGTCTGGGTCGCGGCGACGCCGGCCAGCGGGAGCCCGAGCCTGTCGGCCTCGGCGGCCGTCGTCGGGCCGATGGCGACGAGCAGCGTGCCGGCTGGTGGTGGGCCGAGCCGGTCGTGGAGCTCGCGCACGGTGCTCGCGGACGTGAGGAGCGCGGCCCGGATCTCGCCCGACGCCCACGCGGTGCGGACCTCCTCGGGCGGCGGCGGCGCGGCGACCGTCCGGTAGACGACGACGTCGTCGACCCGCCAGCCGCGGGCGCGCAGCCCCTCGGCGAGGGTGGGTGCGGCGAGGTCGCCGCGCGGGAACAGCACCCGCGGACGATCGTCGGGAGCGGGCCAGGCCGCGACGAGCGCCGCGGCGGTCGACTCGCTGCGGGGCACGAGGTACGGCTCGACGCCGGCCTCGCGCAGCGCCCGTGCGGTGCCCGGGCCGACCGCGGCGACCCTGACGCCGCCGGTCGTGACGAGCGCGCCGAGCGTCGTGTCGGCCGCGGCGGCTCGCGCGACCAGCGCCGGGACGGCCGCCGCGCTCGTCACGGCCAACCAGCCGTACCAGCCGGCGCCGAGGGCGAGCAGCGCGTCGTCCAGGTCCGTGAGGTCGTCCGGCGGGACCGTCGCGACGAGCGGCACGAGCACCGCCTCGGCGCCGACGGCCGCGAGCGCGACCGCGGCCGGGCTGCCGCCCGCGACGGGTCGCGGCACGAGGACCCGCCAGCCGGCGAGCGGGCCGGTGGGGGTGGTCGGGGTGCCGGGCCGGTCGATCACCGTGGCGCCCCGAGCTCCGCCAGGTCGGCGGCACCGGCCTCCAGGAGCAGCTCCGCGAGGTTCTCCCCGAGGCTGCGGGCGGCGGCCTCGTCGGTTGCCCTGTCTCCCGCGCCGACCTGCTGCACGAACGCCGAGCGGCGCAGCACCTGCGACCCGTCCGTCCGGGCCACGACGGCCTGGAGCGTGAGCGTGCCGGTCACGTCGTCGAGCTCCGCGAGCGCTCCGACCGGTGCCGCGCAGCCCGCCTCGAGCCTGGCCAGTAGCGCGCGCTCCGCGAGGACGGCGAGCCGGGTCGGGCGGTGGTCGAGCGCGCGCAAGGCGTCCGCGAGCGGGCTGTCCGCGTCGACGCCGATGCCCGTGCCGCGGACCTCGACGGCCAGGGCACCCTGCCCGGGGGCGGGCAGCATGACATCGACGTCGAACACCTCGGTCACCGCGTCGAGCCGCCCGAGGCGGGCCAGACCGGCGCGGGCCAGCACGACGGCGTCGAGGTCCCCGCGCGGCGACGGCTTGTCGGGGTCGGGAGCGGCGGTGCTGCGGGCGCCGGCGACGCGCCCGAGGCGGGTGTCGACGTTGCCGCGGATGTCGACGACCTCGAGGTCCGGCCGTGCGGCGCGCAGCTGCGCGGCCCGGCGCGGCGACCCCGTGCCGATCGTCGACCCGGCGGGCAGCGCGGCGAGCGCGAGGCCGTCGCGCGCGCACAGGGCGTCACGGGGGTCCTCGCGCGGGGGGACGGCGGCGAGCGCGAGCCCGTCGGGGTCGGCCGTCGGGAGGTCCTTCAGCGAGTGCACGGCGACGTCGCACCGGCCCTCGAGCAGCGCGTCGCGCAGGGCCGTGACGAACACGCCGGTGCCGCCGAGCGTGCTGAGCGAACCGGCGAGCCGGTCGCCGTCGGTGCGGACCCGCACGGTCTCGATCTCGACGTCGCCGAGGCGGGCGATCGCGTCGGCCACGTGACCGGTCTGCGTGAGCGCGAGCGCGCTCGCACGGGTGCCGATCCGCACGTTCTGGGACATGGGTCCAGTGTCTCGCGGTGCGGCGGGTCGTGTCGAAGTCCGGCGGCACCGTCGAAATGCTCCCGCCCGACGTTCCCGGCGTCCTGACAGCTTGTCAGAAAATGACCAGCAAGGACGCGCCAAGAATGTGACCCACGCCATTTCTCGCGACGTGATGGCGACACATTGTCAGATCATTCCGGCGCCAAAGGTGACCGACGTCTCCCACTCCCTCCCGCTCAGGCTCGTCGAGTTCGTGGCTTCTCGTCGAGTCCGGTGGTTGCAGGGCACGACCTCGACGAGAAGCCACGAACTCGGCTGGACTCCGCGGACTCGGCTTCGGCGCCGCTGGGGTGGGCGGGGCTGGTGCGGGGCGGTCAGAGGAGGGACTGGGCGGCCCTGCGGGCGTCGGGGACCACCGAGGCCAGGCCGTTGCCCGCTGCCCACGCCCCGCACACCGCGAGCCCCGGGAGCGCTGCGACCTGTTCCCGCACGTGCGCGACCGCCTCCTGGTGGGCCGCGCTCGGCCGGGGGAGCGCCTCCGTCCAGCGCACCACCGCGTGCCCCACGAGCGACTCGCGTCGCAGCGGGACGCCCAGCAGCGTCGACGCGTCGCGCAGGGCCAGGTCGACGAGCGCGTCCCGCTCGGCGGGCAGCGGCGTGTCGTCGCCGGCCCGTCCGAACGACAGCCGCACGACGTGCCGACCGGGTCCGGCGGCGTCCGCCAGCCAGCCCCACTTGGCGGTCGCGTGCGTGAGGGCCTTCGCCCGGACGTCCGTCGCGGCGGGCGTCACCAGCACGCCGGTGCCGCGCGGGGCGGCGTCGAGCGCGGGCTCGTCGAGCACGAGCGTCACGAGCGTGACGGCGGCGCCGGCGTCGAGCTGCGGTGAGCCCGTGCCCGCGTGCGGCGCGACGGCCGCGCCGGCCGGTGGTTCCTCGGTCGTGGGTCCCGCCGCGCCGGTGGCTGCGGCACCGCGTGACGCCGCCGCGCCGAGGAGCTCGGCCGTGGCGGGCGTCGCGAGCACGAGGCGGTCGGCGACGAGCTGCACGGGGTCCGCGCCCGCCGGGCGTCCCGCCACCGTGACACGCCAGCGGGCCGCGCCGCCTGCCGGTTCGGCGTCGGCAGCGGGCGTGCCGTCGTCGTCCCTGCCGCCGGCCACGCGCTCCACGGCCGTGACCTTCGAGTACGTGCGCACCTCGGCGCCCAACCCGGTGAGCTCCGCGACGAGCGCGTCGACGAGCACGTGCATGCCGCCGGACACCCCGAGGATGGCGCTCCCGGCAGGCGCGGCGGCCCGGACCTGCGCGACGGCCCGCGCGAGCGAGCCGCCCGACGAGCGCAGGGCGGCCGGCAGGCCCGGGGCGACGGCGTCGACGGCGAGGTCGTCAGGGTCGGCCGCGTGGACGCCGCCGACGATCGGGCGGACCAGCCGGTCGAGCACGCGACGGCCCATCCGGGCCCGGACGAGCCCGCCGAGGGTCGTCGCGCCCGCGCCGACGCGGGCCGGCAGCACGAGGTCGAGCCGGGCGCGCCACGAGCCGAGGACGCCGAGCGTGCGGCGCACGTCCGACGCGCCGGGCTCCGACGGGATGCCGAGCAGGCCTGTGCGGGGCAGCGGCCCGTCGCCGGACGGCAGGTGCACCCACGAGCCGTGCGGCTGCGGCGGGCGCACCCGGTCGGTCAGGCCGAGCTCGTCGAGCAGGCCCGCGACGACGCCGCCGCGGGTCGCGAACGACTCGGCGCCCGCGTCGAGCGACAGTCCCGCGACCGTGTGCCCGCGCACCGACCCGCCGGGTGCGTCACGGCCGTCGAGCACGAGCGTGCGCAGGCCGGCGGTCGCGAGCTCACGGGCGGCGACCAGGCCCGCGACTCCGGCACCCACCACGACCGCGTCCCACCGGCGCTCACCGGGCGCGCTGACCTGCGACATCACGGTGTCAGAGCGAGTGCACGAGCTGGACGACGCGCGTGAGCACGTCCGGGTCCGTCTCGGGCGGCACCCCGTGGCCGAGGTTCACGACGTGCCCGGGAGCGGCCTCGCCGCGGGCGACGACGTCGCGCACGTGCGCCTCGAGCACCGGCCAGGGCGCCGCGAGCAGCGCGGGGTCGACGTTCCCCTGGAGCGGCGTGGACCCGCCCAGGCGGCGGTTCGCCTCGTCGAGCGGCAGCCGGTAGTCGACGCCGACCACGTCCGCACCGACGTCGCGCATCGCCACGAGCAGCTCCGACGTGCCCGTCCCGAAGTGCACCTTGCGCACACCCAGGTCGGCGATGCTGCCCAGGGCCCGGGCCGACGCGGGCGCGACGTGCGCGGTGTAGTCGGCGAGGCCGAGCGAGCCGGCCCACGAGTCGAACAGCTGCGCGGCGCTCGCGCCCGCGAGCACCTGCGCCCGCAGGAAGGCACCCGTGACGTCGGCGGCCCACTCGGTCAGCGCGGTCCACGTCGCCGGGTCGGCGTGCATGAGCGTGCGGGCGGCGAGGTGGTCGCGCGACGGGCCGCCCTCGACGAGGTACGCGGCGAGCGTGAACGGCGCGCCGGCGAACCCGATGAGCGGGGTGCCGCCGAGGGCGCCGACCGTGAGTGCGACCCCCTCCGCGACCGGCGCGAGCTGCTCGGCGGTCAGCGGCCCGAGGTCCCGCAGCCGCGCGACGTCGTCCGCGGTACGCACGGGGGCGCCCATCACCGGCCCCACGCCCGGCTTGATCTCGACGTCGACCCCCGCGAGCTTGAGCGGCACGACGATGTCGGAGAAGAAGATCGCGGCGTCCACGTCGTGCCGCCGCACGGGCTGGAGCGTGATCTCGGACGCCAGCGCGGGCGTGAGGCACGCCTCGAGCATCGCGGTGCCCTCGCGGGCCGCCCGGTACTCCGGGAGCGACCGGCCGGCCTGTCGCATGAACCACACCGGCCGGCGTTCGGGGCGCTCGCCGGAATATGCGCGGACCAGCGGAGAATTCGTGGTGCGGCCGTCGACGAGCGGGTGCGCGGAAGGAAGGGTCACCAGCCGATTGTGCCGGACAAATGTCGGGGTGATTCAATCGGGGCGTGGTGCTGCTGTCCCTCGTCGCCAGTCACCACGACCTCGACCTCACCGTGCTGGAGCGTCTCTCGTCGGACGTGCACGCCGTGGGCCGGGAGCTCGTGGGCGCGACGTCCTCCGTGACGGGTGCCGTCGTCCTCGCGACGTGCAACCGGTTCGAGCTGTACCTGGAGACGGACGAGCCCGCCGCCGCCCTCGGAGCCGCCGGGGAGGCCGTCGCCGCCCGGTCCGGGTACACCCGCGAGCAGGTCATGTCTCACCTGCGCCCGCTCACCGGCACCGACGCCGGAGCCCACCTGTTCGGGGTGGCCAGCGGGCTCGAGTCCATGGTCGTCGGCGAGCGCGAGATCGCCGGGCAGGTCCGCCGTGCGCTCACGACCGCCCGCCGCGACGGCACCACCACGTCGTCCCTCGAGTCGTTGTTCCAGGCGGCGTCGCGCGTCTCCCGGTCGGTCGAGGCCGCCACCGGGCTCGGTGCCACGGGTCGGTCGGTCGTCGGGGTGGCCCTCGACATCGCCGAGCAGGGCCTGCGTCCCTGGTCCGAGGTCAGCTGCGTGCTCATCGGCACGGGCTCGTACGCGGGCGCGACGCTCGCGGCCCTCAAGTCGCGCGGCTGCACCGACATCCGCGTCTTCTCGCCGAGCGGCCGGGCCGGTCAGTTCGCCGCCGCCCGCGGCGTCCGGTCCGTGCCCGCCGGCGCCGACCTCGCCGCCGAGCTGTCCGACGTCGACCTCGTCGTCGCGTGCAGCGGCGCCGCCGGTGCCGTGCTCGAGGTCGACGCTCTCGCCGCCGCCCGCACCGCGTCCGACCGGCCCCTCACGGTCGTCGACCTCGCGCTCCAGCACGACGTCGACCCGGGCGTCCGCTCCCTCCCCGGCGTCCGGCTGGTCAGCCTGCACACCGTCGCCGAGCACGCCCCCGCGGAGCACGCGGCCGTCGAGACCGCGCGTCGCCTCGTCGCGCAGGCGGCCGACGCGTGGGAGGCCGACCGGCGCGTCCGCGAGTGGAACCCCGCCGTGGTGGCCGAGCGCGTGCGCGTCCTCGGCGGGCTCGCGGAACAGTTGGAGGCCCTGCCCGACGAGCACCGCGACGAACGTCACGAGCGCGCGCTGCGCCGCCGCACCCGCGCGATGCTGCACGGGCCGACCGTCCGGGCCCGGGAGGCGGCGCGCAGCGGCGACGTGGCGTCGTACACGGAGGCGCTCGCCGAGCTCGCGGCCATCCCCGTGCCGGCCGTGGCGGTCCCGACGACCTGACGGTCGCGGGAGCCGCCGGTCGCGCTCCGCGGTGCACCTGTCGGGCCGAGCCTCGGTCCACGCGTCCCGGTCGCCCGTCGCAGCCGCGCGCACGACGAGGGCGATGCCGCTTCCTGCGACATCGCCCTCGGTCGAACAGGTGCGTGCCGGGCCTGGACGGGGGGGAGGGCCAGGCCCGGCACGCGTCTCGCGGGGTCACGGCGTCGTTGGCGCGCCCCTGGTCTGGGTGGGTGCGGTCAGCTGCGCACCGCGTGGTGCTGGTGGGCGGCGGGGCCGGGGGCCCACGTGTGCGGGACGACCTGGTTGGTCTGGATGTCGGTGAGCTCCGCGGCGTAGACCACGGCCTCGTAGACGCCCGCCTCGACCCGGTCGAGCTGCAGGCTCTCGGCGCGGTCGATGTCGTCGCCGAGGTGCGAGATGCGGGCGACGACGTACCGCTGCGAGTCCTGCCACTGGTCGACGACCCGGACGCTCAGGCCGTTCCAGCGGGCCGTGAGGTCCAGCTCGAACAGCTCGGTGACGTCCTCGCGGGCGACCCGGCGGTACCAGCGGCCCGAGGGTGCCTGGTGGAAGCCGGTCTCGGCGAGCGGGGGGTTGGCGAGCGCCATCACGACCGTGTGGCCGCCGTCGACGACGTCCGCCTCGAGGTAGGCGCCGTGCCACTTGGCGACGGGGCCGACGCAGCGGGACAGCGACGCGAGCGCCGGGCGGGGGGCCCCGAGCTGCGCGACGGTCCAGCCGGTGCCGACGTCGCCGTAGCGGGCGAGCAGCGTCTGCGAGCCGTTGTCGTAGATGCGGACGAGCTCCGCGCCCGGGGGGATGCGGGAGTGGCGGAGCCACCACAACGGGAGGATGTAGCCGGGGACGTCGCGGTACTGGAGCTGCGGGGACGACTCGAACCGCAGGACGTCGATGGAGCGGTCGTACGGGCTGAACGGCGAGCCGTAGTAGCCGAGGCCGTGCACCTCGAAGAGCTGCGCCGGCGTGGTGGCGAACGCGACGTCCTCTGCGCGCACCACGTATCCCGCCACACGGTCATGGCCTGCCGTGAGGATCGCCCTGGTCAGAGCCGGGGTGATGGCCTTCTGCATGAGGGTCACGATGGGCATCCTTGCGCCGAGATCGGATGGAACCGGAGGAACCAGACGGATCGGTGCACGATTGTGCAGCGTTTCCAGGGCATCTGTCCAGATTGCCTCACTCCTTCGAGTGAACGCGCAGGTCAGCGGCCATGAGAGCGTTCTTATCGAAACGCTTCACCAACGTGCAGTGCTGGTACGGGGGTGATCCCATGACCTGCGCTTGGGCGGTTCTGGACCACTCCCAGGCAGCCTGCCACAGACCGGTTTGTCCGAATAGACCGTTCGGGTGTCCGACTTCGCCGGGCACCCACCCGAACGACGTCCGCCCGAGGCATGGGCGCCCCTCGACGTCGTCCCGTCCGCTCTTCCCGGCGGCGAGGATCGGCCAGCGAGCCGAACGCGCGGCTGCCAAGGCGATGCGGGCACTGCCGAAGGCGCGAGGGTGCGCCAACAGCTTCGAGCCCGGCACGCTCGTCCTGCTCGCCGACGGGTCGCTCGCTCCGATCGAGGACGTCACCACAGGCACGGCGGTCGCTACGGAGGACCCTGCCACCGGGCTGGTCACCTCAGCGGCCCTCACACGTTCTTCGTGTCGACCGACGGCGGATCGGCGACCGTCCTGGTCCACGACGCCGTCTGCCCGGGCGGGTTCAAGAGCTCGATCGCCCAGGGGCTCGACGCCCGAAGCAAGTTTGTCGGGCAGGTGAAGGGTCTCGAAGCGTGGGTACATCAAGGGTGGCCTGAAGTCCGAGCGCGGGTACACCGACGCGTTCCGTGGCACGGCGCCGATCGAGCTGAAGCCCGAGAACTGCCGCGGAGTCCGACGGGCGAGAGGCAACTCGCCAGATACGAGCGCATCACCGGCCGCAAGGGCGAGCTGTGGGTGTATCGTCCCGGCGCGAACGGCCCATGGTCCTACCGGAAGGTCCGATGATCTCCTACGCGTCGGCTCTCGCTGGCTGCAAGGACGCCCTCGCGGCGCACGGCTTCACGGTCGTGCGGTCCGGCGCCTACGACGTGACGTCGTCTGCACCCGTTCAGGTCATGGTCGAGAGTCCGCCGGGCGAAAGGCACCTGGTCAACCTCGTCTTGCTCGTGGGCGGTCCCGGTGCGGCCTGGGAGCGAGGAGGCCTGACGTCACACGCGTTCCTGGTTCGCCAGGTCGAGCAGCCGCCCGACGCCGAGCCGCGCGGGTACTACGACACCCGCGTCACGTCGGAGGTCGAGCGTTTCGCTGACGACTTCGAGCGGTACACCGTGCCCTTCGTCGACCTGCGTCATGACCCGACGGCCTACGTCGCGGGGTTGCTCGACGGGCGAATCGCGCCGTCGGGAGGGCGGACCGAGGACCGGATCGACCTGGCCGACGCACTCCTGGGGCTCGCCGCCGAGTTCGGCCTCGACGGTGCCCGGAGCCGCGCGATGCAGATCCTCGAGGAGGAGCGGGCACGCTCGGCGGAACAGCGGGAGGCCGTGGAGTTCTTCGCGACGGTGCGCGGCCTCGCTCTCCCCTGAGCCGACGCCTCAGCGCTCCAGGAACTCCACCAGCTCCGCCGCGAGACCCGTGTACGAGCCGGGCGTCAGCGCGGACAGCCGCGCCGCCACGTCGTCGGGCAGCCCGAGCCCGGCGATGAACACGCGCATGTCCTCGGCCGTCAGTCGCCGCCCCCGGGTGAGCTCCTTGAGCCGCTCGTAGGGGTTCTCCATCCCGGTCACCCCGGCGACCGAAGCGGCCCGCATAGCCGACTGCACCGGCTCCCCGAGCACCTCCCAGTTCTCGTCGAGCTCACGCGCCAGCAGGGCCGAGTCGACGTTGAGCGCCCGCAGCCCGCGGCGCACGTTGTCGATCGCGAGCAGCGAGTGGCCGAACGCGGGCCCGATGTTGCGCTGCGTGGTCGAGTCGGTGAGGTCGCGCTGCAGGCGGCTCGTGACGAGCGTCGCGGCGAGCGTGTCGAGCAGCGCGCACGAGAGCTCGAGGTTGGCCTCGGCGTTCTCGAACCGGATCGGGTTGACCTTGTGCGGCATGGTCGACGAGCCCGTCGCACCGGCCACCGGCACCTGGATGAAGACGCCGCGCGAGATGTACGTCCAGACGTCGGTCGCGAGGTTGTGCAGCACCCGGTTGAAGCGCGCGACGTCGGCGTACAGCTCGGCCTGCCAGTCGTGCGACTCGATCTGCGTGGTGAGCGGGTTCCACGTGAGGCCGAGGTGCTCGACGAACGTGCGGCTCACCACCGGCCAGTCGGCACCCGGCACCGCGACGACGTGCGCGCCGTAGGTGCCGGTCGCGCCGTTGATCTTGCCGAGGTACTCGTCGGACGCGATGCGGCGCAGCTGACGGCGCAGCCGGTGCGCGAGGACCGCGAGCTCCTTGCCGAGCGTGGTCGGCGTCGCGGGCTGGCCGTGCGTGAGCGCGAGGAGCGGGACGCGCGCGTGCTCGACGGCCATCGCGGCGACCTCGTCGACCAGCGCCGACGCGGCCGGCAGCCAGACGTCCTGCACCGCGCCGCGGACCATGAGCGCGTACGACAGGTTGTTGATGTCCTCGCTGGTGCACGCGAAGTGCACGAGCTCGCTCACGTCGGGGAGCACCGTCTCGCCGAGCACGGCGGGGGCGTCGGCGAGCCGCTTCTTGAGGAAGTACTCGACGGCCTTCACGTCGTGCACCGTCACGCGCTCGATCTCGGCGAGCTCGGCGACCTCGTCGGGCCCGAACGTCGCGACGACGTCGCGCAGGTACTGCTGCTCGGCGGGGCTCAGCGTCGGGGCGCCCGGCACCACGGAGTGCGACGTGAGGTGGATGAGCCACTCGACCTCGACGTGCACGCGCTCGCGGTTGAGGGCCGCCTCCGACAGGTGGTCGACGAGCGGGGCGACCGCGGCGCGGTACCGGCCGTCGAGCGGGCCGAGCGCGATCGGCGGGGTGGCCTCGGCGAGACGGACGCGGGCGGGCGCGGCGTCGGGCGCAGCAACAGGGGCGGTCACGTCGGGGGAGGCCATGCGCCCATCATCCCATCGCCCCTCCCGACGCTGCGGCGCCGGTCCACGGTGGGAGCGGTGCGTCAGTAGCCTGGCTGGACGCGGACCCGACGGGTCCGACCGTCCGCCGAGGAGCCCCTGTGGCGCAGCCCCGCCGCATGCCGGCCGCCGTCCCCGGTGTGGGCGCGCTCGTCGTCCTCACCGTGCTGGCGTCGGCTGCGGCCGGACCGTGGTCGCTGGACGTCCGGAGCACCGGCCCGCCCGGCCCGGACGACCCGCTCGTCGCGGAGGCACGACGGACGCCCGGCCCGCTCGTCACGCACGCCCCGACGCCGTCCGGCGAGGCGACCGCGTCGCCGTGGGTCACGTTCGTGGTGCTCGTGCTGGGCACGCTGGTCGTCGTCGTGCTGCTGCTCGTGCTCGTCCGGTGGCTCACCCAGCTCCTGCGGGCGCACCTCGCCCCCCTCGCCACGGACGAGTCCCCGCCGTCCGTGGCGTCCGACGACGTGGACGACCGCTGGGTGCCCGCGATGCAGCACGGCGTGCGCCGGGCCACGCAGGAGCTCGACGACGAGCAGCCGCCGGGCGACGCGGTGATCGCGGCGTGGGTCGCGCTCGAGCACGCGGCGGCGTCGGGCGGGCTGGTCCGTGACCGGGCGGAGACGGCCACGGAGTTCACGGTCGACGTGCTCGACGCGACGAGCGCCGACCCGGCCGCCACCCGCACGCTGCTCGACCTCTACCTGGCCGCCCGGTACAGCCGGCACCCGCTGACCGCCGACGACGTGGCGCGTGCCCGCACCAGCCTCGCGACGATCGCGAACGGCCTGGCCGACCGGCGCGAGGGGGCGCACCGATGAGCTGGTGGGAGCGCCGCTGGCAGCCGCTCGCCGCGTTCGCGCTGCTCGCCGGGGGGACGTGGTTCGGCGGACTGCGTTCCTGGTCGCCGGTGCTCGTCGGGCTCGCGGGTGCCGCGCTCGTCGTCGTCCTGCTGCGCATCGACGCCGAGCCCGAGCCCCGGTGGGCGCGTCCGCCGCAGCCGCGCCTGCACGGCGTCCGGGGTGACGTGCAGGACCTCGCGTGGACGATGGTCGGCCGCGACAAGCGGGTCGGCGAGTGGGTGCTGCGTCGGCTGCGGGTCGTCGCGACGGCCCGGCTGGCCCGGCACGGCCTGCGCCTGGGGGTCCCCGAGGACGACGACGCCGTCCGGGAGCTCGTCGGGTCGCGTGCGTTCGCCACGCTCACCCGCTTCTCGTCGCCCCTGCCCTCGCTGCCGGACGTCAGGCACACCCTCGACGTCCTCGAAGCACTCGGCACCCGCCGCACCACGACCCCCGGGAGCACCCCATGACCGTCACCCCGCTGTCCGTCGCCGAGGTCGCCGCGCACGGCCGGGCCGTGCTCGACGAGGTCGCGACGGTGGTCGTGGGGATGCGCGAGCCGCTCGAGACGGCGCTCGCGGCGGTGCTCGCGGGCGGGCACGTGCTGTTCGAGGACGTCCCGGGCCTGGGCAAGACGCTCGCCGCGCGGTCGCTCGCCACCGCGCTCGGGCTCGAGTTCCGGCGGGTCCAGTGCACGCCGGACCTGCTGCCGTCGGACATCACCGGGTCGAGCGTGTTCGACCCGGCGACCACGCAGTTCCAGTTCCGCCCCGGGCCGGTGTTCGCGGGGCTGTTGCTCGCCGACGAGATCAACCGCACCGCCCCGAAGACCCAGTCCGCGCTGCTCGAGGCGATGGCCGAGCGGCAGGTCACCGTCGACGGGCGCACGTACCCGCTGCTCGACCCGTTCCACGTGGTCGCCACCTCGAACCCCGTGGAGTACGAAGGCACGTACCCGCTGCCCGAGGCGCAGCTCGACCGGTTCATGGTGCGGCTCGCCGTCGGCTACCCCGAGCCGGCCGCGGAGGTCGACGTGCTGTCGCGGCGGCTCGCCCGGCGGCAGGAGGTCGCGACCGTCCGGACAGTCGTGGACGCCGCGACGCTGCTGCGCATGCAGGCCGGGGTCGAGGCCGTCGACGTCGACGACGACATCCTGCGGTACTGCGTCGACCTCGCCGCCGCCACGCGGGCCGAGGAGGCGGTCGAGATCGGTGCGTCGCCGCGCGGGTCGCAGGCGCTCGTGCTCGTCGCGCGTGCCCTCGCGGTGCTGCACGGCCGCGACTTCGTCACGCCCGAGGACGTCAAGGCCGTCGCGGTGCCCGCGCTCGCGCACCGGCTGTCCCTCACGCCGCAGGCGTGGGCGGCGGGGCTCGCACCGCAGCGGCTCGTCGCCGACATGCTGCGGCGGGTCGCGGGGCCGACGACGACGCGGCAAGCACCCGTCGGGGACACGGTGTGAGCGCTCGCTGGCCCAGGACGCGGGCGGCGGCCGGTTCGGTGGCCGTCGGCGCGCTGCTGCTCGCCGGCGGCGCCCTGACCGGACGTGCCGACGTCGCGGTGCTGGGCGCCGCGCCGCTCGTCGCAGGGGTGTGGGACTGGCGTCGTCGGCCAGTGGCCGGCGTGTCCGTGCGGCTCACCGCGTCCGAGGGCGTGCCCCAGCCGGGACGGATCGAGTCGGTCGTCGAGGTGGCCGCGCCCGACGGCGTCCCCGGGGTGCTCGTGGGGCTGCGCCGCGGCGGTCGCGAGCTCGCGGAGGTGCTCGTCGCGGTCCGGGGCACCCGCCGGCTGCCGCTCGTGGTGCGGACCGTGCGGACGGGCCTGCAGGAGGTCGCCACCGTCGACGCGCAGGGCATCGGCGCCGGCGCCGCGAGCGTCTCCGTCCCGACCCCGCCCTCGACGCGCGAGACGGTGGTGCTGCCCGGCCGGCGGGCGCTCGGCGCGCTCCCGCTGCCGCCCCGGCTGCGCGGGCTCACCGGTGCCCACGAGTCCCGCCGTCCCGGCGAGGGCGGCGGGCTGCGCGACGTGCACCCGTTCACGCCCGGCGACCGGCTGCGCCGTGTGGACTGGCGGGTCACCGCCCGACGCTCGCCCGACCTCACCGAGCTCTACGTGCGCCGGGAGCACGCGCTCGCGGAGGCCGTCGTGGTGCTCGTGCTGGACTCGCGCGACGACGTCGGCCCCGACCCCCTCACATGGCGCGGCCCGGTCCCGCCGCGCGCGCAGGACCCGACGTCGCTCGACCTCGCCCGGGGAGCGGCGGCGTCGGTCGCCGAGGCGTACCTCGGCCAGGGCGACCGCGTCGGGCTCGACGACCTCGGCACCCGCCGACGGCCCCTCCCGCCCGGCGGCGGGCGACGGCAGCTCGACCGGATCCGGCACGCGCTCGCGGTCACCCGGCCGCAGGGGGAGCCCGCTCTGCGGGTGCGCGCGCCACGGCTTCCGTCCGGCGCGCTCGTGTGCGTGTTCTCGACGTTCCTGGACGACGAGGCCGCGCTGGCCGCCGCGCAGTGGCGGCACCTCGGCCACCGGGTGCTCGCGGTCGACGTGCTGCCGACCCTGCACGTGCGGCACCTCGGCGAACGCGAGCGCATCGCCGTCCGGCTCATCGCGCTGGCCCGCGAGGACCGGCTCGCCGACCTGGCCGACCGGGACGTCGAGGTCGTGACCTGGCGGGAGGCACCCGAGATCGCCCTGGCGACGCTCGCGCGCGGCGCCCGGCGGCGGGCGGGGGCGGGGTCCCGATGAGGCACCCGGTCGCACCGGAGGTCGACGTCCGCATCGGCCGTTGCGTGTCCGGGCTCGGGCTGCGTGTGGCGCTGGGGGTGTTCGGCGGGCTGCTGGTCCTCGTCGCGTTCACGACCGTGGGTGCGGTGCCGCCCGCTGTCGTGCTCGGCGGGTTCGGCGCGCTCGTCGTGGCCACCGCCGCCCGGCCGCGAGCGGTGCTGCCCGGCCTGCTCGTCGGGCTCGTCGGGTTGCGGGTGCTGATCGTCGGGCCGCCGCCCCTGCTCGCGCTCATGGCGCTCGTGCTGCTCGTCCACCTGGTCCTGTGGTGCGCCGCCGTGGCCGCCCGGACGTCGACGCGCGGTCGGGTCGAGGTGGCCGTGCTCGGTGCGATGCTGCGGGACGTGGCGCTGCTGCAGGCCGGGGCGCAGGTGCTGACCGTGGGGGCGGTGCTCGTGTCTGGGGCGTCGCTGGCGGGTGGCGACGTGCTGCGGGTCGTGGCGATCGTCGGGGCGATGCTGGCGGCGGGGTTGGTGCGGTCGCGGCCGGCCGAGGCGTGGTGGCAGCGACGGTAGGGCGTCGCGCGAGGCTCGTCGTCGTCGTCGGCGTGGGCGTGGACGTCGGCGTGGACGTCGGTGCGGGCGTCTGTGTCGGCGTGGACGTCGGTGCGGGCGTCGGTGTCGGCGTCGGTGCGGCCTCGAGCGGGGCGGTCGGCGCGGGGCGCGCGCACCGCTGACGCGTCCACAGCCCTTCGTCGGAACACTCCCCGCACCGGTTCCTCCGGCGTCCCCCCGCGTCGGTCGACGGGCGCCCTAGCGTCCCGGCCATGGATCGGACCGGACCCCACCTCGCTCGCGCGCTCGACGACGTCGACGCCGCCCGCCGCGCGCTCGCCCACGCGCAGCAGGTGCCGTGGGTGTCGGACGCGGCCGACCGCTACCGGGCCGCGCTCGGCGACGCCCTCGCTCACGTGACCGCCGTTCGCACCGCTGTCGAGCACGCCGTCCCGTCCGTCGCGGCGCTCGACGTGGCCGTCGGAGCGGGCGTTCGGGCAGGGGCGTGGAGCTGGTGACGCTGGCCCCGGGATGGGGGTCGGGGTACGAGGTCCTGGGTGGGCGCGGCGCGACGCGCACCGACCTCGACGACCTCGCGCACGCCGTCGACGTGCTCGAGTCCGCGGCGCGGCGGCTCGACGACGCGTCCGCTGCGGTCGACGCCGCCCGACGCGCCGCGGTCGGTCAGCTGATCGCGCACCATGCGGAGGCGGTCCTCGCCGTGGACGCCCTGGCGGCCGCGCGCACCGGGCCGGTCGCTCCCGAGCGCGTCGCCGACGAGCTGCGCGACCTGGCCGGCCGGCTCCGGCGCGTCGTCGGCGTGTACGACCACGCCGAGTCGTGGGTGCACCGACTGGCCCGGTCCGCCGCCGAAGCGGGTGCGGCAAGCACGGCCCGGTCGGGGTTCATGACGAGCGCCGCGCTGGTCACCGCGGGGGTCGCCGCGCTCCGCGACGGAGCCGTGCTGCACGGCGTCCTGACGGCCCTCCGGGAGCGGGACCCCGGCGCCCTCGTGGTGGCGCTCGAACGCGACCTCGCCGACGCGCCCGGGAGGCTGCTCGCCGACGGCCGCACCGAGGTCGCCGTCGACGCGCTCGCCGCCTACCTGATCGCGCTCGCCGGCCACCTCGGCCTGCCCCTGCGGGACGGGGTGCCGGTCGTCGCCCGGGCCGTCGCGGGCGCCCTCCCGCCCGCCGGGCCGACGGTCGTCCTGGCACGGGGGCGCCCGCCACGGCTCGCCACCCCACGAGACGCCGCGGACCTGCTGCGCAACGTCCGCAGCACGTACAGCCCTCCGCACGGCGGCGCCGCGGGGACGCCGGACGGTGCCATCACGATCCAGCGCCTCGACCACCCGGACGGGACCCGGAGCTGGGCGGTCGAGATCCCGGGCACCGAGACATGGTCCGTCAACGCCGCCGCACCCACCGACCTCACGACCAACCTGCGGCTCATGGCCGGCCTGCCCGACGACATGTCGACCGCCGTCGTCGAGGCCATGCGGCAGGCAGGCATCCCGCCCGACGAACCCGTCGCGCTGGCCGGGCACAGCCAGGGCGGCATGGTCGCGATGAAGGTCGCCGCGATGAGCGTGGGGCTGTTCGACGTGCGGGCGGTCGTCACGGCCGGGTCGCCGGACATCCCCGTGCGGGTCCCGGCGGGCGTCGCGACGCTCCATGTCCGGCACGGCGAGGACGTCGTCCCGCAGACGGACGGGGAGCCCGACCGTCCGACGCGCGACACGGTGATCCTTCGTCGCGACCTCGCGCCGACCGCGGACGGCGGGGTGCCGAGGCCCGACGAGTCGCACGCGATCAGCGCGTACGTCGAGACGGTCGACGGCGCGCACCAGGCGATGGACGGGAACCCGGCGCTGCGCGGGTTCGACGACGCGCTCGGCGAGGTGCTCGGGCCGCCGGGCACGACGTCGGCCACCTTCCAGTACCAGGCCACCCGCGCCCCAGACCTCGTGAGCACCGACCCGGCGACGGGTCTACCCCGGCCGCCGATGCTCCGGCCGGCGCCCGTCCCGGACGCGCCATGAGACTCGGCGGTGGCCCGCCGCGTTGCTCAGGGGGCCAGCCGGTCGTGAGACCGGCGGAGGGTCAGTCCCGGCTCTCGGGGATCAGCACCGACAGCACGAAGCTCACGACCGAGATGATCAGCGCTCCGAGCACCGCCGTGCCGAAGTTGTCGATCCGCAGGCCCCACGACGTCTGCTCGGTGATCCACGCGGTGAGCATCAGCATCAGCGCGTTCACGACCAGCGTGAACAGGCCGAGAGTCAGGATGTACAGCGGGATCGAGATGAACGCCACGATCGGCTTCACGATCGCGTTGACGAGCCCGAACACGAGCGCGATCAGCAGGATGATCGCGAACGTCTCCCAGTTCGAGTCCCCGCCCACGATCTCCAGCCCGGACAGGACGAGCGTCGCGAGCCAGATCGCGACGCCGTTGATGAGCACCCGCAGGACGAAGGCCATGCCGCGATCCTGCCACGGGCTCCCGTGCACCGGGGCGGGTGGCCGCCGGCGCGCTGCAGGTCGCGGGCCCCGAACCTGGGCGGCGGGGACGGTGACGGGCGTTGCCCGGGCGGTCGAGCACGCCGAGGACGGCGCCCGCGGGATGGCATGCTGTCCCGGTGAGCCGCGTCCCCCTCCGCCGGGCCTTCGCCGACCTCCCGCCCTACGTCCCCGGCGCCCGGGTCCCGGTCGGGGCCGCCGCGTACAAGCTCTCGTCGAACGAGAACCCGTACCCGCCGCTGCCGTCGGTCGTCGCGGCCGTCGCGGACGCCGCGGTGGATGTGAACCGCTACCCCGACATGTTCGCGACCGAGCTCACCGAGGCGATCGCGGCGTCGCTGCTCGTCGCCCCCGAGCAGGTCGTCACGGGGTGCGGGTCCGTCGCGGTGCTCGGGCACGTGCTGCAGGCCGTGTGCGAGAGCGGCGACGAGGTCGTCATGCCGTGGCGGTCGTTCGAGGCGTACCCCATCGCGATCACGCTCGCCGGTGCGGTCGGCGTCCCGGTGCCGGTCGGTGCCGACGGTCGTCTCGACCTGCCCGCGCTCGCGGCGGCCGTGACCCCGCGCACCCGCGTGATCCTCGTCTGCACGCCGAACAACCCCACGGGCCCGGCGGTGCACGCCGACGAGCTCGCCGAGCTGCTCGCGTCCGTGCCCAAGGACGTGCTGGTCGTGCTCGACGAGGCGTACGTCGAGTTCGTGCGCGACCCGGAGGCCGCCGACGGGCTCGCCGCGCTCGCGGAGCATGCGAACGTCGTGCTGCTGCGCACGTTCTCGAAGGCGTACGGGCTCGCCGGTCTGCGGGTCGGGTACGCCGTCGCACGGCCCCGGCTCGCGACGGGCATCCGCATGGCGTCGACCCCGTTCGGGGTCTCGCACGTCGCCCAGCTCGCCGCCCTCGCGTCGCTGCGCGCGGAGCGCGAGCTCATGACCCGTGTCGACAAGCTGGTCGTGGAGCGGACGCGGCTGCTCGACGGGCTGCGCGCCCAGGGCTGGACCGTGCCGGACAGCCAGGCCAACTTCGTGTGGCTCGCGCTCGGCGACCAGTCGTCGGCGTTCGCGGAGCGGTCCGCGCGGGCCGGTGTGCTGGTGCGTCCGTTCGCCGGCGACGGCGTGCGGATCAGCGTCGGGGAGCCCGAGGCCACCGACCTTCTGCTCGAGGTCGCGGCGGACTCCTCGCCGCGCTGACCTGCGACAACGCCTCGTACGACTCGTCCTCGCCGGCGTGCGAGCGGGTCTGCGCGTGCCTGCGGCGCCCCGCGGGGTGAGCCTGTAGGGACCCGACAACCCGGTTCGTCGAGCATTGTGCGTCCGGTTCCACAGAAACCTACGGTCGCGTAGCCTACGCTGACGTAGGTTCGCCCTTCCGGCCCCGTCGACGACGAAACGGGGGAGCGAGCCACCGACCGGCACCACCCCGGAGCGGCCCCGGCCGCGGCACGCGAAGGAGACCCGCGTGGGCACCACCGGCCACACCACCGGCCCGCTGACAGACGACGGACTCGTGCAGCTGCTCACCCCCGCAGGCGCGCGCACGTCCCACCCGGACTACGACGCCCGCGTCGCGCACCTCGACGCCGACGCGCTGCGCGGCCTGTACCGCGACATGGTCCTGGTCCGCCGGTTCGACACCGAGGCGACCGCCCTGCAGCGCCAGGGCGAGCTCGCCCTGTTCGCGCAGGGCCTCGGCCAGGAGGCCGCGCAGATCGGCTCCGGCCGGGCGCTCGCCGCCCAGGACCACGTGTTCCCGAGCTACCGCGAGCACGGGGTCGCGCACACGCGCGGCGTCGACCTCACGGAGGTGCTGCGGCTGTTCCGCGGCGTCGACCACGGCGGCTGGGACCCGGTGGGTCACGGCTTCCATCTCTACACGCTGGTCATCGGCTCGCACACGCTGCACGCCACCGGGTACGCGATGGGCGTCCAGCGCGACGGCGCGGTGGGCACGGGCGACCCGGACCGCGACACCGCGGTCGTCGTCTACTTCGGCGACGGCGCCACGTCGCAGGGTGACGTCAGCGAGGCGCTCGTCTTCGCGGCCGTGAACAACGCGCCGGTCGTCTTCTTCTGCCAGAACAACCAGTGGGCCATCTCGGAGCCGACGACGACGCAGGCGCGCGTGCCGCTCGCCGACCGCGGGCCGGGCTTCGGGGTGCCGTCGGTGCGGGTCGACGGCAACGACGTGCTCGCGACGTACGCCGTCACGGCCGAGGCGCTCGAGCGCGCACGCAGCGGCGGCGGCCCGACGTTCATCGAGGCGTTCACGTACCGGATGGGTGCGCACACCACGTCCGACGACCCGACCCGGTACCGCTCGTCGGCCGAGGAGGAGTCGTGGCGCCAGCGCGACCCCATCGACCGGCTGCGCACCCATCTCGAGGCGCGCGGCGAGCTGTCGACGGCGTTCGTCGAGGAGCTCGCGGCCGAGGCGGACGCGCTCGGCGAGCGGATCCGCACGACGGTGCGGGGGATGGGTCACCCGTCGCCCGCGTCGATGTTCGAGCACGTCTACGCGACGCCGCACTCGGTCGTGGAGGGCGAGCGGGCCTGGTTCGAGCAGTACGAGGCGTCGTTCGCCGACGGCGCCCGCACCGGCGAGGGGAGCCACCGATGAGCACCACGACCGACGTCGCGACCCCGCGCACGACCGAGACGCCCGGCGGCGTCCAGCGCCTCACGTTCGCCAAGGCGATCAATCTGGGCCTGCGCCGCGCGCTCGAGCAGGACGACAAGGTCCTGCTCATGGGTGAGGACATCGGCAAGCTCGGCGGCGTGTTCCGGGTGACCGACGGGCTGCAGAAGGACTTCGGAGCGCACCGGGTCGTCGACACCCCGCTCGCCGAGTCGGGGATCATCGGGACGGCGATCGGACTCGCGATGCGCGGCTACCGGTCGGTGTGCGAGATCCAGTTCGACGGGTTCATCTTCCCGGCGTTCGACCAGATCACGACCCAGCTCGCCAAGATGCACTACCGCTCGAAGGGCCGCATCACGCTGCCCGTCGTCATCCGCGTGCCGTTCGGCGGCGGCATCGGCGCCGTCGAGCACCACAGCGAGTCGCCCGAGGCGCTGTTCGCGCACACCGCGGGCCTGCGGGTCGTCAGCCCGTCGAGCCCCGTCGAGGCGTACACGATGATCCAGCAGGCCATCGCGTCGCCCGACCCCGTGCTGTTCTTCGAGCCGAAGGGCCGGTACTGGGAGAAGGGCGACGTCGACCTCGACGCGGCACCGTCCGGGCCGCTGCTCGACAAGGCGCGCATCGTCCGCGCGGGCACCGACGTCACGCTCGTCGCGTACGGCCCGACCGTGCAGACCGCGCTCAAGGCCGCCGACACCGCCGCCCAGGAGGGCACGAGCATCGAGGTCGTCGACCTGCGCGCGCTGTCGCCGCTGGACACCGCGACCGTCGCCGAGTCCGTGAGGCGGACCGGCCGCTGCGTCGTCGTGCACGAGGCACCCGTGCTGTACGGGACGGGTGCGGAGGTCGCCGCCCGGATCACCGAGGAGTGCTTCTTCCACCTCGAGGCCCCCGTGCTGCGCGTCGGCGGGTTCCACGCGCCCTACCCGGTCGCCAAGATCGAGCACGACTACCTGCCCGGGCTCGACCGGGTCCTCGACGCCGTCGACCGCGCACTCGCGTTCTGACGGCTCCTGCGCCGCCTCGCCACCACCCCCGGCGAGGCGGCGCAGGCTCCCTTCCCGCATGATCGATCGCAGCCCCCGAACGGCCGAGGAGACCGCACCGTGCCGACGTACCAGCAGTTCCCGCTCCCGGACGCCGGCGAGGGCCTGACCGAGGCCGAGATCGTCGCGTGGCACGTGGCCGTCGGCGACACCGTCGAGGTCAATCAGACGATCGTCGAGATCGAGACCGCGAAGTCGCTCGTGGACCTGCCGTGCCCGTGGAGCGGTGTCGTGAGCGCGATCCTCGTCGAGCCCGGTCAGACGGTCGACGTCGGCACCCCGATCATCGAGATCGACACGGACCCGACCGGCGCCGCGCCGGATGCCGGCGGCGACGTGGTGCGGGCCGAGCACGGTGGGGCCATCGAGCACGGGCACCGCGGGAACGGGCGGCACCAGGGCGTCGAGCCCGGGGGTGCCGACGAGATCGAGGCGGCCCGTGCGAGCTCGCCGACCCCTGTCGTCGCCACGGCACCCGCCGCCCACGAGGGCGGCCGCGCCGCGGCCGGGCTCGTCGAGCGCGCGCCGCAGCAGGAGGTCGCCGCGGGCCTCGCGGGCCACGGGCCGACCGACCCCCGCGAGGCCGCGGGTCTCACGGGGGCCGCGCCGGTCTCGACGGCGGCCGGTCTCGCGGCCGCTCCCGCGCGGGAGTCGGTGCTCGTGGGGTACGGCCTCGCGGACACCGGCGCGGGTCGCCGTCCGCGCGCCACCGAGCAGGCGGCCCCCACGACGGCCGCGACGCCGCCGTCGTCCCGCCACGCGCTCGCCAAGCCGCCGGTCCGCAAGCTCGCCCGCGAGCTCGGCGTCGACCTCGACTCGCTACACCCCACCGGCCCGGGCGGCATCGTCACGCGTGAGGACGTGCTCGAGCGCGCGGCGCAGGCGGAGGCCCGCACGCTCGCGACGTACCCGGGCGACGACGCGCCGTGGCTCGCGAGCGGCACCGTGTCGGTCGACGGCCGCCAGACGCGCGTCCCCGTGAAGTCGGTCCGCAAGCGGACCGCCGAGGCGATGGTGACGAGCGCGTTCACGGCGCCGCACGTGACCGTGTTCCAGACGGTCGACGTCACGCGCACCATGAAGCTCGTCGAGCGGCTGCGCGCCGACCGGGAGTTCGCGGACGTCCGGGTGACGCCGCTGCTCATCGCCGCGAAGGCCCTGATCCTCGCGGTCCGGCGTCACCCCGAGATCAACGCCAGCTGGGACGAGGGCGCGCAGGAGATCATCTACAAGCACTACGTGAACCTCGGCATCGCCGCCGCGACGCCCCGCGGGCTCGTGGTGCCGAACGTCAAGGACGCGCACCGCCTCGGGCTGCTCGACCTCGCGAAGGGCATCGCCGAGCTCACGTCGACCGCGCGTGCCGGCCGCACCAGCCCCGCCGACATGTCCGACGGCACCATCACGATCACCAACGTGGGCGTGTTCGGCATCGACACCGGCACGCCGATCCTCAACCCC
This sequence comes from Cellulomonas sp., assembly GCF_017744555.1. GTDB lineage: Bacteria > Actinomycetota > Actinomycetes > Actinomycetales > Cellulomonadaceae > Cellulomonas. The sequence goes on along the minus strand of NZ_JAGIBD010000009.1, from coordinate 64,839 downwards.
GGCGAGGCCGGGATCCTCGCGTTCGGGGCCATCCGGCTGCAGCCGTGGGTGCACAAGGGCAAGGTCAAGCCGCGGCACGTCACGCAGCTCGCGCTGAGCTTCGACCACCGGCTCGTGGACGGCGAGCTCGGGTCGCGGGTGCTCGCGGACGTCGCGGCGACGCTCGCGGACCCGGCGCAGGGTCTCGTCTGGGGCTGACGCCCTCGACGCCCCCACGGGCGGGACGGCGCGGCACGGGTCAGGTGCGGGCCGGACGCTCCACCAGCAGGCCGACGACCCCGAGCACGACCGCCCCCGCCTCGGACACGGCCGCGAGCCACACCGGGATGCCGGTCCAGCGCTCGTGCACGCCGAAGAACCCGCTCGGCGTCGTCGAGATGACGAACGCGGCGAGCGTCGCGAGGCCGAACCCGATCGCGCCGACGAGCGGCAGCCAGTGCCGCCACACGAGCAGCAGGACGCCGAGCACGATCCCGCCGACCCCGTTGAGCAGGAACGCCGGGCCGACGACGGACAGGGCCTTCATGCCGCCGGCCCACAGGTCGAGGTGGACGACCGCGGAGAGCATGACGCACGCGGCCGCCAGCCCCCGGACCACGTCGGACACGGCCGTGGGGCCCGTGTGCCAGGTCGAGGTGGTGCGGCGCGTCGTCGTCGAGGTGGTCATGGGTCAGGCCTTTCCCGCGAGGACGGCACCGTTCGAGACGTGCACGTCGAAGGGCGGCAGCGGTGAGGGTGCGGGACCGCCGGTGTTCTTGCCCTCGAGGTCGTACGTCGAGCCGTGGCAGGGGCAGAGCAGCTGGTGGTCCTTGTCGTCGGGCGCGACGGTGCAGCCCTGGTGCGTGCAGATCGCGGACAGCCCGACGACGGTGCCGGCCTCGGGCTGCGTGAGGAGGATCGGGTTGCCGTCGGCGTCCTGCGCGGAGATCGCGCCGCCGACGGGGATGTCGGCGAGCTGAGCCAGCGCCCCGCCCGCCGCGGGTGCGGACGAGCCGGAGCCGCCGCCGTCGCCGGAGGTGCCCGACGAGCCGCCCGAGCTGCACGCCGCGAGCACGCCGGCGGCGGCGACACCCATGGTGGCCAGCCCGGCGCGGACCAGCACCTGACGGCGGTCGAGACAGCCCACGCAGTCGTGGCCGCCCGGAGGGTGAGGTGAATCGAAGGGATGTGCGTCGGTCGGCGTGCTCTCGGTCAGGGTCATGTCGGCCTCCTCGTCGACGGCACGGCGCCGTCACTGGAAGAAACGACGCCGACCCGGCCAGGGTTCACCCCGGACCGGGTCGGCGCGCGCGATGGTGCGCGTGTGGGGTGCCCGTCAGCCCGTGGGGTCCTGGACCGACTGCTCCGAGCGGGCCACGGCGTCCTGGTCGGCGTTCACGGCCGCGACCCCGCCGACGGCCGTCACGGCGACGGTCGCCGCGTCCGGGGCCTCGGGTGCGTCCTTCGCGGCGGCGTCGGCGCTGTCCTGCTGCATGCGCCCCTGGATGCCCGAGACGTTCCGCAGCGGCAGCTCGGGCAGCAGGAACGTGAGCACGACACCGACCGCCATGACGCACGCGGCGATGAGCAGCACGAGGTCGACGGAGTCGGAGAACCCGTCGAGGAACGGGCGGGCGAGCCGCGGGTCGAGGTTGTTGATGAACGACGAGTCGTCGAGCGACGGCACCGACCCGCCGGTGCCGTGCAGCATGTTCAGCACGGGCGCGTTCGCGGGGTCGGCCTGCACGGCGGGGTCGGCGACGGCCGCCTGGAACTCGGGTGTCTGCGCGAGGCGCTGGAACGCCCGCTGGATGTTGTCGCCGACGGTCGAGAACAGGATCGACAGGAACACCGCCGTGCCGAGCGTGCCGCCCATCTGCCGGAAGAACAGCGACGACGAGGTCGCGACGCCCATGTCCCGCACGGGCACGGCGTTCTGCACGGCGAGCACGAGCGGCTGCATCGTGAAGCCGAGCCCGAGCCCGAACAGGATCGAGATGCCGAAGATCGACGCGAACGACGAGTCGGTGCCGAGCTGCGCGAACAGCAGCGCGCCGACGGCCATGAGCGTGGTGCCGGCGACGGGGAACACCTTGTAGCGGCCGGTGCGCGACGTCGTCTGGCCCGCGATGACCGAGCCGGACATGATCCCGACGGTGAACGGGATGAGCGTGAGGCCGGCCTGCGTCGGCGTCTGGCCCTTGACGATCTGCAGGTAGAGCGGCAGCGTCGCGAGGCCGCCGAACATGCCGAGGCCGATGATCGTGTTCGCGCCCGCGCCGACGGAGAACGTGCGGTTGCGGAACAGGTACAGCGGCAGGATCGCGTCCGCCTTGGCGTACCGCTCGGCGAGCAGGAACAGCGCGACGCCGAGCACGCCGATCGCGTAGCAGCTGATCGAGCGGGTCGACGTCCAGCCCCACAGGCGGCCCTGCTCGGCGACGACGAGGAGCGGCACGAGCGCGACGACGAGCGCGAGCGCGCCCGGCCAGTCGATGCGGTGCTCGACCTTGCGCAGCGGCGGCAGGTGCAGGACGCGCGCGATGACGATGATCGCGACGATGCCGATCGGCACGTTGATGAGGAAGACCCAACGCCAGCCGGTGATCCCGAGGATCGTGTCCGCGCCCGCGAAGAACCCGCCGATGACCGGCCCGAGCACCGACGACGTGCCGAACACCGCGAGGAAGTACGCCTGGTAGCGGGCGCGCTCACGGGGAGCGACGAGGTCGCCGAGGATCGTGATGGCGAGCGCCATGAGACCACCCGCGCCGAGGCCCTGGATGCCGCGGTACACGGCGAGCTGGTACATCGAGTCGGCGGTCCCGGACAGCAGCGAGCCGACGACGAACAGCGAGATCGCGAGCATGTAGAACGGCTTGCGGCCGTAGACGTCCGAGAGCTTGCCGTACAGCGGTGTCGAGATCGTCGCCGTGAGCAGGTACGCGGTCGTGACCCACGCCTGCAGCGACAGACCGTTGAGGTCGTCGCCGATGGTCCGGATCGATGTCGCGACGATCGTCTGGTCGAGCGCCGCGAGGAACATGCCGATCATCAGGCCGCCGAGGATCGTGACGATCTCGCGGTGCGTCGGCGGCGTGAACGCGGCCTGCTCGTCGTCGGGGCGGGTGACGGTGGGGCTACTCTGCTGCGACATCGGGCCTTCTCGTTCGTCGTGCGAGGGGGATGTGGTGCGGGCGGGGCGAGGCCGCAGGTCACGGCGATGGTGCGGACACGTGCTGGAGGGTGCTCCGAGGGCGGACGCTACGGGACGGGTGCGACACGACGCAGCGTGAATCCCGAGCAGACCACCTGTGTCTGCAACATGCAGGGGTATCAGATGTGTTCCCCGTCACTCCTGCGTCCCGTGACCTCGCAGCGCCCGGACGAATCGGTTCAGGGGGACGGGGGTGCGTGCGACGGCGACTACCGTGGCGGGGTGCCCTCGCCGACCTCCGGACCGCTGCGCCTCGTGCGCGCGACCGTGGTCGCCCTCGTCGTCGTGGCCCTCGCGGGCCTGGCGCACGTGCTGGGCGGAGGCGAGCTGCCACCCGCCGTCGTCGTCGCCGCGCTGACCGCGCTGGTGCTCGCCTGCACCGCCGTGCTGACCGCGAGGCGGATCGGCTCCGAGGTCGCGATGGTCGCTCTCGGCGCCGGCCAGCTCGTGCTGCACCGGGCGTTCGAGGCCTTCGCGACGACGACCTGCGCGGGCGTGCCCGTCGCGTCCGGGGGACACGCACACCACGCCGACCACGCGGCGGCGCTGGTGGCGTCGTGCGCCCCGAGCGCGGCACACGGCTCCGGCGGCGTGATGCTCGGCGGGTCCGCCATGCTCGTCACGCACGTCGTCGCGACCGTCGCCGCCGCCCTGGTGATCGCGGGCGCCGACCGGGCCCTCGCGTGGCTCGTCGTCTGGCTGCGGCCCGTCGCCGGCGCACCCTCGACCCCCGTCGTGCCCGCGCTCGGCGCCCTGCCCGTGGCCGTCGCGGACGTGTCGCTCGCCCCCCAGACGTGGCGGGGCGTCGTGCCTCGGCGTGGTCCACCCGCGTGGCACACGCCCGTCGCCCCCTGACACCCACGTCCGTCCGCAGGTCGCTGCAGCAGGGTCGCGTCGGCGCGCCCGACGACACCCGCACACCGACGCCACGTCGGCGTCGACCTGCCCCGAAGGACGACCCCATGCCCTCCCGCATCCCCACCCGTGCGACCCTCGCCCTCGCAGCGGCGGCCGCGCTCACCCTCCTGCCGACCGCCGCGCAGGCCCACGTCCGCGTCGTCCCCGAGTCGACGACCGCCGGCGGCTGGACGGTCCTCACGTTCCGCGTGCCGACCGAGTCGGACACGGCGTCGACGACGTCCGTCACGGTCGACCTGCCGCTCGGCACCCCGCTCGCGCACGTCGCCACGAAGCAGGTCCCCGGGTGGACCGCCACGGTCGTGGAGGCCGACCTGCCCGAGCCCGTCGACCTGCACGGCACGACGCTCACGCGGGCGCCCGCGCACGTCACGTGGACCGCCGACCCGGGCTCCGAGATCGCACCCGGCGAGTTCCAGGAGTTCGCGCTCCAGGTCGGGCCGCTCCCCGACGCCGGCACCGCGCTCGTGCTGCCCGCGCACCAGTCCTACTCCGACGGGACGGTCGTCGACTGGGACGACGCACCGGTCGCCGGGGGCGAGGAGCCCGAGAGCCCGGCGCCCGCCTTCACGACGACCGCCGACGAGGAGGGGGCGCCGGACGTCGCACCCGTGGCGGCGACCACGTCCGAGGCGCACCCGGCAGCCGAGCCCGACGACCTCGGCCGCGTCCTCGGCGCCGCCGGCCTCGGCCTCGGGATCGTCGCGCTCGTCGTGGCCCTCGTCGCCGCGCGCCGTCGCGGGAGCGCCGCGTGAGGCGCGTGCTCCGGGCGGCCGCCGTCGTGCTGCTCGTCGCGGCGGCCGGGCTCGCGGGTGCGTCGACGGCCCAGGCGCACGACGCGCTCGTCGGCACCAACCCCGCCGACGGGTCGACCGTCGACGTGCCCCCGCACCACGTCACGCTCACGTTCACGGAGCCGGCCGTCGCGATCGGCACCGAGGTCGTCGTCACCGGTCCCGACGGGACGGTCGCGAGCACCGGGCCGGCCGAGCTCGTCGACAAGGACGTCCACCAGTACCTGCTCGAGGAGCTGCCGAAGGGGCTCTACACCGTGCAGTGGCGGGTCACGTCGCAGGACGGGCACGCCGTGGACGGGACGTTCACGTTCACCGCCGCCAACGCGATCGGGCTCCCGCGCGACGCCACCGCGGTGCCGGTCGAGACGGCGGCGCCCACCGCCGAGCCGACGCCCGAGGCGGCCACCCCGACGCCCAGTGCGACGCCGGTGGCGGCGCCCTCGCCCGACGACCAGGCCGTCTCGCCCGGCGTGCTGAGCGGAATCGGCGCGGCCCTGGTGGTCATCGGCGCCGTTGTTGCGTGGCTTCTGCTGCGGCGCCCGGCGGCGGCCGGGGCTGCACCGGGCGCGACGCCCGGCCCCCCGGCGGGACCGGGCGGCGCCGGCGCCACCGGGCCGGGTCGGGACGCGCGTCCGGACGACCTACCCTGATCCGATGAGCACCGGCGGCACGAGCACGGCGGCCGGCCGGACGCCGGGTCCCTGGCGCGTCGCCGCGCTCGCGGTCGGCGCGGCCGTCGCGGCGGTCCTGGGCGTGGCGTTCTCGGGCGCGGTCCTGCCGGCGGTCGTGCGCGACCCCGGGGCGCTCGTCCGCTGGGGGCTGCCGCTCTCGTCGACCCTGGCGGAGCTCGCCGGCGCCGTGACGCTCGGCGCGCTCGTGCTGGCCGTAGGGGTGCTGCCGCGCGTCGACGCCACCGCCCGCACGGGTCGCCGGCCCGGCCGCGCGCGCACCGACGGGATCGGGACCGCGGTCGGCACCGCGTACCCGCGCAGCACGGTCGTCGCCGCGGCGGCCGCCGGCACGTGGACGGTCCTGTCGATCGTGCACCTCGTGCTCGTCTACGCGAACGTCGCGGGCCGGCCGTTGGACACCCCGTCGTTCGGCCAGGAGCTCGGCGTCTTCGTCACGCAGATCGACCTCGGGCGGACCCTGCTGCTCGTCACGACGGTCGCCGCGGTGGTCACGGCCCTCGCGCTCGTCGTCGCGGCGCCCACCGGCGCGGCGTGGACGGCGCTCGTCGTGCTCGTCGCGCTGTGGCAGCAGGCCCAGCTCGGGCACGCCGCCGGGGCGAGCGGGCACGACATCGCGACGTCGTCGATGGTCGTGCACCTGGTCGGCGCGGCCGTGTGGATCGGCGGGCTCGCGGCGCTCGCGCTGCTGGTGCGGCGCATCGGCACGGACCTGTCGGCGTCGGTCGCGCGGTACTCGGTGGTCGCGGGCTGGTGCTTCGTCGCGATCGCGGTGTCCGGGCTGGTCAACGGCATGCTGCGCGTCGACACGTGGGCCGACCTCACCACTGCGTACGGGGTGCTGCTGCTCGCCAAGGTCGCGCTGTTCGGGGTGCTCGGGCTGCTCGGCCTGGCGCACCGGCGGTCTGTCGTGCCCCGGCTCGCGGGCGGGTCGGACCCGGCGACGCGCGGCGGCCCGCTGTTCTGGCGGCTCGTGCTCGTCGAGCTCGCGGTCATGGGGGCGGTGTCCGGCGTCGCCGTCGCGCTCGGCCAGACCGCCCCGCCGGTCCCCGAGACGGCCCCCGCCGACCCGTCGCCCGCCTACCAGCTCACCGGCCACCCGCTGCCGCCCGAGCCGACGATGCTGCGCTGGCTCACCGAGTGGCGCTGGGACCTCGTCCTCGCGTTCGCTGCGGGTGCGGGGCTCGTCGTGTACTGGCGGTGGGTGCTGCGGCTGCGGCGTCGCGGCGACTCCTGGTCGTGGGCGAGGGCGGCGTCGTGGACCACCGGCATGGCGTTGTTCACGTGGGCGACGAACGGCGGCCCGAACCTCTACGGCCACGTCCTGTTCAGCGCCCACATGCTGCAGCACATGGTGCTCGCGATGGTCGTGCCGATCTTCGTCGCGCTCTCCGCACCCGTCACGCTCGCCCTGCGCGCGCTGCCCGTGCGGTCCACGCGGCTGCACGACGACGTCTCGCGCGGCCCCCGCGAGTGGATCCTCGTGCTGGTGCACAGCCGCGTCGGCACGTTCCTCGCGCACCCCGTCGTCGCGGCGGCGAACTTCGTCGTGTCGATGATCCTCTTCTACTACACGGGTCTGTTCGAGTGGTCGCTGCGCAGCCCCGTCGGGCACCTCGCGATGGTCGTGCACTTCACGGCGGTCGGGTACCTGTTCGTCAACGCGCTCGTCGGCATCGACCCCGGCCCTCGACGGCTCGCCTACCCCCAGCGGCTGCTGCTGCTGTTCGCGACGATGGCGTTCCACGCGTTCTTCGGCGTCTCGCTCGTCAGCGGCGACGTGCTCCTCGTCGCCGACTGGTTCGGCCTCATGGGCCGACCGTGGGGGCCGTCCGCGATCGCCGACCAGCAGGCCGGGGGCGGCATCACGTGGGGCATCGGCGAGATCCCGACGCTCGCGCTCGCCATCGGCGTCGCGGTCGCGTGGGCCCGGGACGACGAGCGGACCGCCCGCCGCCGCGACCGCCGCGTCGACCGCGAGGGCGACCTCGAGATGGACGAGTACAACGCGATGCTCGCGGGCCTCGCGGCCCAGGACGCGAAGACCCCCTCGCCGGGCCCTCGGACGGGGCACACCCACCCGTAGCCGCACGCCTGGCCCTCGAGTTCGTGAGCTGCAGTCGACTTCGGCAGGGACAACCCACGAACTCGCCTCGGGCCTACGAACTCGTCGAGCGGGGCGGAGCTGCAGAACGGTGGGCCGGCGCGAAGGGTCCCGCGGGGCGTGATGGGATGGGGCGGTGAGCGACGACGCGACGACCACGCCCTTCCACGACCTTGACGACTACGTGGCGATCCCGCGGATGTCCGGCCTGGTGCTGTCCCCGGACGGAACCCGCCTGGTCACCGCGGTGGCGACCCTCGACAGCAAGAAGACGAAGTACGTCACCGCCCTGTGGGAGGTGGACCCGGCGGGCGAGCGACCCGCACGACGGCTGACCCGCAGTGCGAAGGGCGAGGCCAGCGCCGCGTTCACCCCGGCCGGGGACCTGCTGTTCACGAGCGCCCGCCCCGACCCGGACGCGACGGACGCCGACGACGAGCCCCGCCCGGCGCTGTGGCTGCTGCCGGCCGACGGCGCGGAGGCGAGGGTGGTCGCGACCCGGACGGCCGGGGTCGGCGGGGTGCAGGTCGCGGCCGACGCGCCCGTGCTGCTCGTCCAGTCGGACGTGCTGCCGTCCGCGACGGACGCCGAGTCCGACGACCGGATCCGCAAGGAGCGCAAGGACAAGAAGGTCGCCGCGATCCTCCATGACTCCTACCCGGTCCGGTACTGGGACCACGATCTCGGCCCCGACAGCCCGCACCTGTTCACCGCCGAGATCGGCACCGAGGTCGTCGCGCCGCTCGCCGGCGCCACGGACCCGCGGCTCACGCTGCACGACGCGACACCCGACGCCCGCGCCGCGCTCGTCGAGCAGCACGCCGCGATCAGCCCCGACGGGCGCACGCTCGTCACCGGCTGGACGCTCCCGCTCGCGCGCGGCGACCAGCGCTCGCGGCTCGTCGCGGTCGACGTCGCGACGGGGGAGCGGCGCACGCTCGTGGACGACGAGGGCGCCGACCTGGGCAGCCCCGTGATCAGCCCCGACGGCCGGTGGGTCGCGTACAGCCGCGAGACGATCTCGACGCCGCACCAGGCCCCCCGCGTCGAGCTGTGGGTCGTGCCGCTCACGGGCGGCGAGCCGACGCGGCTCGGGGAGGGCTGGGACCGCTGGCCGCACAGCCCCGTCTGGCTCCGGGACTCCGGGGCGGTGCTCGTGGTCGCGGACGACGACGGCCGCGCCCCGGTGTTCCGCATCGACGTGCCGACAGGCGCTGTCACCCGCCTGACCAGCGACGACGCCGCGTTCTCGGATGTGCAGGTCAGCCCGGACGGGCGCACGGCGTACGCGCTGCGCACGTCGTACGCGGCACCGTCGCACCCCGTGCGCATCGACCTCGCGGAGGCGGCCGAGACGGGCGCGCCGGTGGCTGCGACGCCGCTCGTGTCGCCCGTCGCGGAGCTGCCGCTGCCGGGGACGCTCACGGAGGTCGAGACCACCATGGACGACGGCCGCCGCGTGCGCGCCTGGCTCGCGCTGCCGCACGGCGCGGGCGCGCAGGACCCGGCCCCGCTGCTGCTGTGGATCCACGGCGGTCCGCTCGGCTCGTGGAACGCGTGGTCGTGGCGGTGGAACCCGTGGAACCTGGTCGCGCTCGGGTACGCGGTCCTGCTGCCCGACCCCGCGCTGTCGACGGGCTACGGGCAGGACTTCGTGCAGGCCGGCTGGGGTGCGTGGGGGGCCGCGCCGTTCACGGACCTCATGGCGATCACCGACGTGACGGTGGCGCGGGACGACATCGACGAGACCCGCACGGCGGCGATGGGCGGCTCGTTCGGCGGGTACATGGCGAACTGGGTCGCCGGGCACACCGACCGGTTCCGGGCGATCGTCACGCACGCGAGCCTGTGGGCGCTCGACGAGTTCGGCCCGACGACCGATGCGGCCTTCTACTGGGGCCGCGAGATGACGGACCAGATGGCGCTCGACAACTCGCCGCACAGGTTCGTCGACCGCATCGTCACGCCGATGCTCGTGGTGCACGGCGACAAGGACTACCGCGTGCCGATCGGCGAGGGCCTGCGCCTCTGGTACGAGCTGCTCGCCAAGTCGGGCCTGCCCGCCGACGACGAGGGACGCAGCCCGCACCGGTTCCTGTACTTCCCCGACGAGAACCACTGGGTGCTGACCCCGCAGCACGCGGTCGTCTGGTACCGCACCGTCGAGGCGTTCCTCGCGGAGCACGTGCTCGACGGCGCCTCGAAGGGGTACCCGGACGTGCTCGGCTGACCGTCTCGAAATGCGCGATGCTTCTACTCGCGCGAGACTCCCCTGTCAAGAGTCGAACACGACCGGTTCGGCCCGACGGAAGGAGCCCAGCATGGGTATCGGAGGCGGCATCGCCCTCCTCGTCATCGGCGCGGTCCTCGCGTTCGGTGTCCGGGACAGCATCGACGCGATCGATCTCACGATGATCGGGTACATCTGCATGGGCGCCGGTGCGCTCGCGCTGATCCTCGCGCTCATCGTGAACGCCCAGCGCAGCAACACGTCGCACCGTGAGGTCATCGACCAGCGCGTCGCCCCGACCGCTGTGCCGACCGCGACGGCCGTTCCCACCACGCAGGCCCCGGCGGCCCCGGTGCAGCAGGTGCCCGTGCAGCCGGTGCGCGAGGTGCCGGTGCAGCAGCAGAACCCGCCGCAGGCCCCGCCCGCGGTCTGACCGGCTCGGCCAGGTGCCCCGGTGGTCCATGGACCGCCGGGGCACCTGCACGTCAGCGCGAGGTCAGTCCCGACGGGCCTCCTCGACGAGCACCGCGGCGAGGTCGGCGGGCCGGGAGAACATCGCCCAGTGGCCCGTCGGCAGGTCCACGTACGTGACGTCGTACCGGCCCAGCTCGGTGTGGAACGGCGGGCCGCCGTGGGCCATCGGGTGCAGCACCTGCGACGGCAGGCTCGTGCACACGGCCGTCACGGGCACGCCGAACCTCCGTGGGTCGCCCACGTGCACGGGCTCGCGCGCGACGGCGGCGGGATGCGGGACGGCGAGCCGCCGGAACCGCTCGAGCCCCGCGTCGTCGATCCCCTCGATGCTGCTGCCGGCCGCCTGCATCTCGTCCCACGACGGCAGGTCGAGCGCCACGACGTCGGCGGGCAGGTCGGGCGCGAGCGAGGCGCCGTCCTCGAGCGGGCCGGTGTCGAGGAACACGGCCCGACGCACCCGGTCGGGCCGCCGGTCGAGCACCTCACCCAGCACCGCGCCGCCGCCGCTGTGCCCGACCACGACGACGTCGCCGTCGAGACCGTCGAGCACGTCGGTCACGGCTCTCGTGTGGTCCGCGCGGCGCACGGCCGCGACGTCGTCGCCCGGGGCCAGACCCGGCAGCGTCACGGGCACGGGGTCGAGGCCCGCCGCCCGGAGCGGGTCCAGGACGTCGTCCCAGGCCCATGCGCCCAGCCAGAACCCCGGGACCAGCACGATGTGCGTCATCCCGACACCCTCTCGTGGACCACCGACACGGACCCGGCACGGACCCGACACGGACCCGGCACCGACCCGGCACCGACCCCGAAGACGGACGAGACACGTCTCCCGGACCTCCCGCGCGTGTCGGTGTCGCACGGCAGACTGGCCCGCGACCGGGAGGAACCGGTCGGGAACGAGCAGGGGGAACGGATGGACAAGAGCAAGGCGCGTGAGCTGAAGGCTCAGGCGGTGGACTACGCACGCGAGCTGGCGGAGCGGACGGTGCGCCCGTCGGAGCTGCGCACGGCGGACACCGGCTACGAGCCGCCGCTCGCTGTGGGCCTCGCGCCACAGCCGGACGGCTCGTACGCGCTCGCCGTGCGCTACCGGCTGGGCGTGCCGAGCGTGCGCAGCATCGCGCGCAAGGTCGTCGAGCAGGCCGGCCCGACGGTCGACGTGCGGCGCACGGGCCGCATCCGCACGCTCGGCCCCACCACGGGGACGGACGCCGCGGACGGCACCGACCGTGTGCGCCCGCGTCCGCCGGTCATCACCGCCCGGTCGCTCGGCGAGACGGGCCGGGTGCGCCCGCTGCGTCCGGGGGTGTCGATCGCCAACGTCGCCGTCACCGCGGGGACGCTCGGCGCGTTCGTCGAGGTGGAGGGTGCCGTGCACGCCCTGTCGAACTACCACGTGCTGGCCGGCTCGCCGAGGGCCAAGATCGGCGACGTCGTGGTCCAGCCCGGGCCGGCCGACGGCGGACGCGCCCCGCGGGACCGGGTCGGCACGCTGGCCGCGCGCTCGGAGCTTGTGCCGGGGCAGACCGCGACGGTCGACGCCGCGATCGCGCTGCTCGACGACCCGGAGGTCGACGCGACGTACCCTGTCGGCCGGATCACGACGACTGCGGTCGCCGTCGGCGGCGAGGTCGTCGGCAAGATCGGGCGGACGACGGCCGTGACCACCGGTCGCGTGTCGGCGATCGAGGTCGACGGTGTCGTCGTCGGGTACGGCCGGGACCTCGGCGAGCTGAGCTTCGACGACCAGATCGAGGTCGAGGGTCTGGGGTCCGAGCCGTTCTCGCGTGGCGGCGACTCGGGGTCGCTCGTGTACCGCGAGGACGGGGTCGCGATCGGGTTGCTCTTTGCCGGTTCGGAGACCGGGGGCGACAATGGGACAGGGCTGACGTACCTCAACCCGATCGATGCCGTCCTGGACGCCTTCGGCGCCACCCTCGTCCGCTGAGTCGCACCGAGTCTCGTCGGGCCCCGTGGCCAGGGCCGGGGGACGGCGGAAGGCGGTGCACGATGGCGGACCTCGCGCAGGCGCGCGCGGCGAAAGAGCACTTGCGCGCGACCCTCGACGGCAGGTCCGACGTCCGAGGCATCGGGATCACCGCGTCCGGTGACGGGTACGGGCTGCAGGTGAACCTCGAACGCGGCTCCGCGGACGGCGTGCCCCCACGGGTCGACGGCGTGGACGTCCGCGTCCGGGTGGTCGGCACCATCCACGCGAGCGCCTGAACCGACCCGGCCGACCGCGCCGTCCACGCCTCGACTGGACGCGCGCCCATGTCCTGGACGGGCGGCGCCCACTGGTCGGTCGTCCAGGTGTCCACCGGACGGCGCCCCGGCCACGGCTCTCGCGCCGCCCCGCCGACCGGTCGCGCCCCCGGCGGTCCCCTGGGCCCGGCCGCCGCCGCGACCGAGCCCCGGGGAGCGCTCACCCGTCCGTCAGGCGAGCGTGCACGCGGTTCCGTTGAGCGAGACCCCCGTCGGTGCCTTCGGCGTTCCCGTGCCCTGGAACCCGAACGCCACCGACCCGTGGTGGTCGATCGTCGAGTTCCACGCCGCGTTCTTCGCCGACACGGCGGTACCCGACTGCGTCGTCACGCTGTTCCAGGCCTGCGTGACCTTCTCGCCGTTCGTGAACGTCCACGTCAGCTCCCAGCCGCTGATCGCGCTCATGGAGTCGTTCGAGACGCTGATCTGGCCGATGAAGCCGCCGTTCCAGGCGTTCGACGTGTCGAACTTGACGGAGCAGCCGCCCGCCGCGGCCGTGCCCGAGCTGAACGTGAGCGTCGACGAGGCCGCGGAGACGTTCCCGGCCGCGTCGGCCGCCTTGACGTAGACGGAGTACTGCGTGCTCGGCGTCAGGCCGGACAGCATCGCGGACGTCGTCGTGGTCGTGGCGAGCACGGCGTTGGTCGACCCGTCGTACACCGTGTACTTCGTGACGCCGACGGCGTCGCTCGAGGCCGCCCAGGTCAGGCTCGCCGTCGTCCCGCCCGCCGAGGCGAGCACGGGCTTGCCCGGTGCTGTGGGTGCGGTCACGTCCGCCGAGCCCGTCGGGGTGGGCGTGGGCGTCGGGGTGGGGGTCGGCGTGGGCGTGGGGGTCGGGGTGGGCGTCGGCGTCACCGTCCCGCCCTGGAAGACGACGTCGGCGCAGTTGTAGAACGACTCCGGGCTGTCGGTCCGCTCCCAGACCGAGAACAGGATGTGCCGGCCCGACTTGTTCGGGAGCTTCGCGCTCCAGTAGTACTCGGGGCCGGCGGGGCCGCCCTGCCGGATGGGCGGGTTCAGGACGCGGTCGAAGTACGCCGGCTCGAGGTCGGCCCAGCCCAGCGGCTTCGTCTGGTCCCAGCCGTCCTTGGTCACCCAGGTCGTGAAGTAACCGGGGTGGGGCACGACGGCCGCGTACTGGAACGTGATCGTCGACCCGGACTGCAGGGTCGTCGTCGGCCAGCCCGAGGCGGGCGTGTTGAACGTGTCGAACTTCGAGTCCGGGCCGCACAGCTTCCCGTCGGGGATGGTGTCGTGCTTGCCGGCGATGAGGCTGAGCAGGTCGCCGAACCAGTTGTAGAACGGGTAGTTGCTCACGGCCAGCACGTCCTTGCAGCGCTGGTTGGTGGGCAGCACGTTGCCGGCCTGCCCGGCGGCGGCCCCGCCCGCGAGACCGTCCTGGTAGCAGGCGTACGTGCGCGTCTGCGGGAACGTGAGACCGCCGTGGGCCTCGGCGCCGGACGTCGGCAGCACGACGACGAGTGCCGCCGCCAGCCCGGCGATCGCTGCGCCGACGAGACCTCGTCGCCGCAGGGCGTGCGTGGTGGACATGGGGCTCTCCCTGATCGGAAGGCGGCGTCGTTGCCGCTCGGAGGGCTGCTGAGCACCCTGTGCCGGGGTCGGCGGGGCCCAGGCGCGACGGGTGCGCAGTGCCGGGGACGCGCTCAGGGTCGCGATCCGCCGAACAGGCGACAAGGCTGCGAACCGTTTCGGTGCCCGCTGCGCTGGCACGACGCTCGACCGGGGTGCGCGTCGGGTGATCTCATGGACCTCTCACGGCCCGGGGTCGTCGGGTGTCAGCCGAAGGGTCGATGATGGGCGCGTGACGCGCCGGAGCACTGCCGAGGGGACACGCACGGACCAGGAGTCCGATGCGTCGTTCGGTGGTGTGCGCGGCCTCGCGGTTGCGGCGCATCGCCTGGACCGCTGCCGCACCCTGGAGGACGTCGTGCAGGTCACGGCGGCGATCGCGTTCGAGGTGCTCGACGCGCGGGGCGCCGGAGTCTGCCGGATCGAGCAGGACACGTGCCGCGTCCTCGTCGTCGAGCCCTCGCCGTCCGACGCGCGGACCCGGCGGCTCGTGAGCGGCTCTTACCGCGCGGACGACAGGCCGGCGCTGCGGACCCTGATCCGCGACCGGGCGAGCTGGGTCGCGCACACCGTCACGTCCGACGGCACGCCGTTGCTGCCGGGGGACCCCGAGGCGGGCGACGAGGTCGAGTCGGCGATGCTGCGGGACATCGGGGCGGTGTCCGGGATGGCGGTCCCCCTCGTCGTGAACGGTGCCGTGTGGGGGCAGCTGCTCGCGACCCGGGCCCAGGGACGGCCGATCTTCCACGTCGACGACGTCGCCCGGGCCGAGGTCCTCGCCGCGCTCGCGGCCGGAGCGATCGCCCGCGTCGACCTCGAGGCGCAGGTGCGGCACCTCGTCGCGGACGACCCGCTGACGGGCCTCGCCAACCGGCGCGTCGCGGACACGTCCGCCGAGGCCGCGCTCGAGTCCGGCACGGAGACGTGCATCGTGATGTGCGACGTCGACGGGCTCAAGCGCGTCAACGACCAGCTCGGGCACGAGACCGGTGACGACCTTCTGCGGTCCGTCGCCGACGTGCTGCGCCGTGCCGCTGATGCGCTGCCCGGGGCGACGGCTGCCCGGATCGGCGGCGACGAGTTCTGCCTCATCACCGTCGGCCGGCGGCGGGCCGAGGTGGCCGAGGTGATGGCGGCGACGATCGCGGAGTTCCCGCTGCCGCACGGTGCCGCGATCTCGTACGGGCTCGCGTCGACGGCCGTCGCGGGCGCCGTGTCCGCGCGGCAGCTGTTCCGGCAGGCCGACATGGCGCAGTACCGCGCGAAGCGCGCCCGCGCCCGCGCACGTCGGGCCGCCGCCCCGGCCACCGCCGACCCGGCGGTCACCGCGGAGCGGGTCGTCGTCGCGGGATCAGCCGCCATCGTCGCGGCGCAGTCCGGCATCGTGCCGCGGCTGTGTGCGCTCGCGGCGGCCGCCACCGAGACGCTCGGCGGGTCCGGGTGGGCCGTGCTCATGCGCCGGCCCGGTGCGCCCGACGACGAGCCCGCGTCGGCCGTCGCACGCGGCGGCGGCCCGGCCGAGGTCGGGGCCGAGTCGTTCACGACGGTCGTCGGGCACGGGCCGTGGGTCGTCGAGGTCGGGGTGTCCGGCACGGCGGCGACCGGCGAGGTCGTCGACACGTCCCTCGACGCGCTCGTCGCGGTGGCGGTGCTCGGCGCGGGCTGATCCGGTGGCGTCGGCGCGTCAGCCGTGCAGCGGGAGCGCCAGCTCGGCAGGGCCGTCGGCGACGAGCCGCACGGGCACGCCCCAGTCCTGCGCGTTGAGGTGGCACGCCGGGTACTCGATCGCCGGGTCGGCGTCGCAGCTCGCCGCGTGCGCCGTCACGTGCAGCACGCCCTGGCCGACGTCGGGGTTGAGCCGCAGGGTGCGGTGCAGCGGGACGCCGTCGCCGGCGCCGTCGAGCAGCAGCTCGGGCGGGGTCGACGAGACCTGCAGCCGGGTGGACGGGCCGTAGCGGTCGTCGTACTTCTGCCCGGCGGCGGGCGTGAAGACGACGTCGAGCGCGACGTCCCCGGCCGCGAGCTCGGTGACGGGCCGCTGGGTGCGGTGCGCGCCCCCGTCGATCGTCCGCCCGACGCCGTCCGCGAGCGGGACGCGCGTGAGCCGGTGCGCGGCGGACTCGACGACGAGCAGCGCGAGCCCGTCGTCGGTGCTCAGGGTGACGAGCCCGCTCGGCTCGGCCAGGCCGGTCGCGAGCGTGGTGACCTCACGCGTGTCCGGGACGTACCGGCGGACGGCGCCGTTGTACGTGTCGGCGACCGCCACCGACCCGTCGGGCAGCACGGCGACGCCGAGCGGGTGCTGCATGCGGGCCTGGTCGGCCGGCCCGTCGCGGTGCCCGAAGTCGAACAGTCCCTCGCCGACGGCCGTGTGCACGGTCAGCGCGACCGGGTCCACCCACCGCAGCGCGGACGTCTCGGAGTCCGCGAGCCAGATGCGCTGGTCGGCGTCCACCGCGAGCCCGGACGGCTGCGCGAACCACGCGTCGGCGAGCGGCCCGTCGAGCAGCCCCTCGTTCTCGGTGCCCCCGAACGGCCGGACCGACCCCTGGACGGCGTCGAACGTCCACAGCGTGTGGTTGCCGGCCATCGCCACGACGAACGACCCGAGCGCGTCCGACCACACGACGTCCCACGGCGACGACAGCTTCTGCCCGCGCGGACCGGCGACGTCGGCGTCCGTGTTGTCGGCCGCGCCGACCATGTACTGCTCTCCGGTGCCGGCGAGCGTGGTCACGACCCCGTCGGACAGCCGCACCCCGCGCAGCGCGTGGTTCACCGTGTCGGCGACCACCACGTCGTACCCGAGCTGTGCGCGCAGCTCGTCGGGCACCAGGCACAGCCCGTTGGGCTCCGCGAACGACGCGTCCTGCGGACCGCCGTCGGTGAACCCCCGCTCGCCCGACCCGATCCGCCGCACGAGCGTCTCGCCGTCGGCCTCGAGCTCGACGAGGCCGTGGTGCCCGGCGTCCGCGACGAGCAGGCGGCCCTCGGGGAGCGCGACAGCCTTCGCCGGGAACTGCAGGGTGCCCGCGCGCGGCTCGGGCGCGACGTAGGGACCGGAGCCCCGGTGCAGCGTGCCCTTCGCCTCGTGCTCCGCGACCAGGTCCCGGACCAGCACCTCGACGTTGTGCCGGTGCCCCTCGCCGGCCATCTGCGCGACGACGTACCCCTCGGGGTCGATGACGACGAGCGTGGGCCACGCCCGTGCCGTGTACGCCGACCACGTCACGAGGTCCGGGTCGTCGAGCACCGGGTGGTGCACCTCGTACCGCTCCACGGCCGCCGCCAGCGCCACCGGGTCGGCCTCGTGCACGAACTTCGGCGAGTGCACGCCGACGATCACGAGGACGTCGCGGTACTGCTCCTCGAGCTCGCGCAGCTCGTCCAGGACGTGCAGGCAGTTGATGCAGCAGAACGTCCAGAAGTCCAGGATCGTGATCTTGCCGCGCAGGTCCGCGAGCGTGACGGTCCGGCCGCCGGTGTTGAGCCAGCCGCGCCCGACGAGCTCGGACGCGCGGACACGGGGCAGGCGGGCGGTGGCGGTCACCGGACCATTGTCGGTGATGCCCGCGCAGCGGTGGGCCGCGGTCCCGGGCCTGTGCGACGATCCGGAACGTGACGGTCGGATACGTGCTCGGCGGGGGCGGGGTCCGCGGCGCGGTGCAGGTCGGGATGCTCAAGGCCCTGTTCGAAGCGGGCGTGCGCCCGGACACCGTGGTCGGCACGTCGATCGGGGCGATCAACGGTGCGGCGATCGCGAAGGACCCGACGCCGGCGGTCGTCGACCGGCTCGTCGACGCGTGGGCGTCGCCCGCGGCGGCGGCGATCTACGGCGACTCGTGGGCCAAGCAGCTGCGCCGTCTGGCGAAGTCCCGCACGCACCTCAACTCGCCGGACCCGCTGCGCGCGCTGCTCGTCGACATGCTGGGGGAGGGTGTCACGTTCGAGGAGCTCGCCGTGCCTCTGGCGGTCGCGGCGGCGAGCATCGAGAGTGCGGCCGAGCGGTGGTTCGACAAGGGCCCGGTGATCGAGGCGGTGCTCGCGTCGTCGTCCGTGCCGGGGATCCTGCCGCCGACGCTCGTCGACGGGGAGCACTACGTGGACGGGGGCATCGTCAACTCGATCCCGTTGGGCGAGGCCGTCGCGCGCGGGGCGACGACCGTGTACGTGCTCCAGGTCGGCCGCATCGAGGAGACGCTCACAGCACCGGGCAAGCCGTCGGACGTCGCGCGGATCAGCTTCGAGATCGCCCGCCGGCACCGGTTCACGCGCGAGATCGGCCTGGTGCCCGACGACGTCACGGTGCACGTGCTGCCGAGCGGCGGCCCCACGAAGGGCGACGACAAGCTCGGCTCGTACCGCCGGATGGACGCGACGATGGCGCGCATCGACGCCGCGTACGCCGCGTCGGTCGCGTACCTCGAGGGCGTCCGGGCATGAGCTGGCGGCTGCCGCCCCGGTGGGTGCGCAGGGTGGTGCTCGCCCCCGCGGTGGTGCTCGCGGCCGTGCTGCTCGTGCCGACGAGCCTGCTGCTCGTCGTCTTCCTGCTCGGCGCCCTCACGTGGCTCGTGCCCGGGAAGCTCCGGATCCCGCGCATCGCGTGGATGGCGAGCTTCTACGTGCTGTGGGACGCCGCCGTGATCCTCGCGGCGTTCGGCCTGTGGATCGGCTCCGGGTTCGGGGTGTACGTCCACCGGCCCGCGTTCACGCGCGCGCACTACCGGCTGGCCGACCGGATGCTCGTCGTCCTGTTCTGGCAGGTGCGCTGGACGCTGCGCCTCGACATCGAGGTCGTGGACGCCGACCTCGGCGTGGTCCTCACCGGCACGCCCGTGGTGGTCGCGAGCCGTCACGCCGGCCCGGGCGACTCGTTCATCCTGGTCCACGCGCTGCTCAGCTGGTTCGACCGCGCGCCGCGCATCGTCCTCAAGGACACCCTGCAGTGGGACCCGGCGATCGACATCCTGCTCAACCGGCTGCCCGCGCAGTTCGTCACCCCGCGCGGGAGCCGTCGCGCCGGCGCCGCGGGCGGGTCGGACGCCGTGGGCGAGCTCGCTCGCGACCTGGGTCCGCGCGACGCGCTGCTCATCTTCCCCGAGGGCGGGAACGTGACGCCGCGGCGGCGCCTGGCCCGCATCGACGCGCTGCGCAAGGCCGGCCGGTTCCGGCTCGCCGCGGACGCCGAGCAGATGCGCAACGTCATGGCGCCGCACTCCGGCGGGATCCTGTCCGCGCTCGACGAGGCCCCGCAGGCCGGTGTCGTCTTCGTCGCGCACACCGGGCTCGACAAGCTGGTGACCGTCGCGGACATCTGGCGCGAGCTGCCGATGGACAAGCGGATCGTCATGAAGGGGTGGTCCGTGCCGCCCGACGAGGTGCCGCGCGAGCCCGCCGCGCAGGAGGAGTGGCTGTTCGCGTCGTGGCTGCGGATCGACGAGTGGATCTCCGCGAACGAGGTGCCCACCGCCACGGGGCATCACGTCCCGCCCGTCGGACCCGACGCGCCGGCAGCCCATCTCGCGCCCGCGCCCGACGCACCGGCGGACGCGCCGCAGAGCTGAGGGTCGACCCGGCGTGCGCGGAGGGCCGCCCGCGGTGTGCGAGCGGCCCTCCGGGTCGAGCAGGTGCAGGTGCGTCAGATCGTCATGACGCCGCGCACGTGGCCGTCAGCCCCGAGGTGCTGCCGCTGCCGATGTACCCGGCGGTGGCGGTGCCGCCCGCCGCGAGGCTGCCGTTCCAGGCGGCGTTCGTGATCGCGTTCGTGCCGGACAACGTGCCGTTCCACGCCTGGGTGATGGTCGCGCCGTTGACGGTGACCTTCCACCCGCTGACCGGCTTCGAGCCGGCCGTGACGACCACGTCACCGACGTAGCCGCCGTTCCAGCTGTTCGCCACCTTCACGGTCGCCGTGCAGCCGCCGTTGCCGGTGGGCTGCGGGGTCGGCGTGACGGTCGGCGTGGGGGTGGGCGTCGGCGTGATCGTCGGCGTCGGCGTCGGGGTCGGCGTGGTGGGGGTCGGCGTGGGAGTCGGGTTCGGGTTGCCGGTCCCGCCGATGTTCACGTCGCTGCACAGGAAGTACGTCTGGTCCTGGTGGCTGGCCTGCCAGATCGTGTAGATGATCGCGCGGCCCGAGCGGCCGGACGGGAGCGTCACGTCGGTCTGGTAGTCACCGGTCGTGGGGTAGGAGCCGGTCGTCTTGACGAGCTCGAGGTCCCCCCAGCCGAGCGCCTTCGTCGTGGGGTCGAAGCCTGCCTTCGAGACGTAGATCTTCAGCCAGTCCGCCCCGTGCTTCGCCCCGTCGGTGAGCGTGAGGTGGAACGTCGACGCCACGTTCGTCATGTGCCAGTTGCCCGGCGTGTCGAGGAAGTCGTACCGCGCGTCGGCCTTCGGGCCGCCCGAGCAGAGCTGGCCGTCGGGGATGTTCTCCTCGAACTTGCCGGCGAGGCCGTTGACGTACAGGCCGTTCCAGTTCCACATGTCGTCGGGGTTCGTCTTGAACGCCTGGTAGCACATGGGGTCCTGGGTCACGATGTCGCCCTGGTACCACTTGTCCCCGTTGCCCCACCGCTCGTAGCAGCCGTAGTTGCGCGTGGGCGGGTCGGTGACGGACCCGTGCGCGGACGCGGGTGCCGCGGCCACCGAGACGGCGACCACGGGGGCGATCACCGCGAGGGGGATCGCGTAGGCGAGGGTCCGGAGTCGTGCTCGTAAGGACATGGAGGTCTCCTGGTGCTCGGAATGGCGGCCCGTGTCGTCGCTGGCCCGGGGCGTGCTGCGCGCACGCCCCCGCGGAACCACTGAGTCGCACCCCGGTCGTGACCCCGCCGGACGCGTGCAGGTACACCGTGGTCGGGCACCGTGCGGGTGACCACCGCGTAAAGCGTTTAGGAAGAAGGTTTCGACACCTGCGCGGTCAGCGCTTCCCCAGCACGTAGATGCGCGGGTGGTGGCCCTTCGCGAACACCCGGACCGTCGCGCGCGGGGTCCACAGCGCGTCGGCCTCGCGCAGGCAGCGCTCCATCACCGTGATCTCGTGCGTGAGGACGACGAACGTGCCACCGTCCCGCGTCACCCGGTGCGCCGCCCGCAGCAGCCCTCCGTGCACGTCGGCCGCCGTCGCATGCGACCCGTGCAGCGTCCCCCAGGGCGGGTCGGCGTACACCACGTCGAACGGCCCGCCGTCGAGCGCGGCGCTGCCGAGTCCGGTGCTTGTCGTCGAGACCGTGGGCGGCAACCCCCGGTCTCGACGGGAACCACCGGACTCGTCGACCTGCGCCGGAGCGGGGGTCAGGTCGACGGCGAGGGCGTCGGCCTCGATCAGGGTCGTGCGGCGGGTCAGGGAGGCGGCGTCGAGGTTCGCGGCCGCGGCCGTCAGGGCCTCCGGCGCGTGGTCGACGCCCACCGCGGCCTCGGCCGGGCCGGCGAGCAGCCGTTCGACGAGCAGGGTGCCCGACCCGCACATGAGGTTGAGCACCCGGTCGGTCGGCTCGACGCCGCCGAGCCGCACCATCGCGGCGGCGATGGTCGCGTTGACCGCACCCGGGTAGTCCGCGACCCGCCACGTGCGCGCCGACAGGGGCCGCGGCCCGACCCGCACCAGCACGTCCCAGCCGGGGTCCGGCGCACCGGTCGACCGGTCCGCGCCGCGCTGCCCGGCGGCCTGCGCGCGTCCGCCCCGACCCGTCGCCTGCCCGGCCGAGCGCGCCCGGCCCGGTACCGGGGACGTCCCGGACGTGCCCCGGCGGACGCGGATGACGAGCTGCCCGTCCTGCTCGTCGTGCTGCAGCCCGGTCGCCTCACGGATCTGGTCCGCGAGCCGCCGGAACACCGCCGAGTCTGAGCCCGCCGCCTCGAACCGGAACGACGACGACCCGCCTGCCCGCAGCGACGCGTAGACGGCGTCGACGATCCGCGCCAGGTGGTCGCCGCTCGTCAGCGACCGGGGTCGGGGGACGTCGAAGTGCAGGTGGACGAACGCGGCGACCGCCGTACGCAGCCGCAGCACGTCGGCGAGCGGGCCGGTGTGACGGAGGGTCAGCGCGTCGTCGCGGCCTGGCACCGGTGCGGGCGGACGGGCGGGGGACAGGACGTCGGCGACCTCGGCGGCGAGCACGTCGGCGAGGCCGGGCAGGAACGTGAGCTCGACGTCCGTCGGGCGGGGGTCCGGCGTGGTCGCGGGGGTGCGGCCGGGGACCCGACGACGGTCGTCGCGCTGGTGCCCGCCGGTCTGTGGGCGGTGACCGGACGATCGACCCGAGGCGCCCGACGACCCGGCTGCGCCACCGGACGACCGGTCGACACCCGGTCGACGACCCGAGGCGCCCGATGAACGTCCAGCACCCGACGAACGTCCGCCGCTCCGTGCCGCACCCTTGCCCCGTGGCTGCCCGCCGCCGTGCCGTCCGGGTTCGCGTCCCTGCCGCCCCGCGGTCACGCGGGGACGGGCGCGGCTGCGCCGACGGCCCGCAGCACGAACGCCTCGGTCTGGGCGATGGCGCGCTCGCGGGCAGGTCCGTCCTCGGCGACGCCCCGGCCGGACAGGCACGCGTTGACGAGGGGCACGGTGACGTCGAGGTCCTGCTCGGGGAACGCGCCCGACGCGACGCCGGCCGTGAGGATCTGCCGCAGGAGCTGCTCGACGATGACCACGTGCTCACGCACGCGCGCCTGCGAGCCCCGGGAGAGCACGGATCGCAGCTCAGGCCCGGGGGCCACGTGGTAGACGCGTTTGAGCTGTGCCTGTGCCCGGACGTAGGCGCGGAGCTGCTCGACGGGGTCCTCGATGTCGTCGAGCGCGCGCTGCAGGGTCGCCGTGTACTGCTCGGTCTCGTGCGTGATGAACCCGAGCAGCAGCGCTTCCTTGTCAGGGAAGTGGTTGTAGACGGCCGTGCGCCCGACGCCGGCGGCGTGCGCGATGTCGGCGAGGGTGATCGCGTCGAAGCCCTGCTCGGCCATCAGGGTCGACAGCGCCGCGAAGAGCTTCTGCCGGGTCTGCTCGCGGTGCTCGTGCAGGGACCCGCCGATGATCTTGGGCATGGTGACATCGTCCCACGTTCTGTCAGAAAATCCGACCAGCGGATCGCCCGAAGCGTCCGTATGCTCGCAAGACGGGGGCAAACCACGCAGATCGTGCTCGACGAGACGGTCGGGAGGAGCGCGATGGTCGACGCCGTGCGCGCCGCGCACGAACGGTTCGTCACGACGGGCCATGCCCCCGGACGGCACGTCCGCCGTCTCGTCGTGGACTCGTGGCAGCGCAGCGCCCGCAGTGGGGTCGACCCCGAGGTCGCCTCGGCGCCCGTCGACATGACGGGCCGCACGCTCTCCGGCTACCGCCGTCAGCACCCGCTCGCGAGCGCGATGCCCGTCGTCCGGGACCTGCTCGTCAACCCCGGCGCCGACGCCGGCTGGGTCACGGCGCTGACGGACGACGTCGGGCGCATGCTCTGGGTCGAGGGTGACGGGGACGTGCGCCGCCGGGTCGAGGGCGTCGGGTTCGTCGAGGGGTCGGTGTGGCGCGAGGACTGCGCCGGCACCAACGCGCTCGGCACCGCGCTCGTCACGAACCGGCCCGTGCAGGTGGTCGGCACCGAGCACTTCGCCCGCCGCGTCCAGCCGTGGAACTGCGCCGCGGCGCCCGTGCACGCGCCGTCGGGCCGGCTCCTCGGCGTGCTCGACGTGACCGGCGGGTCGGTCGTCGCGTCCACGCTCGCGATGTCGCTGGTGCGGGCGACCGTCGCCGCGATCGAGGCCGAGCTTGCCCGGGTCGCCGGGACCACGCCCGACGAGCAGGCCGTCGCGCTGGTCGCGACGGGTGCCCACCACGCCGTCGAGGCGGGCCTGTCCGTCGAACCTGCGACGATGCCCCCGAGCGTGCCGCTCGCCGGCCCGGCGGCCCGCCTGCGGGTGCTCGGCGCGGGCGAGCCCGTCCTGCGGGTCGGGGGTGTGCCCGTCCGGCTGAGCCTGCGGCACGCCGAGATCCTGCTGCTGCTCGCCGCGCATCCGGCCGGCCTCTCCGCCGACGAGCTCGCCGTGCTGCTCAGCGCGCACGACCTGTCCGACGTCACGGTCCGCGCCGAGGTGTCCCGGCTGCGCCGTTCGGTCGGCCCGCTCATGTCGGCGTCGCGCCCGTACCGGCTCACGGCGCCCGTCCCGACCGACATCGACCTCGTCCGGTCGCTGCTCGACGCGGGGGACACGTCGGGTGCGCTCGCCTCCTACCCAGGCCCGGTGCTCGCGCGGTCGGTGGCCCCCGGCGTCGAGCGGCTGCGCGACGAGCTCACGGCCGACGTGCGGGCCGCGGTGCTCGCGAGCCGCTCGCCCGAGGTCGTGAGCCGGTGGCTCGCGTCCGACCAGGGTGCCGAGGACTGGCAGGCGTGGGAGCACCTCGCCTGGCTGTCCCCGCGCGGCACTCCCGCGCACGCCCGGGCGCTCGGCCGGCTCGACCTGCTGACGCGCCGCCTGGTCTGACCCGGTCGTCGGGCTGGCCTCGTCCGGCAGCGGGCGGCGCTCCTCCGGCGCTCGGCCCGGACCCGCCCGGGGCGGCCGCCGTCCGGGTCACGACCGCCGCGGCACGCAGACCACCCCGGTGCACTGCGGCTCGTTCCCGTTCCCGCGGGCGGTGTTGCCGCCGAGGTCGGTGACCCCCGGCGCGTAGATGCCCCACCCGGTGTTGCCGTCCACCCGGTTGCCGCCGAGCTTCAGCGCCGTCCAGTCCTCGCCCGTGGCCTGGACGACGATGCCATCCCCGCCCCGCACGACGACGTTGTCCTGCAGCACGAGGTCCCACGCGAACGGCGCGACGGTCGCGCTGAACGCGGTGCCGTTGCCGCGGAACGTGGTGCCCTGGATCGTGCCGCCCGCGGGTTCGGCGAGGACGCCTGTCGTGTTCCCGGAGATCGTCGAGCGCTGGATGACGAGGTAGGCGAGCGCCGCGTCCACCGCGGTGCCGCTGCCGCTGATGGTCGAGTCGAGGAGTGTGAGCGACGATGTGCCGGCGACCCGGATGCCGTCGGTGTTGCGTGTGAACGTGCTGGTGTCGACCGTGAAGCCCGTCTCGTAGCCGGACAGCGCCTGCGTGTTCCGCCGGAACGCCGTGCCGCTGATCTGCACGCCCGACGCGTCCGACGAGATGCCCGTGCCGTTGTCCTTGAACGTGGCGCCCTCGACGGTGGCCCGTCCGTACCAGGTGAGGTCGATCCCGGTGCCGTTGCCGCTGAACGTCGTGCGCCGGACCTCGGCCGGCGCCCAGCCCCAGCCGAACGTCTCGCCGTGCGTCTGCAGGCCGACCCGGTTGCCGGCGAGGCGGGCGTCCTCGACGACGAGCGTGAGGGCGGTCGTCTCGGCGTCGGGGTCGGCCCACCGGTTCGTGACGGCGACGTCCCAGCCGCGGAGGGTGCCGTTGCGGACGGTCGCACCCTCCGCCGGCGCGAGGACGCCCGTCCCGGTGCCGTTCCCGACGATCGCGTGGCCCCCGAGGTCCAGTGTGACGCCGGTCGCGAGCTCCAGCGCAGGGTTCGCGCCCGGGCACCGCAGGTCGGCCGTGAGCGTCGTGTCCGCGGTGAGCGTGGCGCCGCACGCGACGGGTGACGCCGACGCCACCGTCGGTGTGGCCGCGACGCCCGCGACGCCGAGCAGCACCGCGGCGAGAGCCCCGGTCGCCGTCGACGTCCGGCGGCTGCCGGTCAGGATCCTCCGTCGTGCCATGACGCGTCCTCCCGCCTGCGAGCGCCCGCCCTCCTGCGAGCGCGACAGTCCATGCAACCCGCTCGACGGTCCCGGACGCCTGCCCGAAAGGTACTGATATCGGGCGAGCTGTCCCTCACGCGCGCCCTCGGCCAGCTGTGAACCGACGGTGCAACGGTCGTGCAACGTGCGCCGACCTACGTTGCGACCAGCACGAGGCAACGACGCCGCGTGCTCGGGTGCCGTGCCACGAGCGAAGGCGCCCGGACGCTCGCCCGAGGAGATGCGATGACCGTCTACGCAGCACCCGGTAGCCCCGACAGCCTGGCCACGTTCCGCGACCGCTACGACCACTGGATCGGCGGCGAGTACGTCGCCCCGGCGTCCGGCCGCTACTTCGAGAACCCGACCCCCGTCACCGGTCGCACGTTCACCGAGGTCGCCCGCGGCGACGGCGACGACATCGAGCGCGCGCTGGACGCCGCACACGGCGCCGCCCGGACCTGGGGCAAGACGTCCGCGACGGAGCGGGCCATCGTGCTGAACAAGATCGCCGACCGCATCGAGGAGAACCTCGAGTCGCTCGCCGTCGCCGAGTGCTGGGAGAACGGCAAGCCGATCCGCGAGATCATCGCCGCGGACCTGCCGCTCGTCGTCGACCACTTCCGCTACTTCGCGGCCGCGATCCGGTCGCAGGAGGGGTCGATCTCGGAGATCGACGGCGACACGATCGCGTACCACTTCCACGAGCCGCTCGGCGTGGTCGGGCAGATCATCCCCTGGAACTTCCCGCTGCTCATGGCCACGTGGAAGCTCGCCCCGGCGCTGGCCGCCGGCAACTGCGTCGTCATGAAGCCCGCCGAGCAGACGCCCGCGTCGATCCTCGTGCTGATGGAGCTCATCGCGGACCTGCTGCCGCCGGGTGTCGTCAACGTCGTCAACGGGTTCGGCGTCGAGGCCGGCAAGCCGCTCGCGTCGTCGTCCCGGATCCGCAAGATCGCGTTCACCGGCGAGACGACGACCGGCCGGCTGATCATGCAGTACGCGTCGCAGAACATCATCCCGGTGACCCTCGAGCTCGGCGGGAAGTCGCCGAACCTGTTCTTCGAGGACGTCGCCCGCGAGAAGGACGACTTCTACGGCAAGGCCCTCGAGGGCTTCGTGATGTTCGCCTTCAACCAGGGCGAGGTCTGCACGTGCCCGTCGCGCGCGCTGGTCCAGGAGTCGATCTACGACGACTTCATGGCCGACGCGATCGAGCGGACCAGGGCCGCGAAGCAGGGCAACCCGCTCGACACCGAGACGATGGTCGGCGCGCAGGCGTCCAACGACCAGCTCGAGAAGATCCTGTCGTACATCGACATCGGCAAGGCCGAGGGTGCGAAGGTGCTGCTCGGCGGCGAGCGCGCCCAGCTCGACGGTGACCTGGCCGGCGGCTACTACGTGACGCCGACGATCTTCGAGGGCAAGAACTCGATGCGGATCTTCCAGGAGGAGATCTTCGGGCCGGTCGTCGCGGTGACGAGCTTCTCCGACTACGACGACGCCATCACCACGGCGAACGACACCCTGTACGGCCTCGGCGCCGGGGTGTGGTCGCGCGAGGCCGCCATCCAGTACCGGGCCGGGCGTGACATCCAGGCGGGTCGCGTGTGGACGAACTGCTACCACGCCTACCCGGCGGCGGCCGCGTTCGGCGGGTACAAGGGCTCGGGCGTCGGGCGCGAGAACCACAAGATGATGCTCGACCACTACCAGCAGACCAAGAACCTGCTCGTGTCGTACTCCGGGACTGCACTGGGGTACTTCTGACGGGTCGTGGGGCCAGACGTTCACCGGGGGGTGCGTCTGGGGGTCCGGTCGGGTGGGGCGAGGAGGGGACGCACCACCCGGCCGGACCGGACTTGCTGGGGAGGTCGGACGATGGAGCTACCTGAACGGGTCGCCGTGACCGAGGCCGCGGCGGACCTGCTGCGGCGCCTGCGCGAGCAGCACGGCGAGCTGATGTTCCACCAGTCGGGAGGGTGCTGCGACGGCTCGTCGCCCATGTGCTTCCCGGCGGGGGAGTTCCTCACGGGCGATGTCGACGAGCATCTCGGCGACCTCGACCTGGGTGACGGCGTGACGGTGCCGGTGTGGATGACGAAGGCGCAGTACGAGTACTGGAAGCACACGCACCTGACGATCGACGTCGTCCCGGGCCGCGGCGCCGGGTTCTCGCTCGAGGCGCCCGAGGGTGTGCGGTTCCTGCTGCGCTCGCGGCTGCTCACGGACGAGGAGTTCCTGGCCCTGCAGGGGGCGGGCGTCCTGTGAGACGTCCGTCGTGGGCAGGTCTGTCGCGCGCGGGATCCACCGTCTAGCGTGCGGGCATGACGAGCGAGACTCCCGCGACCGACATCGAGCCTGACATCAAGGACTGGACCTGGGTCCTGTCCGAGCGCTGCCCCGAGTGCGGATTCACGGCCGCCGACGTGGACCCCCGCTCGATCGGCGGCACGGTCCGCGACCTCACACCGCGGTGGGTGTCGGCGCTGCACCGCGAGGACGCCCGGGTGCGCCCGGAGCCGGCCACGTGGAGCACGCTCGAGTACGGCGCGCACGTGCGGGACGTGCTGCGGGTGTTCGACGAGCGGCTGGCCCTCATGCTCGACCAGGACGACCCGCCGTTCGCCAACTGGGACCAGGACGCGACCGCGCTCGAGGACCGGTACGACCTGCAGGACCCGCGCGTGGTGGCGGACGAGCTCGTCGACGCGTCCGAGGTGATCGCCGCCCGGTTCGACGCGGTCGGCGACGACCAGTGGGAGCGCCCGGGTCGGCGCTCGAACGGGTCGACGTTCACCGTGCGGACGCTCGGGCAGTACTTCCTGCACGACGTCGTCCACCACCTGCACGACGTGCGCGCCTGAGGCCCGGCCGGGTCCTCAGGGGCGCTGCGCGTCCTGCCGGGCCAGGTCGATCACGTCGAGCAGGAACTGCGTGCCGTGCACGCGGAGCGTGGACTCGAACAGCTCGGGGTCGCGCGCGCGGGCCGCGGCGACGATCGCGCCGAACTTCTCGGCATAGAGCTGCCGGGGCACCTCGCGGCCGAACAGGTGGAACGCCCGGTCGACGTGCAGCCGCAGCGGCCCGATCGCTGACGCGACGACGGAGTTGCCGCACCGTTCGACGAGCAGGCGGACGAACCCGATGCCGAACAGCGGGTCGGCGACCGGCTGCGGACCGGCGGCCTCCTCGAAGGCCCGACGTTCGGCGGCCGCGAGCCAGTCGATGTCGAAGTCGTCCAGGTGCGGGAGCGCGAGGCGCCCGGCGAGGCCGATCAGCGAGCCGTAGACGACGGCCGTCTCGGTGAGCAGGTCGAGGTCGAACGGGGCGACGCGGTAGCTGCGGCTCGCCTCGATGCGGACCAGCCCGGCCTCGGCGAGGCGTCGGAACGCTTCGCGGACAGGTGTGCGCGACACCCCCAGGCGCTCGGCGACGTCGGCCTCACGCAGCGTCTCGCCCGGGGCGAGCCGACCCTCGACGATCTCGTGCTCGATCCGGCGGTACACGCCGTCGGCGAGCGCCGTCGTCGACGGTCGCGGGACGAGCGGTGCCTCGGACGCTCGCACGCGACCTCCTGGTGAGACGGTTTCCGCCGACAGCCTAGGGCCGGGGTAGTGGCTCAGGCGGTGACCTCGACGCTCTTGCGGGTGCCCCAGCCCACCTTCGTGACGGTCACGAGCGCGTAGAGCCGCAGGCCGCCGATGACCGTGGCCTGCCACAGGCCGACGAGCGGCGCGCAGGCGAACGTCAGCGCGCGTTGCCACGCGGACTGGTCGCTGCGGCGCAGCGACAGGTACGGCGTCGAGAACAGGAGCACCAGGGCTCCTGCGACGGCCCCCGTCCAGGCCAGCCCGGCCGGGTTCACGCCGTGGCTCGCGATCGCGATGCCCACGAGCACGGCGAGCCCCGCGACCGTCCTCGCCCACTTGAGCAGGTGGACCCAGTACGCCAGGCCCCGCACCGGGAGCTCCTGGAAGCGGCAGGCGGCCCGCAGGTACGACCCGCGCATCCACCGCAGCTGCTGGCGGGCGTGGTGGCTCAGCCGCTCGGGCATGAGCGTGAAGGCGAACACCGAGGCCTGCTGCACCGCGCGCCCGCGCTGCAGCGCGAACATCGTCAGCAGGCTGTCGTCGGACTGGTGCACGGGCCGGCCGAGCAGCGTCTCGCCGAGGTACTGCTCGGCGTTGTCGAGGAGCACGGCGGCCCGGTAGTAGGCGCAGCCGCCGGAGTTCACGAGCACGCACCCCATCGCCGACAGGCCGCCCCGGTCGACCATCTGCCAGGCGCCGAACCAGATCTCCTGCAGCCGGGTCAGGAGGTTGGTCCGGTAGTTCAGGACCAGGATGTGACCGGCGACGGACTGGACGGTGGGGTCCGCGAACCGGGGCATCGCTTCCTCGGTGGCCCGGGCGTCCACGATCGTGTCGCTGTCGACGGTCAGGTAGACGTCGGCGTCGAGCACGTGGTCCGCCCCGGTCATCTGGGCCCGCCGCTTGCCGCCGTTGACCTGCCGGGTCCAGTACCCGGCGACACCGACCTCCTCGCACCGGGCCAGGAACCAGGCCTTGACGTCGGCGTAGTCGCCGCTCGTCGACCCGTCGTCCACCACGCACACGGCGTAGAGCGGTCGCGTCTGCCCGAGCAGCGAGTCCAGGCAGCGTCGCAGCGCGTCGGGGTCCTCGTTGTAGGCGGGGACGAGCGCGGCGACCTTGAGGTCCGCCGTGGGGGAGCCGTCCGCCCGGTCGTGGCGCGGCTGCTGGTCGCGGGCGGCGAGGACGAGCTGCACGAGCACGCAGAGCACGGCGACGAGGTAGACGCCGTCGACCCACGGGTTGCGGTCGACGACCACGATCGCCCACAGGTGGAAGGCGGCGTAGAGCGCCATGGCGACCGCGGTCCCGGTGAGCAGCCAGGTGGCGGCGCCCGAGCTCACGCGTGCCGACAGCTCGTCGTCACGGTTCCGCACGGCGCCGTCGTTCACGACGACGCCTGCTGCGACGTCCGACGCCCGCTGCGCCGACGCGCGAGCCGGAGCAGCACGGCGCCGGCGACGACCAGGACGGCGGCCGACCCGAGGATCCAGGCGGCTCCGGCAGAGCCGGTCGCGGCCAGCCCGCCCGCGGCGGTGCCCGCGAACAGCACCTCGGAGACGATCGGGGAGTTCCCCTCACTCATGGCTCTCTCACTCCTTCTGACGGATGCGGTATACCCAACGACTCCAGGGTGCCGGTGAAGTTCCGAAAGAGCCTGGGACCAAGGGCTCTATTTCGGACTTTCGGTATACCCGTAACGTGGAGGACGTACCCGCCGCTTCGACCAGAGAGAGACAAACCGTGACCACGCAGACGCTCCTCCGCCCCACCGACGACGTCCTGACGTCCTCCGCGCCCCACCGCGACCGGCCGACCGTGTACGACGTCGCGATCGTCGGGCTCGGTTACGTGGGCCTGCCGCTCGCGCAGGAGGCGTGCCGTACCGGGATGGCCGTGGCCGGGTACGACCTGTCGACCCGCGTCGTCGACGGCCTCCTGCAGGGCCGCTCGCACGTGGACGACCTCAGCGACACCGACATCGCGACCATGACGGCGGCAGGGTTCACGCCCGGCACCGACACGTCCGTGCTCGCACAGGCGGCCACGATCGTCATCTGCGTGCCCACGCCCCTGTCGGCCACCGGGGGCCCGGACCTGGGGGCCGTGCGCGGCGCCGTCCGCACGGTCGGCGAGCAGCTGCAGCCCGGCACGCTGGTGATCCTGGAGTCGACCACCTACCCCGGGACCACCGAGGAGCTCGTCGCCCCCATGCTCGAGGAGTTCTCCGGGCTGCGCGCCGGGCGCGACTTCGCCCTCGCGTTCTCCCCGGAGCGGGTGGACCCCGGCAACGCCCGGTTCGGGATCCGCAACACCCCGAAGGTCGTCGGTGGGCTCACCGCGACGTGCACCGAGCGCGCGGTCGAGTTCTACGGCCGGGTCGTCGACCGGGTCGTGCCGGTGCGCAGCACGCGTGAGGCCGAGACGGCCAAGCTGCTCGAGAACACCTACCGTCAGGTCAACATCGCCCTGGTCAACGAGCTCGCCCGCGCCTTCCACGAGCTCGACATCGACGTCTGGGACGTGATCGGCGCCGCCGAGACCAAGCCGTTCGGGTTCCAGGCGTTCCGCCCCGGGGTCGGCGTGGGCGGGCACTGCATCCCGATCGACCCGATGTACCTCAACCACCAGGTCCGCCAGCAGCTCGGCCGCCCGCTGCGGATGGTCGAGCTCGCCCAGGAGATCAACACCTCCCAGCCCGCCTACGTCGTGACCCGCGTCGCCGAGCTCCTCGGCCGCCCCCTGGCCGGCGCGCACGTCCACCTGCTCGGCGTGACCTACAAGGCGAACATCGCCGACGACCGCGAGTCCCCGGCGCACCCCCTGGCCGAGCTGCTCGTCGCCGCCGGTGCGCACGTCACGTTCCACGACCCGCTGGTGCGCGAGTGGGACGTCGCCGGCGTGCAGCGCGTCACGGACGCGGGCCAGGCTGCCGCCGTCGCCGGCGCCGATGCCGTCGTGCTCGTCCAGGACCACGACCAGTACGACGTCGATGCGTTGGCCGGTGCGGCGCGGCTCTTCCTCGACACCAAGGGCAAGGCCACCACCGCGGCGGCGCACACGCTCTGAGCGGCGCGCCGTGAGCGTTGTCCACAGGGTTCGTCCACACCCGTGTGTAGAGCGGGTGAAGCCTGTGGATGACGCCTGTCACCGCAGGTCATCGCGACTCGCCGGGCACCACGCCGAGCCGAAACATGTTGGAATCACCGCGTGTGTAGGGTCCGCCGCCATGAGCCTGGCTGACGTCGCGTTGCCGGTGGGACTCACGGACAGGCACGTGCTCGTCGTGCCGCGGGGCACGGACGTGCTCGCGCTCGCGACGGCATGGTTCCCGGATGCGCAGTGGTCGAGAGCGCCCGTGCAGGCGGGTGTCGGGGGCCGGATGACGGGTGCCCGGTTCCGCGGCATGGCGGCCCAGCCGGCGGCCGGCGCGGCCGGTGTGCTGCGGATCGACGCGTCCGCAGCGCTCGAAGGCCCCGTGCCCCTCGGCCCGGACGCCGCGCGGGAGCTCGGTCAGCAGGACGTCGTCGCGTACGCGCTCGTGCCCGCCGACCCGATGGTGCCGCTCACCGGGGCCGCGCTCGACCTCGTGACCGGCTGGCTCGTCGCCTCGGCCCGGCGGGTCGGCGGCGCGATCCTGCCGGCCGACCGCAGCCGCGTCGTCGTGCCCGACCCCGCGGCGGCCGTTGACCTGACGCTGTGGTCGGCGGTTCCGATGTCGGCGCACGAGGCCGTCCCGCTCGTCCGGCCGGCGCTGCACGGCGCGCGCATCGGCACGGGCGACGTGCCGAGCCAGGGCTACGCGCCCGAAGGGGCGTTCTCGATCACGGCGGTCTTCGAGTACGACGGTGCCGTGACCGTGCGGGCGGACCGGTCGCGGGACGTGCCGATGGTGCTGTCGTCGCTCGACTGGCGCGAGTACGGCCCGTGGGCGTACCACGTGGTCTGGCAGCCGACGTCGCCCGAGGAGCTCACGCTCGACCAGCCGTCACCGCTGCACGTCATCGCCCGCTCGCGCGTCAGCCCCGGGATCGCCCGCGCGACGTCGGCCCTGTGGCGGGCTGTGGGCGGGACGGTGGTCGACAGCGGAGGGTTCCTGGTCACGCCCGACGAGCTGCGCGAGCGGGCGTCGAACATCCCGCGCTGAGCGGTCAGCCCGGCGGTCACTCGAAGGGCACGGACCCCGCAGGCACCAGGTCGACCGCGACGCGCGGGTGCGCACCCTTCCCCTCGGTGAAGATGACGCCCCGCAGCGGCGGCACGTCGCCGTAGTCGCGCCCCCACCCGAGCAGCACGTACCGGTCGTCGACGAGCTGGTCGTTGGTCGGGTCGATCTCCACCCACCCGGCCCCGGGCAGCCACGCGGACACCCACGCGTGCGACGCGTCCGCTCCGCGCAGCTTCTCGCGCCCGGCGGGCGGCCGGGTCTCGATGTACCCGCTGGTGTACCGCGCGGGCAGGCCGTACGTGCGCAGCGCGGCGATCATCAGGTGCGCGAAGTCCTGGCACACGCCGGCGCCCTGCGCGAGCAGCTGCGCCTGGGTCGTGTGCACGGTCGTCGAGCCGGACCGGTACGTGAGCTCGGTGCGGATGCGGTGCGCGAGGTCGACGACCACGGCGGCCAGCGGGCGCCCCGGTGTGAACGTCGGCTCGGCCCACGTGCGCACCTCGTCGACGAGCCGCACGTGCGTCGACGGCAGCACGGCCTCCCGCAGCCCGACGAGGGCGTGCTCGTCGACGGCGGCGACCTCCAGCTCCCCCGAGGCGACGGCGCGGGCGACGTCCTCCCACGGCACGGTCGGCAGCGTGTCGGGGTCGGGGGCGACACGCGAGACCTCGACGGACGACCGCGACGTGACGACGAGCCGGGTGTGCGGGGTCGTGACGCCGAAGAACGTGGTCCGGTTGCCGTAGTAGTCGACGTGCGTGGCCGTGTCGGCGGGAGTCGGGTCGACCACCACGCTCGTCGAGTGCACCACCTGGCCCGGCAGGTCGCGCGGGGTCATCGTCGTGCGACCGTACGAGTCGGTGACGGGCTGCGGGTACTCGTACGTCGTGCGGTGCACGAGGTCGTAGGCGCGGCTCATGCGTCCCACGCGTCCTCGAGCGGGCGGAGGGGTGCGGGGCGGACGAAGTGGACGCGCTCGATCTCGTCGGAGGCGGCGCGCAGCCGCCACAGGATCGAGTCGAGCGTCTCGGCGAGCCGCGTGCGGCGGCCGTCGTCGGACACCGTGGTCGCCGCCGTCGCGGGGTCGAGCTCGGAGAGCAGGTCGACGACGTCGGCCAGCAGGTGCTCGGGCGCCGGCCCGGGGACGGCGGCGAGGTCCTCGCGCAGGCGCTCCACCTGGTACTGCAGCGAGCGGGGGTTCGACGGGTCGAGCAGCAGCAGGTCGAGCACCTCCGCGACGCCGCCGTCGGACTGGTACCGCCGGCGGAACGTGATGGCCGACTCCTGCGTGAGCAGCACGGAGTCGATGACCAGCCGCTCGACGCCGCGCGGACGCCGGTCGACGAGCGTCGCGAGCAGGCTCTCGACGAGGTGCTGCGCGCGCTCGACGCGCCGCCCGGCGTCGAGGAACTGCCACCCGACGTCCCGGACCAGCCCCTCGGCGCTGATGCCCGCGACGGCGAGCAGCCCCTCGAGCACCCGGTCGAGCGCGGGCCGCAGGCCGACAGTGACCGTCTGGGCGTCGGTCGACGCGCCCAGGTCGAGCGTCTCCGCCGACCGCGACCGGCTGCGTGCACGGGCGCGCTCGTCGCGCAGCGCCCGCTCGATGCGCGCGAGCGGGATGAACGTGTCCGTCGAGAGCTGGTCGCGCACGGCCGCGGCGGCGGCGGCGAGCCGGCGGACCGACCGGGCCACCGTGCCGGGTGTGGACGGGTCGAGCACGAGCGCCCGGAACGCGGGCGTGCCGTCGCCCGCGGTGCGCGGGTGGTCGCCGAACAGCGACGCGTGGTGCTCGTCGGACTCGGGCGCGCCGGGGTCGACGTCGGCCGTGAGGGCGTCGATGAGCACCGTCAGCGCGCGGCCGCCCACGGACGCCGGGCGCCGGTGGAAGTCGTCCCAGCGGTCGACGACGACCCGCAGCACGCGCACCTGGTCCTCGGCCCGCTCGGCGTACCGGCCCATCCAGAAGAGGTTCTCGGCGGTGCGCGGCGAGATGCCGGTCGCGGGCCGGCGCGGGCTGACGAGCTCTGCGGGCGCCTCGTCGGGCGCGGGGGCCTCGGTGTCGGCGTGCGCGGCCAGCACCCACACGTCCTTGGCGGTCGCGCCGGTCGCCGAGGAGACGACGTGGTCGTCGGCCACGCGCGCGAGGCCGCCGGCCATCACGGTGTACGACGCGCCGTGACCGACCGCGTACGTGCGCAGGACCGCGGCCCGGGGTCCGGGGGCCCCGGCGGCGACCGGCTGCTCGCTGCCGATCCCGACGGTGCTCTCGTCGACCACCGGGCCGGCAGGCCCGACGGCCTCCTGACCCACCCACGCCCACGGCTCGGCCTCGACGCGCGCGGCGAGCTCGGCACGCTCCCGGTGGCTCAGCGTCCAGCCCAGCACCGCACCCGCGCCGGCGTCCCGGGTGGTGGGCAGCAGCACGAGGTCCGTCATCCGGGTCAGCACGTGCTGCCGGGCGGTCGCGTCGCCGCACCACCACGTCGGCGCCGACGGCAGCGCGAGGTCCTGATCGAGCACCGTCCGGGCCAGCCGCGGCAGGTACGGCAGGAGCGCTGGGCTCTCCAGCACGGACGAGCCGAGCGGGTTGACGATGCTCACGTTCCCGTGGCGGACGGCCCGCACCAGCCCTGGCACACCGAGCCGCGACCCGGCACGCAGGTCGAGGGGGTCACACCACTCGGCGTCGACCCGCCGCAGGATGACGTCGACCCGCTCGAGCCCGTCGAGCCCGCGCATCCACACGCGCCCCTCGCGGACCAGCAGGTCGGTGCCCTCGACGAGCGGCAGGCCCAGCATCGACGCGAGGTACGCCTGGTCGAACGCGGTCTCGGACGCGGGCCCGGACGTCAGCAGCACCACGTGCGGCTGCTCGACCCCGCCGGGTGCGACGTCCCGCAGTGCGAGCCGCATCGCCTGGAAGAACGGTCCGAGCCGCTGGATCGGCGCCTGGCGGTACACCCCGGCCATGACCTGTGCGACGACCCGGCGGTCCTCCATCGCGTAGCCCGCGCCGGACGGTGCCTGCGTCCGGTCGCCGACCGCGCACCACCCGCCGTCGGCGTCGCGCACCAGGTCGGTGGACGTGAGGATCAGCTCGCGCCCGCCGGGCATCCGCAGGCCGTCGACGGCCCGCAGGAAGCCGGGGTGGCTCAGCACGGTGGTCGGCGGGAGGAGGTCGTCCGTGAGCAGGCGGCGGGCGCCGTAGACGTCCTGCAGGACCGCGTCGAGCAGCTCGGCGCGCTGCACGAGCGCGGCGTCGAGACGCGTCCACTCGGGCTCGTCGACGATCACCGGGGTCGGGTCGAGCAGCCAGGGGCGGGCGCCGTCGGGCCGGTCCGTGCCGTACGTGACACCGTGCTCGGCGAGCAGCAGGTCGGTCGCGTCGCGCGCGCGGGCCAGGTCGGCGGGCGTCGGCTCGTCGGCGGGGTCGGTGAGCCACGACCAGTCGGGGGCGTGCACCGGTCCGGCGCCCGCTGCGGGCGCGTCCAGGCGCGGCCGGGGCGACGAGAGCAGGTCGGTCACACCGAGAGTCTCGCTCACGTCGGGCACGGACGTGCAGGTCGGCGCGCTGGACGGACACGGTGGCGCCTGGGCGCGGCGGGATGACGGCCGACCGCGACGGGGCCAGACTCGATCCGGCAACCTGGACGAGCAGGAGGTGGCGCATGGACCCCGCGGCGGTCATGACCTGGGTGGCGGAGTACGAACGGGCGTGGCGCGAGCGCGACGTCGACGCCGTCGGGCGCCTGTTCACCGACGACGCGTCGTACCTGCGCAGCCCGTACGACGACCCGCCGCTGCGCGGGCTCGCGGCGATCCGGGACTTCTGGGCGGACGACACGCCGTTCGAGATGACGGCGGAACCCGTCGCCGTCCAGGGCGACACCGCGGTCGTGCGCGTCGAGGTCCACTACGGCGGCGACCGGCCGAAGGAGTACCGGGACCTGTGGGTCGTGCGGTTCGACGGGGACGGCCGGGCGTCGTGGTTCGAGGAGTGGGCCTACTGGCCGGACAAGGCGTACACGCAGTCGGGGTGACCGACAACTGTCGGATATCTCACACGCTCGCCGCGATCGAGCAGGTCAGCGCGCCGGAGCGTGGCCGGGTGAATGCAGAGCGGACGAACGTCTTACTACGGTGCTCGACGGCCGATGTGAACTGAGAGGCCCGTTGGAAGAGGAGGTCCCCATGGACACCAGCACCACCCCGCGTGCGACCGTCGACACGTTCGAGTCGGCGAACCCGTTCCTCGGAGAGACCGAGACGATCGTCGTGGCCGGCCGCGCCCTCGACGGTCAGCGCATCAACGACGTCCCCACGCAGCGCACGCACGACTGACGGCGACCTTCGTCGACCGCCGTCGCGGCCGTCCGGCACTCAGCCGACGGTCGCGACGGCCCGGCGGACCGCGTCCAGCGTCGCCGCCACCTCGTCCGGCCCGGTGGCCCAGTTGCTCACCGAGAACCGGACCACGTCCCGCCCCCGCCAGCGCGACGGGTAGGCGTACGCGACCCCCTCGTCCCGCAGCGCGGCCGCGACCGCACCCGTCGTCGCGTCGTCCGCGAACGCCACGCACACCTGCGTGTAGACGACGTCGTTGACCACCTCGGCACCCGGCACGTCGGCGAGCCCGCGGGCCAGCGCCGCCGCCCCGTCGGCGAGCCGGTCGATGAGCGCCGCGACCCCGTCGCGCCCGAGCCACGCGAGCACCGCCCACACGGGCACGCCACGCGACCGCCGCGACATCTCCGGCGCCATCTCGTGCGGGTCCGTCGCGCCCTCCGCCGCGACGAGATACGCGGCCCGGACGCCCATCGCGGTGTGCGCGTCCTGCGGTGACGCGACGATCGCGACCCCGCAGTCGTACGGCACGTTGAGCGTCTTGTGCGCGTCCGTCGCCCACGAGTCCGCAGTCGCGTAGCCCTCCATCAGGTGCCTCAGACGAGGGGACGCGGCCGCCCACAGCCCGAACGCGCCGTCGACGTGCACCCACGCACCGGCCTCGTGCGCGACGGCGACCGCCGCCCCGACGTCGTCGAACGCCCCGGAGTGGACGTTGCCGGCCTGCAGGCACACGATCGTCGGACCGTCGTCGGCGGCGAGCGCGTCCGCGAGCGCGTCGACCACGATCCGCCCCTGGTCGTCGGCCGGCACGAGCGTCGCCGCCCCCAGCCCCAGGTACCGCAGCGCGAGGTCGACGGACCCGTGCCGCTCGGTGCCTGCGAGCACCCGCACGCGCGGCGCCCCCTGCAGACCGTTCGCGTTGACGTCCCAGCCGGCCTTCGCCAGCACGTGCTCGCGGCCCGCGGCCAGCCCGACGAAGTTCGCCGTCGTCGCCCCCGTCACGAACCCGACGCCCGAGTGCGCCGGCAAGCCCAGCAGGTCGAGCAGCCACTCCGCGGCGACGTCCTCGACGGCCGTCGTGCTCGGGCTCGCGTACCGCATGCCGCCGTTCTGGTCCCACGCGCCGGTCAGCCAGTCCGCCGCGAGCGCCACCGGGTACGTGCCGCCGATGACCCACCCGTAGAACCGCGGCGACTGGCTCGCCAGCAGCCCCGGCTCGACGGCGTCCGCGAGCCGCTCGATCACCTCGCGCGCGTCCTGCGTGGTCTGCGGAAGCTCACGGCCGAGCGCGTCCTTGACCGTGTCCGCGTCGACGCCCGGCGGGATGGGCCGTTCGGGCATCTGGTCGAGCCAGTCGAGCCCACGGTGCAGCGCCGCCGCCAGCGGGTCGCGGTAGTCGTCGCGGGGGGTCATCGGGCGTCGTCGCCCGTGCCGGGGTGCATGCCTCGGAGTGTTCTCGCGTCCTGGACGGCCGTCAACGGCAGACGGCTCGACGGCGTCAGCTCGCCTGCGCCTCCACGAGCCCGCGCCACGTCGTCGACCCGGCGCCCTCGTGGTCCTCGCGCGGCGACACCATCGCCCGACAGGTCGCGACCGCGTCGCGCAGCATGGCCACGAGGTCCTCGTCGCAGTGCGGACCCATCGCGACGGCCGCGAGCGACACGTCCACGACCCCGCGCGGGAGGTCCCGCGTCCGCCGCGGACGGCCCATCGCCTTCGTGAACCGCTCGGCCCACGCGGCGTCGAGCGGGACCGTCGTGAGCGCGTCGACCGTCGTGCGCCGTCGCGCCCCGGCCGGACGCCCGTCGACCGGCTCCAGAAGCTTGTCGAGCGTGATGAGCGCGACCGCGAGGACCCGGGCGTCCTGCACGCGCGCGACCGGCAGGGCGTGCCGCGCCGCGACGTCCGCGATCTCCAGGGCCCACGCCGGGTCGTCGCTGGTGGTGCCGACCAGGTCCGGGACCAGGTGCGTCAGGCCCGCCCGCGAGCCGTCCTCGACGAGGTCGTTCACGCTCCTCGCCAGGTGTGCCAGCAGCGGATGGGTGCACGTGGGGTGGTCGCTCCAGCGCTCACCCGCGAGCACGCTCGTCCACTCCATGAGGCAGCCGCCCTGCTCGGGGCGGCGATGCCTGCCGGGCCGCAGCTCGGGCAGGGCGTCGGGGATGCTGGGGGCGGGACGGGTGCGCATGGTGACCTCCGACCGGTGATCGGGCCAGTGTCCGTCCGTCGCGCGCTGAGGGCAACGGGTAGGGCACTCCGTCGGGGAAGAACGGAAGCCGCACATCGTCGGTGATGTGCGGCTTCGGCGGTGCGTCCGGAGCGGGTGACGGGAATCGAACCCGCGCTATCAGCTTGGGAAGCTGATGTTCTGCCATTGAACTACACCCGCATGTCGATCCCAGCGGCACGAGGCGCCCTGGTCGGCCCGGTCAGCATACCCGGGACGCCGCACGCCGCGAAGCCGGTCCGGATTTCGCGGTCGCCCGCTCCCGACGATGTGGGAGCCTCGACCCCATGCCCGCCGCGCTCCGCCCGTACCACCCGTCCGACCTCGGTGCGATCTACCGGATCTGCCTGCTCACCGGTGCCGCCGGCGGCGACGCGTCGGGCCTGTACCGCAACCCCGACCTGCTGGCGCACCTGTACGCCGGTCCGTACCCGGTCGCGGACCCGGGGCTGACGTTCGTGGTCGTCGACGAGCTCGGTGTCGTCGGGTACGTCGTCGGCACCGCGGACACGTTCGGGTTCGAGCGGTGGCTCGACGAGCGCTGGTGGCCGACGCTGCGCACGCAGCACCCGCGGGTCGACGACCCCGGCGACGGCACCGAGGACCACGTGCTCATCGACCGCATCCACGACTGGAAGGCGGCCGACGACACCCTCTACGACACGCACCCCGCGCACATGCACATCGACCTGCTGCCGCGCGCGCAGGGCCAGGGCTGGGGGCGACGGCTGATCGAGACGCTGTCGGGCGCGCTGCGCGAGCGGGGCGTGACCGGTCTGCACCTCGGCGTCGACGCCAGGAACACCGGCGCGATCGCGTTCTACGAGAGGGTCGGCTTCCAGCGGGCCCGCAGCCACGACTGGGGCGCGACCCTCACGCTCGACCTCTGACGGGCCCGGCGCGTCCTCGCCCGCCGGTCGCCGGGCCGCCGGTCCCTTGCGCGGGCGCGTGCCCGATCAGGCACGACGACGCCGATCGGGACCCCTAGCCTGGCGCCATGCCGTGGGCACACTCCCCGCGCCAGGACGAACCCGCCGCCCACCGCGTGCCAGCGGTGCGTCGCGGGGCGACGCCCGCGGGCGGGCTCATGGCCTTGCAGGCGTCGGCCGGGAACCGCGCGGTCAGAGATCTCCTCGCTCCCACGGTGCAGCGCGACCTCGCCGCCTACACGCGCGAGCACGTCGAGGTCGAGTCCCCGATGGCCGCGGAGGGGCCACCGACCATGGAGACGACGTCGGCCGACGCGCCGGGGATCGAGGTGGCACTGCGCCCCCTGATCAGCGCCGGCAAGGTTGGCACCAAGATCGTGCGCGACATGCGGCAGTTCTGGAGCACGGGCGCGACGCGCGCCGACCTCGTCGCCGCGCTCTCGGCGGCGTACCCCGCGGCCGTGACACGGATGGTCGACGGCCTTCTCGACGAGCACCGGATCACCCTGTACTCCGCCGACCAGACCACGATCATCCCGGGTCTCATCTGGGACACGAGGATCGCGAGCAGCGCCCAGAACACCGAGACCCAGACCCGTCGCGGCCTGACGAACGCGGAGCTCACCGCCGCGACCTCCGTCTACGGCTCGAGCCTGGCGTACGACACCATCGTGCTCGAGGACGCGCCGGTCATGGCGATCGGCGGGTACGCCCGGACGACGCCCTGGACCGTGAACTTCCCGACCGGCACCCTGGCCGGCGGCGGCCCGGACATGCCGTGGCTCATCCACGAGCTCGGTCACAGCTGGCAGTACGCACGCGGCGTGGGCCTCTCTACGACGCTGTACCACGCGATCCGCGGCGTGTACGCGTACGGCGGGGAGGCGGAGCTCCTGCGCCGGACGGCCGCGGGTCAGACGCTCTCGTCGTTCAACACCGAGCAGCAGGCGGACATCGCGTCCGACGCGTACCGGGTGCTCAACGGTGCGCCGGGGAACCGGGCCGCGTACGCCCCGTACCTCGCCGAGTTCCGGGCGGGCGCGTACCGGTGACATGGTCGCGTCCGACGGTGTCGTCGCCCCGGACGAGGAACGGCCGCTCGTCCGACCGGACGGGCACGCGCAGGTGTCGGTGGGCCGTGCTGGACTGACCTCCGCACGGACGGACGACGACCACGG
Source organism: Cellulomonas sp. (assembly GCF_017744555.1). Lineage (GTDB taxonomy): Bacteria > Actinomycetota > Actinomycetes > Actinomycetales > Cellulomonadaceae > Cellulomonas. Next base: position 22,401 of record NZ_JAGIBD010000009.1, on the reverse strand, counting down.
AGGCGGCGATGGGCAGCACGATCGAGCTGGTGCGGTTCACGGTGAGCGACGAGCGCGTGCAGGAGATGCTCGACGCCCGGGCGCGGATGATCGACGAGTTCCGCGCCGAGCGCGACGGGTTCGTCGACTCCCGGCTGATCGGCCTGCCGGACGGGCAGTGGCTCGACGTCATCGAGTGGCGCACGTCCGCCGACCTCGACACGTCACGCGCCCGCGGGGCGGACCTCCCGGGCTTCGCGGCGTTCCTCGCGACGGTCGACACGGTCGTCGCCGACGAGCGTGGGGACCTCGCCGGCCCCTGACGGGCCGGGCCGGGCGCGGGCGGTGGTCGGGCGGGACGGGGCCGACGACGCCCGTCAGGCGCGGGCGGTGAGCGTGAACGCCCCGGAGCGCTCCTCGCCGGGCTCCAGGACGAACACCCCGGTGCCGGGCACGCCACGCGCGTGCAGCGCGAAGCCGCCGTTCACGTTCGTCACGGGCTCGACCGCGAAGTACGAGCGGCGCCGCGGCGCGTACACGACGAGGTGCGAGTAGATGGGGTCGGCGTGCAGGTCGACGTCGACCCCGGCGTCGTCGTACCGGATGCGGATCGGCGCACCGGGGTCCCAGCCGGTCAGCACGTCGTCGACGAACCGAGAGCCGAGCGGGCGCCCGTCGCGGAAGTCGGCCCGGGCCGGGATGTCGCCGGCCGGACCGGAGGCCATGGCGTCGACCAGCGAGTAGCCCTGCCGCAGCGGCACCTGCAGCAGGGGGTTGCCCGGCGTGGTCGGACCCGGCGTCCCCACCGGGAGCAGCGAGCGCTGCAGGTACGGGTGGTGCCCGAAGCCGGCGGGGAACGACTCGCAGTCGATGTTCCGCAGCGACGTCCCGACGGTGAGCCGGTTGCCCGCGAGCGCGTACGTGATCTGCGCGCGGAACTTCCACGGGAAGTTGATGCCGACCAGGTGCGACGTGTCGAGCTCGAGGACGACCCGGTCGTCGAGCTGCTCGACGACGTCCCAGGCGTGGTGCCTGGACGCGCCGTGGATCGCGGTGCCGTCGGCGCCGTTGCGCTGCAGCTGCCACGTGCGGCCGGCGAACGCGAGCAGGCCGTCGCGGATCCGGTTGGACCACGGGACCATCGGGAAGCTCGCGCACTTCTCGGCCTCGCCGAGCGAGGTGCGCCGGGTGGGTCGCAGCAGGTCGCGCCACACGCCGTCGGGCGTGCGGATGCGACCTGCTGCGAGCGACGCACCGGTGCCGGGCACCACGTCGAGCTCCCATGACGAGCTGCGCAGCGTGAGGACACGCTCCGTCGCCCCGCGCGAGGCGAGGAAAGTAAGCGCTTCGACGTCCTGCACAGCCGTCATGATGCGTGACTCCGTCGACCCGCGCGGGTCAGACGGTGACCTCGACCCGCACGGTCGAGCCGGCGGGCGCGTAGGGGACGTGGTTGCCCTCGACCGGCGTGCCGTCGACCGTCAGCGACCCGCGGGCGCCGCGGGCGCCCGAGTTCGTCACGTGGATCTCGTACGTGGCGCCGCGGGCCACGCGCGTGACCGTGAACGACGGCACGTCGGGGCCGATCTGCGGGTCGACGACCAGGCCGTCGTAGTCGGGGCGGACGCCGAGCAGGTACTGCGACACCGCCACGAAGTTCCACGCCGCCGTGCCGGTCAGCCACGAGTTCTTCGCCTCGCCGGCGCGCGACGCCTCCTTGCCCGCGATCATCTGGGCGTACACGTACGGCTCGAGGCGGTGCGTGTCGGAGATGTCCTCGCGGTACGCGGGGGTGATGCGCTTGTAGTAGTCGAACGCGCGGTCACCGCGGCCCACGACGGTCTCGCCGATGATGACCCACGGGTTGTTGTGGCAGAAGATGCCGCCGTTCTCCTTGTACCCGGGCGGGTACGTGGAGACCTCGCCGAGCTCGATCTGGTACGTCGTGTACGCGGGGTACTGGAGCACCAGGCCGTGCGGCGTGCCGAGCATCTCCCCGACCGAGTCGAGCGCCTTGATGGCGGGCGCCTCGGTGTCGTCGGGCCCGCTGCCGACGCCGATGCCGGCCATGGTCGCGAAGCCCTGCGGCTCGATCCAGATCTTGCCCTCGGGCTTCTCGTCCGTCCCGACCTTGTTGCCGTAGTAGTCGTACGCACGCAGGAACCACTGGCCGTCCCAGCCGTGCTCGAGGACGGCCTCGCGGACCTCGTCCACGTGCTTGCGGGCGGCTGCGGCGACGTCGTCCAGCCCGCGGCGCTCGGCGAGCTCGGCGTACTCGGCGCCGTACAGCACGAACTGCGCGGCGATGAAGACGGACTCCGCGACGCCGCCGGCCTGGTTCTCGGTGGTCTGGAACGACTCGCCGGGCGTGGTGGAGAAGCAGTTGAGGTTGAGGCAGTCGTTCCAGTCGGCACGGCCGATGAGCGGCAGGCCGTGCGGGCCGCGGTTGTCGACCGTGAACTGGAACGAGCGCGTGAGGTGCTCGAACAGGGACACCTCGGAGCCGGGCTCGTTGTCGAACGGCACCTGCTCGTCGAGGATCGAGAAGTCGCCGGTCTCCTTGACGTACGCGGCGACGCCGGCGATGAGCCACAGCGGGTCGTCGTTGAAGCCGGAGCCGATGTCGTTGTTCCCGCGCTTCGTGAGCGGCTGGTACTGGTGGTACGCGGAGCCGTCGGGGAACTGGGTCGACGCGATGTCGATGATGCGCTCGCGGGCACGCTCGGGGATGAGGTGCACGAAGCCGAGCAGGTCCTGGTTGGAGTCGCGGAAGCCCATGCCGCGGCCGATGCCGGTCTCGAAGAACGACGCCGAGCGCGACATGTTGAAGGTGACCATGCACTGGTACTGGTTCCAGATGTTGACCATCCGGTCGAGCTTCTCGTCGTCGGACGTCACCGAGTACGTGGACAGCAAGTTGGTCCAGTAGGACTGCAGGGCGTCGAACGCGGCGTCGACCTGCTCGGTCGTCGCGAAGCGGCCCAGCAGCGCGTGCGCGGGCGCCTTGTTGATGACCTGGTGGGCGTCGTCGGCCCACTTCTCGTCGTCCGGGTTCTCGATGTACCCGAGGACGTAGGTGAGCGTGCGCGACTCACCCGGCTCCAGCGTCACGTCGACCGAGTGCGACCCGATCGGGTACCAGCCCGACGCGACCGAGTTCGCCGACTTCCCGGCGCGCGGCACGGCCGCCTCGCCGAGCCCGTTGTACGCCCCGACGAACGTGTCGCGGTCCGTGTCGAAGCCCGTGGCCTGGGTGTTCACGCCGTAGACGGCGTAGTGGTCGCGACGCTCGCGGTACTCGGTCTTGTGGTAGATCGCCGAGCCGTGCGGGGAGTCCCGCTCGACCTCGACCTCGCCGATCGACAGGTTGCGCTGGTAGTTCGTCTGGTCGTCCTGCGCGTTCCACAGGCAGAACTCGGCGAACGAGAACAGCGTGACCGTCTTGGCCGCGTCCGAGGTGTTGGTCAGCGTGACCTTCTGGACCTCGGCGTTCTCGCCGAGCGGCACGAAATACAGCGTCTCGACGGACAGCCCGCCGCGCTCGCCCGTGATGCGCGAGTAGCCGAGGCCGTGCCGGGCCTCGAAGTGGTCGAGGTCGGCCTTGACCGGCAGCCACGACGGGGTCCACACGTCGCCGCCGTCGTGCACGTAGAAGTAGCGGCCGCCCGCGTCGGCGGGGATGTTGTTGTAGCGGTAGCGCGTGAGGCGGCGCATCTTGGCGTCGCGGTAGAACGTGTAGCCGCCGGCCTGGTGCGAGATGAGCGAGAAGAACTGCTCGTTGCCGAGGTAGTTGATCCACGGGTAGGGCGTGTGGGGCGTCGTGATGACGTACTCACGTGCGTCGTCGTCGAAGTGGCCGAACCGCATGGACTTGCCTCTCGAGTGCGCTGAGCGTCAGCGACGGGGGTTCCGCACGCGCACGCCGGCACCGCTGCCGGCCACGCGCCTGGGGCCGACGCGACTTCTGGTCGTTGCGAGAGCGCTCCCACGCGATCTCACGGAGAGAGCATAGCCGTCGGTCCGCCCCGACGGAACGGCCGTCGTCACCCTTCCGTGGCGGGGCTTCGGCCGGTCGGGGAGCGGTCGGGACAGGGGCGCGGCACCGCCGGCGCGGCGACCGAGGTCCTACGGACCCCCTACCGAGGTCGGTCGACCAGGTCAGGGCACGTTCCTACGCTCGGAGCCATGACGACCCTCCCGCAGCCCGACTGCCCGCCGGGGACCGCCGCGCGGGTCCCCCTGGCGAGCGTGGTGCCGGCCCTCGCCGGCCTCGCTGTGCTCACGGGTCTGGCCACGTGGACGGCGATCACGCAGGGGTCGTCGGCCGTGCCGGCGGCGGTCGACGTCGCCGTCGGCCTCCTGTCGCTCGGCGCCCTCCTGCTGGTGCGCGACAGCCCGCTCCCGGCTGGTCTGCTGCTCGGGGCGCTGGCCGCGGTGAGCCCCGCCGCGACCCCCGCCGCGACGGCCGGCACGCTCGTCGCCGGGCGGCTGCACCCGGTGCGGCTCGCCTGGCCCGTGGCCGCCGCGAGCGCCGTCGGGCACGCGGTCCAGGCCATGGTGCGTCCGCCAGGAATGCTGGTGGGCTGGTGGCTGCTGTGCGACGTCGCCGTGCACGCCGCGCTGCTCGGCTGGGGCGCGTACGCGCGGACGCGCGCCGAGCTCGTGGCCGCGTGGCGCGAGCGGGCCGTACGGGCGGAGCGTGAGCAGGCGCGACGGGTCGACGAGGCACGGATGGCCGAGCGGACCCGGATCGCGCGCGAGATGCACGACACCCTTGCGCACCGGCTGTCGCTGCTCGCGACGACCGCGGGCGCGCTCGAGTACCGCCCGGACCTCACGCCCGACCAGGTCGCGCATGCGGCCGGGGTGGTCCGGGCGAGCGCGGGGGAGGCGCTCGCGGAGCTGCGGGAGGTGATCGGGCTGCTGCGGTCCGGGCCCGACGAGCTGCGGCCCGTGCCCGGCGTCGGCGACCTCGGCGCGCTCGTCGAGGAGTCGCGGCTCGCGGGCACGGACGTGGTGCTGTCGGCGCCCGACGACCTCGACGTCCCGGCCGCGGTCGGGCTCGCCGTCTACCGGGCGTGCCAGGAGGGCCTGACGAACGCGCGGCGGCACGCGCCCGGCAGCCGCGTGCGGATCGACGTGACGCGGTCGGAGGACGGCGTCGCCGTGCGGGTCGACGACCGCGGCGGCACGCGAGGACGTCGCAGCGCGGACGGGTCGGGGACCGGGCTCGTCGGGCTCGCGGAGCGCGTCGAGCTGCTGGGCGGGCACCTCGACGCCGGGCCGACCGAGGACGGGTTCGTGCTCACCGCGTCCGTGCCGTGGTCGCGATGACGGGCACGATGACGGGGAACGACGACGACGGCGAGGGGGGCCCGCGGTGACGAGTGAGGTGCCGCGCCAGGCGGTCAGGGTCGTCGTGGTCGACGACGACGCCCTGGTCCGGTCCGGTCTGGCGCTCATGCTCGACGGCGCCGACGGGATCGCGGTCGTCGGCCAGGCGGCGGACGGCGGCGAGGTGCCCGCGGTGCTCGATGCGCACGCCGCGGACGTCGTCCTCATGGACCTGCGCATGCCGGGTGTCGACGGGATCACGGCGACCCGCACGGTCCGGGCACGGCCGCACCCGCCCGCGGTCGTCGTGCTCACCACGTTCGACACGGGTGACGAGATCGACGGCGCGATGGCTGCGGGCGCGAGCGGGTACCTGCTCAAGGACACGCCGCCCGCCCGGATCGTCGAGGCGGTGCACGCCGCCGCCGCGGGTGAGCCCGTGCTGTCACCGCGGGTCGCCCGCCGGCTCATGGACACGACCGCCCGAACGGGTGGCGCGCGCGAGGACGCACGCGCGGTGCTGAACCGGCTCACCGCACGTGAGCGGGACGTGGTGCTGGCCATCGGGCGGGGCTCGTCGAACGCGGAAGTGGGCCGTGACCTGTACCTGAGCGTGCCGACCGTGAAGTCGCACGTGTCGAGCATCCTGCTCAAGCTCGGCCTGGAGAACCGGACGCAGATCGCGCTGCTCGTGCGCGACGCGGACCTGGGGTGACCACGGGCCGGAGCGGGGGCGTAACCGCACAGACCGACCGACTACCTTTACCCCGTGCTGCTCTCCGACCGTGACATCAGGGCCGAGCTCGAGTCGGGCCGGGTGGCCCTCGAGCCCTACGACCCGGCCATGATCCAGCCGTCCAGCATCGACGTGCGGCTCGACCGGTTCTTCCGGCTGTTCGACAACCACAAGTACCCGGTGATCGACCCGTCGATCGACCAGCCCGAGCTCACGCGGCTCGTCGAGGTCGAGCAGGGGGAGTCGTTCGTGCTCCACCCCGGCGAGTTCGTGCTCGGCTCGACGTACGAGCAGGTCACGCTGCCCGACGACGTCGCGGCGCGGCTCGAGGGCAAGTCGTCGCTCGGTCGGCTCGGGCTGCTGACGCACTCGACGGCCGGGTTCATCGACCCCGGGTTCTCCGGGCACGTCACGCTCGAGCTGTCCAACGTCGCGACGCTGCCGATCCTGCTGTGGCCCGGCATGAAGATCGGGCAGATGTGCTTCTTCCGGCTCTCGTCCGCGGCCGAGCAGCCGTACGGGTCGTCGGCCTACGGCTCCCGCTACCAGGGGCAGCGTGGCCCCACCGCGTCGCGGTCCTGGCAGAACTTCCACCGCACCGAGGTCTGAGCATGACGACGCCGCGCCTGGCCGCCGCCGACCCGCAGCTGCGCCAGCGTCACCTGCTCGCGCTCCCCGAGGGGATCGAGTCGGACGAGGTCGAGACGCTCGCCCTCAGCCGGTTCGGGAGCGCCCGGTGGGAGGAGGCCGAGGAGGAGGCGCCGCAGACCCGCGGGATCATGCGCCCCGTGACCGCAGCGCTCGGCATCCGGTCGGTCAACGCGACCACGCCGCCGGCGCCGGCGCTGCGGCTCGCGCGCCTGTCGCGGCTGCGCGGCCCGTACCGGGTCGAGGCCGAGGACTGCGTGAGCCTGGGCCTGCCGCCCGGGACCGTGACGGTGTACGACCTGGACTGCCCCAAGGAGCGCGGCCGGCCGCCGTACCCGGGGGGTGACCGCGACGGCCTCAAGCGCGCGTTCCCCGACGGGATGCCCGTGCGCGAGGAGGAGCGGGTCGTGCAGTGGCTCGTCGCCGCCGCGCGAAGGCTCGGCGGTGCGGTCCGGATCGGCGGGTCGGGGGCGATCCTCACGCCCGACATCGACGCGGCGATCGACCTCACGGTCATGGCCGACCGCTGGCTCGAGCCCGCCGAGGCGCTCGCCGTGGTGCAGTCCGTGGTGTCGCGGGCCCGGCTCTCGGAGCCCACGCAGTCGTGGTCGGGCCCGATGCCGGGTGCCGGCCGGGCGTCCGAGGGTGTGCCGAGCTTCCTGCCGGAAGCGGGGGGCCGCGGGCTGCGTGCGGCCCTCGAGCGGCACGGCGTGCAGGACGAGGCCGAGCGGGCGCGCCTGCTCGCCGAGGCGGCCGCGTTCGACGAGCTCATGATCGCGGACCCGCCCCGCGCGGAGTCGTACGGCGTGCTCGTCGACCTCGCGGTGGACGGGATGATCAGCGTCGAGGCGTGCTTCGAGGCCGAGGTGCCGCCGCTCATGCGGACGCTGCCGTGGACCGCGAACGGTGTGGTCGCCTACCGCGTGCACTGGGAGCCGCTGCTCGTCGAGGAGCTCGAGGCGGAGAAGCCGTCGTTCGAGCACCGCGTCGCGCGTGGTCGGGCCGCCCCTCAGGTGCAGGCCGTCGCCCGGGCGCTGCACGCGGCGCTCGGCGGCGAGATCGCCGACGAGGCCGACTTCCTGGTGGACCCCGCGGACCTCTGACTCGTCAGGGGTGCGGGTTCGGCTTCACCACGCACCACTCGTTGCCCTCGGGGTCCTGCAGCACCTGGAACGCTACGGGAGGTGGCGGACGCGGCAACGGTCACCCTCTGGAGTGGAGGGTGGCCGTTGTGGCTTGCGTGCTACGCAGTGGTGCGTCGTCGTGCGCGGCGGCGGGCGAGGACCTGGTTCAGGGTCAGGGCCAGGCCGGTTGCGACCGCGACGTACAGAGCGCTCAGGACCGCCGTCCGTGTGCCGGCGCCGGTGACCGCCCGGAAAATGCCGTATCCGACGGCGATCAGGACGATGACGGTCCCGAAGATCCACATGTCACGTCGAGTCATGACGCGCTTGTCGCGCGGGTGTGCTTCGGTCACCACGACGACGGCCTCGACGATCTGCACTGCACAGTGGACCCCCCTGTGACGTTGTACCAGTAGAGGTTACGCCCACCTGAGCAGATGCCGTTGCGGATCAGGTAGTTCCCGGTGACAGTGATTGCAACGGTGATGACGGCGCACGCGATCTGTCCGACGATCGGGATCGCACACAGAGCGAAGCCTGCCGCGGTTGCGCCGAGGTTGAGGATCAGGTTCTGGTCTTGCGTGTTGAACGTGAGGATCTCGCGGCCGCCGCAGTAGCAGTAGGCGAGGTCCGGTTCGACGGTGGACGCCGTCGTCGTCGTAGCGGCGACGAGGGCCGCCCCGTTGGAGGCCGACTGCGCCTCGAACGTGCCGAGCGACGGCAACGTGATGGAGAAGCCCTTGCCGTCGCTGTACGTGTTGGCGGTGCCGCCGTTGACGCTCTCGTGCGGGACGTCGCGCTCGAGCTGGGTGAGCGCAGCGACGATGTTCTCGTGGGTCATGAGCGTGGACGCACCGGGGTACAGGGCGTCCAGTTCGGCGTTCGTCAGCGTCATCGCCGGCCCGTTGCCGAGGAGGGGTTGGTGACGCCGGTGCCGGTGAGACTGGTACCGGACGGTGATGATGCCTGGACTGCGGCCTGGCTGATGCCGCTGGTGGCGACCACTGCGGTGATCGCGATCGCGGCGGTCAGGACGCCGCGGGTTGCTCTACGTGCGGTCTGTCGAAGGACGGTCGTTCCCCCTTGCGTCAGATGTGACCTCGACTGAGGTCACGGGGACCGTATCGGCGACGACAGGGCGGCACGCCGCTATCCACAGGCCGCTTTGCGGTTTCAGGCGTGTCGTCCGCCGATACGCCCGATCGGGCAGGGTTTCGGGAGGTGTGGATCAGCACGCGTGGGTGGTGGCGGTCCCAGACGCACGCGCAGCGGTGCACGCTTGGACTCGGCCCGCCGCCCTCGCTGACCGGCGGCGGCATCGTCGCGGCGCAGCACGCCGCCCCGGTCGGGACGACCGTCAGGTCGAGGCGGTCAAGCGTGCTTTATGCGCGGCGACGAGGCCGACTTCCTCGTGGACCCCGCGGACCTCTGACGCGTCAGGAACGCGGGTTCGGCTTCACGACGCACCACTCGTTGCCCTCGGGGTCCTGCAGCACCTGGAACGTGCCCGGGCCGTCGGAGTGCACCGGGCCGAGGCGGGTCGCACCGAGCGCCTCCGCCTGCCGCGTCGCCGTCTCGATGTCGTCCACCAGCACGTCGAGGTGCAGGCGGTTCTTCACCACCTTGCCCTCGGGCACGCGCTGGAACGACAGCTGCGTCCAGCCCGGCGGGTAGATGTAGTGCCAGTCGTCGTCGCGGGCTTGCGGCTCGCCGCCGAGCACGCCCGCCCAGAACCGGGCGAGCAGTCCGGGGTCCGCGCAGTCGACGACGACCTCGTCGACGGTACCGATCATGCGCCGCAGGCTACGGGCGGACCCGCAGGTCAGGCCAGGGCAGGTTCGTCGTCGTGGCCGCGGAACTGCGTCCGGTACAGCTCGGCGTACAGGCCGCCGCGGTCGACGAGCTCGGCGTGCGTGCCGTGCTCGACGACGCGACCGTGCTCGACGACGACGATCGCGTCGGCCTGGCGGACCGTGGACAGGCGGTGCGCGATGACGAGCGACGTGCGGCCGTGCAGGGCCTCGTCGAGCGCGACCTGCACGGCGGCCTCCGACTCGGAGTCGAGGTGCGCGGTCGCCTCGTCGAGGACGACGACGTCGGGCGCCTTGAGCAGCAGCCGCGCGATGGCGAGCCGCTGGCGCTCGCCGCCGGACAGCCGGTAGCCGCGGTCGCCGACCACGGTGTCGAGGCCGTCGGGCAGCGACTCGACGAGGTCCCACACGTGCGCCTGCCGCAGCGCGCGCTCCAGGTCGGCGTCGGTCGCGTCCGGGCGGGCGAACCGCAGGTTGCCGGCGATCGTGTCGTGGAAGAGGTGGGCCTCCTGGCTGACCACGCCGACGGTCGCGCGCAGCGACTCGAACGTGACGTCGCGCAGGTCCTGACCGGCGACCCGGACCGTGCCGGCCGTCGGGTCGTACATGCGGCTGACGAGCTGGGAGATGGTCGTCTTGCCGGCGCCCGACGGCCCGACGAGCGCGACCATGTGCCCCGCGGGGACGGTGAAGGAGACGCCGGTGAGGGTGTCGTGCGTGACGTCGTGCCGCAGCGCGGCGACGGACTCGAGCGACGCGAGCGACACGTCGTCGGCGCCGGGGTAGCGGAACGTCACGTCGTCGAGCTCGACGGACGCGCCGCGCGCCCGGACGGCCGTGCGCAGGTCGGCGGCGTCCGGCTTCTCGGCGACGGTCGGCTCGAGGTCGAGCACCTCGAGCACCCGCTCGAAGCTGACGAGCGCGGTCATGACGTCGACCTGCACGTTGGACAGGCTGGTGAGCGGCCCGTACAGGCGGCCGAGGTACGCGGCCATCGCGACGACGACGCCGACCGTGAGCTCGCCGCGGATCGCCATCACGCCGCCGAGGCCGTAGATGACCGCGATCGCGACGGACGCGAGCGTCGTCAGGCCGACGCGGAACCATGTCGACAGCAGCGCCCGCCTGACGCCGATGTCGCGTACCCGGCGGGCGCGCTCGGCGTACGCCTCGGACTCCCGGGCGGGGTCGCCGAACACCTTGACGAGGTGCGCGCCGGCGACGTTGAACCGCTCGTTCATGGTCTGCGCGGCGTCGGCGTTGAGGTCGTAGCTCTCGCGCGTGATCGTCGCCATGCGCTTGCCGAACCACCGGGCGGGGAAGACGAACGCGGGCAGCAGCACGAGCGACAGCGCGGTGAGCTGCCACGACATCGAGAACATCGCCGCGAGCACGAACACGACCGTGAGGCCGTTGCTCACGGTGTTCTGCAGGGTCGACGTGAACGCCTGCTGCGCGCCGAGCACGTCGCCGTTGAGCCGCTGCACGAGCGCGCCGGTGCGGGACCGGCTGAAGAACGCGAGCGGCATGCGCTGCACGTGGTCGAACACCGCGGTGCGCAGGTCGAGGATCAGGCCCTCGCCGACCTGCGCCGACACCCACCTGTCGGCGACGGACAGGCCGGCGCTGAGCAGCGCGAGCGCGACGACCACGGCGGCGATGCCGAGCACCAGGCGGGTGTCGGAGTTCGCGATGCCGTCGTCGATGAGCGTGCGGAACAGCATCGGGGTGACGGCGCCCGCCGCGGCCTCGAGCGCGATGAGCAGCAGGAAGAACGCCAGACGGCCGCGGTACGGGCGCGCGAACGTGAGGATCCGGCGCAGCGTGTCGCGCGTCAGCTTGTGGTCGCTCACCGAGCGGTCCTTGAAGAAGCCGCGCATGGTGGTCGCGCCGCCGCGCCCGGGGGCGGGGTGGTTCATGGTCATGGTGGCCTCCGTCCGTCCTGGCCGATGCTGAGGTTAACTCACTATGTCGGTACCTCACAACCGAGGTAGGCTCACCGCCGTGATCACGCACGACGACCCGGGGGAGTTCCTCGAGCTCCTGTACGCCGTGGTCCGTGGTCTGCACCGCGACGCCGCCCACGCCGGCTCGCCGCTCGGCACCACGCCCGGCCAGGTCCGTCTGCTGCGCACGCTGTCCCGCTGCGACGGTCCCCGTCGCCTCGGCGAGCTCGCCGCCGCGCTCGACGTGGCACCGCGGTCCGTCACGTCCAAGGTCGACCAGGCCGAGGAGGACGGCTGGGTCCGCCGGGTCGACGACCCGCACGACCGGCGCGCCACGCTCGTCGAGCTCACCCCCGCAGGCCGCGCGGTGCTCGACGAGATCGCCGCGCGGCGACAGAGCGGCGCGGCCGAGCGGCTCGCGCGCCTGGACGCCGACGAGCGCGCGGCCCTGCTCGACATGCTGCGGCGGATGGGCGCACCCGGACCCGAGTGAGCCGGCCAGGTTGCGGGACCGCCGGCGGCGGGCCGGCCCGGCTCCGGTAGGGTCCGCGCGTCGCGCCGACTCACCCGCTGCCACCGACCTAGGGTGGTCGCGCGTCGACGAGGACGGCGACACGCGCGCGGCGACACGACGGGGGGACCGATGAGCCAGGCACGACCCGGCGGGCGGCTGCCCGCACGCGTCTACTGGGTGCGCCGGTTCGTGGTGCTCGGCATCCCGCTGCTGCTGATCGTGCTCGTCGTGTGGCTCGTCGCGGGTCGCGGCTCGGGCGGGGGAGGTACCCCGGCGGCGGCCGCCACCGAGACGACAGTGACCGAGCCGACGCCCAGCCAGACCAAGGCGAGCACGGGCGGCATCCTCGAGTGCACGCCCGACCACCTCGCGCTCACGGTCGCCGCGGCCGCCGAGTCGTTCCCCGCGGGCGTCAACCCGGCGTTCGCCCTCACGATCACCAACACCGGCACCGAGCCCTGCCTGGTCGACGCGGGCGAGGCACACCGGCAGATCGTCGTCACGTCGGGCGACGACCGCGTCTGGTCGAACCAGGACTGCGTCGCCGCCGGCACCGAGACCAAGTCGCTGCTGCTCGCGCCCGGCCCCGGCGGCGCCGACGCGCAGCAGCTCGCGTGGAACAGGATCCGCTCCGCCGCGGGCTGCCCGGACGGGCTGCCCGCACCCGGGGCCGGGACCTACTCCCTCGCGTTCGCGCTCGCCGGGGCCACCGCCCCGCCCGTGGTGTTCGGCCTGGGCTGACCGGCTACTTGATGGCCCCCTGCGTCACGCCGGCCATGACCCAGCGCTGCGTGAACAGGTAGACGATGATCGCCGGCGCCATGGCCATGAGGTACGACGCGAACGCGACGTTGTAGTTGCTGCTGAACTGCGTCTGGAAGATGTTCTGCAGCACCGGCAGCGTCTGCAGCGTCGAGTTCGCCGTGATGAGCGACGGCATCATGAAGTCGTTCCACGAGGCGAGGAACGCGAAGATCGCGACCGTCGCGCTCATGGGCGCCATCATCGGGAACACCACGTGCCGGAACACCATCCACGTGGTCGCGCCGTCGAGGCGTGCGCTCTCCTCGAGCTCCTCCGGCAGGCCCCGGATGAACGCCGTGAACAGCAGCACGCTGAACGACAGCTGGAACATCACGTGGAGGATCGCGACGCCGACCGGGTTCGCGAGCCCGACCATGCCCGTGAGCTTGACCTGCGACAGCGCCAGCACCGGGAACGGCAGGAACATCGCGGCGAGCAGGTAGAAGAACGACCAGCGGAACAGCCGGCGGTCCCAGTTGCGGGCGATCGCGTACGCCGCGAACGCCGCCAGCATGACCGTGCCGACGACCGTGACGGCGGTGACGAACACCGAGATGGCGAACCCACGCGGGAAGTTCGTGAGGTTCCACGCCTGGACGAACCCGTCGACGCTCAGCGGGGACGGCAGCGAGAACACCCGGCCGTCGACCGACTGCGCCGTCGTCTTGAACGCCATCGTCAGCGTCGCGTAGAGCGGGACGAACACCGCGAGCGAGCAGACGACCAGCGTGATCGTCGCGCCCCAGCTCGGGCGGTCACCGCTCGCGCCGAAGCGACGGCGGCGGCGGACCGGCACCTGGCCGGGCGTGGTGGTGAGCAGCGTCTGGGCAGTCATCAGAACGCGTTCCTTCCGCGAGTGAGGCGCAGCTGGAGCACGGCCAGGACCACGGCGATGAGGAAGAAGATCGTCGCGTTGGCCATCTGGTAGGCGTAGTCGCCGCCGGTGAAGCCGGAGAAGATCGTCATGGCGATGCTGCGGGTCGCCGTGCCGGGACCGCCGTTGGTGAGGCCGACGATGATGTCGTAGGCGTTCAGGTAGTTCTTGAAGCCGATCACCATGTTGATCACGACGTACCCCGCGACGAGCGGCAGGGTGATCGAGAACAGCCGGCGCGCGGCCGTCGCGCCGTCCATCGACGCCGCCTCGTAGACCTCGCCCGGGATCGACAGGATGCCGGCGATGTAGATGAGCAGCGCGCTCGGGATCGCCTGCCACGCCGTGACGATGACGATCGTGACCCACGCCAGGTTCGGGTTGGCGAGCAGGCTTGTCTCGAGCGCCGTGATGCCGACCGCCTGCCCGAGCTGCGGGAGCGAGTTCGAGAACAGGAAGTTGAAGACGTACGCGATGACGATGCCCGAGATGACCATGGGCAGCACGAACACCGCGCGCAGGGCGATTTTCGCCCGGATCTTCGCCGTGAGGCCGACCGCCAGCAGGAACGCGACGACGTTGACGAGCACCACGGTGACGAGCGCGAACCCGATGGTGAACGCGTACGACGCGCGGATCGCCGGGTCCGAGAACAGCGCGACGTAGTTCGTCAGGCCGGTGAACTCGAACTCGCCGAAGCCCACGGAGTTGGTGAAGCTCAGCGTGATGCCCATGATCGCCGGCAGCGTGATCGCGAGCGTGAACAGCAGGAGCGACGGCAGGAGGAACAGGTAGAACGTCAGGGAGGCGCGCGGCCTCCGCATCCGGACGAGCGCGGGTGCCGCGACGTCGCGGCCCGGCGCCCGGGTGACGGCTGCTGTAGCCATGAGAGGTCTCCGTTCGGGTGGTCAGGAGCGGTATGCCAGCCGGCGCCAGTCGGCGTCGAGCGTGCGCAGCACGGGCTCGGGAGGGTCGCCGGCCGCGAGCGACTGCGTGTAGTTCTGCAGCGGGATGGACTGTGGGACGAGCTGCGAGGCACCGACGTAGAAGTCCGCGCGGTCGTAGTACTCCTTGAGCTCGACGAGCGTCGGGTTGGTGACCGGCGTCGCGTCCGTCGTCACGCCGAAGCCGAGCGCGTGCGCGTTGTACGCGTCGATGACGTCGGGCCGCATGAGGAACTGCAGGAACTCGCGGGCCGCCTCCTTCTTGCGCGAGCCCTCGGGGATCCACAGCGCGAGGTCGATGTTGACCCGCACCTTGCGGTCCGCCGGGTCGTCCGTCATGGGCAGCGGGAACGCGCCGACGTCGAGGTCGGGGCTCGTCTTGGCGATCTCCCCGATGGCCCACGGACCCTGCAGGTACATCGCTGCCTCGCCCTTCGCGAACGCGAGGTTCCCGTCGCCGTACCCACGGCTCGCGGCGTTCTCCTGCGAGTACGTCACGACCTGCTGCATCTGCTCGACGGGCGAGAGGAACTGCTTCTCGAACGACACCGGCGACCCCGGCCCGACCTCGGTGCCCTGCCGCTTGAGCTGGTTGAAGAACTTCGTGGTGTCGACCGTGCCGCCGACCGAGTAGTCGAACGGCCCCTGCGCGATCGTCCACGGGTCCTTGAACGTGCTGTAGATCGGTGCGACACCGGCCCCGCGGAGCGTGTCGCACACGGCGAGGAACTCGTCCCACGTGGTCGGCACCTGCACGCCGTGCTGGGCGAAGATCGTGCGGTTGTAGAGCACGGCCGCCGCCATGAGCGAGTACGGCAGCACGCTCGTGCGGTCCGGGTAGGTGGCCGTGACGTCGATGAGCGGCTGCAGGTCGGGGCGGATCCGCTTCGCCTCCGGCAGGTCGCTCAGGTCGCTCAGCGCGCCGCGCTCGACGTAGCGGGAGATCTCGAAGTTGTAGTTGAGGCACCCGATGTCGGGCGGGGTCTCCCGCACGAACGAGCCGGCCAGGTTCGACGTGAAGTCGTGCCGCACCCGGACGCGGTCCTGGGTCTGGTGGAACTGGTCGATGAGGTCGTCGAAGTAGCCGATGACCTCGGGCTTCGACTGGAAGAACACGATCTCGGTCGGTGCGGAGCCCGACGGGCGCGCGCACGAGGCGAGGGCCAGGCCGGCGCCCGCGGCGACCGTGCCGCGCAGGAAGCTGCGGCGGCTCAGCTCGTGCGACAGCAGCGGTGTCATCGGGCCGGGGCTCGGGGGCGCCGGGGATCGTGAGGTCCGGAATCTGGGCACAGCGTCGTCTCCCATCGGGTGTCGCCCGACGGCGGTGGGTGCCGCCGTCGTGGGACGGGCGCCGCAGCGCCCGCCCCGACTCACTCAGCCGTCCTGCTCGGTACCGTTCTGGCCGCTGCTCTGCAGCCACACCGTCGTCTCGGCGGGCACGCTCCGCCCGTCGACCGGGGAGCTCGCCACGAGCACCCGCCCGGGCGGCAGCGGCACGGGCTCGCTCCCGAAGTTCGTGACGGACGTCCACCCGCCGGGCCGCGTGAAGGCGACCACGGTGGCCGGCACGTTCGTCAGCCACTCCAGCGTCTCCCCGGTCTGCAGTCGCCGCCGCTCGGCGAGCGCCCGCCGGTAGAAGCCGAGCGTCGAGCCGGGGTCGGCCTCCTGGCTCTCGACGGAGAACCGGTCGAAGTCCGCCGGCACGGGCAGGTGCGCGAGCTCGTCGCCGAACCCGAGCGTCGGTCCGTGCGAGGCCCACGGCAGCGGCACACGGCAGCCGTCGCGGCCCTTCTGCGCACCCTGCGAGCGGAAGAACGTCGGGTCCTGCAGCACGTCCGCGGGAAGGTCCGCGACCTCCGGCAGGCCGAGCTCCTCGCCCTGGTACAGGTACGCCGACCCGGGCAGCGCCAGCGTGAGCAGGGTTGCGGCGCGGGCCCGACGACGTCCGCGCTCCTCGTCGGGGCGCGGCTCGGCGCCGTCGTGGCGGAGCCAGGCCTCGAGGTCGGTGCCGTCCGGCAGGGCGTACCGGGTCGCGTGGCGGACGACGTCGTGGTTGGACAGCACCCACGTGGAGGACGCGCCGGACTCGCGCGCCAGCGCCAGGTTGTTGTCGATGATCTTCGCGAACGTCGGGCCGTCCCAGGTCGCCTCGAGGAGGTCGAAGTTGAACGCCTGGCCCAGGCCCTCGGGCGACGCGTAGCGCGAGCGGCGGTGCGCGGGCACCCATGCCTCGGCGACGGCCGTGCGCGGCGGGTCGTACTCGTTGAACACCTGACGCCACTCGCGGTAGATGTCGTGCACCTCGTCGCGGTCCTCGAGCGGGTGCGCGCCGCCCCAGATGTCGGCCTTGAGGTCCGCCTGGCTGGGCAGCGGCTCCGTGAGGTCCTTGGCGAGCGCGTGCGCGACGTCGATGCGGAAGCCGTCGACCCCGCGGTCGGCCCAGAACCGCAGCGTGGTGCGGAACTCCTCGCGGACCTCGGGGTTCGCCCAGTTGAGGTCGGGCTGCTCGGGTGCGAACAGGTGCAGGTACCACTCGCCGCCGCCGACGGGCTCCCACGCGGGTCCGCCGAACGCCGCGGTCCAGTCGCTCGGCGGCAGCTCGCCGTGCTCGCCGAGGCCGCGGCGGAAGACGTAGCGCTCGCGTTCCGGCGAGCCCGGCTCTGACGCGAGGGCCTGCTGGAACCACACGTGCCGGTTGGACGTGTGGTTGGGCACGATGTCGACGATGAGCCGGATGCCCGCGGCGTGCAGTGCGGCGCGCATCTCGTCGAACTGCGCGAGCGTGCCGATGCGCGGGTCGACGTCGCGGTAGTCGTCGACGTCGTACCCGCCGTCGGCCAGCGCCGACGGGTAGAAGGGGCTCAGCCAGACGGCGTCCACGCCGAGCTCCCGCAGGTACTCGACCTTGCCCGTGATGCCGGGCAGGTCGCCGATGCCGTCGCCGTTCGAGTCGGCGAAGCTGCGCGGGTAGATCTGGTAGACGACCGCCTGCCGCCACCACGTGGCGTCCTGGCGGGGCAGTCCCGCGGTCGTGTTCCCGAGCACCGACAGAGCCGTCACGCGTTCCCCCTGCTATGGAGTCGTTGGTGGTGGAGTCCTTGATGTAGGACCTAAATTTAAGTCCTGGCACTAGAGTGGCGGCGTCGAGGGAGGAGGTCAAGGGGTGGCGAAGATCCCGGTGTCGTCGCGGCAGCTGCGCGACGTCAGCACGCGGCTCGTCCTCGACCACGTGTGGGACACCGACGAGGTCACCGGCTCCGCGTTGATCCAGGCCACGGGCCTGTCGCGCGCGACCGTGCACGACGTGTGCGACGAGCTCATCGCGCAAGGCTGGCTCGTCGAGCTCGACAGCGTGCGCGAGAACGAGAAGGGCCGGCCCGCCCGCCGGTACGCGTTCGCGGCCCGCGCCGGGGTCGTCGTCGGCGTCGACGCCGGGCAGCACCGCATCAGCGCGACCGTCACCGACCTGCGCGGTGCGTCGCTCTCGCGCACGGTGCTGCCCGTCGGGCCCGACGACGGCACCCCCGACCGCCGGCTCGCACTCATCGAGCAGGCCGCGCTCACCGCGCTCGCGGACGCCTCCGCCGAGCCCTCAGCCGTCCTCGCCGTCGCCGTCGGCGTCCCCGCGCCCGTCGACC
This sequence comes from Cellulomonas sp., assembly GCF_017744555.1. Taxonomy (GTDB): domain Bacteria; phylum Actinomycetota; class Actinomycetes; order Actinomycetales; family Cellulomonadaceae; genus Cellulomonas. The sequence goes on along the minus strand of NZ_JAGIBD010000009.1, from coordinate 4,049 downwards.
GCGACGGACGCACCGCGTTCCGGGACAACCCGTTCTGGGACCTCATGAACCCCGACATCACCGGACACCTGCGCTCGCGGCACGGCTGGACCGCGCTCACCGACAACGACGCGAACCTCGCCGCCGTCGCGGAGCACTGGCGTGGTCACGGCCGGGACGTGCGCTGCCACGTCACCCTGCTCGCCGGCGAACGGTTCGGCGCGGGCGTCGTCGACGACGGGCGGCTGCTGCGCGGCGCCCGCGGCGGCGTCGGGGAGATGCGCTACCTCGACCTCGTCGAAGGCGTCGGGTCCGCCGACGGCATCGCCGCGCTCGTCCGCGACGACGCCCGCGCGCAGCTGCACCGGCTCGACGGCGACGCCGGGTCGTCGCTGCAGGACGTCCCCGTGGCGACCCTCGACGCGACCCACGTGTTCGCGGCGGCGCTCGACGACGACCCCCTCGCCCTCACCGTCGTCGAGCACGTCGCCGCCCTCGTCGCGCGGGTCGTCGCGACGTTCGCGAGCATCTACGACCCCGAGCGCGTCATCATCGCCGGGGCCGTCGCCGAGTCCTGCGAACCGCTGCTCGCGCTCGTGCGGGACCAGCTCGACCGGTACGTCGACCCGCCCGGCATCGAGGTGCTGGCGTCGGGCCTCGGACGGGACATCGTGACGGTCGGCGCGGTGAAGCGGGCGCTCGACCACGTCCGCGAGCACGCCCTGGAGATCACCCCCGCGGCGCTCGGCTGACGTGCCGTCACCGACGCACCGACGACCGGGAGACCCCCGGCGCCACTGGTCGGGCCGGTGCGGGGCGAACGTCAGACGTACCGCTCGAGGATGCTCGACTCGGCGAGCCGGGACAGCCCCTCGCGGACGGCCCGGGCGCGCTGCTCGCCGACGCCGTCCACCGCCATGAGGTCCTCGATGCCCGCGGCCAGCAGCTTCTGCAATCCGCCGAAGTGGGTGACGAGGCGGTCCACGATGGTCCCCGGCAGGCGCGGCACCTTCGACAGCAGGCGGTACCCGCGCGGACCGGCCGCGGCGTCGAGCGTGTCGCCGCCCCCGGGCAGACCCAGGACGCGCGCGATGTGGGCCATGTCGAGCAGCTCGGTCGAGTCGAGCTCGGCCAGTGCGGCGAGCACCTGGTCGACGTCGCGGCGGGACGTGTCGAGGTAGTCGCGGATCACGAGCGCACGGTCCGAGCCGAGGCCGCCGACGAGCTCGTCGAGCTGCAGCGTGAGGAGGCGGCCGTCGGTACCGAGCTCGACGACGTAGCCCTCGATCTCCTCGGAGATGCGGCGCACCATCTCGAGCCGCTGCACGACGGCGCAGACGTCGCGGACCGTCACGAGGTCCTCGATCTCGAGCGCCGACAGCGTGCCGCTGACCTCGTCGAGGCGGGACTTGTAGCGCTCGAGCGTCGCGAGCGCCTGGTTCGCGCGGGACAGGATGGTCGTCGAGTCCTCGAGCACATGCCGCTGGCTGCCCACGTACAGGGCGATGATCCGCATCGACGCCGACACCGAGATCACCGGGAAGCCGGTCTGCTTCGCGACCCGCTCGGCGGTGCGGTGGCGGGTGCCCGACTCGGACGTCTCGATGGTCACGTCGGGCAGGAGCTGCACGGCGGCCCGCACGATGCGGTCGCCGTCCACCACGACCGCGCCGTCCATCTTGGCCAGCTCGCGCAGGCGGGTGGCCGAGAAGCCGACGTCGAGCACGAAGCCGCCCGAGCAGATGCTCTCGACCGTCGGGTCGAACCCGAGCACGATCAGGGCGCCCGTACGGCCGCGCAGGATCCGCTCCAGACCGTCGCGAAGCTCGCCACCGGGCGCGACGGCGGCGAGCGTGGACCTGAGCAGGTCGTCGGGGACGTGCGAGTGCGGCACGGATGCATGGTAACGAGCGCTGTCCAGCGGGTTGTCCGCGACCCGCGAGCGCACGGCTGTCAGTTTGCTGAACGTGCTGGTCGGGACCCTGCTCAGGGCCGCCGCGCTCACATGCCCACCGCGCCGACCGCCTGGGCCAGGTCCGACGCCGTCACGACGCTGATGCCGTCGGGCGCCGTGAACCCGTCGAGCGCACCCGCGGGCACGATCGCGCGCGTGAAGCCGAGCCGGGCGGCCTCCGCGAGCCGCCGGCTGACGCCGGACACCGTCCGGATCTCGCCGGCCAGCCCGACCTCGCCGACCGCGACGAGACCGCGCGGCAGCGCGACGTTCTCCCGCGAGCTCACGGCGGCGAGCGCCAGTGCCAGGTCCGCCGCGGGCTCGACGACCCGGGCGCCCCCGACCGTCGACACGTAGACGTCCTGGTCCGCGAGCCGCGCACCCAGCCGACGCTGCAGCACAGCGAGGACCATGGCGAGCCGGCTCGAGTCGATGCCGCTCGTGGTCCGTCGCGGGTTGGGTACCGCGCTCGGGGCGACGAGGGCCTGCACCTCGGTGGCGAGCGGTCGGCGCCCCTCGAGCGTCACGGTGAGGCACGTGCCCGGCACCGGCTGCTGCGCCTGCGACACGAACAGCCCGCTCGGGTCGGCCAGTCCGACGATGCCGCGCTCTGACAGGTCGAAGCAGCCGACCTCGTCCGTGGGGCCGTACCGGTTCTTCGTCGCGCGCAGCATGCGCAGCCGCGAGTGACGTTCGCCCTCGAACTGGCAGACCACGTCGACCAGGTGCTCGAGCGTGCGAGGCCCGGCGACCGACCCGTCCTTGGTGACGTGCCCGACGAGCACCACCGGCATGTCGCGCGACTTCGCCGCGGCGATGACCGCTGCCGTGACCTCGCGGACCTGCGCCACACCGCCCGCGGTGCCCTCGATCGCCGCCGACGCGATGGTCTGCACCGAGTCGAGCACCAGCAGGTCGGGCTGGACCTGCTCGATGTGCCCCAGCACCGTCGCGAGGTCCGTCTCGTCGGCCAGCAGCAGCTGCGGGTCGAGCGCCTCGATCCGCCCGGCGCGCAGCCGAACCTGGGCCGACGACTCCTCGCCCGTCACGTACAGAACGCGCCGGCCGGTGCGGGCCGCGCGCGCGGCCACGTCCAGCAGCAGCGTCGACTTGCCCACGCCCGGCTCGCCCGCCAGCAGCACCACCGCGCCCGGGACGATCCCGCCACCCAGCACGCGGTCCAGCTCGTCGACGCCCGTCGGCCTGGCGCGGGCCGTCTCGACGTCGATCTGGTCGATCGGGCGGGCCGGAGCCCGCGTCGGGGCTGTCGCCACCGTGCGCGGCGCGCCGCCACCCGGACCGACGTCCTCCGTGACCGTGCCCCACGCCTGGCACTCGCCGCACCGGCCGACCCACTTGGTCGCCGTCCACCCGCACTCGCTGCAGCGGAACGGCGGGCGGGCCGTGCGGTCGGCACGCTTCACGGTCGTCGAGGTCACGCGCCGCACGCTAGCCGGTGGGTCCGACATGCCCGGGGATCGCCGCGTCCGAGTGACGAACCGGGGTCTCCGCCTGCGACGCTGGGTAGGCTGCGGCCGTCCGGCGCTCGTCGGGCGCACGAGCCAAGGGGGAGCCCGATGACCGACAACGGCCAGCCTGGACCCGACCCGGCACCGCGCGGGAACCGTCCCGTGTGGGCGCCGACCGGTGCCGAGGCCACCCCGTCGCCGGCGGCCCCGCCCGCCCCTGCGGCACCCGCTCCGGCCGCGGTCGTGCCCGCTGCGCCTGCTCCTGCGCCTGCTCCTGCGGCTGCGCCGTACATGGGATACCGGGCCGCGCCGCCCGTCGTGCAGCCCACCTCCGCCGCCCAGGCTGCAGCGGCGTCGGGCACCGCTGCCCCGCTCGCGCAGCGCACGCCGGCCGCCGAGACGAGCAGCCCGGCGCCCGCGTGGGTCCCGCCCGCGCCGCCCCTCCCGGACGCCCAGGCCGCGCCCGACGTCCGGACCGTGCCCCCTGCCCCGGCCGCGTCGCCTGCCCCGGTCGCGCCTCCTGCCCCGGCCGCGCCTCCTGCCCAGGTCGCGTCGCCTGCCCCGGTCGCGTCGCCGGCTACCTTCGGCGCCCCGGTCGGTCAGCCGGCTCCCCACGTCCCGACCGGCCCGGTCGCGCAGCCCACGCT
>NZ_JAGIBD010000099.1 GCF_017744555.1 Cellulomonas sp. | reverse complement strand
ACTCCATGTCGTGCTCGACGACGACGACCGTGCGCTGCTCGCCGATGCGCTGCAGCAGCAGCCCGGTCTGCTCGCGCTCGGCCTGGCTCATGCCCGCGACCGGCTCGTCGAGCAGCAGCAGGCGCGCGTCCTGGACCAGCAGCATGCCGATCTCGAGCCACTGCTTCTGCCCGTGCGCGAGCACGCCCGCGGGCAGGTCACGCACGTGCGCGAGCCCGACCGTCTCCAGCGCCGCCTCGACCTCCGGCGGCACGCCGCGGCGTCGACGCAGCAGCGTCGACGGGCCGCGCCCGGCGCCCGCCGCGATGTCCAGGTTCTGCAGCACCGTGAGCTCGTCGAACACGCTCGCGGTCTGGAACGTGCGCCCGACCCCGGCCCGCACGATCCGGTGCGACGGCCTGCCCAGCAGGTCGACGCGGCCGAGCTGCACCGAGCCCGTGGCGGGCGCGAGGCCCGTGATCGCGTCGACGACCGTCGTCTTGCCGGCGCCGTTGGGGCCGATGAGGAAGCGCAGGTCGCCCTGCGTGACGGTGAGGTCGACGCCGTCGACCGCGACGAACCCGTCGAACACGACCCGCAGGCCGCGGACCTCGAGGTAGTCGTGCCGGAACCGGGAGCCCGGCGCCGCGATGACGGCCTCGAGCGCCTGCGGGTCCAGGCCGCCGGCGTCGGGCGGCGCGGACGCGGTACTCAACGGTGCGGGGGTGGGCTGCTGCTCGGTCATGCGTTCCTCCCGGCCGTGCGGGCCGCGGTGACGGCGTCCTGGCCGGGGTCGGGCCCGGGGTCGTCGGCGTGGGCCGGCCCTCCGCCGGGCGGATGCGTCGGTGCGTCGCCCGGGCCTGGATCGGCTGCCCCGCGCCGGCGCCGCAGCGCGCCGAGCGTCGCGAGCCCGTCGGGCAGGAACGCGACGACGAGGATGAACAGCGCCCCCTGGAAGTAGGTCCAGAACGACGGGAACTGCTCCGAGAGCCCGGTCTGCGCCCACGACACGGCGATCGCGCCGAGCACGGGGCCGAGCAGGGTGGCGCGGCCACCGATCGCGACCCCGACGAGGAACCCGATCGACGGGATCACGCCCACGTCGGCGGGCGAGACGATGCCGACGACGGGCGCGAACAGCGCACCGCCGACACCCGCGAAGCACGCGGCGACCGCGTAGGCGACGACCTTGACGTTCGCGGGGTCGTAGCCGAGGAACCGCACGCGGTTCTCCTGGTCGCGCACCGCGACGAGCAGCTCGCCGAACCGCGACACCATGAGCAGCCGCACCACGGCGACCATGACGAGCAGCACGCCCGCGGAGACGTAGTAGAGCATCCGCTTGTTGACCGGGTCGGCCAGGTCGTACCCGAAGAACGACCGGAACCCGTTGAGCCCGTTGGTGCCGCCCGTGACCTTCTGCTGGCCGACCAGCAGGATCGCGAACGCCGCCGCGAGCGCCTGCGACAGGATGGCGAAGTACGCGCCGCGCACGCGCCGGCGGAACACCGCGAGCCCCAGCAGCGTCGCGACGCCCGCGGGCAGCAGCAGGATCGCCAGGACCGTGACGACGGGGTCGCGCAGCGGCTCCCACCACGCGGGGACCACGCCGTCGCCGTACAGCAGCATGAAGTCCGGCACGCCGCCGGGGCC
>NZ_JAGIBD010000098.1 GCF_017744555.1 Cellulomonas sp. | reverse complement strand
GCCGTCCACCGTGCTCGTCGACGCCGCGACCGCGCAGGTGCTCGGCGGCGACCCGCGGTTCCGCCTCGCCGAGCAGCCGGTGCGCGACCTCCCGGGCCTCGGCCCGACCGCGTCGTTCCGGCTGTCGCGCGCGGACTGACGGCGGGCCCGGACGGCGTGCGCGCCGCGCCGCGGTCGGCCGAGCCACCCGCTGACGTCGACCGCGAGCGTGTGGCGTTCCGGCCGCTGGGTGGCCGCTGTGCAGCACGGCCCCGGTCGGTCCCCCGGCTCGACGCGCGTGCCGGCCGACGTCGACGGCGTGCCGGTGCCCGAGCTCGCCGCCGTCGACGAGCCCTCGTCCGGCGTCGGTCGTCCACAGGGTCGTCCGGGCTCCCGCCCTCGGGTCCGCGACGCTGCCAGGGTCGCAGCATGGGTCGCGACCAGACGTACCAGACCACCGTCCACGTCCCCGACGCGCACGCGCTCCCCGAGCCCGTGCGCGCCGTCGTCCTGCGGCACGACGGCGCCGCGACCGTGGCCCAGCTCGCGGCAGCAGGCGTCGCTGGGCGCACGGTACGAGGTCGGGTCGCCGCGGGACGGTGGCAGCGACCCTTCCGCGGGGTCGTCGTGCTGCAGTCCGGTGCGCTCGCCTGGCGGCAGACCGCGCACGCCGCCCTCCTCGCCGCCGGCCCCGGCGCCGCTCTGTCGCACCGGTCCGCCGCGTTCGTCCACGGACTTGCGGCGACCCCGGGGACCGACGTCGTCGTCAGCGTGCCGGTACCACGCACGGTCCGGCCGCAACCGGGCCTGCGGGTCCGTCGACGGCGCGCCATGCCCCACGCGAGCGGCAGGCTCCGGGCCGTCGACGTCGTCGAGACGGTGTTCGACCTGCTCGACGACGCGCAGGACGAGGACGACGCGGTCGCGGTCGTCGCCGAGGGCGTCCGCCGCGGCGTCGCCCCGGTGGTGCTCCTGCACCGGTCACGGCTGCGTGCCTCGCTGCACCACCGGGCGCTGCTGAGAGCCGTGCTCGGCGACCCGACGCTCGGGGTCGAGTCCCCGCTCGAGCACCGGTACGTGCGGGACGTCGAGCGCCGTCACGGCCTGCCGCGGACCGTCGGCCAGGTCCGGCAGCGCGTCGACGGCGCGTGGATCCGTGCTGATCGCGTGCACCAGGGTCTGCGCGTCCGCATCGAGCTCGACGGCCGGCTCGCGCACCCGAGCGGCACGACCGACCGTGACGTGTGGCGCGACAACGCGGTGCTCCTCGAGCACGACGACCTCACGCTCCGTTACCGGTGGTCCCACGTCGTGGGCCGGTCGTGCGCGGTCGCCCTGCAGGTGGCGGCCGCGCTCACCCGGGCGGGGCGTCCGACCCGCGTGCGGCGGTGCCCGGAGTGCCCGTGAGGCCAGCGTGTGCGGCGTTGCGGCTCCCTGGAGGCCGGAACGTCACACAGCCCGTCGTGCTGCCCGGGTGGGACGGGCGCGATCGGCACGCGGGTGGCGCCACGGGCGTCCAGCAGGCGCACCGCGTCAGGCCGGGGCCTGCGACCCGTCCACGTCGACCGGGTCCAGCAGGGCGGGGGAGTTGTTCGCGACCGCGTTGACGCGCGTCGAGACGGGGACCGCCGTGAGCCGCGGGGGTGCGACCGTGAGCAGGTC
>NZ_JAGIBD010000097.1 GCF_017744555.1 Cellulomonas sp. | reverse complement strand
GCGCCAGCAGGTTGGTCTGCGCGGCGATCCCGGTGATGAGCTTGACGACGTTGCCGATCTCCTGGCTCGACTCGCCCAACCGGCTGACCTGCTCGTTCGTCGTCTTCGCGACGTCCGTCGCCTGCCCCGCGACGCGCGCGGCCTCCGACGCGTTCTGCGCGATCTCCCGGATCGACGCGCCCATCTCTTCGGTCCCCGCCGCGACGGCCTGCACGTTGCGCGACACCTGCTCGGCGGCCGCCGCCACCGACCCGGCGCGCTGCTCGGTCTCGCGCGACGCCGACGCGACCTGCGTCGACGACGCCGAGAGCTGCTGCGTCGCCGCCGCGACGGTCTGCGCACCCTCGACCACGCCGGCGAGCGTCTCGCGCAGCGACCGCTGCGCCTCGGTCAGCGCCGCCGTCATGCGCCCGATCTCGTCCCGTTCGCGGACCGTCGCCTCGACCGTGAGGTCGCCCGCAGCCATCGCGACCACCGCGTCCTGCACGCCGCGCACCGAGCGCAGGATGCGGCGTACGGTCACGACCGCGACGCCCGCGGCCAGCACCAGGGCCACGACGACCACGACCCACAGCACCACGACCGACGTCCGCACCATGCGCGCCGTCGCGGCGGTCGAGTCGCCCGCGAGCGCGTTGAGCTCCTCGACGACCGCCGCGATCTCGGTGTCGGCGTCCGTGCCGCGCACCACGAGGTCGTCGTTGAGGAACACCGGGGCGCGCGGGTCGTCCATCGCGACCATCTCGTGGTACCGGTCGGTGAGGTCGAGGTACGGCTGGATCGCGAGCTCGAGGCGCTCCCCGCGGTCGGGGTCCGAGGCGGTCAGCTCGTCCGTGAGCGCGCCGACCGCGTCACGCGACTCCGCGATCGCGTCGAGCGTCGCCGGGCGCTCGCCGTCGGCCACCGTCATGAGCCGCACGTTGCCGAGGCGTACGGCCGTGAACGCGCGCTGCAGGTCGGACACGCCGCGCAGCGGGCCGATCGCCTCCTGCTCGAGCCGCGTCTGGGCGCCCGCGAGCGCCTGCATCCGCAGGGTCGCGACGCCCGCGACCGCGACGACGACGAGCGCGAGCAGCGCGAGGCAGGCGCCGATCTTCACGCCCAGCGACCGGTCGACGAACCAGCGCCACGGCGTCGTCGTCACCCTGGCCCGTGGGACACCGGCCATGAGAACCCTCCTTGGTCTTGCGCACGACCGTCCTTGGTCGCCGACACGCTGCCCTCAGCATCGGGTGTGATCGATACACCTTGAGGGACCGGGTGAAGGTGCACCCGTGTGCCGCGCGGCCCGATGAGTCCGCACGGCCCGCCGGGTCGGCACCCGCACCGGCACGCACCCTCGGGAGGACCGACCATGACCGCACGTCTCAGCCCGTACCTCGGCTTCCGCGACGAGGCCCGCGCGGCGATGGACTTCTACGCCGACGTCTTCGGCGGCGCCGCCACGTCCAGCACGTTCGACGAGTTCGGCATGGCGTCCGACCCGGCCGACGCGGGCAAGATCATGCACTCGCAGCTCGAGCTGCCCGGCGGCGGGACGCTCATGGCGTCCGACACGCCCGCGTCGATGCCGGCCCCCGAGCGGCCCGGCGCGGTCGCGCTGTTCGGCGACGCGGCGGACGCCGAGGCGCTGCGCGCGGCGTTCGCACGGCTCGCGGACGGCGGCACCGACGTCATGCCGATGG
>NZ_JAGIBD010000096.1 GCF_017744555.1 Cellulomonas sp. | reverse complement strand
GGTCCAGATCGTCTCGTCGTCCGACAGCCCGTGCAGCAGGTACAGCACGGGCGGCGGGCCGCTGCGGTCCGAGCCGGCCATGCCGATCTGGCCGTGCGCCGACTCGGGCAGCAGCACGGTCATGGCCGTGCTCTCCTGCAGGGCCTCGGAGAAGAAGTGACAGGTGAGCAGCGCCATCGCGGGCCTCCGGTCGGGTGGGACAGGGTCCTCGCCAACCTACGCCGAACCACGGCCGTGGTGGCTGCGCGCCGCGGTCGTCGCGTCAGCCCCGCCCGGCGACCCGACGCAGCAGGCGCAGCAGGGTCTGCTGCTCGTCGTCGTCGAGCGCGTCGAGACGCGCACGGACCCCGGCCTCGCGGCTGCTCGCGACCGCGTCGAGACGCTCGCGCCCCGCGTCGGTCAGCTCGACGAGCGTCGCGCGCCGGTCGTCGGGGTCGGGCACGCGGCGCACCCAGCCGTCGGCCGCCGCCTGGTCCACCTTCGACGTCACCGACCGGGGTGCGACGTCGAGGGCCTCGGCGAGCTCGCCCAGGCGGCGCGGGCGCCCCAGGCGGTCGAGCGTGCGCAGCAGGCGCAGCTGGCCGGGCGTGATCGCGTCGCCCAGACGCTCGGACGCGTCGCGGCGCGCGTTGCGCAGCACGTCGTGCAGCAGGTCGAGCAGCTCCTCGGACGGCTGCACCGGGCGCGCGGGGTCGCGGTCGCCGTCGCAGGCAGGACGGCCGCGGTCGGCGCGCCCGCCCGCGTCCGGGTGCTCGTGGGGTCGCACGGGGCGAGGCTACCGGGACGCCCCGGGCACCTCGCGAGGGAGGGCGGCCCCGGACGGCGTCCGCCTGGGCGGTGCCGACCGGCCCGGGGCCGGTCAGGCCGGGACGGTCCGCACGATGCGCGCGGCCTCGCCGGTCGTGCGGACCGTGATGCCGTGGCGCCCGGCGAGCTCCTCGAGCGGCTGCATCGTGAGCTTGTGCACGAAGCCGTCGGCCGTGAACGTCATCGAGCCCGACGGCGCCGTGACCGTGTAGCGGTAGCTCGTGCGGAGCTGGTGCTCCGCGGCGATCTCGACGGTCTCGCCGCGCCGGACGGCCAGGCCCTCGTGCCGCGCGCCGAGCCGGCCCGCGAACAGGACGATCCCGTCGGGCCGATCGAGCGCCTCGAGCATCGACCAGCCCCGGTACCAGGGGGCACGTCGCGCGCGGACCACCAGAGCGGCGGCACCGAGGGCGACCATGGCCGCGTAGACGACCCACATCGGGAACGTCGTCCCGCGGCGTTCGCCGACGCCCGTGAACCCGGAGAACGCCTCGACGACGAGCCCCACTACACCGCCGACCAGCGCGAGCACCGCGACGACGAGGTTGAGCGCGGCACCGGCGCGCGGGCCGCTCCCCGGCAGGTGGAGCGCGGGCGTGGGCGTGGTGGCCGCGTCACCGCGGGGGCTGAGGATCACGCGCGTGAACGTAGCGCGCCACGGGCCGCGGCCGCGGCGGTTTCGCGGGTGACGTCGGCGGGCCGTCGGAATAGTCGGGAGGCCTCCGTGCTTGATGGTGAGGTAACCTCAGCATCTTGCGGGCTCGCCCCCGCCCCCCTCCACCCCCAGGAGGTCCCGTGACCCACCCCGGACCCGTCCCCGGCCCGCCCGGACTGCGCGGCTTCAGCCGCGACCGCGGCGTCGCCCGGCAGCGCCTCGCCCCCGGCACGCTG
>NZ_JAGIBD010000095.1 GCF_017744555.1 Cellulomonas sp. | reverse complement strand
CCTCGTACGCGAAGTCGACCGACGACCGACCCAGGCGCGGCACCCACACCTCGACGACGACGGGCGCGAGCCGGAACCGGATGGGTGCGACGTAGTCGATCTCGTGCTTGACGACCACCAGCAGCGACGCGGTCATGGCACCGGCCTCGTCGACGCCCATGCGCGGGAAGAGCGTGAACCGCGCGTCGTCGAGGTACCGCAGGAACGCCGCGTTGTTGACGTGGCCGAACAGGTCGACGTCCGACCACCGCACCTGCATGACGACGCGGCCGCGCGCGCCGTCCTCCGCCCCGGCTCGTCCGCTCACGTCCACGCCCCCACGCTACCCACCGCCGGGGCGCCGGCCCTCGGGCGCCGACCCCGTCGTCCGTCGCGTGCCCGACGCCCGGGCGGCGACCGGTCACGGGGTCGGCGGCCCGTCCCGGCCGGACGACGGTCCGGCGTCGTTGTGCGACGAGCGGTGCACCGCGAGGCTGGGTGCATGACGACGTCCGCTCCCCCGCCCCTCGGCCTCGCCGACCTGCGCGCGATGGTCGCGCGCGTGCCCGGTCACCTCGACGCCGCGACGGGCGGGCTGCCGCTCACCGCGACGAGCGACGCGCTGCGGGCAGCGCTCGACGCGTGGGCCGCCGGCGAGGCGACCCCCGCGGGCTACGACGTCGCGGTCGCGGCGTCGCGTGCGGCGTACGCCCGGATCGCGGGGGTCGACGTGAGCCGCGTGGCGCTCGGCGCGCAGACGTCCCCGCTGGTGGGGCTCGTCGCGGCGGCGGTGCCGGACGGTGGTCGGGTCGTCGTCGCGGAGGACGACTTCACGTCGGTCACGTACCCGTTCCTCGCGCACGCCGACCGCGGGGTGACCGTGCGGGCGGTGCCGGTCGGGCACCTGCCCGAGGCGGCCGCCGACGGCTGCGACGTCGTCGCGACGTCGCTCGTGCAGTCGCGCGACGGGCGCGTCGCCGACGTCGGGGCCGTGCGCGCCGCGGCCGCGCAGGTCGGTGCGGTCAGCCTCGTCGACGTCACGCAGGCGGCCGGCTGGCTGCCGCTCGTGCCCGCACCGGCGGACCACGCGGACGTCACGGTGTGCTCGGCGTACAAGTGGCTGTGCGCGCCGCGCGGCACGGCGTTCGCGACGACGACGCCCGCCGCGGCCGCCCGGCTGCGGCCGCTCGCGGCCAACTGGTACGCGGGCGACGACCCGTGGGCGTCCGTCTACGGCACGGACATGCGGCTCGCGGTGGACGGCCGCCGGTTCGACACGTCCCCCGCGTGGCTGAGCTGGGTCGGCGCGGCGCCCGCGCTGGACGCGTTCGCGCGCGTCGACGTGGCCGCGGTGCACGCGCACGACGTGGGGCTCGCCGACGCGCTGCGCACGCGGCTGGGCCTGGAGCCCGCCGGGTCGGCGATCGTGTCGCTGCCCGACCCCGACGGCACGGTGCGCGCGCGGCTCGACGCGGCCGGGCTGCGCGTCGCGGGCCGCGGCGGCGGCGTCCGGCTCGCGTTCCACGTCTGGAACGACGCCGACGACGTCGATCGCGTGGTCGCCGCGCTCGACGCGGCCTGACCGCGCGCCGACGGCGCCTACGCTCGACGGCAGCCGCCGACCCCGGGAGCACCGTGCCGCACCACCACCACCCACCGACCGTCACGGTGCTGACCGGCGCGGGGATCTCGACGTCGTCGGGCGTGCCCGACTTCCGCGGGCCGCAGGGCGTGTGGACGCGGGACCCGGCCGCGGCCGAGCTGCTCGAGATCGACCGGTACGTGCGCGACGCGGGCGTCCGC
>NZ_JAGIBD010000094.1 GCF_017744555.1 Cellulomonas sp. | reverse complement strand
CGACGGCGACGCGGCCAACGGCGAGGCCGACCTCGTCGTCGCCCTCGTGCACGACGGCGCCGGCGCGGGCACGCCCGACGGCGCGACGCTCGAGCAGGAGGTCGCCGCCGGCGGCCCGTTCGCGGCCCTCGTCACGCAGACCGACCCGCGGGTCGCGGCGATCCTGACCGGCCACACGCACAAGCAGTACGCGTGGAACGCGCCGGTCTACGTCGGCGGCGTCCCGACCGTGGACACGCGCCCGATCATCCAGACCGGCAACTACGGCGAGTTCATCGGCCACGTCGGCCTCGACCTCGACCCGGTGACGCTCGACGTCACCGCGACGACAGCCGAGAACGTCGCCCGCACGACGACCGCGGACGGGACGCTCGTCGCCGCCTACCCGCGCGTCGCGGCGGTCAAGACGATCGTCGACGCGGCGCTCGCCGAGGCCGCCGTCATCGGCGACCAGCCGGTCGGCTCCATCACCGCGGACATCACGACGGCGTTCGCCGGCGGCTCCTACACCGGCGGGGTGTGGACGGGCGGCGCCCGTGACGACCGCGCGAGCGAGTCGGCCCTCGGCAACCTCGTCGCCGACTCCCTCGTCGAGGCGCTGTCTGCGCCCGAGCGCGGCGGCGCCGAGATCGGCGTCGTCAACCCGGGCGGCCTCCGCGCGGAGCTGAGCTACGGCGCCGACGGGGTCATCACCTACGCCGAGGCGAACAGCGTCCTCCCGTTCGTGAACAACCTCTGGACGACGACGCTCACGGGCGCCCAGCTCGACGCGCTGCTCGAGCAGCAGTGGCAGACGACGACGGAGGGCGGCACGACGCGCCCATCGCGCCCGTACCTGGCGCTCGGCCTGTCGAGCAACGTCACCTGGGTCGCCGACACGGCGAACCCGAACGCGGCGCCCGGCGACCACGTCGACGCGATCTACATCGACGGGGAGCTCGTGCAGCCGGACGACGAGATCCGCGTCGGCACGTTCTCCTTCCTCGCGGCCCCCGCGGCCACGGCCGGCGACAACTTCTTCGCCTTCCAGCACGGCACGAACCCGACGGACTCGGGTCTCGTCGACCGCGACGCGTGGATCGACTACCTCGGCGAGCACTCGCCGCTGAGCCCGTCGTTCGCCCGGACCCGCTCGGTGGTCACCGGCTCGACCTCGGTCGTCGCCGGCTCGGCGCTCGGCCTCTCGCTCGCGGGCCTGAACCTCACGAGCCTCGGCGCGCCGGAGAACACGCAGGTCGAGGTCTCGCTGGACGGCGCCTCGCTCGGCACCGCCCCGGTCTCCAACGGTGCGGCCGACCTCAGCGGCCTGAGCGTCCCGTCGGGCGCCTCGGCGGGCGAGCACACGCTCACCTTGACCATCTCGCCCTCGGGCACGACGGTCCGGATCCCGGTGACGGTGGCGCCGATCCAGCCGCTTACGGTCGGTGTGCCGGTGGTGTCGGGTTCGCTTCGTGTGGGTCAGTCGTTGGTGGCGGATGCGGGGGTGTGGGGTCCGGTGCCGGTGGTGTTGTCGTATCGGTGGTACACGGTGGCGTCGGATCTGGTGACGCGCACGTTGGTGCAGGAGGGGGCGTCGGCGTCGTATACGCCGTCGGCGTCGGATGTCGGCAAGTACGTGTATGTGGTGGTGACCGGGTCGAAGGCGGGGTACACGTCGGTGTCGGCGCAGTCGGCGTGGCGTGGTTATGTGGCCGCGGCGACGCTGACGGCCGGGACGCCGGTCGTCTCTGGGGTGCTGAAGGTCGGCTCGGTCTTGACGGCGGATGCGGGGGTGTGGGGTCCGGTGCCGGTGG
>NZ_JAGIBD010000093.1 GCF_017744555.1 Cellulomonas sp. | reverse complement strand
ACAGGACGCACGTGGCGCGACCCGCGCGCCGCGACCCCCGAGCGCCCGCTCGCGCCGGAGGACGTGCTGGTCGTCGCGGCGTACAACGCGCAGGTATGGACCGTGCGACGCGCGCTCGACGACGCCGGGTTCACCGGCACGCGGGTCGGCACGGTCGACCGGTTCCAGGGCCAGGAGGCACCCGTCGCGGTCGTGACGACCGCCGCGTCGTCGCCCGCGCAGGTGCCGCGCGGACTCGACTTCCTGCTCGACCGCAACCGGCTCAACGTCGCCGTGTCCCGCGGGCAGTGGGCCGCGTTCGTGGTGCGGTCCACGCACCTCACCGAGACGCTGCCGCGGCGCCCCGAGTCGCTCGAGCGACTGGGCGCGTTCGTCGGGCTGACGACGCGGTCGGTGGTCGCGCTGCCCGAGCCGGAGCCGGACGTGGAACCGGTGACGGCGCCCGCCTGAGCGCGTCGCCACGCCACACCCGGGTCAGGCGCCACGCCGCACCGGCGTCAGGCCACGCGCCCCAGCCGGGCCAGCACGCGAGTGGCCCGGTCGGCGCCCGCGGGCGCCGTGACGCCCTCACGGAACACGCCCATCCTGTAGGCGGTCTCACCGAAGGCGTCGGCGCTGCGCTCGACCGCGTCGAGCTCGGCGTCGGTCAGCTCGGTGGGCACGCCGGCCGCGCGCGCGACGTCCCAGCGGTGCACCACCATGTCGAACAGGTAGAAGTCCCGCAGGGTCGCGCCGACCGTCGTCGGGCCGAAGAACCCGTCGAACCCGTGCGCGACGAACGCGTCGTCCGCGAGCAGCGCGGTCACCGCGTCGGCGTGCGCGCGCCACGCGGCCGCCGGGTCGGCGTCGACGTCGGGCTCGGGGCCGAGGTCCGCGCCGTGCGTGCCGAGGAACTCGCGCTGGGTCCGCACGAGGTGCCGCACGACGTCGCGCGCGGACCAGCCCTCGCACGGCGACGGCGCGTCCCACGCCGCGGCGGGCACGGCGTCGACGACGACGCGCAGGGCGGAGTCCAGCCGGGCGTACTCGTCGCGCAGGTCCATGCGGGCGACGCTAGCGACGGCCACCGACACCCGCGCGGGCACCGCTCCCCGCGCGGGGCGCGCGCCGGCCACGTAGCGTCGAGACGGCCCGCACCCCCCACCCGGAGGTCGCCCGTGCCCGACCGTCAGCCCGACTCCTCGCCCCGCACCGAGTCCGCGACCGACCCCGACCGCGGGACCGCACCCGCACCCGGCGGCGACGACTCCGCCGCGCAGCCGCTCGTCCTCGTGCTGCACGGCGCGCGCGGCGACCTGTCGCGCCGCATGGTGCTGCCCGCCGTCGCGACCCTCGCGGCCCGCGGCCTGCTCCCCGACCGCTGGGCGCTGGTCGGCACCGGCCGCCGCCCGCTCGACGCGGGCGAGTTCGAGCAGGTGGTCCGCGACGCGCTCGACGAGTTCGGCGACGACGAGGGTCGCGGCGCGCTCGACGACGTGCTGTCGCACACCGCGTACTGCCGCGACGTCAGCCTGGACGACGACGACCCGGGCGAGCTGCCGGACGAGCTCGCGCGCCTGCGCCGCGAGCTCACCGGCGACGGCGGCGACGACGACGACGTCACGGTCGTCCACTACCTCGCGGTGCCGCCCGAGTCGTTCGTCCCGCTCACGCGCGCCCTGGCGCGCCACGACCTCACCGACGGCGTGCGCGTGGTCTACGAGAAGCCGTACGGCACGTCGCGCGACGACTTCCACGAGCTCGACGCCGTGGTGCACGAGGCGCTCGACGAGGAGCAGGTGTTCCGCATCGACCACTTCCTCGGCAAGGAGGCGACGCAGAACCTGCA
>NZ_JAGIBD010000092.1 GCF_017744555.1 Cellulomonas sp. | reverse complement strand
CCTTCGGCGTGCTCGACGAGTCGACCGGGCACGCGCTGCGCGGCTCGTTCCTCGTCGACGCCGACGGCGTGCTGCGCTGGAGCCTGGTGCACCCGCGTGGCCGTGCGCGACCCCTCGAGGCCTACCGCGAGGCCCTCGCGACGCTGTGAGGGCGCGCGGGCCGGGGTCGTGTCCGCGCGCGGTGTCACGTCGTCGTCCTCGTCGACGACGAGACGGGTGGAGGGTGGTCGTCGCCTTCCGCTCCCGCAGTCGTCGGGGGCCCTGTCGGCTCAGGAGGGCTCATGCCTCGTCTCGTCATCCACCACCACGCACCCGAGGGCTACCGCGCGGTCGCCGCGCTCGACGCCTACGTCGCACGCCACCTCGACCGTGTGCTGCTCGACCTGGTCAAGCTGCGCGCGTCGCAGCTCAACGGCTGCGCCTACTGCGTCGACCTGCACGCGACCGACCTCGAGGACGCGGGCGTCCCGACCCGCAAGCTGCACGGCGTGGGGGTCTGGCGGGAGACGCCCTTCTTCACCGACCGTGAGCGCGCGGCCCTCGCGCTGACCGAGCAGGTCACGTTGCTCCCGGCGGGCGTCGACGACGCCACGTGGGACGCGGCGGCACGGGAGTTCCCGGAGCGTGAGCTCGCGGACCTCGTGCTCGCGATCGGCACGATCAACCTCTGGAACCGGATCGCGGTGCCGACCCGCACGGCCCCGCCGCCGCTGGGCTGAGCGGGTCGCCGGCAGCGGACGCCTGCGCGGTCGGTCCGCGCAGGCTCCGCTGCTTGTCGGGGTTGCACACGTCGAACACGCGGAAAAGCCGCCCGTCGCGCACCTGGACGGACACCACGTGGTCCACGCCCGACAGCGTGACGACGAGACCCGGCGTGCCGTTGACGACGACGGGCCGCACCGCGCGCCGGCCGACGTGCCGCGACGCCACACCGGCAACGAACCGCGCCACGGCGTCCGACCCCGTGAGCACGCGACGGGCCGCCCGGGCCCGCCCGCCGCCGTCGTTGTAGGCCCGCACCTCGTCGTGCAGCAGCGCGCGGAGCGCGGCCGTGTCGCCGAGGCGGGCCGCGCGCGTGAACGCGTCGAGCAAGGACCGCGTCTCCCGCTCGAGCGCGCGTGCGGCGCTCGCGTCGCGTCCGCGCGGGAGGACGCCGGGGTCGCCGCCGACGGCCCGTCCGTTCTCGGCGTCGAGACGGCGCAGCCCGCGGGTGTGGTGCTGGCGCGACGCGGCCGGCGTGACGTCGAGGATCCGCGCGATCTCGGCGTGCTCGTACCCCAGCGCGCGGAGCACGACGACCGCGCGCTGCGGCGGCGTCAACGACTCGGCCAGCACGAGGAACGCCGTCGTCAGCGCCTCGGTGCCTTCCGCGTGAAAGTGGGGGTCGGCGTCGCGCGTCTCCACGAGGGGTTCGGGGACCCAGGGGCCGACGTACGCGGCCGCGCGCTGCCGTGCGCGCAACGCGTCGATCGCGCGCCGCACCGTCACGCGCGTGAGCCACGCGGCGGGACGCGTCACGGGGGCGTCCGTGCCCAGCCACTCGAGCGAGACCTGCTGCACGACGTCCTCGGCGTCGGACCAGGAGCCGCAGACGCGGTAGGCGAGCGCGACGAGCCGTCGTCGTTCGGGTGCGAGCTCCGCCGCACGCGTCCGCGCGGTGTCGTCCGACCACGCCACGACCTCACCGCCCTGCACCGCGTCCCACGGACGTGCTTGCCGCTCGGGTGGGCCCGGCCGGTCTCGAACCGACGACCTCCGCGGTGTAAGCGCGGCGCTCTGACCAACTGAGCTACAGGCCCCTGCGGTCGGTCAGCCTACCGGCGTGCGGGCAGCGCCGACGCCCGCGCCGCCGGGCGCCGCGGGCGGCCCGCGCC
>NZ_JAGIBD010000091.1 GCF_017744555.1 Cellulomonas sp. | reverse complement strand
ACCGTGCCCGGCCCGACCTGCTCCGTCACCGTGCCACCTCCGAGACGTACGTCGGCGGGACGCGCGGCCGCGCGTCCCGTGAGCATGCTAGACGGCCCGCCGTCAGCGCCGCCCCCGCAGGCGCCGGACGAGCGGCCCCACGAGCTGGTCCAGCTCGCGCACGCGCAGCAGCTTCAGCCCGCCGACGTACACCAGCACCATCACCGTCCCGACGACCGCGCACTGCACCAGGGCGCCGACGACGCCGCCCGGGCCGACGACCTGCACGACGAGCAGCACGGCGACGCCCACCGCGGCCGCCGCGAGCACCGCCAGCGCGGCGCGGGCGTGCGTCTGGACGACGCGTGCGGCGTCGACGTCACCGCCGAGGCGTGGGCGCAGTGCGCGCAGCGCCAGCACCGTGCCGAGCAGGTACGACGCGCTCATCGCGAGACCGGCGCCGGCGACCCACCACGACGGGGGGAGGACCACCGTGCCGAGCAGCGTCCCGGCGACGACGAGCGCGGCCATCGCGAGCTGCACCGGCACCATGCCCCTGGCGTCCTCGTACGCGTAGTACACCCGCTGGCACATGGACCACGCGCCGAACGCCGGCAGGCCGAGGGCCATCGTGACGACGACGCCCGCGACGGCGCTGACGGCGGCCTCGGGCTGCGAGGGCAGGATCACCTGGACGACGGGGCGCGCCAGCACCGTCAGCCCGGCCCCGGCGAGCAGCGTGAAGATCCCGACGACCCGCAGGCCGGTCGACAGGTCGGAGCGCACGCCCGCGACGTCGCCGTCGTGGGCGCGGGCCGACAGCCGCGTGAACAGCGCCGTGAGCAGCGAGACCGTCACGAGCGAGTGCGGCAGCATGAAGATGATGAAGGCGTTGTCGTACGCCATGTTGCCCGCGACCTCGAGGTCGTGCGCGGCCGCGGGGGCCGCTGCCGCGACGTTGGAGACGACGACGTAGCCGATCTGGCCGATCAGCAGGCCGACGAAGGTCCACGTGGCGACCTTCCCCGCCCGGCCCAGGCCCGAGCCGCGCAGCCCCCAGCGCCAGCGGTAGCCCACGCCCGCGCGTCGCATCGCCGGGACCAGCACGAGCGCCTGCACCACGATGCCGAGCGTCGCCGAGCCGGCGATCAGCGCGACCTGCCCGCCCGTCCACGTGTGCGGGACGCCGACGGGTCCGACGAGCACGATGAACAGCCCGAAGCCGGCGATCGAGACGACGTTGTTGGCGACCGGCGCCCACATGTAGGGACCGAACGAGCCGCGCGCGTTGAGGACCTGGCCGAGGAGCGCGTAGACGCCGTAGAAGAAGAGCTGGGGGATGCACCAGTACGCGAACGTCGTCGCGAGCTCGACCTGCCCGCTGGTGCCGCGCCCCGCGTACAGCCACGCCAGCAGCGGAGCCGCGAGCGTGAGCACGACCGTGGCGCCACCCAGCACGGCGAAGCCCAGGCTGAGGAGGCGGTCGACGTACTCCTGCCCGGCGTCCCGCTTGAAGGCGCGCACGACCTGCGGCACGAGGACGGCGTTCAGCACCCCGCCCGCGAGCAGCATGTACAGCACGTTGGGCAGCTTGTTCGCGACCGCGAACGCGTCGGCGGACTGCCCGGTGGCGCCGATCGCGGCGACGAGCACCATGTTGCGCACGAGCCCCAGCGCGCGGGACGCCGCCGTGCCGCTCGCCATGACCGCGGCGCCGCGGCGCACGCCCCCGCGCGGCTCGGCGCCCGCCCGCGACTCGGGCCGTGCCGTACCGGGCGGGGTCGTGTCACCCGGGGTCGCGTCGGCGTCCCGGGCGAGCGCCTCGTCCGGGACGTCCCCCGGGTCGCCCGGCGTCGCGGGGTCGCGGGGCGGGGGCGTCGCGGTCACTGGTCCTCCTCCGGGGCGCCGCCC
>NZ_JAGIBD010000090.1 GCF_017744555.1 Cellulomonas sp. | reverse complement strand
GGGGTCGACGGGCAGCGGGTCGACGGGGTCGACGGGGACGGGGTCGACGGGGACGGCCATGACGCTCCGCGACGCTCGGGGACCGGACGTGCGCGAGCGTAGCGGGAGCCGCCGACGCGGGCCGCCCCGCGCGCGGACCCGCGTCGGGCGTGCCGGTTACAGCAGCGCGGCCACGCGGTCGCGGGCGTCGACGCCGAGCTTGCGGAAGATCCGGTACACGTGGTTGTCGACGGTCCGCTCGCTCACGAGCAGCCGAGCGCCCCGCCGAGCAGCTGCAGCCCACGTGGGGCGGCCTGCACCGGCAGCGCGTGCGCTGGTACAAGGGCATGCTCGACAACCTGCGCGCGTACGGGCTCACGCGGGTCACGGCCCGGTACGTCGGGCAGCAGGTGATGATCGCGCTCGGCACCGCGACGCTCGCGGTGCTGCTGGCCCTCACCGCGGCCTCGGTGGTCGCGGGCACGTTCGTGGTGCAGCCGTTCTGGCTCGCCGTCGGCGGCGTGTTCGTCGTCGAGCGCGTCGTGACGGTCGCCGAGGCCGACGCGCGCAGCCGGCTGCTCGCGGTCACGGTGCTGCCCGAGCTGGTGTACGCGATCGCGCTGCAGGCCGCGTTCGTGCACGCGCTCGTTCTCGCGCTCGCGCGGCGCGACACCGCGTGGAACCACGTCGTGGCGACGCCGACCGCCGGCTGACCGCGTCGTCGCGCGCCGCCCGGGCGGGCCGCGCGCTCCCGGACGTCGCGCGCCCGCGCGGCGTCCCGCCCGGACCCCGGGCCACGGACCGAAGGGGGAGACATGTACGAGCTGAACGCGACCTCGACGGGCGCCCTCGCGGCGACCGGTGCGGGGATCCTGCAGGGCTGGGTGGCGGCGTGGACGCTGCTCGTGGCCGGCCTCGCCCTGCTCACCGTCACCCGGGTCGCACGCCTGCGTCTCGAGGACTGCCGTGGAGGGACGGCGGGGCTCGCGACGCCGGGTGCGCCGCGGCACGCGCGTGCCGCGCGGCGCACCGGGCGGTCGTAGGCGACCGCCGCCACCTCGGGGTCGACTGCGACCTCCGGGGCGGGCCCGTCCTGCGTGGTCCTGCGTGCTCTCGTGCGTCGCTCCCGGTGCGCGGCTCGGGTGCGTCGAACCGCCCCCAGCCCCCGGTGCCGAGCGGGAGGTCCACGAACGCCCGGCGCCACCCACCGGGCGGAGGCCGGGGCCGCGACGATCGCACCGCCATCCGCCCCACGGCGGCCGCCCGGACCGGCAGGAGCACGCATGGAGCACGCCCGCAGCGCCACCGTGGTCGGGGTCGTCGGCGCCGGCGGCGGCGTCGGCGCCTCGACGTTCGCGGCGCTGCTCGCGCGCCGCCTGTCCCGCGGCACCGCCACGGCGCTCGTCGACCTCGACCCCGCCGCCGCGGGCGTCGACGTCGTGCTCGGCCTCGAGGACGTCGACGGCGCGCGGTGGCCCGACCTGCGCGGCGCCGGCGGCGACGTCCCCGGCGCCGACGTCCTCGCGCTGCTGCCCCGCTGGGGTGCGTGCGCCGTGCTGTCGGCCGACCGGACGCGCCCCGAGCCCGTCGACGCGGGCGTCCGGGTCGACGTGCTGCACGCGCTCGCACGCACGCTCGGGGCCCTCGTGCTGGACCTCGGCCGCGGCTCCGTCGTCGAGGGCGACGCGCCGCTGCCCGCGTGCGACGCGGTCGTCGTGGTCGCCCGCCCCGACCTGCGGTGCGTCGCCGGCACGCTCGCGCTGCGCCCCCGGCTCGCCGCGTCCGGCGCGCCGCACGGGCTCGTGGTCCGCGGCGGGGGCCCCGCGGGGCTGGCCGCCGCCGACCTCGCCGACGCCACCGGTCTCGACGTGTGGCACACGGGCCGCGACGACCGCGCCCTGGCGGCGCGCGCCGAACGGGTCGGGCTCGGCGGACGCGGACCCG
>NZ_JAGIBD010000008.1 GCF_017744555.1 Cellulomonas sp. | reverse complement strand
GTCTTGTAACCGATGTCGAGCAGGACCTCGTCGCGGTCGACCTTGACGATGGTGCCCTCGACGATGTCGCCATCGTTGAAGTACTTGATGGTGGCGTCGATCGCGGCGAGGAAGTCCTCGGCCGAGCCGATGTCGTTGACCGCGACCTGCGGGGTTGCGGGCTTCGCGGGGGTGGAGATGCTCATGTAGGGATGGGCTCCGTTGCGGACATGGAAGTTGTGCGGACAGGGTTCGGGGCCGGATGATCGCGTCTCTGGACGAGTCCAGACCCCCGTGCCGTCGATGCTGGTCGAACCAGCACGTTGAACTGCGGGAAGGCGCGCGGCACCGCCGTCTACCCTATCTGGGTGACCTCGGGGCGGTCAAAGCCGCCGTGGCCGCCATCGGGCCCGCCGGTCAGGCGAGCGCCCGGGCCACCGCGAGCAGGTCCTCGGGCACGCGCTTGACCTTGCCGGCGATCTCCGAGAGCGGGACGAGCTCGACGCGCTCTCCGCGCAGCGCGGTCATCACGTTCGACTCGCCGCGGGCCACCGCGTCGATGGCCGCGACACCGAACCGCGACCCCAGGATCCGGTCCGTCGGGGTCGGGATGCCGCCGCGCTGCACGTGGCCGAGCACCGTCACCCGGGTGTCGAAGCCCGTGCGCTGCTCGATCTCGACCTTGAGCCGTTCACCGATCGCACCCGCGACGATCTCGCCAAACTTCCCGACCTGCGTCTCGTAGTGCATCGCGGTGCCCTCGGCCGGGATCGCCCCCTCGGCCACGACGACGATCGAGAAGCTCGCGTGCGCACGGTGCCGGTGCTTGAGGAAGCGCTCGATGCGCTCGATGT
This sequence comes from Cellulomonas sp., assembly GCF_017744555.1. Taxonomy (GTDB): domain Bacteria; phylum Actinomycetota; class Actinomycetes; order Actinomycetales; family Cellulomonadaceae; genus Cellulomonas. Next base: position 125,895 of record NZ_JAGIBD010000008.1, on the reverse strand, counting down.
CGAACGGCTCCTCGGGCGTGAGCACGAGCTCCGCTCCCCCGGCGATGCCCGCGGTCGTCGCGATCCAGCCGGCGTCGCGCCCCATGACCTCGACGATCATCACGCGGTTGTGGCTCTCGGCCGTGGTGTGGATCCGGTCGATCGCCTCGGTCGCGATGGTCACCGCGGTGTCGAAGCCGATCGAGCGGTCCGTCCCCCACACGTCGTTGTCGATCGTCTTCGGGATCGCGACGATCCGGATGCCCGCCTCGGCCACCTTGCTCGCCGCGTGCAGCGTGCCGTCGCCACCGATGCAGATGAGCGCCTCGATGCGCTCCGCCTCGAGCGTCGCGAGCACAGCGTCCATGCCGCCGTCCGCCCGGTGCGGGTGGTAGCGCGCCGTGCCGAGGAGCGTGCCGCCGACGGGCAGGACGTTGCGGATGTGCTGACGCGTCATCGGCTCGGACGCACCGTCGACGACGCCCTTCCACCCGTTGCGGAAGCCGATGATCGAGTGCCCGTACTCGCCCTCACCGCGCTTCACGACCGCACGGATCGCCGCGTTGAGGCCCGGGACGTCGCCTCCACCGGTGAGCAGTCCGACTCGCACGCTGAACACTCCTTCGTCGTCTGAGGACCTGGTCGGAGCGCGTCGTCGGGCTGCCGTCCGGAGCAGCGTATCCGCGCCGCCCGTCAGCATCCCATGCCTTCCGTCCCAGGTCAGGCAGCAGACTGGGTGCATGGCTCACGACGTCCCCGTGCCCTTCGACGACCCGCTGGCCGAGGCCGGCTACCTCGACGTCCCACCCGCCGAGGGCGGCAGCGCAGGTCGGACGTGGTGGGACGCGAACGCCGAGGAGTACCTCGACGAGCACGGCGCCTTCCTCGGCCCGGCCGACTTCTGCTGGTGTCCCGAAGGTGTGCGGGAGTCCGACGCGCACCTGCTCGGCGACCTCACCGGCGCGCGGGTGCTCGAGATCGGCGCCGGGGCAGCCCAGTGCTCGCGCTGGCTCGTCGGGCAGGGCGTCGACGTGGTCGCCACGGACGTCTCCGCCGGCATGCTCCGTGCCGGCCGACGGTACGACCGCGACGTGGGCGCCCGGACCCCGGTGGTGGTCGCCGACGCGCGCGCCCTGCCGTTCGCGGACGAGTCCTTCGACGTCGCGTTCACCGCGTTCGGGGCGATCCCGTTCGTGCCCGACGCCGACCGCATCCACGCCGAGGTCGCGCGCGTGCTGCGCCCGGGCGGCCGCTGGGTCCTGTCCGTCACCCACCCGGTCCGGTGGGCGTTCCCCGACGACCCGTCCGAGCTCGGGCTGACCGTGAACCGCTCCTACTTCGACCGCCGCCCGTACGTGGAGCTCGGCGCGTCCGGTCGCGTGCAGTACGCCGAGTACCACCGGACGCTCGGCGACCACGTGGCCGAGCTGGTCGCCGCGGGCTTCGTCGTCGACCGGCTCGTCGAGCCCGAGTGGCCCGAGGGGCACGAGCGGGTCTGGGGCGGGTGGGGGCCGGTGCGCGGGGCGGTGATCCCCGGGACGGCGATCTTCGTGACCCACCGGCCCTGATCCCGGACGTGCGCCAGGGCGGGCCGGCGCCGGGACCCGGCTGCCGACCCGCCCTGCCCTGGGTTCAGCTGTGGACGACCGCCTTCTCGGCGCCCGCGCCGGTCAGCGACCGCACCTCCATCTCCGCGAACTTCTCCGGGTGCGGCTTCTCCTTGCTCAGGTAGGTCCCGAGGATCCCGAGCAGGAACGCGAGCGGGATCGTGATGAGGCCCGGGTTCTCGAGCGGGATCAGGTGGAAGTCGACGCTCGTGTCCTTGATCATCGACAGGCTCGCGCCCGTCTTCGGGTCGACCTTGCCGGACACGACCGGCGAGAACGTGATGAGCACGATGCACGAGATCAGGCCGCCGTACATCGACCACAGGGCGCCTGACGTGTTGAACCTCTTCCAGAACAGCGAGTAGAGGATCGTCGGCAGGTTCGCGCTCGCTGCGACCGCGAACGCGAGCGCCACGAGGAACGCGACGTTCTGGCCGTTCGCGAACACGCCGCCGATGATCGCGAGGATGCCGATCGCGACCACCGTGATCCGGGCGACCCGCACCTCGCCGTCGGGCTTGACCTCACCCCGCTTGATGACGTTCGCGTAGATGTCGTGCGCGAACGACGTCGCCGCGGTGATCGTCAGGCCCGCCACGACCGCGAGGATCGTCGCGAACGCGACGGCCGAGATGATGCCGAGCAGGATCGTCCCTCCGAGCTCGTAGGCGAGCAGCGGTGCGGCCGAGTTCACGCCGCCGGGGGCCGACGTGATCTTCTCCGGCCCGACGAGCGCGCCCGCGCCGTAGCCGAGCACGAGCGTGAACAGGTAGAAGATGCCGATGAGCCAGATGGCCCACACGACCGACCGGCGGGCCTCCTTGGCCGACGGCACCGTGTAGAACCGCATCAGCACGTGCGGCAGACCCGCGGTGCCGAGCACGAGGGCGAGCGCCAGCGACAGGAAGTTGAGCTGGCTCATCGACGTCGCGCCGTACTGCTTGCCCGGACCGAGCAGCGCCTCGCCACCCTCACCCGCGGCGTCGACCGCGCCCTGCAGCAGGTCCGAGAAGTTGAACCCGAACTTGGCCAGCACCCACAACGTCATGACCGCGGCGCCGAGGATCAGCAGCACGGCCTTGATGATCTGGACCCACGTGGTCCCCTTCATCCCGCCGATGAGGACGTACAGGATCATCAGCGCGCCGACGACGGCGATGACGATGCCCTGCGCCTGCGTGCCCGTGACGCCGAGCAGCAGCGCGACGAGGCCGCCGGCGCCGGCCATCTGGGCGAGCAGGTAGAAGAAGACGACCGTGAGCGTCGCGAGGGCAGCCGCCATGCGGACCGGGCGCTGCTTGAGGCGGAACGACAGCACGTCGGCCATGGTGAACCGGCCCGTGTTGCGCAGGAGCTCGGCCACCAGCAGCAGCGCGACCAGCCACGCGACGAGGAAGCCGATCGAGTACAGGAAGCCGTCGTACCCGTTGATGGCGATGGCACCGCAGATGCCGAGGAACGACGCCGCGGACAGGTAGTCGCCGGCGATCGCGGTGCCGTTCTGCGGACCGGTGAACGACCGCCCGGCCGCGTAGTAGTCGGCGGCCGTCTTGTTGTTGCGGGACGCCCGGAACACGATGACGAGCGTCACGAGCACGAAGCCCGAGAAGATCGCGATGTTGACCCACGGCTCACCGATCTGCTCGGTCTCCGCGGCCCGGACCAGGGTGGCGAGAGAGGCGCTCACAGGGCCTCACCGCTGTCGAGCTCGCCGTCCTCGATGTGCCGGCGCAGCTTCTCCGCCACCGGGTCCTGCCGGTTGTTGGCCCACCGGGCGTAGACCATCGTGATGACGAAGGTCGAGACGAACTGGCCGAGGCCGAACAGCAGGCCGACCGTGATGTTGCCCCACACCTTCGTCGACATGAAGTCGTGCGCGTAGTCGGCGAGCAGGACGTAGACGAAGTACCACACCAGGAACAGGGCGGTCATCGGGAAGACGAAGCGACGGAACCGGCTGCGCAGCGCCTGGAACTCGTCGCTTCGTTGGACCCGCTGGTAGTCGGTCTCTCGTGGACTGTCGAACGTGTCTGTCACGTGCGCCTCCCAAGTCACGGGGCTGCGTGGCGTCGTTGCCACTCGCGGAGAGTGTGGCGCAGATCACCGGGTGAAGTACACGCAATCTTTCGACATGTCACACGAAAGTTCGACATGTCGGACGGTGGATGTGACCGACCGGGCAGCGGGCGCCCAGGCGTGGTCGCCTGGCGCGCCGGCCCGAGGCGCGTCGGTGCCGGATCTAGTGCCCGGCCTCGTGCCAGCTCGCGCCCACGCCGACGGAGACGTCGAGCGGCACGTCCAACGGCCCGTCGGCCGCGGCGTCGCCCGCCGCGCCCATCTGCTCACGCACCACCTGCTCGACCTCGTCCCGCTCCCCCGCCGCGACCTCGAGCACGAGCTCGTCGTGCACCTGCAGCAGCAGCCGCGACGCCAACCCCCGGCGCGCGAGCTCCCGGTCGACGCCGAGCATCGACACCTTGATCAGGTCGGCGGCGCTGCCCTGGATGGGCGCATTGAGCGCCATCCGCTCGGCCGCCTCGCGGCGCTGGCGGTGGTCGCTCGTGAGGTCCGGCAGATACCGGCGGCGGCCCAGGATGGTCTGCGTGTACCCCGTCGCCCGGGCCACGTCGACCACGCCCGTCAGGTAGTCGCGCACGCCGCCGAACCGCTCGAAGTAGTCCTGCATCAGCGCGGACGCCTCGGACACCTCGATCGACAGCTGCTGGGACAGGCCGTACGACGACAGGCCGTACGCCAGGCCGTACGACATGGCCTTGATCTTCGAGCGCATCGCCGACGTCACCTCGTCGGTCGGCACGCCGAACACGCGCGAGCCGACGTAGCTGTGCAGGTCCTCGCCCGACCGGAACGCCGCGATGAGCCCCTCGTCGCCCGACAGGTGCGCCATGATCCGCATCTCGATCTGCGAGTAGTCGGCCGTGAGCAGCGTCTCGTACCCCTCGCCGACCACGAACGCCCGGCGGATCTGCCGGCCGGCCTCCGTGCGGATCGGGATGTTCTGCAGGTTGGGGTCTGCGGACGACAGGCGGCCCGTCGCGGCGATGGTCTGCTGGAACGTCGTGTGGATCCGGCCGTCCGGCGCGATCGACCGGAGCAGGCCCTCGACCGTCTGGCGCAGCCTGATGGCGTCGCGGTGCGCCAGCAGGTGCTCCAGGAACGGGTGCTGCGTCCGCGCGAAGAGATCCGTGAGCGACGCGGCGTCGGTCGTGTAGCCCGTCTTGATCCGCTTCGTCTTCGGCATGCCCAGCTGGTCGAACAGCACCTCCTGGAGCTGCTTCGGCGAACCGAGGTTCACCTCGCGGCCGATCACCGCGTACGCGTCGGCCGCCGCCTCCTGCACGGCCGCGTCGAACGACCGCTCGAGCCCCGCGAGGTACCCCGAGTCGATCGCGATGCCAGTGCGCTCCATGCGGCCGAGCACGTCGACGAGCGGCAGCTCGAGGTCGGTGAGCAGGTGGGTCGCCCCGCGGTCGGCGATCTCGCCCGCGAGCACGTCGGACAGGTCGCGCACCGCCGCCGCGCGCACCGCCGCCCGGCGACCCTCGTCGGTGCCGTCGAGCTCGAGGTCGAACGCGCCCTGCCCGTCGGCCGTCGCGTCGTCGGCGCCGAGCTCGCGGTGCAGGTAGCCGATCGCGAGGTCCGCGAGGTCGTACGCGCGCCGGTCGGGCTGGCACAGGTACGCCGCGAGCTCGGTGTCGAACACGACGCCGGAGATCGGCAGCCCGCGCCCGGCGAGGGCGTGCCACGCCTCCTTCGCCGCGTGCACGACCTTCGGCGCTGCCGGGTCCGCGAGCCACGCGGCCAGCGCGGCCTCGTCGGGCGGCGCGATCTCGGCGAGGTCGAAGACCGCCGCCTGCCCGCCCGCGTCGGCCAGCGCGATGCCCCACGCGTCGCCGCCCGCGGGCGCTCCCGAGCCTCGGACGTCGAGCCCGAGCGGCTGGCCGGCCCGGGCGGCGAGCCAGGCACCGAGCTCCCCCGCGCTCATCGTCGCGACGTCGAGCGCTGCGGCGGCGACCGCGGCGGGCGCCGCGCCGCCCTCGTCGGGCAGCATCGCGAACAGCCGGTCGCGCAGCGTGCGGAACTCGAGCTCGTCGAGGATCGTGTGCAGCTCCTGGCGGTCCCACGGCCGCGCCGCGAGGTCCTCAGGGCCCAGCGGGAGCTCGAGGTCGTCCACGAGGCGGTTGAGGCGGCGGTTGAGCTGCACCTGCTCGAGGTTCTCGCGCAGCGCCTCGCCGGCCTTGCCCGACACCTGGTCGGCGTGCGCGACCACGCCGTCGAGCCCGTCGTACGTGAGGATCCACTTCGCGGCCGTCTTGGGGCCGACACCGGGGATGCCGGGCAGGTTGTCGCTGGACTCCCCGACGAGCGCCGCGAGGTCCGGGTAGCGCTGCGGCGGCACGCCGTACTTCGCCTCGACGGCCGCGGGCGTCATGCGGGCCATCTCCGAGACGCCCTTGACCGGGTAGAGCACGGTCACCGCGTCGTTGACGAGCTGGAACGAGTCCCGGTCGCCCGAGCAGATGAGCACCTCCATGCCCTGCGCGCGAGCCTGCGACGAGAGCGTCGCGAGGATGTCGTCCGCCTCGAACGACGGCTTCTCGAGCACCGGGATGTGCATCGTGGCGAGCACCCGCTGGATCACCGCGACCTGCCCCTTGAACGGCTCGGGGGTCGCGTTCCGGTTGCCCTTGTACGCCTCGTACTGCTCGGTCCGGAACGTGGTCCGGCCCACGTCGAACGCCACGGCGACGTGCGTCGGCGCCTCGTCGCGCAGCAGGTTGGCGAGCATCGACACGAAGCCGAACACCGCGTTGGTGGGCTCACCGGTGGACGTCGCGAACTTGTCCACGGGGAGCGCGAAGAACGCCCGGTAAGCCATCGAGTGGCCGTCGATCAGCAGAAGTCGGGCAGGGGCGGCTGGCTGTGCGTCGCTCACGGGTGTCAACCTATCTGCCATGTCCGACACCCTTGACGCGCTCCCCGACCTGCCGTCCATCGAGGGCACGCTGCTCGCCCGGATGGGCATCGAGATCGTGGAGCTCGCGGCCGACCGAGCCGTCGGCACCATGCCGGTCGAGGGCAACACCCAGCCGTACGGCCTCCTGCACGGCGGCGCGTCGGCCGTGCTCGCCGAGACCCTCGGCTCCTACGCCGCGCAGGTGCACGCGGGCCCCGGTCGCGCGGCGGTCGGCATCGAGCTCAGCGCGACGCACCACCGCTCGACCCGGTCGGGCACCGTCACCGGAACGGCGAGCGCCCTGCACCTCGGGTCGACGCTCGTCAGCTACCAGGTGGTCGTCGAGGACGAGGACGGCCGGCAGCTCTGCACCGCGCGGCTCACCTGCATGTTGATCGACGCGCGCGCCTGAGCCGCCGCGTCGGCCGCCGACGCCTCGTCCAGCCTCCGCCCCTCGCGGACCTGCCGGCGCCGCGCGATGAGGTCCTCGAGCCCGCGTGGGCCCGTACGGCGGACGGACGGCGTGATCGACGCGGGCCCGACCTCGTGCGTCAGTCGACGCTGCAGGACCGCGGTCGTCACGACCCGGTGCGCGGCCGCGGGGGCGAACCCGAGCCGCGCGAGGAACCGCTGCATGCCGCGCGCGCCCGGCAGCGGCGACGAGTACAGCTCGGTCGCACCCGCCTGCTCGGCCAGCTGGACCGCCCGCGACAGCAGCGCGTGCCCGAGACCGCGGCGTCGCGCGTCGGGCAGCACGAACAGGGCCTCCAGGTGCAGGCTGGACTGGTCCGTGAACGGGCCGGGACCGACGATCCGGGCCAGCAGGAGCCCGGCCGCCTGGTCGTCCACGGTGCCGATCAGCACCTCGCCCCCGGGGGTCGCGAGCAGCGTCCCGAGCTGGGAGCGCAACCGCTCGGAGTCCTCCGTGCACAGCTGCGAACCGACGCCCGCCTCGGAGCGTGCGGCGAGGCAGAGGTCGACCAGGTCCTCGAGGTCGTGCGGGCAAGCACTGCGGACGTGGACTCCAGGGCGCACGGCGACGAGCCTCCAGACGGGATGAGGGGGATCCGGTCAGGCAGGCGCCGCATCTGCCCGCGGCGGCGCTGACGTCGATCATGGCGCAGCGGGTACCGGCGTGCCTAGCCCCTCGCGTCCGGATGGCCATATTTCCTGGACGTTCGCCCAGTTCCATGGTCACCCGACTGCCTCGTTCGTGGGCGGTGCTCGCTTTGACGTAATGAACAGGACACAATCCGTGCCTATCGTCCTGCCACCCGGCGGACCCGCACCGAGCCCGGCAGCGCCGCCGAGCCCAGTGACCACGCTCCAGACGAACGACGTACGGAGGATCCAGGTGCGAGATCTCGCCACCGTGGACCGTTCCCCCACCACCGCACCGACCAGGTCGCCGTGGTGGAGGACGAGGATGCGGACGGTCTTGGCCGTCCTCGTCCTCAGTGTCACCGCCCTGCTCGCCGCAGCCCCCGCGCACGCCGCCGCGGAGGCCCCCTGCGTCGCCGACGTCGCGACCGGGTGCATCAACGGCACCATCCGCAACAGCGACCGCGAACCCGCTCCCGGCGTGAGCCTCGAGATCGCGGGCGCCGGCACCACCGTCACAGTCGTCACCGACGCCGAGGGGCGCTGGTCCGCGGCGGTCACCGTGCCCGGCCCCTACACGGTCAAGGTCGATCCGGCGACGCTGCCCGAGGGCGACGTGCTGCGCGACCCCTCGGCGAACCCGCGGACCGTCAACGCCACGCTCGGCCAGGCGACCGGTGCGCTGTTCCCGCTCGTAGCCGCCGACGGCTCCGGGCCCACGCCGGCACCCGGCGCCACCGGCGCACCGGGCACCGGCAACGGCGAGGTCGGCACGCCGTCGAACTCGCAGCAGGACACCGGGTTCAGCTGGGACCGGCTCGCGCAGCAGACCGTCAGCGGGCTCATCTTCGGCATCCTGCTCGCGCTCGCGTCCGTCGGGCTGTCGCTCATCTACGGGACGACGGGCCTGAGCAACTTCGCGCACGGCGAGCAGGTGACGCTCGGCGGCATCCTGGCGTACGTCGGGTGCCAGCTCCTGGGTCTGCCCGTGGTCGTGTCCGGCGTCCTCGCCGTCATCGCGGGCGCCGCGAGCGGCTGGCTGCAGGACGCGGGGATCTGGCACCCGCTGCGGCGCCGGCGGGTCGGCACCACGCAGCAGATGATCGTGACCATCGGTCTGTCGATGGCGCTGCAGTACACGTACCAGTTCTTCTTCGGCGGCGGTTCGCTGCGCATCGTGACGACCAACCCGACGACGCTCACGTTCGGGCCCGTGCGGGTCACCGTCACGTCGCTCGTCTCGGTCGCGATCGCCGCGCTCGTGCTCGGTGCCGTCGCGTACTTCCTGCTCGGCACCCGCGTGGGCCGGGCGACGCGGGCCGTGTCCGACAACCCCGCCCTCGCGGCCGCGTCCGGCATCGGCGTCGAGCGGATCATCCGCCTGGTCTGGGTGCTCGGTGCCGCCCTCGCCGCCCTCGGCGGCGTCCTCATGGGCCTCTACCTCAACGCGACCAGCTGGAGCATGGGCGCCGCGCTCCTGCTGCTGATGTTCGCCGCGGTGACGCTCGGTGGCCTCGGGGCGGCGTTCGGTGCTCTCGTCGGCTCGATCGTCATCGGCGTCGTCGTCGAGGTCGCCAACCTGTTCATCCCGAGCGACATGCGCTACGCCGCAGCACTGCTCATCCTCATCGTCGTGCTGCTGGTGCGGCCCCAGGGCATCCTGGGCCGGGCCGAGCGGATCGGTTAAGGAGCCGTCATGGACTGGAACAACATCCTGACGAACGTCGCCGGCGAGTTCTTCGCGCCGACGACGGCCGCGTACGCGCTCGCCGCGATCGGTCTGAACATCCACTTCGGCCTCACCGGGCTCATCAACATGGGCCAGGCAGGCTTCATGCTGCTGGGCGCGTACGGGTTCGCGATCTCGACGATCGCGGGCTGGCCGCTGTGGGCGGCGGTGCTCGTCGCGATCGCGTGCGCCGCGGTCTTCGGCCTCATCCTCGGCATCCCGACGCTCAAGCTGCGCGGCGACTACCTCGCCATCGTGACCATCGCGGCGGCCGAGATCGTCCGGCTCATCGGCCGCTCGACCGCGCTCACCGAGATCACGGGCGCGTCGTCGGGCCTGCGGGGCAACGACTACAAGCACACGTTCCAGGACTCGTCACCGTTCGGGGACGGCAACTTCCAGCTCGGTCCGTTCGACTACTCGCTCAGCGCGTCGAACAGCTGGTGGGTCCGGATCGTCGGCTGGGCGGCCGTCGGGCTCGCGTGCCTGCTCGTGTGGCTGCTCATCCGGTCGCCGTGGGGCCGCGTGCTCAAGGGCATCCGCGAGGACGAGGACGCCGTGCGCTCGCTCGGCAAGAACGTCTACTCGTACAAGATGCAGGCGCTCATCCTCGGTGGCTGCATCGGTGCGGTGGCGGGCATCATCTACGTCCTGCCACGAGCCGTGCAGCCCGACTCGATGGGCCGCCCGATGACGTTCTTCGTCTGGACGATCCTGCTGCTGGGCGGTGCCGCGACCGTGTTCGGGCCCGTCCTCGGGTCGATCATCTTCTGGGCGAGCCTCATGCTCATCAAGTCCGTCATGCGTGCCGGGGTCCCCGACAGCATCATGCGGACCGAGCAGATCGAGCAGTTCGGCTGGATCGTCGTCGGCGTCACGCTGATGCTGCTGATCATCTTCCGGCCGCAAGGCATCCTCGGCGACAAGAAGGAGCTGGCGATCGATGTCCGCTGACCAGCCCACCACCGTCACCGACCGCCGGGCGGAGGTCGCCGCGTCGCTCGCCGACGTGGCTCGCACGCCCGGCGCGGCGAAGCCCGACCCGATCGTGGTCGCGGACCACGTCACGCGGCACTTCGGCGGCATGACCGCCGTCGACGTCGACCACCTCGAGGTCCAGCGCGGCGCCATCACGGCCCTCATCGGGCCCAACGGCGCCGGCAAGACGACGCTGTTCAACCTGCTCACCGGCTTCGACCGTCCGAGCACGGGCGAGTGGACGTTCGACGGGCGGTCGCTGCACGGCGTCGCCGCCGCGCGGGTCGCCCGCTCCGGGATGGTCCGCACGTTCCAGCTGACCAAGGCGCTCAGCCGCATGACGGTCATGGAGAACATGCGGCTCGGTGCCCCCGACCAGCCGGGCGAGCGGCTCGTCACAGCCCTCGTGCCGGCGCTGTGGCGGCCTCGCGAGAAGGCGATCACCGAGCAGGCCGAGGAGCTCCTCGCACGGTTCAAGCTCGACACCAAGCGCGACGACTTCGCGGGCAGCCTGTCCGGCGGTCAGCGCAAGCTGCTCGAGATGGCGCGAGCCCTCATGAGCTCGCCCCGCATGCTCATGCTCGACGAGCCGATGGCCGGCGTGAACCCCGCCCTCACGCAGTCGCTGCTCGGCCACATCGAGTCGTTGCGCGACGAGGGCACCACGGTGCTGTTCGTCGAGCACGACATGCACATGGTCCGGCACATCTCGGACTGGGTCGTCGTCATGGCGGAGGGCCGGATCGTCGCCGAAGGCCCGCCGGAGACCGTCATGCAGGACCAGGCCGTCGTCGACGCCTATCTCGGCAAGCACCACGACACCGACCTCGGCGACGACAGCCTGCTCAGCGACGAGGTCACCGAGCAGCTCGAGGCCGAGGTGCGCGCCGAGGAAGACACCCGCACGGAGGAGACCCGATGAGCACCACCGCCGTCGACACCGGCGACGCCGCCAGCGTCCACCGGGGCGCACCCGCCGGGGAACCCCTGCTCGACGCCCGCGACCTGGTCGCCGGGTACATCCCGGGGGTCGACATCCTCAACGGCTGCAACCTCGTGGTGCACCCCGGCGAGCTCGTCGGGATCATCGGGCCGAACGGCGCGGGCAAGTCCACGCTGCTCAAGGCCCTGTTCGGCCTCGTGACGATCCGCTCCGGCACGGTCACGCTCCAGGGCGAGGACATCACGCACAAACGCGCCGACGCCCTCGTGCGCCGCGGCGTGGGCTTCGTCCCGCAGACGAACAACGTGTTCCCCTCGCTGAGCATCGAGGAGAACCTGCAGATGGGCCTGTTCCAGGCACCCAAGAAGTACGACGAGCGGTTCGCGTTCATCGTCGACCTCTTCCCCACGCTCGGCGAGCGACGCAAGCAGCGCGCCGGGTCGCTGTCGGGCGGCGAGCGGCAGATGGTCGCGATGGCGCGCGCGCTCATGATGGAGCCGTCGGTGCTGCTGCTCGACGAGCCGTCGGCCGGCCTGTCGCCCGTGCGGCAGGACGAGACGTTCATCCGGACCCGCAAGATCAACAAGGCGGGCGTCTCGGTGGTCATCGTCGAGCAGAACGCGCGTCGGGCGCTGCAGATCTGCGACCGGGCGTACGTGCTCGACCAGGGCCGCAACGCCTACTCGGGTCCGGGCCGTGAGCTCATGCACGACCCGAAGGTCATCGAGCTGTACCTCGGGACGCTCGCGACGGACGTCGAGCAGGCGAACAAGCCGCCGGCGGTGTGAGCCGTCACGCCCCCGGCGCGGCCTCCTCGCCCGGCCCCACCTCGTCCGACGACGCGGTGGGGCCGCGGTCCGTGATGCCGAGCTCGTCGGCGAGGAACAGGAACGCGCGCGCGTAGGGGTGCCCCTCGACGTCCGCGCGGATCCGGCCCCAGTCGATCTGCTCACGCAGCGCGCGCACGATCGCGAGCAGCCGCCCGAAGTCGCACGCGTGCTCCCCGAGCACCCGCATCTTCGCCGACACGACGTCCGTGGCGCTGAGCACGGGCATGCGCACGGCGAGGACCTCGAGGACGTCGCTGCGCGCGAGCTGCTCGCGCGTGATCGGCTCCCCCACCATCCGGAACAGCACGTCCACGAGCTGACCGTGGTGGTACGCCTTGAACAGCCAGTTCTCCGCGGGCTGCTCGACGGTCAGCCCGGAGGCGGCGATGGCGGCCTTCGCCCGCTCCACGTCGTCCTCGGTCACCGCGAAGTCCGCGTCGTGGCTCGGTTCGGGCGCTCCCCTGGCCCACGCCGCGTAGCCGCCGACGAGCGCGAACGGGATCCCGGCGTCCGTGAGCGCGACGGCCGTGAGTCGCAGCCCGTCGTGCAGCGCCGTGCGGTCGTCGGGAGGGTCGACGAGGGCACCCTGCTGAGTCATGAGACGAGTGTCTACACGCCGCCGCGCGGGACCGCAGGTCGACCGGGAGAATCCCCAGGGTGCGCCTGGCGACCTTCAACATCCTGCACGGCCGGTCCGTGGTGGACGGCGAGGTGCGGCTCGACCGCTTCGCCGCCGCCGTCGAGGCCCTCGACGCCGACGTGCTGGCCCTGCAGGAGGTCGATCGCGACCAGCCCCGCTCGCACGGCGCGGACCTCACATCGCTCGCGGCTGAGGCCATGGGCGCCCCCGAGCACCGGTTCGTCGCGACCCTGCACGGCGAGCCCGGCCTGTGGACCGCCGCGACGGGCGACCACCAGCCCGCGCAGGCGAGCTACGGCATCGCACTGCTCAGCCGCCATCCCGTGCTCGAGTGGCGCGTCCTGCAGCTGCCCACGTTGCGCCGCCGGACCCCGGTGCGCTGGCCCGGGACGCGCTGGCCGACGCTCGTGCGCGACGAACCTCGGGCGGCCCTCGCCGCGGTCGTGCAGGGCCCGCAGGGCGTCCTCAGCGTCGTCGCGACGCACCTGACGTTCATCCCCGGCTGGAACGGGCGGCAGCTGCGCCACCTCGTCACGCAGGTCCGTCCCCTCACCCGGCCGATGGCGCTGCTCGGGGACCTCAACCTCGACGAGCCCGGCGCCCTGCGCTGGTCGGGCATGCACCCGCTCGCCACCGCCCCGACGTTCCCCGTCGTCGAACCGACCCGACAGCTCGACCACGTGCTCGGCGACGGTCCCGTGCACGCCACCGGCGCCGCCCGCTCCGTCGACACCGGGCTGTCCGACCATCGCGCGCTCGTCGTCGACGTCGCGCTGGGCGCTCGGTGACGCCGAGCCGGCGGCGTCGGCCCCCGATGACGAAGGGCCGGTGCGGATCGCTCCGCACCGGCCCTCCTCGTCACAGGGACGGGGTCACTTGACCTCGCCCTCGACCGCCTTCACCCAGACGTTCTTGTTGTCGGCGCCGTACTTGTAGACGCCGATGAACGCGCTCGACGGGTCGTTGTCGGCGTTGAACGGACCGACACCGGCCTGGCCGGCGTACTGGATGTCCTTGCCGTCCTTGATCAGCGCGACGCAGTCCTTGAAGGACGTGCACTTCTCGCCACCGTCGGCACCGGAGACCGCCGCCATGTTCTTCTGGATGGTCTCGCCGTCCGTCGCCTTGCCCTTCTCGGCGGCCAGCGCCACGAGGATCGTCGCGTCGTACGACTCAGGGCCGTACGCGAAGTCCTTGAGGTTCGGGTCGACCTCCTTGAGGCGGGCCTGGAAGTCGTCCGACGGGAACGCGCCGGGGATGGTGCCCTGGGCGCCCTCGAGCGTGCCCGGCTGGAAGTCCGCCGAGTAGTCGGCGGTGTTGCCGTCGACCAGGTAGATGTTCGCCGGGCTCACGCCGCCGGCGACGAGGCCGGGGATGATCTGCTTCGTCTGCTCGAACGCGAGCACGACCACCGCGTCCGGGTTCGTGGCGAGCAGCGCCGTGATGTCCGAGTCGAAGCTCGAGGCCTTCGGGTCGAACTCCTGGCCCTTCTTGCCGTACGTGATCGTGCCGCCCGCGTCCTCGACCGTCTTCTCGACGACGTCGCGCAGCGACGTGCCGTAGTCGTCGTTGAACACGAGGATGCCGACGTTCTCGTGCCCGTCACCCGTGATGAGGTTGCCGAGCGCCGAGCCCTGGACCGTGTCCGGCGGGGCCGTGCGGAAGTAGAACGGCGAGTAGCCGGAGAGCTTCGTGGCCGTGTTGGCCGGCGAGACCTGGACGATCTTCGCGTTCGTGATGTCGTCGACGACGTTGAGCGTCACGGACGACGACGCGGCACCGATGATCGCCGAGACCTTCTTCGAGATGAGCTCGGTGACCGACTGGGTCGCGACCTCGGCGTTGTCCGCGTCTGACGAGTCGGTGTGCTCCACCGTGACGTCGTTGCCCAGCACGCCGCCGGCCTCGTTGATGTCCTTGATGGCCAGGTCCACGCCCGCGATCTCGGGCGGACCGAGGTACGCGAGGGAACCCGTCTGCGGCAGCAGCGAGCCGATCTTCAGCGGACCCGAGGCCGCAGCGGTCGACCCTTCGGTCGCGTCGTCGTCGCTGTCGCCGCCACCGCTGGAGCACGCGGCGAGGATCAGGGCGGCAGCGCCGGCCAGCGCGGCTGCACGAACTGCATGTGTCGAACGAATCATGCGTGGTACCCCTCTGTGAGTACTGCGATCCGCAGATCCATGGGGATCTAGCAGTGTTGCGCGAAGGTACTCATTCTTTGTGTCGGCCATGTGAATCCGCGACGTTTGTTGCAGAGTTGTGACAAAGCGGAGCCCGGCCGAACTGGACGTCCGACCGGGCTCGTGACCAGGGGTGACGCCTAGGAGGCGCCGCCTCCGACCTGCTCGATCACCGCGTCGGCGACCTCGCGCATGGTGAGGCGGCGGTCCATCGACGTCTTCTGGATCCACCGG
Organism: Cellulomonas sp.; assembly: GCF_017744555.1. Taxonomy (GTDB): domain Bacteria; phylum Actinomycetota; class Actinomycetes; order Actinomycetales; family Cellulomonadaceae; genus Cellulomonas. The sequence goes on along the minus strand of NZ_JAGIBD010000008.1, from coordinate 110,696 downwards.
AACGACTCCGGCTCGGTGAGGCCCATCTTCGTCATGAGCAGGCCCTTGGCGCGGTCGACGCGCTTGCGGGTCTCGAACCGCTCGGCGAGGTCCGCCACCTCCGACTCGAGCGCCGAGATCTGCGCGTACCGCGAGATCGCGATCTCCACGGCCGGCAGCAGGTCCGCCGGGCTGAACGGCTTGACGACGTACGCCATCGCACCCGCGTCGCGCGCGCGCTCGACGAGCTCGGTCTGCGAGAACGCCGTGAGCAGCACGACCGGCGCCAGGTGCGCCTTGCCGATCTGCTCGGCCGCCGAGATGCCGTCGAGCACGGGCATCTTCACGTCCATCACGACGACGTCCGGCTTGAGCTCGGTCGCCAGCGCGACCGCCTGCGCGCCGTCACCCGCCTCGCCGACCACGTCGAAGCCGGCGTCCCGCAGCGTCTCGACGACGTCCATGCGGATCAGCGCCTCGTCCTCCGCCACGACCGCGCGGCGCGCAGGACGTGCAGGGGCGGCGGCGGCCGCCGGCTCCTCGGCCGGTGCCGGCGCACTCAGGTCGAGAGCCTCGGGGGCCTGCTCGGTGGGCTCGGGGGTCACGTCGTTGGTCACGGGGACAGCGTAGTGGCCGGGTCCCGTGACGCCGCGATGGTTCCACTGTGAGCCAGGTCGCGCCGCGCGTGGGCCCGGGGCCGGCCGCGGTGCCTCACCGGGCTATCCTGCTGACCTGCTCGGCCCCGATAGCCCAACCGGCAGAGGCGTTCGGCTCAAACCCGATCCAGTGTGGGTTCGAATCCCACTCGGGGCACTCTTCTCGACCGCGGGCCCGATCGTCCGTTCAACGGTCCCCGTCCGGCTCGGCGGCCTCGGGATCCTCCTCCGGCTCGAACGTCGACGGCTCACCGGCGGAGATGCCGACGCCGCCGGACTCCGCGAGCTCCTCCGTGTCCGGACCTGGTGTCGCCTTGGCGTCGCCGGGCTGCGTCTCGCTCATGTCCCACCACCCCTGGATCCGCCTCGGACGAGTGCGGGCCGGTGCCGGTCGTCTTCTCCGACCGCGGCGTCGATCATCCGTCCGGTCGACGACCGCCGCATCCGGTCACCCTCGGTGGGCGCGGCGTGCGGCGGCGCGCGATCCCGGGACCTCGAGGGGCTAGACGAGGACGTCGCCGTCGCGGGCCACGACCCGTCCGCCCGACACCACCAGACGGCGCGGCGGGACGCGGACGAGGGCGTCGGGGACGTTCTCCGCGTCGACGAGCACGACGTCCGCCGGGGCACCGACGACCAGGTCGTGCACGGACCGTCCGACGAACCCCGCGGCGGACGAGGTCGCGAGGCGGACGGCGTCGGTGAGGTCGTCGTCGGTACGCAGCCCGTGCAGCCGCGCGAAGCCGAGGGCGATCCGCAGCACGTCGCCGTCGCCGAACGGCGACCACAGGTCGCGGATGCCGTCGGTCCCGAGCCCCACGGGGATGCCGCGCTCCCGCATCCCGCGCCACGGCAGCGGTGCCGTGCCGACGGGCGCGACGGTCGCCCAGGAGACGCCCGCGTCGCGCAGGTCGTCCAGCAGGGCGTCCTGCCGCGCAGGTGGGAGCTCGCCGAGCGCGAAGCCGTGGGCGACGGTGACGCGGCCGCTGAGGCCCGCACGCCGGGTCCGCTCGACGATGAGCTCGATCTGGAACGCCCCGAGCTCGCCGCGGTCGTGCAGGTGGATGTCGAGGCCGACGCCGCGCCGCTCGGCGATCGCGAACAGGCCGTCCAGCTGCGCCACGGGGTCGCGGTCGATGGAGGCGGGGTCGATGCCGCCGATGTGGGTGGCGCCCGCGACCGCGGCCTGGTCGAGCAGGTCGAGCACGCCGGGGCGCCGGATCACGCCGTCCTGGGGAAACGCCACGATGCTGACGTCGACGGCGCCGCCGAGCTCCTGCGCGGCCTCCCGCACGTGCGCGAGGCCGCGCAGCCCTACGCCGAGGTCGACGTCGACGTGCGTGCGCGTGGCGGTGGTGCCGTGCCGGACGAACTCACGCAGCACGGCAGCCGCTCCGGCCGTGCTGGGGATGCCGTACCGGTCCCTCAGCTCGCGCTCGTGCGCGATCCGGCCCTGCGTGGTGGCCTCGCCGCCGTACGAGACCCACGGCTGTCCCCACCAGCTCTTGTCGACGTGCGCGTGCGCGTTGACGAGGCCCGGCAGGGCGAGCAGCCCGGCGCCGTCGACGACCTCCGCGCCGTCCGGCAGCGGACCGCCCGCAGGGCTGACGGAGGCGATGACCCCGTCGCGCAGGACAAGGTCGGCTGCGGCGCCGCCCCACGGGCGCACACGGGTCAGGACGAGGGTGCTCATGCCCGTCAGGACTACCAGAGGCGGCCAACACCCGCCCCGGAGGGATGCGGCCCCCAGCCTTCGGGCGTACAACGGACGGCATGTTCGAAGAGGGTCAGCTCTACGCCCCCGTCACCGCGGACGAGGACGGCAAGGCCACGGTGCACCTCGCGGACGACCACCCTGGCGCCAAGGACGAGGAGTACCGCCGTCGTCGCAACGAGATCGCCGCCCCCGCGCTCGCGTGGCAGCCCGGCGAGCCGGTGCCGCGCGTCGAGTACACCGAGTCGGAGAACGAGATCTGGCGGACGGTGTGCCGCGAGCTCGCTCCGAAGCACGAGCGTCTCGCGATCCGTGGCTACCTGGAGGGCAAGGAGGCCCTGGCGCTGCCGACGGACCACGTGCCGCAGCTCGACGAGGTCAGCGCGGGGCTCATGCCGCTGAGCGGGTTCCAGCTGTACCCGGCCGCGGGGCTCGTGCCGCTCGACGTGTTCTACGGGTCGCTCGCGGACGGGGTGTTCCACTCGACGCAGTACCTGCGGCACCCGTCGCAGCCGCTCTACACGCCGGAGCCGGACATCCTGCACGAGGTGGTCGGGCACTGCAACCTGCTCGCGAACCCGGCGATCGCCGAGGTCAAGCGCCGGGCAGGCGAGGCGGCGCGGCGGTGCCAGACGCCCGAGGGGCTGCAGTACGTGGCGGACGTCTTCTGGTTCACGATCGAGTTCGGTGTCATGTACGAGCACGGTGAGCTGCGCGCGTACGGGGCCGGTCTGCTCTCGTCGTACGGGGAGATCGAGGAGTTCCGCGGTGCCGACATCCGGCCCGTCGACTTCCACCAGATGGCGACGCTCGCGTACGACATCAGCCACTACCAGCCGATCCTGTTCGCGTGCGACGGCATGGGTGAGCTGACCGACCGGGTCGCGGGGTTCTTCGCGGACTTCGACGACGACACGCCCGCCCGGCTGGCGCACGAGGCCGCGTAGGTCAGCGGGCCAGCACCAGGAGGTGCTGCCGGAAGAACGCGGCGAGCTCCGCGGTGGCGTCGAGCGAGAAGACCCCGGCGACGTACTGGTCGGGGCGCACGACGACGACGCAGCCGTCACGGTCGACGCCGCGCAGCTCGAAGATGTCGGCCACGGGATCGGCGGCGAACACCTTCTCGTAGTCGACCAGCTCGAACGGGCCGACGCGGGGCAGGAAGACCTCCGGCACCGCCGAGATGTCCACGTCGGCGTGCCGCTGCTGGAAGACGACCTTGATGTCGAGGACGCTGTCGCGCTCGTCGCCCTCGCGGGTGTGGGCGCGCACGGGCGAGTCCGGCGCCGACTCCATCCACTGCGCCCACGCTGCCAGCGCGGACGGCTCCCCCGCGCCCGGACGGTCCGCGAACGCGTAGACGCGCCACCGCCCGTCGGCCCGGTGCTGGTGACCGAGCTGCAGCGGGTTCGCGTCGGCGACGCGCACGACGGGCGCGGACTTGAACCGCTTGCCGACCGTGAAACCGGTGGCGAGGGCCTGATGCGTCGGCTCGGCGACCAGCATCGACGGCGGGTACTGCGTCATGAAGCCGAACAGGAACTCCGTCGTGCGCACGTAGAACTCCGCGAGCGCACCGGGGTCGTCGAGCTCGTCGGGCTTCTTCGCCATGAGCGACGACCACTCGCGGTCGAAGTCGATGAGGTCCTGCGCGATGACCTGTCGTTCCTTCGAGTACGTGGCGAGGAGGCTCTCCGGGCTGCGGCCGGTGAGCACGTAGCCGAGCTTCCAGCCGAGGTTGAAGCCGTCCTGCATCGACACGTTCATGCCCTGGCCGGCCTTCGCGCTGTGCGTGTGGCACGCGTCGCCCTCGATGAAGACCCGCGGGCTGCGCGTGCCGATCTCCTCGACGGGGACGTCGTCGAACCGATCGGTGACGCGGTGGCCGACCTCGTAGACGCTGTGCCACGCGACGTCCTTCACGTCGAGCGAGTACGGGTGCAGGATCGCGTTCGCGTGGTCGATGATCTGCTCGATCGTCGTGCTGCGGACCTCCCCGTGCGTCTCGCGCCGGACCTCGCCGAGGTCGACGTACATGCGGAACAGGTGGCCACCCTCGCGCGGGATGAGCAGGATGCTGCCGCCCGTGCCGGACTGGATGGCGCACTTGAGCCGGATGTCCGGGAAGTCGGTGACGGCGAGCACGTCCATGACGCCCCACGCGTGGGCCGCGTCCTGGCCGAGCCGGGTGCAGCCGATCGCCCGACGAACGCCGCTGTGCGCGCCGTCGGCGCCGACGACGTACCTCGCTCGCACGACCTTCTCGGTCCCGACGTCGTCGCCCGCGGTCCGCACGAGCCGGACCGTCACCGGGTGGTCGCCGGACGATGCGACGGAGAGGTCGCGGAACTCGTAGCCGTAGTCGGGGCGCATCCGGGTCGGGGCGTTGGCCATGCACTCGGCGAAGTAGTCGAGCACGCGGGCCTGGTTGACGATGAGGTGCGGGAACTCGGTGATGCCCGACGGGTCGTCGGGCGGCCGCTCGCCGCGGACGATCCGCGTGGGGTCGGTGGGGTCCGGGTGCCAGAAGCACATCTCGGTGATGCGGTAGGCCTCCTCGGCGATGCGCCCCGCGAAGCCGAACGCCTGGAACGTCTCGACGCTGCGCGCCTGGATGCCGTCGGCCTGGCCGATCGCGAGCCGGCCGGGGCGCCGGTCGACGATCCGCGTGGTGACGGACGGGAACTGCGACAGCTGGGCGGCGGTGATCATGCCGGCCGGGCCGGTGCCGACGATCAGGACGTCGACCTCGTCGGGCAGCTCGTCGGGCCGGTCGAGGCCGACCCCGGCGGCGGGCTGGACGCGGGGGTCCCCCGAGACGTACCCGTGGTGGTGGAACTGCATGCGATGGGCTCCTCGGACGACGGTGTCGAGGTGGATCTGCACGTCTTCTCTCGGATCGTATACGGTCGGAGAAACGCACGACGTCCCGACGAAGAGGTCGCGATGCCCTCGGTCTCCGCCCACACCGCCGTCACGCTCGCCGCGCACGTGGACCACGTGTTCGGCGTCATGGGCAATGGCAACGCGTACTTCCTCGACGCGCTCGCGCGCCAGACGTCGGCGACGTTCACCGCGGTACGGCACGAAGCCGGCGCGGTCGTCGCTGCGGACGCCTTCCACCGGGCGTCCGGCCGCCTGGCCGCGGCGACGACGACGTACGGCGCGGGCTTCACGAACACGCTGACCGCGCTCGCGGAGGCCGTCCAGGCGCACGTCCCGCTCGTGCTCGTGGTCGGCGACGAGCCCACCTCGGGCCCCCGTCCGTGGGACGTGGACCAGATCGCCATGGCGTCGGCCGTGGGAGCCCGCACGTACACGGTCGGCCGCGCGGACGCCGCGGCCACGACCCTGATCGCCGTCGAGCACGCCCTGACCTACCGCGTGCCGACCGTGCTCGCGATCCCGTACGACGTCGCGACCGTCGACGCGGGTCCCGTGCCCGAGACGTCCGCGCCGCGCCTGCCCGCACCGCTCGCACCCCGCGGTCCGTTCGCCGAGGCGAGCGTGCGGGACGTCGCCGCGGCCCTCGCGTCGGCCCGGCGACCGCTGCTCATGGCCGGCCGGGGCGCCTGGCTCTCCGGCGCTGGTGCGGCGCTCGGGGCGATCGCCGACGCAACCGGCGCGCTCACCGTCACGACGGCGCTCGGCCGGGGGGTGTTCCCACGGCCGGAGTTCGACCTGGGCGTCGCCGGCGGGTTCGGTGCCGAGCGTGCGATGGACCTCGTCCGGCAGGCGGACGTCGCCGTCGTCGTCGGTGCCTCGCTCAACCAGTTCACGATGCGGTTCGGGGAGCTGTTCGCACCCGGCACCCGGGTGTTCCAGGTGGACGTCGCGCCGGCCGCGACCCACCCCCACGTCGGCGGGTTCGTGCGCGGGGACGCCGCGACCGTCGCCGCCGCGGTCCTGGAGAAGCTCGACGGAACGACACCGAGCGGGTGGCGCGAGCAGGTCGACGTCACCGCTGCCCGGCAGTACGAGCCGGGTGACGGCACCGCGCCCGACGGGCGCCTGGATCCCCGCTCGGCGGCAGCACGGATCGCGGAGCTCCTGCCCGCCGACCGCGTCGTCGTCTCGGACGGAGGCCACTTCCTCGGCTGGGCGAACATGTACTGGCCCGTCGCGTCGCCCGACCGCATGATCATGGTCGGCACGGCGTTCCAGGCGATCGGGCTCGGGTTCGCGAGCGTCCTGGGCGCGGCCCTCGCGCGACCCGGCTCGACGGTCGTGCTCACGACGGGTGACGGGGGCGGTCTCATGGCGCTCGCCGACCTCGAGTCGGCGGTCCGCGTGGCGGGCGGCCGCGGCCTGGCGGTCGTCTGGAACGACGGCGCGTACGGCGCCGAGATCCACGTGTACGGGCGCAAGGGGCTCGCCCGGGACCCGATGCTCATCCCCGGGGTCGACTTCGCCGGCCTCGCGTCGGCGGCCGGCGCCTGCGGCATACCCGTGCGGTCCCTCGACGACCTCGACCGGCTGGGCGCCTGGGCCGCGCGGCCCGCGGACGAGCGCCCGTTCCTGCTCCTCGACCTGCACGTGTCGCCCTCCGTGGTCGCGCCCTACTTCGAGGAGATCGGACGGGCGAACAGCTGAGCACCCACGAACCGGCCCGCGCACACCGAGGACAGTGAGGGACGCACATGACAGACGATCGGCAGGGCCGCGGGGAGGCGGATCCCCGGTTCTCGGCACTCCCGTGCCGCCCGGGGAAGGTCGTCGCCGTCCACCTCAACTTCGTCTCGCGCGCCGACCAGCGCGGCCGCCGCCCGGCGCACCCGTCGTACTTCGTCAAGCCGTCGAGCTCCGTGGCGCCGTCCGGCGGCACCGTCGAGCGTCCCGCCGGGACGGAGCTGCTCGCGTTCGAGGGCGAGATCGCGCTCGTCATCGGCACGCCGGCCCGGTGGGTGCGGGTCGAGGACGCCTGGGAGCACGTGGCCTGGGTGACCGCGTCGAACGACCTCGGGCTCTACGACCTGCGGTCGGCCGACCGCGGCTCCAACGTCCGCTCCAAGGGCCGGGACGGGTACACCCCGATCGGTCCTGGGCTGATCGACGCCCGCACGGTCGACCCCCGCGCTCTGCGGGTGCGTACGTGGGTCAACGGCGACCTGCGCCAGGACGATTCCACCGCGGGGCTCCTGTTCCCTCTCCCCCAGCTCGTCGCCGACCTCTCGCAGCACCTCACGCTCGAGCCCGGCGACGTGGTCCTGACCGGGACGCCCGCGGGCTCGTCGGTCCTGCGACCCGGAGACGTCGTGGCGGTCGAGGTCGACGCACCGGACGCGCCCGGCGCGCCGTCGTCCGGCCGGCTCGTGACGACCGTCGTGCAGGGCGAGCACGCGTTCGACGAGGAGCTCGGTTCGCTGCCCACGGTCGACGACGCGCAGCGCGCCGAGGCCTGGGGGTCGCCCGAGGCCGCAGGTCTCGAACCCGCACGCGGGCCGTTTCGGCTGACCGCCGAGCTGCGGGACAAGCTCGGGCGCGCGCCCGTGGCCGGGCTGAGCGCGCAGCTGCGCCGACGCGGGCTGAACCAGGTGACGATCGACGGCGTCCGCCCGATGCACCCCGCGACGAAGCTCGTCGGCACCGCGCGCACGCTGCGGTTCGTCCCGGCCCGCGAGGACCTGTTCGCCCGCCACGGCGCCGGCCACAACGCGCAGAAGCGTGCGTTCGACGCGCTCGGCGAGGGCGACGTGCTCGTGATCGAGGCGCGCGGCGAGACCGGCTCCGGCACGTTCGGCGACATCCTCGCGCTGCGGGCCCGGGCCCGGGGCGCCGCCGGGATCGTCACGGACGGCGGCGTCCGCGACCACGACGCGGTCCGCGCCGTCGGCCTCCCGGTGTACTCGGCGGGCGCACACCCCGCCGTGCTGGGCCGCCGGCACGTGCCGTGGGACGTCGACGTGGCCGTCGCGTGTGGCGGGACCACGGTCGAGCCTGGGGACGTCGTCGTCGGGGACGCCGACGGTGTCGTCGTCATCCCGCCGGACCTCGTCGAGGAGGTCGTCGAGGCGACCCTCGCGCAGGAGGAGGAGGACGCCTGGGTCGCCGAGCAGGTCGCCGCGGGCCACCCGCTCGACGGGCTGTTCCCGATGGACGCGCAGTGGCGGGCCCGGTACGACGCGCGGCGGGGCGACCGATGACGGAGACGACAGGGAGCAAGTCGCAGCAGGCCTATCGCTGGATCCAGGAGCGGATCGCGGGCGGCCAGCTCAGACCCGGGTACCGGCTGGTGCTCGGGTCGATCGCCGGCGAGCTCGACATGAGCGTCGTGCCCGTGCGCGAGGCGATCCGCCGGCTCGAGGCCGAGGGTCTCGTGACGTTCGAGCAGCACGTCGGCGCGCGGGTCTCGATGATCGACGACTCGCAGTACCGGCAGAGCATGGAGACCCTCGCGCTCCTCGAGGGGGCGGCGACGGCGCTCGCCGCCCGGCAGCTCTCGGCCGACGACCTCCGGCGGGCGCGCGACCTCAACCGGCAGCTGGTCGAGCAGCTCGACGACTTCGACCCACGTCAGTTCACGTCGCTGAACCACGAGTTCCACCAGGTGCTCTTCGGCGCGTGCCCGAACCCCCGGATGCTCGCGCTCGTCGACGCCGAGTGGGTGCGGCTCGGCCACCTGCGCGACTCGACGTTCAGCTTCGTGCCCGGGCGGGCGCACGAGTCGGTCAGGGAGCACGATGCCCTCGTCGACCTCATCGAGGCGGGCGCCCCCCTGGCCGACATCGAGCGGGCGGCGCGTGCGCACCGGTCGGCGACCCTCGCGGCCTACCTCAGCCACGAGCACCCCGACGAGGCGCCCGCCGCGGCCGGCGCGACGACGGTCTGAGAGGTTGTGCGATGGACGACATCAGCACCGGACGGGCGGATGCACGCCACGTGCCCGACGGCGTGCCCGACCACCTGCGTCACCACGTCGGCGGCGAGGACGTCGACTCCGCGGAGGGTGCGACGTTCGACGTGCTCGACCCCGTGTCGAACGAGACGTACCTGCGGGCCGCCGCCGGCAAGGCCGCGGACGTCGACCGGGCGGTCGCCGCGGCCAGGCGCGCGTTCGAGGACGGACCGTGGCCGCGGATGCTGCCGCGTGAGCGGTCCCGGGTGCTGCACCGGGTCGCGGACGTCGTCGAGTCGCGCGACGCCCGGCTCGCCGAGCTCGAGTCGTTCGACTCGGGTCTCCCGATCTCGCAGGCCCTCGGCCAGGCCCGACGTGCCGCGGAGAACTTCCGGTTCTTCGCGGACCTCGTGGTCGCGCAGACCGACGACGCGTTCAAGGTCCCCGGTCGACAGCTCAACTACGTCAACCGCAAGCCCATCGGCGTCGCGGGGCTCATCACGCCGTGGAATACGCCGTTCATGCTCGAGTCGTGGAAGCTCGGGCCCGCCCTCGCGACCGGCAACACCGTGGTCCTCAAGCCCGCCGAGTTCACTCCCCTGTCGGCCTCCCTGTGGGCCGGGATCTTCGCCGAGGCCGGGCTGCCGACCGGCGTGTTCAACCTCGTGCACGGTCTCGGCGAGGAGGCGGGCGACGCGCTGGTCAAGCACCCGGACGTGCCTCTGATCTCGTTCACGGGCGAGAGCCGCACCGGTCAGCTCATCTTCGCGAACGCCGCGCCGCACCTGAAGGGCCTGTCGATGGAGCTCGGCGGCAAGTCCCCGGCCGTCGTGTTCGCGGACGCCGACCTCGACGCCGCGATCGACGCGACGATCTTCGGGGTGTTCTCGCTCAACGGGGAGCGCTGCACGGCCGGAAGCCGGATCCTCGTCCAGCGCGAGGTGTACGACGAGTTCGTCGAGCGGTACGCGGCACAGGCGCGGCGCGTCGTCGTGGGCCCGCCGCACCTGCCGTCGACCGAGGTGGGCGCGCTCGTCCACCCCGAGCACTTCGCGAAGGTCATGGGGTACATCGAGATCGGCCGCACCGAGGGGCGGCTCGTGGCAGGCGGCGGGCGGCCGGACGGGTTCCCGACCGGCAACTACGTCGCGCCCACGGTGTTCGCCGACGTCACGCCCGACGCCCGGATCTTCCAGGAGGAGATCTTCGGCCCGGTCGTCGCCATCACCCCGTTCGACACCGACGAGGAGGCGCTCGCGCTCGCGAACGGCGTGAAGTACGGGCTCGCGGCGTACGTGTGGACCAACGACCTGCGCCGGGCGCACACGTTCGCGCAGGGCATCGAGGCGGGCATGGTGTGGCTCAACAGCAACAACGTCCGCGACCTGCGGACCCCGTTCGGCGGCGTCAAGGCGTCCGGGCTCGGCCACGAGGGCGGGTACCGCTCGATCGACTTCTACACGCACCAGCAGGCCGTGCACGTGACGCTCGGCGAGCCGCACCACCCGACGTTCGGCAAGGGAGACCGCCCGTGAGCACCGACCCGATCCCCACGCCGACGTCTCCCCCACCCGACGTGCTGCGCTGCGCGTCGATGGAGCTCGTCGTCACCGACCTCGCAGCGTCGCGGCACTTCTACGTCGACGTCCTGGGGCTCGTCGTCACGGCCGAGGACGAGCACACCGTGTACCTGCGCACGTTCGAGGAGTTCATCCACCACAACCTCGTCCTGCGCCAGGGGCCCGTCGCGGCGTGCGCCGCCTTCTCGTACCGGGTCCGCGCTCCCCAGGACCTCGACCGGGCCGTCGCGTTCTACCGCGAGCTCGGCTGCCGGGTCGAACGGCGTCCCGACGGCTTCGCCCGGGGGGTCGGCGACTCGGTGCGCGTCGAGGACCCGCTGGGCTTCCCGTACGAGTTCTTCCACGAGGTCGAGCACGTCGAGCGGCTCGCGTGGCGGTACGACCTGCACGCGCCCGGCGTCCTCGTGCGACTCGACCACTTCAACCAGGTCACCCCGGACGTGCCGCGGGCGGTCCGCTACATGGAGTCCCTCGGCTTCCGCGTGACCGAGGACATCCAGGACGACGCCGGCACGACGTACGCGGCGTGGATGCGCCGCAAGTCGACCGTGCACGACACCGCGATGACCGGCGGTGACGGGCCGCGTATGCACCACGTCGCATTCGCGACGCACGAGAAGCACAACGTGCTGGCCATCTGCGACCGGCTCGGCGCGCTGCGGATGTCCGACAGGATCGAGCGCGGTCCGGGGCGGCACGGCGTGTCCAACGCGTTCTACCTGTACCTGCGCGACCCCGACGGGCACCGCGTCGAGACCTACACGCAGGACTACTACACGGGCGACCCGGACAACCCGGTCGTCACGTGGGACGTGCACGACAACCAGCGGCGCGACTGGTGGGGCAACCCGGTCGTGCCGTCCTGGTACACCGAGGCGTCGCTCGTCCTCGACCTCGACGGGAACCCGCAGCCTGTCGTCGAGCGCACGGACACCAGCGAGATGGCGGTGACCATCGGCGCCGACGGGTTCTCGTACACCCGCCCGGACGACGAGCCCGACGACCTGCCGAGCTGGAAGCAGGGCGAGTACAAGCTCGGGCACCAGCTGTGAGCGCCGACGGGACGACGCTCGACGCCGTGACCGTCGCGGCCGTCGCGGACGAGCTGGCCGCCGCCGAGCGCGACCGGACCACCGTCCCGCTCCTCACCACGCGCCACCCGGGCATGACGATCGACGACGCCTACGCGGTGCAGGCCGAGTGGCGCCGGCGGGCCGTCGCGGCCGGGCGGCGTCCCGTCGGGCGCAAGATCGGGCTGACGTCGAAGGTCATGCAGGCCGCGACCGGCATCGACGAGCCCGACTACGGCGCGATCTTCGCCGACATGGTCCACGAGGACGGCGCGACGATCGAGCACGGCCGGTTCTCGAACGTCCGCATCGAGGTCGAGCTCGCGTTCGTCCTGTCCGCGCCGGTCGACGGGCCCGACGCGACCGTCTTCGACGTCCTGCGCGCTACCGAGTACGTGGTACCGGCGCTCGAGATCCTGTCGTCCCGGATCGAGCTGCAGGGCCGCACGATCGTCGACACCATCAGCGACAACGCCGCGATGGGCGCCATGGTCCACGGCGGCACGCCCGTCGCCCCCGACGCCGTCGACCTGCCGTGGGTCGCCGCGATGCTGCACCGCAACGAGACTGTCGAGGAGTCCGGCGTCGCAGGTGCGGTGCTCGGCCACCCCGCCCGCGGGGTCGCGTGGCTCGCCAACAAGCTCGCCCGTCACGGCGACCGCCTCGAGGCCGGCGAGATCGTGCTCGCGGGCTCGTTCACGCGCCCGGTCTGGGTGCACCCCGGAGACACCGTGCTGGCCGACTATCGCGACCTGGGGACGATCACATGCCGCTTCGTCTGACGCCGACGTTCCGCGACGCCCTCGCCGCCCCGCGGGAACAGGGCCGTGCTCTCGTGGGCATGTGGGTGTGCTCGGGGAGCCCGCTCGTCGCCGAGATCTGCGCGGGCTCGGGACTCGACTGGCTCCTCGTCGACATGGAGCACTCGCCGAACGGGCTGGAGTCGGTGCTCGCGCAGCTGCAGGCGGTCGCGGCGTACCCCGTGACCCCGGTGGTGCGGGTGCCGGTCGGCGACGTCGTGACGATCAAGCAGGTGCTGGACCTCGGGGCGCAGAACCTGCTCGTGCCGATGGTGTCGTCCGCGGACGAGGCCCGCTCCGTGGTCGAAGCCGTCCGCTACCCACCCCGCGGACGCCGGGGTGTCGGCTCGGCCCTCGCGCGCTCGGCCCGGTGGAACCGGGTCGAGAGGTACCTCGACGACGCGGACACGCACGTGTCGCTGTTCGTCCAGGTCGAAACAGTCGAGGGTGTCGCGGCCGCCGGTGCCGTCGCGGCGGTGGACGGCGTCGACGGGGTCTTCGTCGGGCCGTCCGACCTCGCCGCCTCGATGGGGCTGCTGGGACGGCAGGACCACCCGGACGTCGTCGCGGCCGTCCACCGTGCGTTCGAGGCCGTGCGCGCCGCGGGCAAGCCGGTCGGCGTCAACGCGTTCGACCCAGCCTTGTCGCGCGCGTACGTCGGCGCCGGGGCCACGTTCGTGCTGGTCGGGGCCGACGTGACGCTCCTCGCCCGCGGGTCCGAGGCCCTCGCCCAGGCATTCGACGACCGCGCGGTCTGAGGGGACGTGCGCATGGCGAACCATCCCCGCACCGGCGTCCTGCTCCCTCGTGACCTGCCTGCCCGCCAGATCGTCGAGTACGCCCGCACCGCCGAGGAACTGGGGTTCGACGACCTCTGGGTGGTCGACCCGTTCGCCGCCCTCGCAGCGCTCGGCCGGACGATCTAGCGCAGACGAACACCGCGGCCCGCACCGAGCGGCGAGGGACGGACCAGCCGTTCGGTCACGACGACTCGTCGGCGTACGGTCGGCGCGCTGGCTGTGACGGACGCCGCACACCGCGCCGGTCAGATCGCGGTGCCCGCGGTCGATCTGTGCCTCGTGCCCTCCCCCGCCGACGCGCCCGAACCCCCGACCGCCCGGCTGCTCGGCCGTCCGGTCCGCCTGCCCGCCGGGATGCGAGCCCTCGCGCTGCCCAACTACCGCCGGTGGGCGGTGGCCGACCTCGTGTCGAACGTCGGTTCGTGGATGTCGACCGCGGCGCTCGGGTGGCTCGTGTTCGACATGACGGGTTCCGCGGCGGCGCTGGGTGCGGTGGTCGCGGTGAAGCAGGCACCGGCGCTCGTCCTGGGCCTGGCCGGCGGTGCGCTCGCGGACCGGCTCGACGCGCGGCGCGTCCTGCCGGTCACGCAGGGCGCGTTCGGGGTGCTCGCGGCCGGCCTCGCCGTGCTGACGTGGAGCGGGCACGCGCGCCTGTGGCACCTGTACGTGTTCGCCGCGCTCACCGGCGTCCTCGGCGTGCTCGACGGGCCGTGCTTCGGGCGGCTGCTCGCGCAGGTGCTCGGCCGGGACCACCTGTCCAACGGCATCGCACTCGGCTCCGTGACGCACTCGACGGGGTGGGTGCTCGGCCTCGGTGCCGGATCGGTGGTGCTCGCGGGGCCGGGCGCGTGGGCCGTGTTCGCGATCGACGCGGTGTCGTTCGCGACCGTCGCGCTGACCGTCCTGCGGCTGCGCACCGACCTGCTCCATCCCCTCGAGCGGGCCGCCCGCGGCGCGGACCGGGTGCGCGACGGCGTCCGGCACGTGCTGGGCAGCAGGCAGCTCGTCGTCGTCCTCGCGACGGGTGTCGTCACGGGTGCCGTGGGCCGCCACTTCCAGGTGACGATGGCGGCGACGGCCGCGTCGACCTTCCACGGCGGGCCGGGCCTCTACGGGCGCATGTTCACCTGCTTCTCGATCGGTGCGCTCCTCGGTGCCGCCGTCGCGGCGCGCCTGCGCCACCTGCGGATGCCGACCCTCCTCGGGTCGGCCGCCGCGGCAGCGGTGCTGCAGGCCGCATCCGGCGCGGCGCCCGTCGCGTGGCTGTTCGCCGGCGCGATGCTCGCTGTCGCGGCGTGCTGCATCGTGTACGACACAGCCGTCTCCACGACCGTGCAGCTGCTCGCGCCGGGACACGTGCGCGGCCGCGTCCTCGCCGTGCAGGGACTGGTCGGCTCGGTCACCTCGATGGCGGGGGCACCTCTCGTCGGGTGGCTGACCGACACTCTCGGCCCGCGCGCCGCTCTGGGCATCGGCGGTGCGACCTCGCTGGTCGCCGTCGTCGTCGCGGCCTGCGCGCTGGCCGGCGGCCCCGCCGCGGCCGGCCGGAAGGTGAGAGCGTGCGTCACACCCCGGGCGGTCGTGCCGGCCTGACCGGAACCATCGGCGCCGGGATCAACGGCGCCGCGCCCGTCCGACGGCCTTGCCGGCCTCGACCACCAGGAACACCCCGACGGCCAGCACGAACGGCACCCACCAGCCGCGCCACGGCACCGCCGCGGACCCGAACAGCGTGTGCATGAACGGCGCGTACACGAACACGGCCTGCAGCAGCACGAGCGCACCGGCCGAGATCCACAGCACGCGGTTGCCGCGAAGCACGTCGAGGCTCAGGCTCGACCGGTCCGTGAACCGGCAGTTGAACAGGTACGCGAGCTGCCCGAACGCGAGCATCGTGACGGCCGTCGTCTGCGCCTGGTCCACGGTCATGCGCCCGTCGCGCTCGACGAAGAACACCACGAGGGTCGCCGCACCGATGAGCGCCGACACGAGCAGGATCCGCCGCAGCGCCGGCCCGCCGAGGATCGACGCGTCGGCGTCGCGTGGCGGCCGGTCCATGATCCCGGGCTCGGCCTTCTCGTACGCGAGCGCGAGCGACAGCGTGACGGCGGTGATCATGTTGATCCAGAGCACCTGCACCGGCTCGAGCGGCATGGTGAGGCCGAACAGCACGGCCACGAGGATCACGAGGGCCTGCGCACCGTTCGTCGGCAGGAGGAACAGGACGGACTTGCGGACGTTGTCGTAGATCCGCCGCCCCTCCTCGACGGCCCGCTCGATCGTCGCGAAGTTGTCGTCGGCGAGCACGACGTCGGCGGCCTCCTTGGTCGCCTCCGTGCCCTTGATGCCCATCGCGACACCCACGTCGGCCTGCGTGAGGGCGGGCGCGTCGTTGACGCCGTCGCCCGTCATCGCGACCACCTGACGGTGCGCCTGCAGCGCGGAGACGATCCGGATCTTGTGCTCGGGGCTCGTCCGCGCGTACACGTCGACGTCCCGGACCACCTCGCGCAGCTGCTCGTTGCTCATCGCCTCGAGCTCGGCACCGGTGAGGACGACGGGCGCGTCGCGGTCGACCGCCGTCGGCGGGTGCGCGGGCCGACCGTCGGGCGTGAGCAGGCCGAGCTCCTGAGCGATGGCGGTCGCCGTGCCGGCGTGGTCGCCGGTGATCATCTTCACCGTGATCCCGGCCCGGTGGCACTCCGCGATCGCGTCGATGGCCTCGGGACGAGGCGGGTCGACGATGCCGACCAGGCCGCACAGCTCGAGGTCGCGCAGGTCGTCGTCGGCGATCGCGCTCGCGCCCGCAGGGGCGGTCCGCCGGGCGGCCGCCAGGACGCGCAGGCCGTGCGAGCCGAGCTCGTCGACCTGGTCCAGCCAGAACCCGGTGTCCACGGGCTCGGCCGTGCCGTCGGGTGCCGTCTGCGTGCGGCACAGCTCGAGCACGCGGTCCGGGGCGCCCTTGACGTGCAGCACGGTGACGGCGTGCGTGTCGTGCCGGTCGAGCGTCGCCATGTACTTGACCGCGGAGTCGAACGGCAGGACGGCGACCCGGTGCCAGTCCGACGTGGCGGTGCCCGCCTTGAGCGCGAGCGTCCGTAGCGCGCCCTCGGTCGGCTCGCCCACGAGCGACCACCTGCCGTCCGACTCCACCACCTGGGCGTCGTTGCACAGCGCCATCGTGTCGAGGAACGCGACGACGTCGGGCGTCTCCCCCACGACCAGCGGCTGGTCGCCGGCCGTGAGCCCGCCGTCGGGCGCGTACCCTGCGCCGGCCACGTCGACGGTGCGGTGCGCGGTGCGGATCGTCCGCGCCGTCATCTCGTTCTTGGTGAGCGTCCCGGTCTTGTCGGAGCAGATCGTGCTCACCGAGCCCAGCGTCTCGACGGCGGGCAGCCGCCGCGTGATCGCGTTGCGGTCCGCCATCTGCTGCACGCCGAGCGCGAGCGTGATCGTGACGAGCGCAGGCAGACCCTCGGGGACGGCCGCGACGGCGAACCCGATGGACGCCGACAGCAGGTCGTCGACCGACAGGTGGTGCACGGTGTGCCCGATCACGGCCATGACGACGCCCATCACGAGGATGAGCAGCGCGATCTGCGTCCCGAAGCGCCCGAGCTGACGCGTCAGGGGCGTCGCGAGCTCCTCGGCCTCGGCGACGAGGCTCTGGATCGCGCCGATCTCGGTCGCGGCCCCCGTGGCGACGACGACCCCCTCCCCCGAGCCGGCCGCGACGATCGTGCCCGAGAAGAGCATGCTCGACCGGTCGCCGACCCCCGCACGGGCGTCGACGGGCGCCGGGTCCTTCGTCGACGGGACGGACTCGCCGGTGAGGGCCGACTCCTCGACCCGCAGGTTCGACGCCGAGATCAGCCGGACGTCGGCCGGCACCCCGTCGCCGGCCCGCACGCGCACGACGTCACCGGGCACGACGGCGGCGGCGTCGACCTTCGTCCACCCGCCGTCGCGCCGGACCTCCGCTCCCGGCGAGAGCATCTTGCGGATCCCGTCGAGCGCGCTCTCGGCCCGACCCTCCTGGATGAGCCCCACGGCGGCGTTCACGATCGCGACCAGCAAGATCACCGCGAAGTCGATCCACTCCCCGAGGATCGCCTTGAGGCCGGCCGCGACGAGCAGCACGTAGACGAGCACGTCCTGGAAGTGCGACAGGACTCGACGCCACAGCGGCGGGCGTGGTGGCAGTGGCAGCTCGTTGGGGCCGTGCTCCGCGAGCCGGCGCTCCACGACGTCGGCGCTCAGGCCGTCGGCACCTGAACCGACCGCGGCGAGCACCTCGTCCGCGGGGAGCGACCAGGCGGCTCGGACGAGCACGCCCGGTGACTCGACAGGTGTGAGCACAGGCCCCATTCAACTGGTAGACCGTGAGTCCGCACACCTGGAGGCGCGGTCACGGGTTGCGAGACGGCCTCGGACGCAGCGCCACGGCCCCCACCGCGGCCGTGCCGGCCGTGACCACCGCGAGCGAGCCGAGCGCGACGGGCAGGCTGACGGCGACGGCGACCGCGCCGACCAGCAGCGGCCCTCCGGCGTCGCCGATCTCGCGGCCGAGCTCGGCGGCACCCATCGTGCGACCCATCCGCTCCGCCGGCGTCGAGGCGGCGAGGTGCGCGAACGCGAGCGGTGTCGCGACGCCGATGCCGAGCCCGACGAGCAGCGCCGCCGCGTACACGGTGACGGCGTGCGGCGCGACGGCCACGAGCAGCGTGCCCGCCGTCACGAGCGCCAGCCCGGTCGGGGCGCCTCGCCGGGTGTCGACGTGCCCCGCGTCGCGGAGCCGGCCGACGACGGGCTGCACCACGGTGGACGCGAGCGCGAGGACCGTGACCGCTGCCATGCTGGCCACCGGGTCGAGCCCGGCCCGCGTCGCCACCAGCGGCAGGAACCCGACCGCGACACCGAGCGCCGCTGTCGCCGCGGCGAGCACCGCGGTCGGGACGAGGAAGGTGGGGTCGGCGACCTGGCGCACCACGTCGGCGACCGTGGCACGCGGCCGCGGCAGGACCGCGATGGGCGGCAGCGCGACCGCGGCCCACACCGCAGCGCCCGCCGCGAGCACGGTCAGCGTGACGAACAGGGCGCGCATCCCGCCCACCGCCAGCAGCCCGGCGCCGAGCAGCGGACCGACCGCGTAACCGAGGCTCTTCCAGGCGCCGTACCGACCGAAGTACCGACCGGCGGCACCGGGACCGGCGAGACGGGCGACGGCCGCGGACGACGCCGGGGAGAACGCCGACGCCGCCGCGCCCTGGCCGAGCCGGGCGAGGGCGAGGACCGCGGGCGTCACGAGCACGGCGCCGAGGAGCGACACGGCGGCGAACGCGAGCAGACCGCCGACGACGAGGCGCTTCACGCCGACCCGGTCGCTCAGCGCGCCGAACAGCGGCTTGAGCAGCACCTCCGCGACGTCGTACAGCGCGAGCACGGCGCCGAACGAGAGCAGCGTGAGCCCCACGTCGTCGGACCGGACGCCCAAGGCGGCCGCGACGCCATGCGCACCGAACGCCGTCGTGAAGCCCGCGAGGTACAGCGGGGCGACGACCGTCGCGGCGACGGAGGGGGACGGCGTGCTCACCTCCCGACCGTACAGAGCGGCGACGCGGCGCCCCTCCCGCCGGCCACCACGCCATGACGCGACGCCCCGGGGACGGCAGACTCCGACCATGGGCGCACACATCCCCTGGGTGCTCCACGTGGACCTCGACGCGTTCGTCGCGGCCGTCGAGGTGCTGCGCCACCCGGAGCTCGCCGGGAGGCCCGTCGTCGTCGGGGGCCGCGGTGACCCCACGGAACGCGGCGTCGTGTCCACCGCGTCGTACGAGGCGCGCGCGTTCGGCGTGCACTCGGGGATGCCGCTGCGGATCGCGGCGCGCAAGCTGCCCGACGGCGTGTTCCTGCCTGTGGACGCCGCCGAGTACGACGCCGTGTCCGGGCGGGTCATGGACGCGCTGAGGTCGCTGGGCGTCGTGGTCGAGGTGCTCGGCTGGGACGAGGCGTTCCTCGGCGTCGAGACCGACGACCCGCAGGCCGTGGCCCGCAGCGCGCAGAGGGCGGTGCTCGAGGGGACACAGCTGCACTGCTCGGTCGGCATCGGCGACAACAAGGTCCGCGCGAAGATCGCCACGGAGTTCGGCAAGCCCGCAGGGACCTTCCGGCTGACCGCCGACAACTGGTTCGAGGTGATGGGCCACCGCCCCACCATCGAGCTGTGGGGGGTGGGCACGAAGGTGTCGAAGCGGCTGACCACGCTCGGCGTCACGACCGTGCGCGAGCTCGCCGCCGCCCCGACCGACGCGCTCGTCGGCGAGTTCGGGCCGAAGATGGGCCTCTGGTACCACCAGCTCGGGCAGGGGCTCGGCCCGACCACGGTCGACGACTCCCCGTGGGTCCCGCGCGGTCACAGCCGCGAGACGACGTTCCAGCAGAACCTCACGACGCCCGACCAGGTGCGCGAGGCCGTCGACGAGCTCGCGCGTGCCGTCGTCGAGGACGCGGCGCAGGACGGCCGCCCCGTGGTCCGCGTCGCGCTCAAGGTGCGCTACGCGCCGTTCGTCACGAAGACCACGAGCCGCAAGCTGCCGCAGCCGACCCGCGACGGCGCGACCGTGGCCGCGGCGGTGTCCGCGCTCGCCGAGGCGCTCGAGGACCGCGAGGTGCGGCTGCTCGGGGTGCGCGCCGAGATGGCCATGCCGGACGAGGGCGACCCTGTCGACCGGACTCCCGTGCGCGGGCGGATCTAGGCACACGGCCACCTGCTGCACGTCGAGCATCCCCTGGAAGCCGGGGATGACCTCGTGAAGTCGGCCGGGGCCTACTCGTCGGTCGGCTCGCCCGACGCCTGGGGCGCGTGCCGGTCGAGGAAGGCGTACACCTCACGCGCGTCGACCCCCGGGAACGCCCCGGTGGGCAGCGCGGAGAACACCTGCTGGTGGATACGGGCGCTCGGCCACGACGCGTCCTGCCAGCGGGCGGCCGCCGCGGCACCCGGTCGCCGGCAGCAGCCCTCGTCGGGGCACGTCGACCGGTGACGGTCGGTGGTGTCCCGTCCGCGGAACCACGTCGCGTGCGCGAACGGCACACCGACGGCGAGCGACAGCGTGCCCGTCGTGCCCGAACCGGTCTGGGTCGAGCACCAGAACGTGCCCGCGGGCGTGTCGGTGTACTGGTACGACTCGGACGACCGGTCCCGACGCGTCAGCGCGCGCCGCACGCCCCAGCTCCGACACACGAGCTGGCCTTCGATCGCGCCGGTCACGTCGGTGGGCAGCGGCAGCCCGTCGTTCGCGTAGGCCCGGTAGATCGCACCGTCGCCGCCGATCCGCACGAAGTGCACCGGGATGCCGAGGTGGTGCGTCGCGAGGCTGGTGAACCGCTGCGCGGCCGCCTCGTGCGTCACGCCGAACGCGTCGCGAAGGTCCTCGATCGCGAGGTCCTTCTCGCGCTTGTGCTGTGCGAGGTGGGCGACCGCGGCCGACTCCGGCATGAGGCAGCACGACGCGAAGTACGTGATCTCCATGCGCTGACGCAGGAACTCCTCGTACGAGGAGGGGCGCTCGTGGCCGAGCACGCGGTGCGCGATGGCCTGGAGCGCGAGCGACCGCAGCCCGTGACCACCCGGCGCGGACGCGGGCGGGAGGTAGATGCGGCCGTTCGCCAGGTCCGTGACGGTCCGGGTGGAGGTCGGCAGGTCGTCGACGTAGACGATGACGAACCCGAGCTGCTCGGCCATCCGCGTCACGGTGCGGTGCGTGAGCGCGCCGGAGGTGTACCCGGCCTTGCGCGCCATCTGCTCGGCGAGCCGCTCGATGTCGGGCAGGTGGTTGTCGCGCTCCTGACGCTCGAGGCGGATCTGGGTGTTGGCGCGCCGTGCCTCCTCGGGGGTGGCGACCGCCTCGAGCTCCCGGCGTGCGAGCTCGGCGTGCAGGCCGACGAGCTGCTCGAGGACGGGCAGCGGGAGGGTGCGCCCCGGGCGGACGGTCGGCAGCGCGAGACGCTCGAACCCGGCGGACCGCTGGGCGCGGTCGAGGGCGATCTCCAGGGCGGCGCGTCGCGTCGGCGGCTCGGCCTCCAGGAGGTCGGCGACGGTCACGTCGAGCGCGTCCGCGATGCTCCGCAGGAGCGCGAGCCGGGGTTCCCGACGGCCGTTCTCGACGAGCGACAGGACGCTGGGGTTCACGCCCACCGTGCGGCCCAGGGCGTCGAGCGTGAGCCCGCGCGCGGTGCGCAGGTGCCGGACGCGACGTCCGAGGGTGAGGGCGTCGGGGGTGCCGTGCAGGCCGGCCTGGTCGCGCTGCTCCGTTCCCACGATCCTCACTGTATGGCAAGAATCCACAAACTTGACGGGTGAGCCGCCCCGCAGAGCCCGCGTGCTTGCCATGAGATGGAAGAACACGCACGAACGCTGGAGGAGACCCGGACATGACGATGCTCGCGCCCCACCCGACCACGCCCCGCAGCCGCCCGGCGGTCCGCACGCTCGCCGACGTCACGTCCGTGGCCCTCACCGGCGACGTGCGCGCCTGGGTCGCCGCGGTCGCCGAACTCGTGCAGCCCGACGCCGTCGTCTGGTGCGACGGGTCGGACGCGGAGCGGCGCAGCCTGATCGGGCACATGGTCCGCACCGGCACCCTGCTCCCCCTCGACCCGGAGCTGCGGCCAGGCAGCTACCTGGCGCGCTCCGACCCCGACGACGTCGCCCGCGTCGAGTCGCGCACGTTCATCTGCCCGCGCGACCCCGCCGACGCCGGCCCCACGAACAACTGGCGCGAGCCGGCCGCCATGCGGGCCGAGCTCGAGACGGTGTTCACGGGCACCATGCGCGGCCGGACGATGTACGTGGTGCCGTTCTCGATGGGCCCCGTGGGCGGTCCGCTGTCGCGCGTCGGCGTGCAGGTCACGGACTCGCCGTACGCGGTGGTGAGCATGCACGTCATGACGCGGGTCAGCCGGGACGTGCTCGACCTCATCGACGCCGGCGAGCCCTTCGTCCCCGCGGTGCACTCGGTCGGCGCGCCCCTGCTCGACCGCGACGGCACGCGGCACGACGACGTCCCGTGGCCGTGCAGCGCGACGAAGTACATCTCGCACTTCCCGGAGACGCGCGAGATCTGGTCGTACGGGTCGGGCTACGGCGGCAACGCGCTGCTCGGCAAGAAGTGCTTCGCACTGCGCATCGCGTCCGTGATGGGCCGCGACGAGGGCTGGCTCGCCGAGCACATGCTGCTCGTCCGCCTCACGTCGCCACAGGGCCGCCGGTACCACGTCGCGGCCGCGTTCCCGTCGGCGTGCGGCAAGACGAACCTCGCGATGCTCGTGCCGACCCTGCCGGGCTGGCGCGTCGAGACGATCGGCGACGACATCGCGTGGCTGCGCCCCGGCCCGGACGGCTCGCTGCGGGCCATCAACCCGGAGGCAGGGTTCTTCGGCGTCGCACCGGGCACCGGCGTGACGACCAACCCCGCCGCCGTCGAGACCCTGCGCCGCGACACGATCTTCACCAACGTCGCCCTCACCCCTGACGGCGACGTCTGGTGGGAGGGCCTGACGCCCGAGCCGCCGCCGCACCTCGTGGACTGGACCGGTCGGGACTGGACGCCCGAGGACGGCGCCGCGGGTCGGACTGCCGCGCACCCGAACTCGCGCTTCACGGTCTCGGCGGCGCAGTGCCCGACGATCGCCGACGGCTGGGACGACCCCGAGGGCGTCACGCTCGACGCGATCGTGTTCGGCGGCCGCCGCGCCACCAACGTCCCGCTCGTCACGCAGGCGGAGAGCTGGGCGCACGGCGTGTTCATGGGCGCCACCATCTCGTCCGAGCGGACCGCCGCCGCCGAGGGGCTCGTCGGCGAGCTGCGCCGCGACCCGTTTGCGATGCTCCCGTTCTGCGGGTACGACATGGCCGACCACTGGGCACACTGGCTGCGGATCGGCGACCGGCTCGACGCCGACCGCCGGCCGCTCGTCTTCCAGGTGAACTGGTTCCGCAAGGGCGACGACGGCCGCTTCCTCTGGCCCGGGTTCGGCGAGAACTCACGGGTCCTCGCGTGGATCGTCGAGCAGGTGGACCGCACGCGCGGACTGCGCACCGACGTCGGCGCCGTCACCAGCCCCGTCGGGCTCCTGCCCGCGCCGGGCGCGCTCGACACCCACGGGCTCGACGTGTCGGACGCCGACCTGGCGCGGCTGTTCGAGATCGAACCCGACGCCTGGGCAGTCGAGGCCGACCTGACCGAGGAGTTCTTCGCGACGTTCGGCGACCGCGTGCCGCCCGAGCTACGGGAGCGGCTCACGCGTCTGAGGGCCGAGCTCGACCGCGCGCGCTGATCTGCCTGCGGCCACCACGTCGACGTCGTGGGCGGCGCGAGCGCGCGGGTAACGACCTCGTTTCCGCCATGGCGACCGCCGCTGCACCCGGCGTAGCGTCGATCGGACCAGCAGGCGTCACGGGCGACGAGAGGCGGTCGGCAGCAATGAGCATGATGGCGGACATGATGGGTTCGATGACCATGCCGGACACGATGGGCATGGACATGACGATGATGCAGCAGTGCGTGGAGGCCTGTTCGGCCGCGTCGATGGCGGCCACGATGTGTGCCGACGCCGACGCCGGCGAGAACATGGGCCGCTGCGCGTCGATGTGCATGAGCTGCGCCGACGTCGCCACGGCGACCATGCGCATGATGATGCGCCCGAACGGCTACGACATGGGCGTCATGCGCTCGATGATGACGGCCTGCATGGCGATGGGTGAGGCGTGCGCGGCGGAGTGCGACATGCACGCCGACATGTCCGAGCACTGCCGCATCTGCGCGTCGGCGTGCCGCGCGATGGTCTCGGCCTGTCAGGCCGCGATGGGCTCGATGGCCACCGCCTAGCGGCTCAGTCCTCGGGGTCGGCGAGCGCGCGGGCCGAGAACCACGCGCCGCCGACCGCGAGCACCTCCGCCACGGGGTGCACGGCGACCGGCTCGCCGATCTCCGGGCGGGCGCTCGTCGACAGGACGCGCACGCCACCGTCGAGCAGCACGACGGTCAGCGCGTCCTGCTCGTGCGCGGCGACCAGGCCGTCACGCCAGGCGCCCGGCGACGCGTTGGCGACGATCGACTGGATGGGAAGGACGTCGGTACGGGCGTGGTGGGCCACGTCAGCTCCAGGGGTGTGTCTGCGGAAGTCGAGTCGGGCTCCGCACCGTCGCGCCCCGTGAGGCGGCGTTCGGACGGCGTCGGGCTACGCCGCGGAGCGGCGGGACTGGTCCACACCCACCGGCCAGGCATGACGCCTGCGGGGGCTCCTCAGAGCTGGATGGACCGGCGCGACGAGGTCGTCAGCGACACATTCGACACAGACACCGGCGCGTCGACACGGCGTCGACGAGGTCCGCGCGGAGCGCGACCTGAGGCTCGGTGCTGGCGATGGGCATGCATCGAGTGTCCACAGGGGTCCACATGCTGTCAACGGTGCCCACGTGGCGAGACAGGACCGCCCGCGAGCGCCGGCGAGCCCCCGCGCCCCGACCTGAGGGACGCGGCACGGGGGGCTCGGTGCGGGCTCAGGCGCCGCAGCGGAGGTAGATGTAGATCGGCCAGTGGTGGTCGTAGGTGACCGGTCCGTCGTCCCAGTTCACGTCGAACAGGATCTCGCCGGTGTACTCGGTCGCGAGCAGCCGCTGCTCGCCGCGGATCGTCTCGCCCGGCTCGATCCTGCTGGGCAGGCCCACGAGCGGGCGGCTCGCGGGGTAGGCCCGGACGTTGCCGATCGTGCCGGCGACGTCGGCGTGGTTGGTCAGCTCCCAGGTGACGACCCACTGGCCCGCGACGGCGTCGCACTGCGCGAGTCCGCGGATGTCGATGTGGCGGTCGTTGGTCGCGCTCGCGGGCGCAGCGGCGAGGGCGACGACGGCGGCGAGTGCCACCAGGCACCCGGCGGCACGGCGGACGGCGGTCGAGAGGTGGTGCATGGACTCCCCCAGATGTCGTTGCTCGGGCTCTCGGATCGTTCGGCTGCCGAAGAAGGTCCCCACGTGTCTTGAGGGTGAGAGCGCTCTCAGAGCGCGTTTCGCGTGAATTGTCGTGACGGCCCGAGCGCGATGTCAAGGCACGCCGTAGGCACCGGGACCCGGTGGCCCGGCGGCGACCGCGAGCCGACCGAACAGACGCCCTCGTGCTGGTCACACGCCCGCGGAGTTACCCGAGGCGGGTGATCCGCCCGGCACCGCCTCGGCCCAGGATCGGGACGAGTCGACCCGTGACCTGCAGACGAGAGGAACCGAGCATGGCCGAGAACCGCAGCAGCCTGGCGGTGGGAGTCACCGTCTTCGCCGCGACCCTGATGATCATGATCGGCTTCCTGCACGCGATGCAGGGCTTGGTGGCCCTGTTCAACGACACGTTCTTCGTGGTGCGGGAGGACTGGATCTTCTCCTTCGACATCACGACGTGGGGCTGGGTGCACCTGCTGCTCGGCGTTCTCGTCGCGCTCGCGGGGTTCGCGCTCTTCAACGGCGCGGTGTGGGCCCGGACGGTCGGCGTCGTCGTCGCCGTGCTCAGCGCTGTCGCGAACTTCATGTGGCTGCCGTACTACCCGATCTGGGCGCTCGTCATCATCGCGCTCGACGTCTTCGTCATCTGGGCGCTCACCGTGCACGGACGCGACATCGTCGCGCAGGTCTGACTCTCACCCACGCCGAGGGAGGCGGCCTGACCCGCTGCCCTCCTAGCGTCGAGAACACCCATCGCAACCGAAGGAGCACCACCATGTCGGACGAGGTCCTCATCGACGCCGCCGCCATCAGCGACGGCGCGTACACCCTGCTCATCGCCGACTTCGCCGACACCGACGTCGCCTGGCAGGCGTACGAGGCGATCAAGGAGGCGGAGGACGGCTCGACCGTCAAGGTCGAGGGCGCCCTGGTCGTGAAGCGCGAGGTCGGCGGCAAGGTGGAGGTGCTCACTGCGACCGACCACAGCACGCGTCGCGGGCTCACGTGGGGCGTCGTCGGCGGCGTCGCGCTCGGCCTGATCTTCCCGCCGTCCATCCTCGGCAGCGCCGTCGCCCTCGGCGCCGTCGGGGCGGCGACCGGCAAGGGGCTGGAGATCCGCAACCGTCGCGGGCTCGAGGACGACCTCAAGGACGCGATCGAGCCCGGCCACTCCGGGATCCTCGTGCTCGTGTCCGACCCCGCGGTCGTCGAGCTCCGCAAGGCGCTGGAGAAGGCCGAGGGCATCGTCGAGAAGGCCGTCGACAAGGCCGAGGCGGCCGAGCTCAAGGCCGCGGCCGACGAGGTGGCGGCCGCGGAGGCGTAGGCCGACACTGGCGACCGGGCGGTGCCGCACCGTCCCCTGTGACGGGCGGAGGACGCTGTGCACCGGAGCCGGGTCTCGACCTTGCTGATCGACGTCCCGGTGGACGGGGCCGCACGGGCGGCCGCCTTCTGGGCGGCCGCCCTCGGCGTGGAGGCACGGCCCGTGCCCGGCGAGGAGCAGTTCACCTCGCTGGGGAGGGCGGTCTCCGGGCTGGTCACGTCGGTGCAGGCGGTCGACGACACGCCGCGCTACCACCTCGACATCGAGTCCGACGACGTCGCGGCGGAGACCGACCGCCTGCTCGCGCTCGGGGCCGTCGAGGTCGGCGGCTGGCTCGAGTGCCGGACGCTGCGCGTGCCGGGTGGCCACCTCGTGTGCGTGATCCCGGTGCACAGCGACCCCGACGAGTTCGCCGGGGCGGCCCACGTCTGGCCCTGACTCAGTCCGTCGGTGTGACCTCGACGAGCGGGCTCTGCGCCATCATCAGCTCGACGTCCGTGCGACCCCAGCGGGCGGCGGCGGCCTCGATGAGCGGACGTCGCTCCTGCGGGTCGTCGACGGCGCGCGCGAGTGCCGGGACGTCGGCGTGCACACCGCGCTTGAGGTGCACGACCACGTGCGGGTCCGCCTCGATGTTGCGCAGCCACGCCCGCTTCTCGGGCAGGGGCATACCTGAGATGAAGAGCCGGCCGTCGAGGTCGTGCAGGAAGATCTCGATCCGCCGCGGCTCGCCCGTGCGGCGACCCGTGGTGGTCAGGTCGATGACCTGGCTGCGGTGCAGCGCGTCGGCGACGGACGGGTCCATGGGCGGCCTCCTGGTCAGGCGTCGGTGACGGCGGTGAGCTCGGTGCCGCCGTCCGGCCATGGTGCCTCGCCACGACCGAACCGGTAGCTCTTGCTCGTGTCGTACGCGCCGACGCCCGTGATCACGAGGACGTCACCTGGGCGGACGTCGGCGGGGAGCCGCAGCCCCGCGTGCAGGACGTCGGTCTCCATGCAGGTGCGGCCGAGGACCCGTCCCGTGCCGCCGACTCGCACGAGAGCAGAGCCCCGACCCGGTCGCACGAGGAACCAGTCGTGACCGCTCCGGCCGACCTCCGGGGCGTCGGCGATCGACGCGTCGACCACGACGTCGGTCGCCCCCCGCTCGCCGCGCACGGCGAGGACGCGCGTCACGAGCGCCGCGAGCGGCTGCGCGACCGCCCGACCGGGTTCGAGCACGACGTCGTCCAGCGCGGTCAGCCGGCCGCGCGCCGCGGCGAGGGCCGGCGGCAGGTGCGGCAGCAGCTCGCGGAGCAGGTCGTCGGGCTCCCAGCCGCCGCCGAGGTCGAGGCACCGCACCGGCCGGCCCGACCGGCGCTCGAGCGCGACGCCCGCCGTGACGACCTCGTCGACGACGCGCCACCACCGCGCGGCGCCGACCTCGCGCGCCGGCACGTGGACGTGCAGGCCGACCCGCACGTCTGGCCGCAGGTGGGACAGCGACCCGGCGACGGCGTCGAGGACCGACGGGTCGTGGAGCTCCACGCCGAACCGTGACACCACGCCGGGCGGGCGGACGCGCACGCCCACGACCCCGGCCACCGGCGCACCGTCGTGCGGGCGGGCCGTGACGTCGCGCAGCTCGTCGACCGAGTCGCAGAACACCGCCGCGAACGGGCCCGGCGTGACCGGGACGGGCCACCACTTCGCGGGGCCGTTGAGCACGACCCGGTCGGGCGCGAAGCCCACGCCGACCGCGTGCTCGACCTCGAGCTGGCTGATGGCCTCGACCAGCAGTCCCTCGTCGCGTACCGCGCCCAGCAGACGACGGTCGGGGTTCGTCTTGACGCTGTACGCCGCGCGTACCCGGAGCCCGTCCATCGCTGCCGCGTCCACCATGCGCCGCACGCGGGCGACGTGCGCACGCGCGGCCGACCCCAGGTGCACGCGCAGGGGTGTCAGCGCGGGGTCGAGATGCGGGAGCACGTCAGCTGGGAGCTCACGCGTGGAGTGCGCCGGCTCGCGCCCGTCCACGGGCGGCTCCGTCGCCCGTCGCTCCCCCTCGGCCCCCGTCGGCGGCACCCACCCAGCGTGGCGCCCGCGCGGATGCCGTGTCCACCGGCTCCGGGGCGGGCTGCCCGTGGGGTGGCGCGATCGGGAAGACCTGGTACGACTGGAGTCTCTCGTCGCCTTGACCCTGGAGGTCCTCGTGCGCGCGTCCCGTCGTCCCGGCATGCTCGGCGGGCTCGCCGCCGCGGCAGCCGTCGCCCTCGTCGTCGGTGCGGCACCGGCGTCGGCCCACCACCCGCGCCCGGGCGACAAGGTGCCCGTCGCCGTCGGGAGCGGGGGCGCCGTCACCACGGTCGACGCCGACGCCACCCGCGTCGGCCTCGACGTGCTGCGTCGGGGCGGGAACGCCGTCGACGCCGCGGTCGCGGCGGCCGCGACGCTCGGCGTCACCGAACCGTTCTCGTCGGGGATCGGCGGAGGCGGCTTCTTCGTCTACTACGACGCCGCGACCGGCCAGGTGCACACGATCGACGGGCGCGAGACCGCGCCGCAGGCGATGCAGAGCGACGCGTTCGTGGAGGACGGCGTGCCGATCCCGTTCGCCGACGCGGTCACGTCCGGGCTGTCCGCCGGCGTCCCCGGCACGCCCGCGACGTGGGCGACCGCCCTCGAGCAGTGGGGCACGCTCGACCTGCGCCGAGCGCTGCAGGGCGCCACCCAGGTGGCTCGGCGAGGCTTCGTGGTGGACCCGACGTTCGCGAGCCAGGTCGCCTCCAACGCGGCCCGCTTCGCCGCGTTCACGTCGACCGCGCAGCTCTACCTCCCCGGCGGCGCTCCGCCGGCCGTCGGGTCGGTGCTGCGCAACCGGGACCTCGCGAACACCTACGACCTCCTCGCCCGCCACGGCGTCGACGCGCTGTACACCGGCCGGCTCGCGCAGGAGGTCGTGGACACGGTGCATCGTCCGCCCGTCGCTCCGGGCAGCACGCTCGTGGTCCGGCCCGGGCTCCTCGAGACCTCGGACCTGGCCTCGTACGAGGCGCTGCTGCGCGACCCGACGCACGTGCAGTACCGCGGGCTCGACGTGTTCTCGATGGGGCCACCGTCCTCCGGCGGGTCGACCGTGGGTGAGGCGCTCAACATCCTCGAGACGAGCGACCTCGGCGCGCTCGGCACGACCCAGGCCCAGCACCGATACCTCGAGGCGAGCGCCCTGGCGTACGCGGACCGCAACCGGTTCGTCGGCGACCCGGCGTTCGTCGACGTGCCGCTCACCGAGCTGCTCTCCGACGGGTTCGCGGCCGAACGGGCCTGCCTGATCGGCCCGACGGCCGCGACCAAGCCCGTCGCACCCGGCAGCCCGGACGGCGACTACGCCGCGTGCGGCGCGCCCGCGGCGGTCGGCGCGGACGGCACCGACGGGCAGTCGACGACACACCTGACGACGGCCGACCGGTGGGGCAACGTCGTGTCGTACACGCTCACCATCGAGTCGATCGGCGGCAACGGCATCGTCGTGCCGCACCGCGGGTTCCTGCTCAACAACGAGCTCACGGACTTCAACTTCACCGACACCCAGGGCGGGCTCGACCCGAACCTCCCCGCACCCGGCAAGCGGCCGCGCAGCTCGATGGCGCCGACGATCGTCCTGCAGGGCGGCACCCCGCTGCTCGCGCTCGGCTCACCGGGCGGCGCGTCGATCATCACGTCCGTGCTGCAGGTGCTGATGAACCGGCTCGACCTCGGGATGGACCTGCCCGCCGCCGTCGCCGCGCCGCGTGCGTCCCAGCGCAACAGCGCGTCGGTGCAGGCCGAGCCGCAGTTCCCGCGGACGGAGCTCGCTGCGCTCGGGCACACGTTCACCGACACCCCCGAGCTCGGCGCCGTGACCGCGATCGAGTTCCTCGGCCACGGGCGACAGCTCGCCGTCGCCGAGCCCGTGCGACGCGGTGGCGGGAGCGCGGCGGTCGTCTGGCCCGACAGGGGCCGCTGAGCGCGGCCGCCGGATCAGACGGCGAGCGCCTCCTTCAGGAAGGCGACGTCGTCGGCCTGCCCCTCGGCGGGGGTCTCGACGACGGCGTCGCAGCCGGCTTCCCGAACCACGTGTGCGATGAGCTCGGGCGGGATCGTCCCGTCGGCGAAGCTCGCGTGCCGGTCGCGGCCCGAGCCCGCCTCGTCACGCGAGCTGTTCGCGTGCACCAGGTCGATGCGGGCCGTGATCGCCCGCACGCGGTCGACCACCGTCTCGAGGTCCTCGCCCGACGCCCACGCGTGGCACGTGTCGAGGCAGAACCCGACGTCGTACTCCCCGATCGCGTCCCACAGCAGCGCGATCCGGTCCAGCGTCCGGGCGCACGCGTTCTCGCCGCCCGCGGTGTTCTCGACGAGCACGCGCACGGGGAACGTCGCGCGCTCGAACGTCTTGCGCCAGTTCTCGATCCCGACCGCGATGTCGTCGCCGTCCCCCACGTGCCCGCCGTGCACGACGAGGCCGCGGGCCTGCAGCTCGGCGGCCGCCGCGGAGTGCTGGGCGATCATGTTCCGGCTCGGGATGCGGATCCGGTTGTTCGTCGACGCGACGTTCACCAGGTACGGCGCGTGGACGTACACCCCGAGGCCCGAGTCGAGGATCGCGGCCGCGTCGTCGCGCGGCGCCGGCTTCTTCCAGCCCTGCGGGTCCGCCAGGAACACCTGCACGGCCTGCGCGCCGAGCTCGGCGGCGCCAGCCACCGGGTCGCCGCCGCGCACGTGCGCGCCGATCAGCACCACGTCGTTCTCCCCTCGGTGTCGGTCCGGACGGACCACGCGCCAGGCTAGACCGCACGGGTGACACGGGCGCACCAGGCAGCCCGCGGACAGGTCCCAAGGTTGTTCACAGGCACGCGCCCTAGCGTGGGTACCAGGCCGCCACCACCGCTGGAGGAACCATGACGACGGAGTCCCCTCACCCGGCCCCCGACCCGACTCCGGACGCGTCCGCCCGGGCGGGTGCGCCTGCGGGCACGCCTGCGGCAGGACCTCCGCCCGCCGGTCCGCACGCCGCCGGCCCACCACTCGCAGGGCCGCCCTCCGCAGGCTGGACGACGCAGCCGCTCCCCCCGCCCCCGTACCCGCCCCGACCGGCCCTCACGTCGGCGCCCGTCGGGTGGGTCATCGCCGCGATGCTCCTGTTCTGGCCCACCGGCATCCCCGCGCTGCTCGCCTCCCACCGGGCCGCACAGGCGTTCGGCGCGGGCGACGAGGCCGTCGCGCAGCGCGAGGCCGCCAGCGCACGCCGCTGGGGCATCGTCAGCGTCTGCGTCGGCGCGGGGCTCATCGTGCTGTCGGTCCTCGTGTCGATCGCGTGGCTCGTCCTCGCCGCGGTGGCCGTGCAGCGGTTCCACGACGAGACACCCTGGGACGACGGTCCGGGCTGGACCCAGAGGTCGGGCCCGGCCTTCCCGTTCGACGGCCCCGACCGCCCTGACCTGCACCCCCGCGGCGGCGGGCAGGGCTGAGGGATCCCGCGGGCGCTGCAGCGCCCGCCGCGCACGCCCGGGTGAAGGTCGCCGCGCCCGAGTGCGGGCCCACGGGCCTGCACCTACCGTCGAACGATGCTGGAACGACGTGCCACGGATCGGCCCGGCGCGCCGAGCCCGCCGGGGTCGGCGCCTGCGGCCGCCGCGCCGCGCACACCCGTGCGGGGAGCTGCGGCGCCACGCACCGCCGTCGTCGGCTCCGACGACGACCAGGGGACCGCGCTCGACGGCCGCTACCGTCTCGGTGACGTCGTCGGGCGCGGCGGCATGGCCACCGTCCACCGCGCGCACGACCTGGTGCTGCGGCGCGACGTCGCGGTCAAGGTCTTCTCGGCCGTCGACGAGGCCGACGACCTGTCGCGGCACGCGGCCGAGACCCAGGTCCTCGCCGCCCTCAACCACCCGAACCTGGTCACGCTGTACGACGCGGGCTCGCTGCCTGCGCCGCCCGGCCGGCAGGCGTACCTGGTGATGGAGCTCGTCGACGGGCCCACGCTCGCCGAGCGCCTGGCGGACGGGCCGCTGTCCGTCGAGGAGACGCTCGTCGTCGCGCACCAGCTCGCCGACGCCCTGTCGGCCGTGCACGACGCGCAGGTGGTGCACCGCGACATCAAGCCCGCCAACGTGCTGCTGACCTCCCCGACGAGCCTGCACGACCGCGACCCGCGGACCGCGCCGGTCGTGAAGCTCGCGGACTTCGGCATCGCCCGGCTCGCCGGCATGACGCGCCTGACCATGACGGGCGTCACGATCGGCACGATGCGCTACCTCAGCCCCGAGCAGGCCGCCGGCGGTCCGGTCGGTCCCCCGACCGACGTGTACGCCCTCGGTCTGGTGCTCATCGAGTGCCTCACGGGCGAACCGGCGTTCGCAGGCACGGCCGCGGAGGCCGCCGCGGTGCGGCTGACCCGCGGGCCGCACGTCCCGCCCCAGTCCGGCGAGGTGCTCGGGCCGTTGCTCGCCCGGATGACGGCGACCGACCCGGACGAGCGGCCTACGGCCGGCGAGGTCGCGGAGCTCACGGCTCCGGGCCGGCCCGTCGTGCAGCCGATGACCGCCGATCGCGCCGACGCCACGGCCGTCCTGCCGCTCGGCACGGGCACGCGCCCCGTCCCGACGGCTCCGGATGCCGCGCACCCGCACACGCGGCGGTGGCTCGCCGGGGCGGGAGCGCTGCTGCTCGCGGCGGGCGCGGTCGTCGTCGGGCTGCGGGCGTCGGGCGACGGCACGCAGGAGCCGACGGCGCCACCGAGCTACCCGACCGTCGAGGGGGACCTCGGGACCGCCCTCACGTCGTTGCAGCGGAGCGTGACGCCATGACCGGCCGGGCACGTCATCCGCTCGCCGCCGTCGTGCTCGCCGTCACGCTGGTCACCGCCGGCTGCGGCTCCCGCCCCGACCTCACGGACGACCGCGCCGCCACGCTCCAGGCCGCCGTCCTTCAGGTGACGTCAGCCGCCGCCGCCGGGCGCTGGGACGAGGCCGATGCCGCGCTCGCCGACACCCGCGCCCGCCTCGATGCCGGCGTGGATGCCGGTGAGGTCTCGACGGAGCGCTACCGCGAGATCGACCGGGCGCTGGACGGCGTCACCGCAGCGGTCGCGGCGGCGAAGGCCCAAGCCGCCGCGGCGCAGGCGGCTGCGGAGCAGGCGGCCGCAGCACAGGCCGCAGCAGCACAGGCGGCAGCAGCGCAGGCCGCCGCGGACCAGGCGGCCGCAGCACAGGAGGGTCCGCGGGGACCCGCGCCGAAACCGAAGGAGAAGGGCCCGGCGAAGCAGGAGCCAAAGGCCAAGGGCAAGGGCTGAGCGTCCCGCCCGCGCAGGCTAGCCGAACAGCGGGAGCGCGCGCGCCAGCAGCGCCGCGATGCCGAGGCCCACGGCGGTCCACGCGATCATGCTGCCGCCGAGGTACGCGACGAACCTCGCGCGGCGTCCGGGTTCCCACGTCGGAGCCGGCGCCCAGCGCACGGCGTGCGCGACGCTGCGGACAGTGACGGGGGCAGAGGTGGGGGCAGGCGTGGTGGCCATCGGAGCGCTCCTCGTGGGTGCACGGTCAGGGTGTCGGGGTCGCCGACCCGTCCATCGTCCCGCTGCCGTACGTCCGCCGGGTGGGATCTAGGGCCCATCCGGCGACGGCGGCGCCGCGTCGTCCTGCCGTGCGGCGCCCTCCTTGCTGACCCGTTCCCGGCCCCGCTGCACCGCCCCGACGAAGGCGCGGATGCCGAGGCCGAGGACCAGCAGGTCGAGCAGCATCTGGACCGTCACCATCATGCGAGCGGTCGGGCTGGTCGCGACGATGTCGCCGAACCCGACCGTCGCGAACACCGTGACCGTGAAGTAGAGCGCGTCGACCCGGGTGAGCCCGTCGCCCGTGAAGCTGTCGGGCTGCGCCTGCTCGAGCACGAGGTAGCCCGACGCGAACAGGAACAGGAACAGCGTCGCCGTGACGGTGAGCGCCTCGACCGCGCGGATCGCCGGATAGGGCGACAGGACCACGGAACGGATCTGGATCGCGGCCACCGCGAGCAGCGCGACCAGGCCGACGGTGAGCGAGAGCGGCAACGGCACGTCGGACAGCAGGTCGAAGGGGATGATCGCGAAGACGACCAGGATGAGGGCCACCGACCCGACGGACCGGAGCACGACCCCCGTCGCCCGGCGGGCCATGACGGTCCACCGCAGCGTGAGCGCCTCCTCGAGCCCCCCGGTCATGGCCGGGCCGTCCCGGTGGTCGCGCACAGCATCGCAGTCCTCCCGTCCGTCGGCCGCCTCCGACCGACGGTAGGCAGGCGGCGGGCGGCCGGCATCACACCCACCGGGTGACCCCGAGCTGCTGTCGTCGTCGGGCGAGTGTGTCGGGCCCGGATGCGGACGGCCCCGTGGGCGGGCAGCATGGGCCGGGACAGGTGCCCGCCCGTTCGAGCAGAAGGACGCGGTCCGGCCCACGCACAGCACGCGTCGGACGCCGTCCACCCCCCGGACGTCGGGCGGCCTGGCGCGGCGAAGGAGACCCGTGGTCCTCGACCAGGTCGTGCCGGAGCGTCCCCTCCCCGACTCCCCTTCCCCCGCGGTGGTCCCCCCGGTCCGCCTCGCGACCGTCAGGCCCGAGCAGCGCGTCGTCCCCGAGGCGGGTGGGCACGTCACGGTCCGCGTCGTCGGGTTCGACGAGCGCATCCGCGCGACGGCACCGGGCTGCGACCCGCTCGGCCGGCTCTCGGTGCGGCTCGTCCGCGACACCGACCACCTGGTCCGCGTCCTCGACCTGACCGGCGACGAGCTGGGCACGCTGCCGGAACCCTGGAACCTGCACATCGAGCGCGAGCTCGCCCACTGCGAGGCGGACGGCGTCGAAGCCGTCGCGCGCGCCACGCTGACAGGCCCACGGGACGCGCGCGACCTCTGCGTGCTCCTCGGGTGGCCCGGCGGCCGACGGCACGCGTTCTGAGACCGGAGGCAGTCATGACCGACCAGCCCGACGACGTCCGGCCCCTGCCGGACTCCGCACCGGTGACGGGTGAGCCCGACGAGGGCGACAACCAGGACGTGCCCGCGCGCAAGATCTACCCGACCGACCCGACGGGCGCCGACCCGGCGCCGCGATGACGACCGGGCCGGACGCTGCACGTCAGAACACGGGCTTGCCACCCGTCACGCCGAGCACGGTGCCGGAGACGTAGGACGCGGTCCTCTCGGCGGCGAGGAAGACGAACGCCGGTGCGACCTCGGCGGGCTGCCCGGCGCGGCCGAGCGGCGTGTCGGACCCGAACTTCTCGACCTTCTCGGCCGGCTGCGTCGCGGGCTGCAAGGGCGTCCAGATCGGGCCAGGTGCGATGGCGTTGACGCGGATGCCGCGGGGCCCGAGCTCGGCGGCGAGGTTCACGGTGAGGTTGTTGATGGCGGCCTTGGTCGACGCGTAGTCGAGCAACGACGGCGACGGCTGGAACGCCTGGATCGACGAGTTGTTGACGATCGCGCCGCCGGAGCCCATGTGCTCGAGAGCGGTCTGCGTGACCCAGAACAGCGCGTAGAGGTTCGTCTTGAACGTGCGGTCCAGGTCGTCGGTCGTGATGTCCGCGACGGACTCGCGGCGAGCCCACTGGAACCCGGCGTTGTTCACGAGCACGTCGAGCCCCCCGAGCCCCTCGACCGCCTGCCTCACGGCACCGCGGGCCTCGTCCTCGTGCCGCAGGTCGGCGGGCACCTGGACGCAGCGGCGCCCCGCCCGCTCGACCCAGCTCGCGGTCTCGTCCGCGTCGACCTTCTCCTCGGGCAGGTAGACGATCGCGACGTCGGCGCCCTCGCGTGCGAACGCGATGGCGACCGCGCGCCCGATGCCGGAGTCGCCACCGGTGATCAGCGCCTTGCGCCCCTCGAGCAGACCGGTGCCCTCGTAGGTCGACTCCCCGTGATCAGGCGCCGGGTCCATGGGCGGGGTGAGGCCGGGGGGCTCCTGCTGCTGGGCCGGGAACTGGGTGTCGGGATCGGGCATGACGCACTCCTGCGCGAGCGTCCGGGGCACCTGCGGTGCCCGTCGGTGCCGGATCCTTCAGCCCGTCGAGCCTCTCACCGACGCAGCCGCGCCGCGCGGTGTCCGTCGGGCGCGACGGGATGTCGGCCCGTCCGCCCTGCGTACCGCCCGCACGCGCTGCATGATGGCGCGAGGACAGGAGGCCGGCCGGTGGACGTGCACCTCATCGACGAGCAGGGCGTGCGGACGTGCGACGTCGAGGAGATCCCGGCGCTGCTCGCCGCGCGGCACGGGCTCCTGTGGGTGGACGTGCCCCAGTGGGACGCGCAGGCGGAGGACGTGCTCGGCCGGGTGTTCCACCTGCACCCCCTCGCGCTGCGTGACTGCGCGGTCCGCAACCGCCTGCCCAAGGTGCACGCCTACCCCGACGTGCTGTTCCTCGTGCTGCACGCCCCCGAGCGCGGCGAGGGCGGGCACATCCACCACGTCGAGCTCGACCGGTTCGTCGGGCCACGGTTCCTCGTCACCGTGCACGGGCCCGTCAACCCGGCGGTGCCGCGGGACGTGTCGCTGCGGGACACGCGCGAGGTGCTCGAGCGGATCCGGTCCGGGCGGCTGCGCCCGCGCACGTCGTTCGACATCTCGCACGCCATCGTCTCGACCATCACGCGGCGCATGGAACGGTTCGTCGAGACGCTGACCGAGGACGTCTGGGAGCTCGAGCAGCGGGTCACGGCCGACTCCTACAGCGACCCGGAGCGCTTCCTCGACGAGATGTTCCGGACCCGGCACGGGCTGCTGTCGGTGAAGACGATCGCGACGCAGACCGCCGAGATCTACCGCCGCGTCGCTGGTCTGTCAGCGGTTCCTGAGGAGAGCCGGCACCTGGTGGGTGACCTCATCGACCAGTTCGACCGGATCGCGGGGCTGGCCGGCGAGGAGAAGGACTACCTGCAGGGCGTCATCGAGTTCTACCGGACGCGCACGGACACGAAGATGACGATCGCCGCGGAGCGGCTCGCGGTGATCGCCGTCGTGACGCTGCCGATCACCGCCCTCGCCTCGGTGCTCGGCATGAACTTCATCGTCAACCAGCACACCATGGTGCTCGGGCTCACCGTGTCGCTCGTCACCATGGTCGCGATGTCGTTCGGGCTCCTGTGGTGGGCCCGTCGCATGGGCTGGTGGTAGGGGCGCCGCCACGGCGCCGCCCGGCCGCGTCAGGCGGCGGTGCGCCCCGCTCGGCCGCCGCGCACGGTGGTGCCGTCGGGCACGAGCGTGTCGGGTCCGACGTGCGCCCCGGGCTCGACGACCACGCCCGCCCCGATCTTCGCGCGGCTGTCGATGCGCGCACGGTCGCCCACGTACGTCCCGGGTCCCAGGTGCACGTTGCCGCCGACGCGCACGCCGGCGCCGACGTTCACACCGTGGTCCACCCAGCTGCCCTCGCCGACGGTCGTCTGTCGGCCGACCTGGGCGCCCTCCTCGACGTACGCGTTCGCCGCGATGGTCGCGTCGGGGTCCACGACCGCACGCGGGGACACGAGCCCACCGCCGTTGGGGTGCCGGTCGTAGTGCACGACCCGCCCGTCGTCGGCCTCGAACTCGACCCGTCCAGCCTTCCTCGCCATGCCACCCTCACTTCGCAAATGATTCTCAGGTGACATAACGGAACCTGCCCCCTGCAGATTCCGCAACGGCTCGGTTACCGGGGGTCGCTCGGCATGAGGATCCAGAGGATCGGGTACACCAGCAGCTGGCTGCCCGGGATGAGCATGAGCAGCAGCACGAACAGCAGCCGGGCGGGCCACGGCGAGATGCCGAACCGGCGACCGAGCCCCGCGCACACGCCGCCGAGCACCCTCCCCTGCCAGGGTCGCGCCAGCCCGCTGCGCGCCATGCCGTCGTGGATCTCGCCCATCGTCCGTTCTCCTTGTTCGTCGTGACCGACGCCCGTGCGGCGTCGACGTGCCCCACGATGCCGCCACGAGCCCGCCCTGCACATCGGGGACCACCCCCGGACCGCCCCTGAACGACCCCCGACCTGCTCGGGGCCGGACCCTGGTCCGACATCGGCGCGCGCCCACCGGACAGTCGTCGCCCACCGGCGCCCGACCCGCGATGATCACGTCGTGCCTGGCATCCGCATCCCGCACCGTCCCGACGTCGAGCGGACCCACCCGTGACCGCGCCCACGCCCGACGGAACCCTCCGCCGCCGCCTCGGCCTGTCCGACGCCGTCGTCGTCGGACTCACCGCGATGCTCGGCGCGGGCGCGTTCGGCGCATTCGGCCCCGCCGCCGCAGCGGGCGGCGCAGGCATGCTCGTCGGCCTCGGCTTGGCCGCGGTGGTCGCGCTGTGCAACGCGACGTCGTCGGCCCGTCTCGCGGCCGTCCACCCCGAGTCCGGAGGCACCTACGTGTACGCCCGGCACCGCCTCGGGCCGTTCTGGGGCTACCTCGCCGGGTGGTCGTTCGTGGTCGGGAAGACCGCGAGCTGCGCCGCGATGGCCCTGACGTTCGGCGCGTACGCGGCGCCGGGCCACGAGCGGCTCGTCGCGGTGGTCGCCGTCGTCGCCCTCACGGCGGTCAGCTACCGCGGCGTCGAGCGGACCGCCCGCGTCGGCCGGGTGATCGTGGTCCTGACGCTGGCCACGCTGACGGTCGTCGTGGTCGCGGCGCTCGGCGGCGGCACCGCCTCCGGCGACCACCTGCTGCCGTTCCCCGGTGCCGACGCGCGCGGGATCCTGCAGTCCGCCGGCCTGCTGTTCTTCGCCTTCGCGGGCTACGCGCGCATCGCCACGCTCGGCGAGGAGGTCCGCGACCCCGCGCGCACGATCCCTCGCGCCGTCGCCGTCGCCCTCGGCGTCGTCCTCGCGGTGTACGCCGTGGTCGCGACGAGCGCACTGCTCGCGGTCGGGCCCGATGCGCTGGCCACGAGCAGCGCACCGCTGCGCACGGTCGTCGAGGCCGGCTCGCTCGCCGGGCTCGCACCGGTCGTCCAGGTCGGCGCCGCCGTCGCGTCGCTCGGGGCCCTGCTGGGGCTCGGGCTCGGCGTGTCCCGCACCGCGCTCGCGATGGCCCGAGACGGGCACCTGCCCGGCACGCTCGCGGCCGTGCACCCGCGGTTCCGCACGCCGCACCACGCGGAGCTCGCCGTCGCGGTCGTCGTCGTGCTGCTCGTGCTGGCCGTCGACCTGCGCGGGGCGATCGGCTTCTCGTCGTTCCTCGTGCTCACGTACTACGCGCTCGCGAACGCCTCGGCGTTGCGGATGCGGTCCGACGAGCGTCGTCCGGCCCGCTGGGTGCCCGCGCTCGGCCTCGTGGGCTGCGCGGCGCTCGCGCTCACCGTGGTGCCTGCTGCCGTCGTCGGCGGTCTCGTGGTGCTCGCAGCGGGCTGCGTCGCCTGGGCCGTCCGGCGTCGCTGAGCTCAGGCGAGCAGGAGGTCCGCCAGACCGACCCCCAGCGCCGCCGCGGCCACGGTGACGACCAGCGAACCGAACGCGTTCACCAGCGCCCTCCGGTACGCGCCCGACTGGGCCAGCCGGACCGTCTCGACCATCGCGGTCGAGAACGTGGTGTACCCGCCGCAGAACCCGGTGCCGGCGACCACGAGGACAGACGGCCGGATCGCACCCGTCGCGAGCGCACCGCCGAGGAACCCGAGCAGCAACGACCCGGTCGTGTTGATGACGATCGTCGCGAGCGGCAGCCGCGTCGACCACCGTCCCCGGAACCACCCGTCGACCACGAACCGCGTGGCGGCTCCCGCCCCGCCGAGCAGGGCCATGAGCAGCACCGTCACCGGTCCGCCTCCGCGTCGCGCGGTCGCCGCAGCCGCGCCGCCAGCAGCACGCCGAGCGTGCACGTGACGAACCCGAGCACCACGCTGCCGACCCCGTACGCCGCGGCGAGGCGCAGGTCGCCTCCCGCACCGAGCTGCTGCACCTCGAGCGCGAGGCTCGACCAGGTGGTGAACCCGCCGAGCACCCCGGTGCCCGCACCGAGCCGGATCACCCGTCGGCGGCGGTCCTCGGCCCCGGCGCGCACCAGACCCTCCAGCAGCACGCCGAGCAGGAACGCGCCCAGCAGGTTCTCGGTGAGCGTCGACACGGGCAGGCCGCCCGCCGGGTGCGGGAGCACCTGGTTCAGCCCGTACCGTGCGAGCGTGCCGACCGCGCCGCCGGCGGCCACGACCGCGACGAGCCGCAGGTCCGTGTGGTGGGGGCGGCCGCTCATCGGACCGGTCCGTGGTGCACCGGGACCACGAGCACCGGCCGGTCCTGCGTGTGGGCGAGCCGTCCCGCCACGGACCCGCCGACGACCTCTGTCATCCACCCGCC
Source organism: Cellulomonas sp. (assembly GCF_017744555.1). GTDB lineage: Bacteria > Actinomycetota > Actinomycetes > Actinomycetales > Cellulomonadaceae > Cellulomonas. The sequence continues at coordinate 69,624 of NZ_JAGIBD010000008.1, read as the reverse complement.
GAACCCCGGCCGGCGCGTGCCGACCACGATCATCGGGGAGTCGTGCGCCTCGGCGGCGGCGTGCAGCCCTCGAGCGGTCTCGCCCGCCGCGTACTCGAAGCGCCACGAGATCCCGGTGCCGGCGAGCCGATCGCGGACCTGCGCGAACAGCGCGGCCTCGACGGGGCTGCCGTCGACGTCATCGTCCCGGTCGGGGTCGACGGGCGTCGTGTCCCACGTGCCGTCCTCCTCGACGGTGACGACCACCTGCGACGGGTCGACCCACACGCACACGAGCCCCGTGCCCAGAGCCCGGGCTAACCCGGCGGCCTGCGCGACGACCGTCGGGGGCTGGTCGGGCTGCACCCCGACCACCAGCGGCCGGGTGGGCTCGGGGCCCGACCACGGTCGCGGTCGTGTCCGGCTCATCGTCGCCTCCTCGGGTCAGGCGGCCGACACCACCGCCGGGCCGGACGGGCCGCAGGGTCGGGCTCGCCGGGTGTCGTCGCCACGGGCGACTGTACGACGGCGCGCGAGGGCCGCGCGGCTCCCGGGCCGCCCGCGGATGGCGGCGCTGGCCGACGTGCGGTAGCGATGGGCGGGTGCGCACCACCATGACCGACGTCGGCGAGGCCCGCGTGCACCACGCGGAGGTCGGCGCCGGGACGCCGGTGGTCGTGCTGCACGGCATGGGCGTCGACCACCGCGAACCGGCCGCGGCGCTCGAGCCGGTGCTCGGCGCCCGGACCGGGTACCGCCGGCTGTACCCCGACCTGCCCGGCATGGGCGGCACGACCGCGCCCGCCTCCGTCGCGAGCTCCGACGACGTGGTCGCGCTGCTGGCCGACTGGCTCGACGCGACGCTCGGCGACGCGCACGTGCTCCTGGTCGGCCACTCCTACGGCGCGTACCTCGCCCGTGTCCTGGCGGGCCGGCGCGCCGGCCGGGTCGACGGACTCGCCCTGCTGTGCCCGGCGGGTGCGCGGTCGCGCGACGTGCCCGCGCGGGTGGTGCTGCACGAGGAGCCCGGCGCGGACGACGGCCTCGACCCGGCCGCGGCGGAGCAGTACCGCGACTACTTCGTCGTCCGGACCGCTGCGACCCGACGCCGTTTCGACGAGGCGGTCCAGCCCGGAGCGGCGTCGCTCGACCTGCCCGCCCTGGAGCGCATCGCCGGCCCGTGGGAGCCCGACGAGACCGGCCTGGCACCGCTCGAGGTCCCGGTCCTGGTCGTCGCGGGGCGCCAGGACTCGAGCGTCGGGTACGCGGCGGCCTGGGACCTCGTCGAGCGGTACCCGCGGGCGACGTTCGCGGTCCTCGACCGCGCCGGGCACGCCCTGCTGCACGAGCAGGGCCCGCTGCTCGGTGCACTGGTCGACGAGTGGCTGGACCGTGTCGAGGAGGACCGCGCGACGCGGTGACCTCAGACGTCGAGCAGCTCCAGGTGCACGCCGACGGTGTCGCCGACGCCGATGCCCTGCGCGGCCCGGATCGCCTTCTTCACCGGCAGCACGTACGTCCCCGCCTTGTCGTCCGGGAAGATCGAGGTGGTCCAGACCGACGTCCCGACGGACACCCGGACCCGCAGCGACCCGAACCCGCGCGCGACCCCGGCACCACGTTCGAGCACCTCGTCCGCGACGTCCGTCGGCAGGCTCACGAACGTCCACGTGTCCGTCCGGCGCGCGTCCCACACCCAGAGCGGCGCCGTGAAGTCGTACGCCGTCACGCGGCCCGCTCCAGGAGCGTCACGACCTCGTAGTGCGTGCTCTGCGGGAACATGTCGAGCAGCCGCGCCCGCGCCGGCCGCAGCGACGGCATGGCGCTCAGGTCGCGGGCCAGCGACGTCGCGTTGCAGCTCGAGTAGACGACCCGGTCGACCGTCGACCGCTCCAGCCACCCGGCCAGCTCGGCGCCGATCCCCCGCCGCGGCGGGTTCACGATCACGAGGTCCGGCTCGCGGTCGGCGCCCACCGCGAACGCCGTGGCGTCCCCCACCTGGAAGTCGAGCCGCGTCAGGTCCGCCTCCCGGCGGCTCGTCTCGGCGCTCGTGACGGCCTCCGCGCTCGTCTCGATGCCCGTCACGTCGCGCGAGCCGTCGGCGCAGTGCAGCGCGAAGCCGCCGACGCCGCAGTACAGGTCCCACACCGACGACGGCGCGAGCTCGTCGACCCAGTCGCGCGCCTGCCGGTAGAGCGCCGCCGCGACCTCGGTGTTCGTCTGGAAGAAGCTCTGCGGCCGCAGGTGCATGTCGATCCCGTTGAGCCGCATCGTCAGCGTGTCCTGTGCGGTGAGCACGATCTCCCGGTCCCCCTCGAGCACCGCCTTGTGCTCGGGCTGCAGGTTCACCGAGACCACGCGCAGCGCCGGCAGCACGGCGAGCAGCCCGGGCAGGTGCTTGCGGATGCGCGTCACCGCCTCCTGCGACCGCAGCACGAACCGCACCATGAGCTCGCCCTCGGGCGACTGCGTGACGAGCAGGTGCTTGAGCTCCCCGGCGCGACGCCCGATGTCGTAGGGCTGGATCGCGGCCGTCGTGACGAACTGGGCGAGCACCGGGAACGCCGCGCGCAGCCCGTCCGGGTACAGCCCGCAGTCCCGCAGGTCGACGCCGACGCCGTCCACGTCGACGATCCCGAGGGCGGGCGCCTCGACCGACCCGGTGACGACCATCTTGGCCTTGTTGCGGAAGCCGGACTCCGCGCTCGTCACCGGCGACGACCACACGAGGTCGGGCCGCTCGCCCAGCAGGTGCCGGCAGTGCTCCTCCTTGCGGGCCACCTGCTCGCCGTACGGCTGCCCCATCCACGTGCAGGAACGGCACAGCTCCGCGTCGAAGTAGGAGCACCGCATGCCGACGAGTCTAGGTCGCGGGTACGACAGCCGGGTTCCGGGGCGTATCACCACGACGGGCACGAGCCTCCTCCGAGGGGATGACCGTCACGACCGTCCCCCGTCCGTCGCGGCACCCGTCCGAGGCCGCTACGCGCACGGCCGCGCCACGGATCGTCGGCCGGGAGGCCGAGCTCGCCCGCGTCGAGGCGCTGGTCCGCACGCTCGACGCCGGCGCTCGGTCGCTCGTGCTGGTGGGTGAGGCGGGCATCGGCAAGACGACGCTCTGGACGCACGCCGTCGAGCGCTGCCGGTCGGCAGGTGCCCGCGTGCTCGTGACCCGGCCCGCCGAGGAGGACCGGCACAGCGCCGGCCAGGGGCTGCGGGACCTGCTCGACGGCGTCGAGCTGCCCGACGACGTCCCGACCGCCCACCTGCTGGCGGACGACCTGCCCGCGCTGGACCGCTCGCGCGCGACGCTCGACACGCTGCGCGCCCTCGCCGTCCACGGTCCCGTCGTCGTCGCGGTCGACGACCTGCCGTGGCTCGACGACGTCACCTGGCGAGCCCTCCGGTTCTCTCTGCGACGCCTCGCCGACGCGCGGGTTTCGCTGCTCGCGACCGCTCGCACCTGGGCACCCGACACGCTCACCACGGCGGTGCCCGACGTCGGCCCCGGCGTCGACCTGCTCCCCGTCGGCGCCCTCTCGTCGGCCGACCTGCGCCGGCTCGTCGCCGCCGCCCTGCCCGGCACGAGCGCGCCCGTCGCGCTCCGCGCGGGCGACCTCGCGCACGGCAACCCCTTCTTCGCGCTCGAGCTCGCGCGCACGTCAGGCGACCCGTCGGCCCGCGTCCCGCAGGAGAGCACGCCGCTCGCGGCACTCGCCGGCAGGGTGCACCGTCTGCCGCCCGCGACACTGCGGCTCGCGCGCCTGCTGGCCGCCGCCGGGCCCTCACCCGTGCCGTTCCTCGCCGCCGTCGGACGCCTCACCGACGTCGAGCACGCGGTCCGGCCCGGGCTCGAGTCCGACACGTTCACCATCGGACCCGACTTCGTGCTCCGCTTCACGCACCCGCTCATCGCGACCGCGGTGCTCGCGGCGACGAACGCGTTCGACGCCCGCGAGCTGCGCCGCTCCCTCGCGGATGCCGTGACCGACCCCGACACCCGCGCCGTGCACCTCGCCCGGGCCGTCGTCGCACCCGACCCCGCGGTCGCCGAGGAGCTGGACCAGGCCGCCGCCCGGGTGGCCCGCCGCGGCGCGCCGCAGCTCGCGGCCGACCTGCTCGCCGACGCCGCACGCGTGACGCCGCCGGCCGACGTCGAGCCGCGCGTGCGCCGCACGCTCGCCCGGATGATGCAGTGCGCGACCGCGGGCGACCTGCCCGCGGCCCTGCGCCTGGCCTCGGCCCTGCTCGACGAACTCGGGCCGGGTCCGTTGCGGGCGCACGTGCTGACCAGCCGGGTGGTGCTCGACTTCACGGACGCCGAGACGTTCCTGCGCACGGCGCTCGACGACGTCCCGGCGGACGGGCTCCCCGACCACGAGCTGCTGCGCGGCCGGGTGCTCGGCCTGCTCGGCTGGCTCCTGGGCATCCACCTGGGCCGGCCCGCCGACGGGCTCCGGCACGCGTCCGAGGCGCTCGCGCTCGGCCGCGCGCACCACGACACGGTCCTCGTCGCACAGGCCGCCTCGGCCGTCGCGACGACGTCGCTGCTGCTCGGGCGGCGCGCCGACGACCTCGTGGCGGAGTCCGTGAGGCTCGGCGACGAGGTCGTCCAGTCGCAGCTCGCGCTGTGGCCGCGCGTGCTGCAGGGCCGGCACGAGCTCTGGGACGGGCACCTCACGGCCGCGCGCACGAACCACGAGGTCATGTACCGCCGGGCCGTCGCGAACGGCGCGGAGTTCCAACGCTCGTACCGGCTGACCGACCTCGCGCTGGTCGCCCTCGCGCAAGGCGACCTCGACCGCGCCGCACAGCACGCCGCAGACGGGCTCGAGGCCGCCGACGACTGCGGCGACGAGCGCGCGGTGGCGTGGCTCGCCTACCCGGCAGGTCTGGTCGCAGCCCTCCGCGGCGACGAGGCCGCGGCGGCGTGGTCCGCCGACCGCCTCGAGCACTGGGCCGCGCACGTCGGCGAACGCCCGCGGACCGCCATGGCGGCCCACGTCCGCGGCACGCTCGCCGCCGCGCGGCAGGACTGGGGGGCGGCCCTCGACCACCTCCTGCGTGCCCTCGCGGTGCTCGACGACCTCGGCATCGCCCATCCCGGCACGGTCCCGGTCCTCCCGCTCGCCGTCCACGCGGCGACGCTCGTCGGGGCGACCGGCACCGTCGAACAGCTCGCCGAGCGGCTCGGGCACCAGGCCGCCCACCTCGGCGCGCCGTGGGCGGACGCGCAGGCGGCCGCGGCCCGCGGTCAGCTCCTGCTGCTGCGCGACGACCCCGATGCCCACCCGACGCTCACGGCGGCACGGCAGGCGGCCGACGCGCTCGGGTACCGCCTCGACGCGGCTCGCATCGGCACGTTCGAGGTCGCCGCGGCGCTCCGCGCCGGTCGCCGGCTCGCCGTCCGACAGGTCGCCGACGAGACGCTCGACGTGTTCCGCACGCAGGGGGTCCTCGGGTGGGAGGATCTCGCGACCGACCTGCGCGACCGCGTCCGCGGCGGACCGGACGACGCGCTCACCGCGACCGAGCAGGAGGTCGCCGGGCTCGTCTCGACGGGACTGCGCAACCGGGAGGTCGCCCGACGGCTGTTCGTCAGCGAGTCGACCGTCGAGGCCCACCTCACCCGGGTCTACCGCAAGCTCGGGGTGCGCAACCGCGCGGAGCTCGTGCGGCGACTGGGCCCGGGCTGACAGCGGTCACAGATGGATCCAGCCGGCCACGAGCGCCACCACGCCCACGACGGCCCCCACGAGCGACACGACCAGGATGACGACCTCGCGCGGCGAGAACAGCCGCCGACCCTGCTCGCGCCGGGCCATGACGAACAGGACGGTCGCCGGCGCGTAGACGACGAAGGAGACCAGCAGGTACGTCAGCCCCGCCGCGAACAGCAGGAACGCCGTGTAGAGCGTCGCCAGCGCCCCGACGACGAGATCCCGGCGCAGCACCCCGCCACGCGGACGCTCCGGGGATCGCGCGAGCTTGAACGCGTACCCCGCGGCGAGCAGGTACGGCACCAGCGCGAGCGAGCTCGTGAGGTTGAGCGCGAAGTCGAACGCGTTCTGCGACAGCAGCGTCACCAGGAGGAACGTCTGCGCGGTCAAGGCGGTGAGCAGCAGCGCCGGCACGGGCACGTCGGCCGTGTTCACGCCGCGCAGGAACCGCGGCATGTCGTCGTCCTTCGCGGCGACGAACAGCACCTCGGCGGCCATCAGCGTCCACGCGAGGTACGCCCCGAGCACCGACACGACGAGACCCACGCTGACGAACGCGCTCCCCCAGCCGCCGACCGCCGCCTCGAGCACCCCGGCCATCGACGGCTGGCGCAGCCCGGCGAGCTCGCTCGCCGGCAGGATCCCGTACGACACGATCGTCACCGACGCGAACACCGCGAACACGCTGAGGAACCCGAGCACCGTCGCCCGCCCCACGTCCTCGCGCCGCCGGGCGTGCCGCGAGTACACGTTCGCACCCTCGACGCCCAGGAAGACGAACACGGTGACGAGCATCGTGCCCCGGACCTGGTCGAACAGCGACCCTGAGAAGTCCGCGCCCCGCAGGTTCGCGACGAGCACCGCCGGGTCGAGCGCGAACGCCGTGAGCAGCACGAACACGAGGATCGGGACGACCTTGGCGATCGTCACGACCCGGTTGAGCGACGTCGCCTCGCGCACCCCGCGACGGATCAGGAAGAAGAAGAGCCACAGTCCCACGGTCGACGCCGCGACCGCCGTGACCGTGTCCCCCGCACCGAGCGCCGGGACGAGCGCCCCGACGGTCGACATGATGAGCACCCAGTACGTGACGTTGCCGACGCACGCGCTCGCCCAGTACCCGAACGCCGAGAAGAACCCCAGGTACTCGCCGAACCCGGCCTTCGCGTACGCGTACACGCCCGCGTCGAGCTGCGGCTTGCGCACCGCCAGGTCCTGGAAGACGAACGCCAGCATGAGCATCCCCGTGCCGGCGACGGCCCACGCGATCAGCGCCCCGACGACCCCCGTCTCCTCCGCGAACCGCTGCGGCAGCGAGAAGACCCCGGCGCCGACCATGGAGCCGACGACCATCGTGGCGAGCGTCGCGACCGAGACCTTCGTCGCCCGCGCGGGCGCGACGCCGGTCGGAGCGACGTCGCCGGGGGCCGCCGTCCCGTCGTCGTCCGGTGTGCGCGTCACCGGGACCCGCCGTCCGGTCCCGTGCGTGCGTGCGACCCCTCCGCGTCGGCGACCTCACGCAGGACGAGGTGGCCGCAGCAGCGCAGGACGGCGTCCCGGTCCAGCGGCCCGCCGAGCGTCGACGTCACGACGTCCTGCACCTGCGGCTCGCGCAGCAGCAGGCTCGGGTGCCCGGGCTCGTCGACGGGGGTGAGGTCACCGTGCGGCAGCTCGGCCCGGACCCACTCGGCCAGCGCGGGCCAGCGCGTCGCGAGCACCGTCCAGAGCGCGAGCGTGCGCGGGTCCAGCGGCTCGAGCTCCGTCAGACGCGCGGCGAACCCCACGTTGTACGCCATGAGGAACCGCTTGGTGGCGCGCGGGTTCGGCTCGAGCAGGTCCGCGTACTCCTCCAGGAGGTGACGCTGCCGCTCCTGGCGGGCCGGGTCGGCCCGGCGCGTCTCGAGGGCGACGGCCGCGAGCCGTTGCCGCTCCGCGTCGCCCAGGCCCTGCGCCTCGCTCAGCAGCGTCGACATGCGTTCGTCGAGCGAGTGCGCTCCCGCCGTGTCCGACGGCGCCGCCCGGATCTTCTCCTCGAGCGCACCGGCGTCGACCGGTCCGACCTCGCGCGTGACGTCGAGCAGCCGCGCCAGGTAGCGGGAGACCTGCGACCGGTCCAGGCGCGGCAGCTCGATCCGCAGCTGGAAGAGCTTGTCGAGGAACAGGTGCCCGAGGGGCCGCCCCGGCTCGCTCACGGAGTCGGAGAACACCGCGTACGCGTTCTCGTACGCCGCCCGCAGCCACCGTCCGTCGCCCACGGCGAGCACGATGAGCGCCGGCGGGATGGTGGCCGCCTCGCGTCCACGCCCCTCGGGTCCGGACCGCAGCAGCGTCTGGACGGCGTCGAGCAGCTCGACGGTGAACCGTTCGTTGCACCGGTCGAGGTCGTCCAGCACGAGCAGGACGGGCCGGGGCGACGCACGACGGATCGCCCAGATCTGGTCGACGACCTCCTCCATCGGGTTGTCGTTGAGCAGCTGGTGCACCCGCGCACCCTGCAGCGACCCGAGCGAGAGGAACCGGCTCCCGAGGCCGCCGATCGCCACCACGACGGCGACCAGTGCGGTGATCACCGGGATCAGCCCCGCGACGTCGGTGAACAGCGCGAGGATCGCGAGCACCACCAGGACGAGCGCGGGCGGCACCCAGATCCGCCACAGCCGCCGGACCGTCCGCCACGTCCGCAGCAGCCCGAACCGCACCCGCCCCCACCCGTCGAGCGAGTCCGCGACACCCCGCCGCAGATGGCCGAGCACCGCCCACCACGCCGGCGAGAGCTGCGACGACCGCCACGCGTCGAGCGGGATCACCGTCCACGCAGTCTCCCCGTCGGGCCCGGGTTTGGCGAGCTCCCTGCCGATGAACCCGACGAGGGTGCTCTTCCCGGCGCCCCACGGCGCGTCGAGGTGGATGGCGAACGCCTCGGGCCGGTCGTGCGTCCGGCCCATCTCGCGGACGAGCGACGCGACCTCGATCGCCAGGCTCATCCGGCCCAGCTCGTCGTCCCCCGCCGGCTGGTCGTGCACCAGCCGGGTCCGACCGGCGGCTGACGCGGGCGGCGCCGGCGCCTCGTGGGGTACCCCGCGGGCCGGGGGCTCGGGCACCCCGTGCTGCCCGGGCGCGCCCGGACCGCGGGCAGCCGACGCGGGGCCGCCGGGTTCCTCGACGTCGACGAGCGTGCCGATCGAGACCGACCCTGAACCACCGGCGGGCGGCTCGACGCTCTCCGCACCGCCGCCGGCCGAGCCCTCCGACGCGTCGAGCAGCGCGGCGAACCGCACCGGGTCGTGCACCGCCACGCTGAGCTCCGCGCCCCGCGCCGCCGTCGCGAGGAACCCTCGCTCCATCGCGTGCCACGCGACCACGTCGTCGAGCCCACCGACGCCGGTGCCGAGCAACGGCGCGACGATCCACCGCACCTTGATCCCTGCGGCCAGCTTCGCGATCGAGGCGACGATCCCTTCGATGACGCCGGGGTCCGCCCCACCGGAGGACGAGTCGATGGTCACCGCGTACACGAGGTGACGGAAGGCCGACGCCGTCGGCGCCTCCAGGTGGACCACCTGCCCGGCCCGCATCACCCCGGACGGCGGCGCCGCGCCCACCGTCCGCAAGTACGTGAACCACGGCTCACCGACTCCGCCACGACCCGCGGTCGGGACGACGAGCATCTCGCCCGCCTGTCCCAGGGCATCTCCGGGGACGAGCTGGACGACGGGCGCCTCCCTGGACTTCTCCGCCACCGTCTCCCCCGGCCGTCACCGAACCTGGACGCGACCAGTGTGCTCGCTCCCGACGGCGAGCACCCAGGGGCGAGAGCTCGTGGGCTGCGGACGGGAACGCCGACGGGCCCCGGGGACGAATCCCCGAGGCCCGTCGAAGCACGGCGAGCGGAGCGTCAGGCGACGCGGCCGCCCGGGTTCTCCTCGTCACCGATCTTGTGGACGACGATCGAGTTCGTCGAGCCGACCACGCCGACGGGCGTACCGGCGACGACCACGACGTAGTCGCCGACCTCGGCGAGACCGTTCGCGCGCAGCGTCGCGTCCACCTGGTTGACCATCTGGTCGGTGTTGTCGACCGGCGGCACCTGGTAGGTGTTCACGCCCCAGCTGAGCGACAGGACGTTGCGCACCGAGTCGACCGGCGTGAACGCGAGCAGCGGGATCGCCGAGCGCAGCCGCGACATGCGACGCGCCGAGTCACCGGACTGCGTGAACGTCACGAGGTACTTGACCCCGAGCGCCTCGCCGATCTCGGCGGCGGCACGCGTGATGGCGCCACCCCGGGTGTGCGGCGTCGAGCCGAGCGGCGCGATGCGCTCGCGACCGAGCTCCTCGGTGGCCTCGATGATCCGGGCCATCGTGCGGACCGTCTCGATCGGGTAGTCGCCGACGCTCGTCTCGCCCGAGAGCATGACCGCGTCCGCGCCGTCGAGCACCGCGTTGGCGCAGTCGGACGTCTCGGCGCGCGTCGGCCGCGGGTTCGTGGTCATCGACTCGAGCACCTGCGTGGCGACGATGACCGGCTTCGCGTTGCGGCGGGCCAGCTCGACGGCCCGCTTCTGCACGAGCGGCACCTGCTCGAGGGGCAGCTCGACGCCGAGGTCGCCGCGGGCCACCATGATGCCGTCGAACGTCGCGACGATCTCGGCGAGGTTCTCGACGGCCTGCGGCTTCTCGATCTTGGCGATGACCGGGACGATCCGGCCCTCCTCCTCCATGATCCGGCGCACGTCGTCGTAGTCGGCCGCGTTGCGGACGAACGACAGCGCGATGATGTCCGCGCCGATCTGGAGGGCCCAGCGCAGGTCCGCCTCGTCCTTGTCGCTCATCGCGGGGATCGACACGGCCACGCCGGGGAGGTTGAGGCCCTTGTTGTTCGACACCGGGCCGGCGACCTCGACGCGCGTGACGACGTCGTTGCCCTCGACCGCGGTGACCCGCACGAGGACCTTGCCGTCGTCGATCAGGATCGGGTCGCCCGGCTTCACGTCGCCCGGCAGACCCTTGAACGTCGTGCCGACGCGCTCCTTGGTGCCCTCGATCTCGTCGGTCGTGATGGTGAACACGTCACCCACCGCGAGGTCGTGCCTGCCCTCGATGAAGCGGCCGAGACGGATCTTCGGGCCCTGGAGGTCGACGAGGACGGCAACGGAACGCCCGGAGGCCTTCGCGGCCGCCCGGACGTTGTCGTAGACCTTCTTGTGAGCCTCGGTGTCGCCGTGGCTCCGGTTGATGCGGGCCACGTCCATCCCCGCGTCCACGAGGGCCTGGAGCTGTTCGGCGGACTCCGTGGCGGGGCCGATGGTGCAGACGATCTTTGCTCTACGCATGGGACGAGCCTATGCCTTCCTGGTTTACGTGATCAGACCAACGTCCCGTCCGACCCCCAGGGCCGGCCGGTAGGGCGACGAGGTCGGGGGGTGGTCTTACGGGCGCATCGCCACGGTGGACGCGGTCACCGGTGACGGCAGCTCGGTGCTGCCGGACAGGTACGTGTCGACGGCGGCAGCTGCCGCACGGCCCTCGGCGATCGCCCACACGATGAGCGACTGGCCGCGACCCGCGTCACCGGCGACGAACACACCCGGGACGGAGGTCGCGAAGTCGTCGCCACGCGTGACGAGGCCGCGCTCGGTGAGCTCGATGCCGAGCTGCTCCGTGAGCGGTTCGGTCTCGGGTCCGGTGAAGCCCATCGCGACGAGCACGAGGTCCGCCGGGATCTCCCGCTCGGTGCCGGGCGTGGGCACGCGACGACCGTCCGAGAGGTACTCGGTGGTCGCGAGGCGCAGGCGCTCGACCTTGCCGTCGCCGAGGAACTCGACGGTCGACGCGAGGTAGTCGCGCGCACCGCCCTCCTCGTGGGACGACGAGACCTCGAACAGGATCGGGTCCGTCGGCCACGGCTGGTGCGCGGGACGCTCCTCCGGCGGTCGCTTGCCGATCGCGAGCGTCGTGACGGACGCCGCCCCCTGGCGCAGCGCGGTGCCGAGGCAGTCCGAGCCGGTGTCGCCGCCGCCGATGATGACGACGTGCTTGCCCTCGGCCGTGATCTGGTTCTCGACCGTCTTCCCGGCGGCGACCGCGTTGGCCTGGTGCAGGAACTCCATCGCGACGTGCACGCCGCCGAGCTCCTTGCCGGGCACCCGCAGCTCGCGCGGGACCGTCGCACCCGTGGCGATGACGATCGCGTCGTAGCGGGCCTGCAGCTGCGCCCACGTGAGGTCGCGGCCGATCTCGACGCCCGGACGGAACCGGGTGCCCTCGGCCTCCATCTGCGCCAGCCGGCGGTCGATGTGGATCTTCTCGAGCTTGAAGTCCGGCACGCCGTACCGCATGAGACCGCCGATGGCGTCGTCACGCTCGTACACGGCCACCGTGTGACCCGCGCGCGTGAGCTGCTGCGCGGCGGCCAGGCCGGCCGGGCCCGAGCCGACGATCGCGACCGTGTGCCCGGTGAGGCGCTGCGGCACCTGCGGGGTGACGTAGCCCCGCTCGTAGGCCTCGTCGATGATCGAGACCTCGATGTTCTTGATCGTCACCGCGGGCTGGTTGATGCCGAGCACGCAGCTCGACTCGCACGGCGCAGGGCAGATGCGCCCGGTGAACTCCGGGAAGTTGTTCGTCGCGTGCAGACGGTCGATCGCGTCCGACCACTGCTCGCGCCACACCAGGTCGTTCCAGTCCGGGATGAGGTTCCCGAGCGGGCAGCCGTTGTGGCAGAACGGGATGCCGCAGTCCATGCAGCGGCCCGCTTGCTGCTTGAGGAACGGCTGGCCCTCCTCGAGGTGGGCGTGCACGTCCTTCCAGTCGCGCAGGCGCACCTCGACGGGGCGGTTGGCCGGGAGCTCGCGCTCACGGACCTTCAGGAAGCCGCGGGGGTCAGCCACGGGCCACCTCCAGGATCTGGTCCCACACGCCGGGGGCTGCCGGGTCGAGGCCGTCGGCCTCGGCCTGGGCGAGCGCACGGCGGACGCGGGCGTACTCGGTGGGCAGGAGGCGCGTGAACCGCGCCCGGGACGTCGCGAAGTCCTCGAGCAGCTGCGCGGCGACGGGCGAGCCCGTCTCCTCGTGGTGCGTGCGCAGGAGCTGCTCGACGACCGCGGCGTCCTCGTCGTCGAGGGCGCCGAGGGACAGCTCGCCGGAGCGGACCGCCTCGAGGTTGACGAGCGCGGGCACGAGGTCGAGCACGTAGGCCGTGCCACCCGACATGCCCGCTCCGAAGTTGCGCCCGGTCGGGCCGAGGACGAGCACGGTGCCGCCGGTCATGTACTCGCAGCCGTGGTCGCCGACGCCCTCGACGACGAGCGTCGCGCCGGAGTTCCGGACGCCGAACCGCTCGCCGACCAGGCCGCGCAGGAAGATCTGCCCGGTGGTCGCGCCGTAGCCGATGACGTTGCCCGCGACCACGTTGATCTCGCTCTGCAGCACCGCGCTGCGGTCGGGACGGATCACGATGCGCCCACCCGACAGGCCCTTGCCGACGTAGTCGTTCGCGTCGCCGAACAGCCGCAGGGTCACGCCGCGCGGCACGAACGCGCCGAACGACTGTCCGGCGGACCCGGTCAGCGTGACGTCGATCGTGTCGTCGGGCAGGCCGGCACCGCCGAACCGCTTGGTGACCTCGTGGCCGAGCATCGTGCCGACCGTGCGGTTGACGTTGCGGATCGGCAGGGCGATGCGCACCGGCTCGCTGCGCTCGAGCGCGTCCTGCGCCAGGGCGATCAGCTGGTTGTCGAGTGCCCGGTGCAGGCCGTGGTCCTGGTCCTGCGTGTGGAACAGCGACGAGCCGGGCACCGGCTCGGGCACCGCGAGCACCGGCCCGAGGTCGAGGCCCTCGGCCTTCCAGTGGTCGATCGCCGCACGCGTGTCGAGCATCTCGACGTGGCCGACGGCCTCCTCGAGGCTGCGGAAGCCGAGCTGCGCGAGCAGCTCCCGGACCTCCTGCGCGATGAACTCCATGAACGTGACGACGAACTCGGGCTTGCCCGTGAACCGCGCCCGCAGCTCCGGGTTCTGCGTCGCGACGCCGACCGGGCAGGTGTCGAGGTGGCAGACGCGCATCATGATGCAGCCCGACACCACCAGCGGCGCGGTCGCGAAGCCGAACTCCTCGGCCCCGAGCAGGGCGCCGACGACGACGTCGCGGCCCGTCTTGAGCTGGCCGTCCACCTGCACCACGACGCGGTCGCGCAGGTTGTTCAGCACCAGGGTCTGCTGGGTCTCGGCCAGGCCGATCTCCCACGGCGTGCCCGCGTGCTTGAGCGACGTGAGCGGGCTCGCGCCCGTGCCGCCGTCGTGGCCCGAGATGAGCACGACGTCTGAGTGCGCCTTCGCGACACCCGCCGCGATGGTCCCGACACCGAACTCGCTCACGAGCTTGGTGTGGATCCGGGCGCGCGGGTTCGCGTTCTTGGCGTCGTGGATGAGCTGCGCCAGGTCCTCGATCGAGTAGATGTCGTGGTGCGGCGGCGGCGAGATGAGGCCGACGCCCGGCGTCGAATGCCGGGTCTTCGCGACCCACGGGTACACCTTGTGACCGGGCAGCTGACCGCCCTCGCCGGGCTTGGCGCCCTGGGCGAGCTTGATCTGGATGTCGTCCGCGTTGGTCAGGTACTCGCTCGTCACGCCGAACCGGCCGGACGCGATCTGCTTGATCGCCGACCGGCGCTCCGGGTCGTGCAGGCGCTCCGGGTCCTCGCCGCCCTCACCGGTGTTCGACTTCGCGCCGATCCGGTTCATCGCGACAGCGAGCGTCTCGTGCGCCTCCGCCGAGATGGAGCCGTACGACATCGCACCGGTGTTGAACCGCTTGACGATCTCGCTCACGGGCTCGACCTCGTCAAGCGGCACGGGCTCGCGCACGCCCTCCTTGAAGGACAGCAGCCCGCGCAGCGTCATGAGGCGCGACGACTGGTCGTCGACCCGGCTCGTGTACTGCCGGAAGATGTCCATCTGCCGCGTCCGGGTGGAGTGCTGCAGGCGGAACACCGTCTCGGGGTCGAACAGGTGGTCCTCGCCGTCACGGCGCCACTGGTACTCGCCGCCGACCGCCAGGCGCTGGTGCGCGAGCCGGTTGCCGCTCGCCGGGTACGCGTCGGCGTGCCGGGCCGCGACCTCGGCCGCGATGACGTCGAGCCCGATGCCGCCGAGCCGGCTCGTGGTGCCCGTGAAGTACCGGTCGACGAGCGCGTGCGACAGGCCGATCGCCTCGAACACCTGCGCGCCGCGGTACGACGCGATCGTCGAGATGCCCATCTTCGACATGACCTTGAGGACGCCCTTGCCGAGCGCCTTGATGAGGTTCGCGACGGCCTTCTGCGGGCCGACGGTGCCGAGGTAGCCGTTGCGCGCGAGCTCCTCGACCGTCTCCATCGCGAGGTACGGGTTGACCGCGGCCGCGCCGTACCCGATGAGGAGCGCGACGTGGTGCACCTCGCGGACGTCGCCGGCCTCGACGACGAGCGAGATCTGCGTGCGGGTGTGCCGGCGCAGCGTGTGGTGGTGCACCGCGGACAGCAGCAGCAGCGACGGGATCGGCGCCAGGTCGGCGTCCGAGTTGCGGTCCGACAGCACGAGGAAGCTCACGCCGTCGGCGACCGCCGCGTCGACCTCCGCGAAGATCTCCTCGAGGCGGGCCTCGAGCGCCTCGCCGCCGCCCTCGGCACGGTAGAGACCACGGATCGTGGTCGCCCGGAAGCCGAGCGACGGCTCCTTCTGGACGTGCACGATCTTCGCGAGCTGGTCGTTGTCGATCACCGGGAACGGCAGGATCAGCTTGCGCGCGTGCTCCGGGCCGTCCTCGAGCAGGTTCGGCTCCGGGCCGATCGCGCCGCCGATCGCGGTGACGAGCTCCTCGCGGATCGCGTCGAGCGGCGGGTTCGTGACCTGCGCGAACATCTGCGTGAAGTAGTCGAACAGCAGCCGCGGACGGCTCGACAGCACCGCGACGGGCGTGTCCGAACCCATCGCGCCGAGCGGCTCGGCGCCGTTGGCTGCCATCGGGCTGAGCAGGATCTTGAGCTCCTCCTCGGTGTACCCGAACGCGCGCTGACGACGGCGCACCGACGCCGCCGAGTGCGCGACGTGCTCACGCTCGGGCAGCTGCTCGAGGTAGACCGAGTTGTCGCGGACCCACTCGGCGTACGGGCGCTGCGCGGCGAGCTGGGCCTTGATCTCCTGGTCCTCGACGATCCGGCCCTTGCCGGTGTCGACGAGGAACATGCGGCCGGGCTCCAGGCGGCCCTTCGCGACGACGGTCGCAGGGTCGATGTCGAGCACGCCGGCCTCGGACGCGCAGACGACCAGGCCGTCCTCCGTCACCCAGAACCGGCCGGGGCGCAGGCCGTTGCGGTCCTGGACCGAGCCGACGAGCGTGCCGTCCGTGAACGTCATCGCCGCCGGGCCGTCCCACGGCTCCATGAGGGTCGAGTGGTACTCGTAGAACGAACGACGAGCGGGATCCATCTGGGCGTGGTTCTCCCACGCCTCCGGGATCATCATCATCACGGCGTGGGGCAACGAGCGGCCCGACAGGTGCAGCAGCTCGAGCACCTCGTCGAAGCTGCCCGAGTCCGAGCCGCCGGGCGTACACACCGGCAGCAGCGGCGCCAGGTCGCCGAGCGCCTCGCTCGCGAGCGTGCCCTCACGGGCCGCCATCCAGTTCCGGTTGCCGCGGACCGTGTTGATCTCGCCGTTGTGCGCGACCATCCTGAACGGCTGCGCGAGCGGCCACGACGGGAACGTGTTCGTCGAGAACCGCGAGTGCACGAGCGCGATCTCGCTCGCGTACCGCGGGTCCGACAGGTCGGCGAAGAACGGCTCGAGCTGACCCGTGGTGAGCATGCCCTTGTACGCGATGGTGCGCGACGAGAGCGACGCGAAGTACACGCCCAGCTCGCGCTCGCTCCGCTTGCGCAGCCGGTACGCACGCCGGTCGAGGTCGATCCCCGACAGCTCCCGCGACGGGTCCGCGACGACGAGCTGGCGGAACACGGGCATCGACGCGCGCGCCGTCGGACCGACGAGGTCGGCCGTGACCGTGACGTCGCGCCACGCGAGGACGTCGAGCTTCTCCTCGGCCGCGATCGACTCGATCGCCGCGACCACCGTGCGCTGCTCGGCCTCGTCGACGGGCAGGAACGCCATGCCGATCGCGTAGAAGCCCGCCTGGGGCAGGTCCGCGTCGACCACGTCACGCAGGAACGCGTCGGGGATCTGCGTGAGGATGCCGGCGCCGTCGCCGCTGTCCTCCTCGGCGCCGACCGCGCCGCGGTGGTCGAGGTTGAGCAGCGCGGTGAGACCGGCGTCGACGATGTCACGGCCGGGGGTGCCACGCAGCGTGGCGACGAACGCGAAACCGCACGCGTCGTGCTCGGCGGACGGGTCGTAGAGACCCTGCCTCACCGGGGCGGCCGACGCGGGTGCGTCGGGGCTCACGGGCGACGTCGACATCAGCACCGTCCTCACGGACCCCGGGGGGCCGGGGCATAGCACGAACATGGGGAACGCGGGACGTCGTCGGCCCAGACGTGTGGGCGACGATACAACCCGGAAACATCCGTGGCTGCATCGCCGCTCGTGTTGAGATGGCTCGCTCGGTCGCTCGCGGTCAGCGAGCGGGCTCCGACGTGCTCTCCTCGTCGTCCTGCGCCTGTGGGGGTTCTCGCAGGAGTGTCGTGTCGCGCCCAGGATGCCGGCGCCCGACCACGACGAACGCTACCAGCGCGCCGAGGCCCACGATGATGGACGTCCAGACGTTGAGGCGCAGCCCCAGGATGTGGTGCGCCGTGTCGATCCGGAGCAGCTCGATCCAGAGCCGTCCGGTCGTGTAGACGACCACGTAGAGCCAGAACACGCGGCCGTGCCCGAGCCGGTAGCGCCGGTCCAGCCAGAGGAGCAGGGCGGCGCCCGCGAGGTTCCAGACGATCTCGTAGAGGAACGTCGGGTGGAACAGCGTGCCGGACTCGTAGCCCGGCGGCAGGTGCGCGTCGTCGATCTGGAGGCCCCACGGCAGGCTCGTCGGGCCGCCGAACAGCTCCTGGTTGAACCAGTTGCCGAGCCGGCCGATCGCCTGTGCGACGAGCAGGCCCGGGGCGAGCGCGTCGGCGAACGGTGCGAGCCGGACCCCGTTGCGACGGCACCCGATCCACGCACCGACCGCGCCGAGCGCGACGGCACCCCAGATGCCGAGGCCGCCCTCCCAGATGGCGAGCGCGCGCCACGGCTCGCCGCCCTCGCCGAAGTACGCGTCGGGCGAGGTGATGACGTGGTACAGCCGCCCGCCGAGGATCCCGAACGGGACGGCCCAGAACGAGATCTCGAGGACCGTGTCGGCGTCCCCACCTCGTTCGACCCACCGCCGCCGCGTCATCCACAGCGCGACGACGATGCCGATCAGGATCGCGAACGCGTACGCCCGCACAGGGAACGGCCCGAGGTGCCACACGCCCTGCGACGGGCTCGGGATCGAGGTCGCGAGGCCGCTCACGGGGCGACCCGGGCGGCCGACGCCACGCCCGCGGCGAGGTCGGCGGTCAGCCGGGCGAGCGAGTCGAGACCCGCGGACGCAGACTCCGCGTCGAGCAGGGTCCGCACGAGCGCGGAGCCGACGATGACGCCGTCGGCGTACCCGGCGACCTGGGTGGCCTGCTCGGGTCGGGACACCCCGAGGCCGACGCACACGCGCTCGGCGCCCGCGGCGCGCGTGTGCGCGACGAGCTCCTCGGCGCGCGAGCCCACGGTCGCGCGCTCCCCGGTGACGCCCATGGTCGACGCCGCGTAGACGAAGCCGCGGGACGCGGCCGCCGTCGAGGCGAGCCGCTCGGGCGTCGAGCTGGGCGCGACGAGGAACACACGGTCGAGACCGTGCGCGTCCGACGCCGCGATCCAGTCGGCGCCCTCGTCGGGGATGAGGTCGGGCGTGATGAGCCCGGCGCCCCCGGCGGCAGCGAGATCGCGCGCGAACGCGTCGACGCCGTAGCGCAGGACGAGGTTCCAGTAGGTCATGACCAGCACGGGCGCGCCACGGCCCGACACCTTCTCGACCGCGCTGATCGTGTCGCGCACGCGCGCGCCGCCGGCGAGCGCGATGTCGGCGGCCCGCTGGATCACGGGACCGTCCATGACCGGGTCCGTGTACGGGACGCCGAGCTCGACGATGTCGACGCCGGCGTCGACCATCGTGTCGACGGCCTCGACCGAGCCCGCCACGGTCGGGAACCCGACCGGCAGGTAGCCGATGAGCGCGGCACGTCCCTCGTCCGCGCGTAGCTTGTCCAACCGTTCGCCGACCTGCGACCGCACGACGACGCTCCCCGTCACAGCTGCTCCCCCTCGTCGGCCAGCACGACCGGCTCGTCCTCGATCAGCCCGAACCAGGCCGCGGCCGTCGCCACGTCCTTGTCACCACGACCCGACAGGTTGACCAGCAGCACGGGCTCCTGACCGTCCTCGCGCCACGCCGACGCCTCCCGTCCGACCTGGATGGCCCCCGCGAGCGCGTGCGCCGACTCGATCGCCGGGATGATGCCCTCGGTGCGGCACAGCAGGCGGAACGCGTCCATCGCCTCGACGTCCGTCACGGGCCGGTAGTCGGCACGGCCGATGTCGTGCAGCCACGCGTGCTCTGGCCCCACGCTCGGGTAGTCGAGACCCGCGGAGACGGAGTGGCTCGGCAGCGTCTGGCCGTCCTCGTCCTGCAGCAGGTACGACTTGGCGCCGTGCAGCACGCCGGGTGCACCGCCCCGGAACCGGGCCGAGTGGCGGCCGGACTCGATGCCCTCTCCCCCGGCCTCGAAGCCGAACAGGCGGACGTCGGGGTCGTCGAGGAAGGCGTTGAAGATGCCCATCGCGTTCGACCCGCCGCCCACGCACGCCGCGACCGCGTCGGGCAGGCGGCCGATCTCGTCGAGCAGCTGCGCGCGCGCCTCCTCGCCGATGACGCGGTGGAAGTCGCGGACCATCTCCGGGAACGGGTGCGGGCCGGTGACGGTGCCGAGGAGGTAGTGCGTCGTCTCGACGTTGGCGACCCAGTCGCGCAGCGCCTCGTTGATCGCGTCCTTGAGCGTGCGGGTGCCGATCGTCACCGGGACGACCGTCGCGCCGAGCAGCTCCATCCGGGCGACGTTGAGCGCCTGGCGCCGCGTGTCCTCCTCGCCCATGTAGATGACGCACTCGAGGTCCATGAGCGCGGCCGCGGTCGCCGTCGCCACGCCGTGCTGACCGGCGCCCGTCTCGGCGATGAGCCGCGTCTTGCCCATGCGCTTCACGAGCAGCGCCTGGCCGAGCACGTTGTTGATCTTGTGCGAGCCGGTGTGGTTGAGGTCCTCGCGCTTGAGGAACACCCGCACGCCCTCGCCGACGTGGCGCGCGAACCGCGGCACCTCCGTCAGCGGGCTCGGCCGGCCCGTGTACGTGCGGTGGAGCCGCGCGAGCTCCTTGCCGAACGCCGGGTCCGTGAGCGCCTTGTGGTACTCCGTGTCGATCTCGTCGAGCGCCGCGATGAGCGCCTCGGGGACGAAGCGACCGCCGAAGTCCCCGAAGTACGGGCCGAGGTGGGCAGCGAGCGGACCACCACCGGACCGGATGTCCCGCATGCCGGGGACGTCGGGCCGTCCGCTCACCGGCGCACCGCCCGCAGCGACGGGTGGGCGCCCGCGGCGACCAGGTCGGCCACCGAGTTGCGCGGCGCGTCGTCCGTGACGAGCGCCTCGCCGACGAGCACCGCGTCCGCACCGGCGCGCGCGTAGTCCATGACGTCGTGGGGCCCGCGCACGCCCGACTCGGCGATCCTCACGATGTCGGACGGGATCGAGGGCGCGACCCGCGAGAACGTGGTCCGGTCCACCTCGAGCGACTTCAGGTTGCGCGCGTTGACGCCGATCACCCGCGCGCCGGCGTCGACCGCACGCGCGACCTCTTCGGTGTCGTGCACCTCGACGAGCGCGGTCATGCCGAGCGAGTGGACCCGCTCGACGAGCGACTCGAGCACGGTCTGCTCGAGCGCCGCGACGATGAGCAGCACCACGTCGGCGCCGTGCGCCCGCGCCTCCCACACCTGGTACGGCGTGACGACGAAGTCCTTGCGCAGCACGGGGATGTCGACCTTCGCCCGCACGGCGTCGAGGTCCGCGAGCGAGCCCTTGAACCGGCGCTCCTCCGTGAGCACCGAGATGACGGCGGCGCCGCCCTTCTCGTACTCGACGGCCAGCGCAGCGGGGTCCTTGATCGGGGCCAGCGAGCCCTTGCTCGGGCTCGAGCGCTTGACCTCGGCGATCACCGTGACCGCGTCCTCGACCTTGAGGCGGACCACCGCGTCCAGCGCGGACGGCCGCTTCGCGGCGAGCTCCTTCACGAGCGCCAACGGCGTGGCCGCCTCGCGGACGGCAAGGTCCTCCCTGACGCCTGCGACGATGTCGTCCAGCACGGTCATCGAAGCCTCACTCCTTCCCCGGTGCGGAGCCGTCCCGCTGCCCTCGGTGGCGACGGAGTCTCCGGCGGCCATCGTAGAGCCGTCGGCGGGTGACCCCGACCACACGCCGGTCCGTGGGACCGCCGCGCACCGGGCGCCCCGGATCCGGACGATCCGGTCGAACGCTCAGGGCGCCAGCCACGGGGCGAGGACGGGCACGTTGCGCAGCACGGCGAACACCAGGACCACCGCCAGACCGACCCAGCCCGCCCGGACGGGGATCGGCCGCGTCGGTCGCCCCGCGGCCGCCGCGGCGAACCAGCGCACCCACAACGCCGCCACCAGGGGCACCATCAGCACCCACAACGGGTTCATCCCCCACGCGCCCGCAAGGTCGCCGTGCGCCAGGTCGTGGGTCGCGCGCAGGCAGCCGCACGCGGGGCACGCCAGCCCCGTCAGGGCGTTGAAGGGGCACAGCGAGTAGCTGCCCCGCACGTGCGGGTCACGCACAGCCAGCAGCACCGTGCCGGCCGCGATGCCCGCTGCGACGAGCAGCGGGCGCCGGACTCGCAGGATCAGCTCGTGACGCGGCCCGCGGGTGGCCGCCGCCCCGGGGATGCCGGGTGCACCGTCCCGCGGGCCGGACGTCACCGCCTCAGTAGCTCGAGGTCCCACCGTTGACCGCCGCCACGCCCACCAGGACGATCCACGCGATGATCCCCAGGACCGACAGGCCGACGCTGATCCAGCCCATGATCACGCCGGCCGTGCCGAGGCCCCCGTTGTTCGCCTCGCCCGCCGCGGCCGCCTTCTTCGCGTTGTTGCCGACGATGATCGCCGGGATGCCCGCGAACAGGCCGCACGCGACGAGGCCGAGGATGCCGAGCACGAGCGCCCACACGCCGAGCGAGTTCTTCGGGTACACGTACCCGTACTGGCCGGCACCGTACGGCGTGGCAGCCGGGTACTGACCTGCCTGCGGGTACTGACCGGCCGGGTACTGCGGCGCCGCCGGGTACTGCGACGACTCCTGCCCATAGGTCGGGTACTGCGGCGCGGCCGGATACTGCGAGGCCGACGGGTCCGGCGGCGGTGTCGGTGCGCCGTACGGGGACGCGGGCTCCTGCGGCGTGTTGCCGTCGTAGGGGTTCTGCGGGTCCTGGGGGGTCGACATCGGTCCTCCTCGGTGGTGCCCGGCGGGAGCCGGGGGTCGTGCGGCGTCGCTGACGCCGCGCTGGAGCTGAGCTGCTGGACGACGAGCGCGCCGTGCACGACCTCGTGGAGGCGTGACCTCGGCGGGGTCAGTGACCGCCGGAGCGGGCCTGCCGGGCGAGGGTCGCGGCGCCGCCCTGGCCGTGCCCGAGGACCTGGAGCACCTTCCCGAGGATCACCGTGACGACGCAGATGGCGAGACCGGCCCAGACCAGCCAGACGACGGCGAACGCCATCGCGAGACCGGCGATGGTGAAGCCCGCGACGACCCCGTAGGTCGTGAACCACGCGGCGAACGTCTTGCCGTGGTTGGTGGGCGGCGCGCTCGGCGGCAGGTGGATCGTCTCGGTACGCGTGGGGTGCTGCGCGCGGTGCGCAAGGGACTGGTCGGCCATCAGGTGGTGCCCTTCGTGCGGGATTCGAGCATCACCCTATCGGACCGCGACCTGCACACGACGTCCTCAGGACGGGTCGTCGCCGCGGCTCAGCGCGTCCCACGCCGAACGCTCGTCGTCCGGGCCGTCGACGGCGCGACCCGCGGCCGCCTCGTGCCGTCGGGAGGAACCGCCCCACGCCTGCGACGCGCGGAGGAACCACACCGCCGCGAGCACGTCGACGGCTCCTGCCACGACTGCGACCCAGGGCCACGCGGTGGTCGACACCGGCCCGGCGACGTGGCCCACGCCGGTGACGTCCGCGACCACGGGCGTCGCCGCGGCCAGCGGGTCGGAGATCACGGCACCGGCGCTCAGCGCGACGAGCACGCCGCAGCCCGCCACGACCACGGCCACGACCCAGCGACCGGCCCTGCCGACCAGCGCGACCGCCGCGGCCGCCGCGAGCAGCGCGACACCCGCGGCGAAGATCCCCGGAGCGACCTGCGAGCCCGCGATCGACACAGGCACCGTGCCGCGCAGCGGCGTCGTCCCGGTCGTGGTCAACCACGTCGGGAGCGCCGGCACGACCGTGACCGCCGCGAGCAGCACCATGACGCCCGCGGCGCGTCCACGGGCACCCCGCCGGGGCGCGGGCACGGGCGCGGGTGCAGCGCCCGTCGTCATGCCCCTGCCCGGCGCAGCCGGGACGCCGTCTGCACCGCCCGGACCGCGGCTGCCGCCTTGTTCCGCGACTCCTCGTACTCGAGAGCAGGCACCGAGTCCGCGACGATGCCACCGCCCGCCTGGACGCTCGCGCGGCCGTCGCGGATCAGCGCGGTGCGGATCGCGATCGCCATGTCCATGTCGCCCGCGAAGTCGAAGTACCCGACCGTGCCGCCGTAGATGCCGCGACGAGCCGGCTCGAGCTCGTCGATGAGGGCGATCGCCCGCGGCTTCGGGGCGCCCGAGAGCGTCCCGGCGGGGAACGTCGCGACGAGCGTCTGCAGGGCGGTCGCGCCCGCGCGGAGCCGCCCGACCACGGTCGAGCAGATGTGCATGATGTGCGAGTACCGCTTGACCGCCATGAACTCGACCACCTCGACGCTGGTCGGCTCGCAGACCTTGACCAGGTCGTTGCGGGAGAGGTCGACGAGCATGATGTGCTCCGCCCGCTCCTTGGGGTCGGCGAGCACCTCGTCCTGCAGGGCGCGGTCCTCCTCCGGCGTCGCACCGCGCGGCCGCGAGCCGGCGATCGGGAACGTGACGACCCGCCCGTCGGTGACCTTGACGAGCGTCTCCGGGCTCGAGCCGACGACGGCGAAGTCGCCGCCGTCGGCATCCTGCAACTGCAGGTAATACATGTACGGGCTCGGGTTGATGGTGCGCAGCACGCGGTACACGTCGAGCGGCGCCGCCGGGCAGTCGAGGTCGAGCCGCTGCGAGATGACGACCTGGAAGACCTCGCCGTCGCGGATCGCCTCCTGACCGATGCGGACCTGCTGCTCGAACTCGTGGCGCGTCGACCGGAACGCCAGCTCCGGCTCGTCGACGTCGACGAGCACGGACACGTCCGGGTCGACGGGGTGCAGCAGGAGCTCCTGCATCGCGTCGAGGCGGGCGACCGCGTCGGCATGGGCCTCGTCGACCCGCGCGTCCGTGTCGTCGAAGTTGATCGCGTTCGCGACGAGCCACACGGACCCGTCCTGGTGGTCGACGACGGCGAGGTCGGTCGCGAGCAGCAGCGTGAGCTCGGGCACGCCGAGCTCCTCGGGCGCCTTGGCCGGGAGCGTCGGCTCCCAGTGCCGCACGATGTCCCAGCCGAGCGCCCCGACCAGACCGCTGGTCAGCGGCGGCAGACCGGGCACGGCGGGGGTCCGCAGCACGTCGAGCGTGCGCTCCAGGACGTCGAGCGTGTCGCCCTCCGTGGGCACCCCCACGGGCACGTCCCCGACCCAGACGGGCGCACCGTCGCGGACCGTGAGCGTGGCGCGCGAGCGGACGCCGACGAACGACCAGCGCGACCAGGTGCCGTCGGACTCCGCGGACTCGAGGATGAACGTGCCCGGACGGCCCGCGGCGAGCGACCGGTACAGGCCCACGGGCGTCACGTCGTCCGCCAGCAGGCGCCGGACGACGGGGATGACGCGGCGCTCGCGCGCCAGGCCCCGGAACGTGTCGAGGGCCGGCCAGGTGGTACCCCAGGGGACGTCCGCAGCGACGATGCCGGGGGTCACGCTGGGCGCGCTCATCGGGCTCCTCCTTCGGAGGTCTCGAGGTGGGAGGTCTCGAGGTGGGAGGTCTCGAGCTGGGAGGTCTCGGGCCGGTGGCCCACGACGGCGGGCAGGGGTCCGCCCGCCTCGAAGCACGTGTGCGCGCCGGTGTGGCACGCGGCGCCGACCTGGTCGACCTGCACGAGCAGCGCGTCGCCGTCGCAGTCGATGCTCACGCCCTTGACGTACTGCGCGTGCCCGGACGTGTCCCCCTTGCGCCAGTACTCCTGCCGGGACCGGCTCCAGAACGTGACGCGGCCCGTGGTGAGCGTGCGCCGCAAGGCCTCGTCGTCCATCCAGCCGACCATGAGCACCTCGTGCGAGTCGTGCTGCTGCACGACCGCGGCGACGAGGCCGTGCTCGTCGCGGCGCAGGCGCTCGGCGACCGTGGGATCGAGGACGTCGGCGGGGAGGGGACCGTTCTCAGGCACGGACCGATCCTGCCACGGCGCGCTCGTCCGCCAGGTGGGCGTCCAGGTATCAGCGCTCCTCAGCGCGTCTGCGCGACCCACGCCTCGTGCATCGCGGCGTAGGTGCCGCCCCGCGCGACGAGGTCCTCGTGCGGGCCGACCTCGACGACCCGCCCTGCCTCGACGACGACGACCAGGTCGGCGGCCTCGGCGGTCGAGAGGCGGTGCGCGATCGTCAGCGTGCTGCGGCCCCGGGCGAGCTGCTCGAGCGCACGGGCGATCCGGACCTCCGTCGCGGGGTCGACGGCCGACGTCGCCTCGTCGAGGAGCAGCAGGTCGGGGGCCGCCAGGTACGCGCGCGCGAGGGCGACGAGCTGCCGCTCCCCCGCGGACAGCGACTCGCCGCGCTGGCCGACCGGCGCCGACAGGCCGCCTGCGAGCTCGTCGACCCACGGGCGCAGACCGAGAGCGTCGATCGCGTCACCCACCCGCGGGTCGTCGGGCGACGGCATCGCGCCGTCGGTGCCGCGCAGCCCGTACGCGACGTTCTCCGCGACGGTGCCGTCGAACAGGAAGCCCTCCTGCGGGACCAGGACGACACGGCGCCGCAGGTCGGCGAGCGGCACGTCGCGCAGGTCCACGCCGTCGAGCAGCACACGGCCGCTCGTCGGGTCCATGAGACGGGCGACGAGCCGGGCGATCGTCGTCTTGCCCGAGCCGGTCGCTCCCACGACGGCCACGGACGTGCCCGCCGGGACGGTCACGTCGACGTCGTGCAGGACGGGCGGACCGTCGGGGTACGCGAACCCGACGCGGCGCAGCTCGACGGTCGCGGCACCGCGCGGGCTCGGCACGCCGTCCCGGCCGGCATCGACCACCGAGACCGGCGTCTCCAGGATGCCCAGCACGCGGCGCCACCCGGCCGTCGCGTTCTGCAGCTCGTTGAGGATCTCGGTCGCCTGCTGGACGGGACCCGTGAACATCTGGACCAGGAACAGGAACGCGAGCAGCCGACCCGCGGTCAGGCCGCCGGCCAACCCGAGGTAGGTACCCGCGACGACCACGACGGCCAGGACGAGGTTGGCGACGAGCACACCGCTCGAGAACACGACCGCCACGAGGTTCTGCGCGCGGATCATCGCGCGCCGCGTGGCTGCGACGGCCGCGTCGACCCGGCGCTGCGTGCGGGCCGCGACACCGTACGCCCGGATCGTCTGCGCCCCGACGACCGACTCGGAGATCGAGCCGAGCATCGCGCCGTACTGCTCCCGGACCGCGGTGTACCGGGCGTTGACGCGCTTCTGCAGCGGGCGCAGCGCCACCACGAGCGGCACGAACCCGAGCCACACGAGCAGCGTGAGCTGCCACGAGTACACGGCCATGAGGACGGTCGCGACACCGATCTGCAGCACCGAGACGAGCAGCATGATGCCGCCCCACTGCACGAACAACGAGATCGTGTCGACGTCGGACGTGACGCGCGAGACGAGCGACCCGCGACGCTCGGTGTTCTGGGTGAGGACCGACAGGTCGTGCACGTGCCCGAACGCGCGCGTGCGCAGCGTCCACAGGCCGGCCTCGCTCGACCGGAACAGCCGCACGTTGACGAACGCCGAGCACGCCGCGCCCACCAGCAGGCCCACCGCGGCGAGGCCGGCGAGCGTGGCGACCCGCGACACGTCGGGGCCGCCCTCGGCGAGGATCCCGGTGTCGACGGTCTGCTGCACGGCGACCGGCACGAGCACCTTGCCGAGCGACGCGACGACGGCGAGGAGCAGCGTCACGCCGAGACCCTGCACGAGCTGCGGCGACACCTGCACGCCGCGGCGCAGGGTCGCGAGCACGCCGAGGTCGGCGGCCGGGGCGAACCGGTGGTCGGTGCTCATGCGTGCTCCTCGACGACCTCGGTCGCGTCCTCGTCGGCCCGGTCGGCGGCCCGCCGGGCCGACTCCTGCTCGTACGCGGTGGCGAGCTCGCGGTACCCGGGGTCGCGCGCCAGGAGCTCCTCGTGGCGGCCGCGGTCGACCACGCGCCCGCTGTCGACGTGCACCACCTCGTCGGCAAGCAGCACCGACGACATCCGGTACGCGACGAGCAGGACGGTCGGCGAGCCCTGCGCACCCCGCAGGCCCGTGAGGATGGCCTGCTCGATGCGCGGGTCGACGGCCGACGTCGCGTCGTCGAGCACGAGCACGCGCGGGCGCCGGACCAGGGCGCGGGCCAGGGCGAGCCGCTGCCGCTGCCCGCCCGACAGGTTCGCGCCGCGCTCGCCGAGCGACGCGTCGAGCCCGCCCGGCAGCCCGCGGACCACGTCGTCGACGTGCGCGAGGCGCAGGGCCTCCCAGACCTCGTCGTCGGACGCGGACCCCGGGTCGCCGACGTCGGCGAGGGTGACGTTCCCGCGCACGGTGTCCTCGAACACGAACGTGCTCTGCGCGACGAACGCGACGTGCCGGGTGAGGTCGGCGGACGCCATCTCGCGCAGGTCGACGCCGTCGACCAGCACCGCCCCGGTCGTCGGGTCGGCGAGGCGGCTGACGAGCGAGACGAGGGTCGTCTTGCCCGCACCCGTCGAGCCGACCACGGCCACCGACCGTCCGGGCTCCACCTCCAGGTCGACGCCGTGCAGGAGCTCGACCGGCCCGCGCGGCCCGGGCACGGACAGGTGCACGTCGCGCAGTTCGACGCGCGCGCCCGCACCCTGCGGCTCCCACGGGACCGTGCCGTCGGGCAGCTCGCCGCGTGCGTCCAGCACCCGCGAGATCCGGTCGTACCCGACCAGCGCGCGCGGCGCCTCGCCCAGCACCCACCCGAACGCCCGCACCGGGACCGCGAGGAGCGTCAGGAGGTACGCCGCCGCCACAACATCACCCGTCTCGATCCGGCCCTCGGTGACCTGGACCGTGCCGACGACCAGCACGAGCAGGGTGCCGAGGCTCGGCAGCAGGTCGATCACCGGGTCGAACATCGCGCGGACCGTGCCGACTCGCACGTTCGCGTCCCGCAGCTGCGCCGCCCGCGCCGAGAACCGGACCTCCTCACGGTGCTCCGTACCGAGCGCCTTGACCAGCAGCGCCGCCTCGAAGCTCTCGTGCGCGACGTCGGCGACCTCCGCACGCAGCTGCTGCGCCTTCCCGACGGCAGGCGCCATGTGCCGCTGGAAGACGACGTTCGCGACGATCGCGAGCGGGATCACGACGAGCGCCGACAGCGCGAGCCACACGTCCGTGCGGAACAGCGCGACGGCCGCGACGGCGAGCATCACGACCACACCGAGCGCGAACGGCAGCGGGTTGAAGATCGACGTCGCCGCCTCGACGTCCGCGCTCGCGTTCGACAGCAGCTGGCCCGTGGGGTGCCGCCGGTGCCACGACATCGGCAGGCGCAGGTACTGGCGGGTCACGGCAGCGCGGTGGTCGGCCTGGATGAGCGCGAACCCCTTGCCTGCGAACACGCGCCGACCCGCGACCGACAGCGCGAGCGTCACGGCCACGAGCACGAGCGCCAGGCCCGCGAGCCAGATGTCCCCGCGCGCCTCGGGGTCGCCCGCCAGCGCCGGCACCACGACCCGGTCCGTCACCGCCCCGAGCACTCGGCTGACCCCGACCGTCGCGGCGCCGAAGACCGCGGACGTACCCACCGCGAGGGTGTAGGTGCCCGGATGGGCACGCATGCCCCGGGCCATGAGGGTGACGGCGCGACGCACCGCGGACCCGGTGAGAGCCGTCGGCTTCGACGGCTCGACTCGCGTGCGCACGCCAGACCTTCCAGAGGACGAGGGGGACCCGTGGATCCTCTCATGGAACGTTCCGACGACCCGGGTGGCGGGCGCGTGCGAGCATGCGTGGATGACCTGGCACCAGCACGAACGCGCCGCGCTGGCGCAGGCCCTCTCCGACGTCCCACCGGACGCGCCGACCCTCTGCGAGGGCTGGGAGGCGAGGCACCTCGCCGCGCACGTGGTGCTGCGGGAGGGGTCGGCCGTGGTCGGTGCCGGGATCGTCGTGCCGGCGCTCGCCGACCGTGCCGAGCGGGCGATCCAGGAGCTCGGCGACTCCGCCGCGACCGAAGGGGCGTACCGCGACCTCGTCGCCCGGGTGGCCGCTCAGCCCCCCGGCTGGCACCCCATGGCGTGGGCCGGGGACGCGGCGAACCTCGTCGAGCTGTTCGTGCACACCGAGGACGTCCGCCGCGGGAGCGGGCCCGTCGCACCCCGCCCGCTCGAGCCCGAGCTGGCCGAGGCGCTGTGGCGGCAGCTCGTGCGCAGCGCGCCGGTGCGGCTGCGCGGTGCGGGCGTCGGCATCGTGCTCGTGCGACCCGACGGCGTCCGTCGCCGCGTCGCCAAGGCCCGAGGGGACCACGGCACGGTCGTCGTCCGCGGTGACGTCGGCGAGCTGCTGCTGCACGCGTTCGGCCGAGGGCGCGCCGCCGACGTCACCGTCGAGGGGGCGCCCCGCGACCTCGAGGCGCTCGAGCGTCGGCTGCCCGTCTGACGCGCTGCGGGTGCGGCCCGCGGGCCGTCAGCGGACGGTGACCCCCGCGTCGCGCAGGCCGTCCTTCACCTGACGCACCGTGAGCTGCCCGAAGTGGAACACGCTCGCGGCGAGAACCGCGTCGGCGCCCGCGCGGGCTGCCTCGACGAAGTGCTCGACCGTGCCTGCTCCCCCGCTCGCGATGAGCGGCACGTGCACCGCGCCCCTGACGTCCCGGAGCATCTCCAGGTCGAACCCGTCCTCGGTGCCGTCGGCGTCCATCGAGTTCAGCAGCACCTCCCCGGCACCGAGCTCCGCCGCGCGCGCCGCCCACGCGACGGCGTCCAGCCCGGTCCCCCGCTTGCCGCCGTGCGTCGTGACCTCGTAACCCGACTCCGTGCGCACGTCACCCGTCACGCGGCGCGCGTCGATCGAGATGACGAGCACCTGGCTGCCGAAACGGTGAGCGATCTCCGAGATGAGCTCGGGCCGGGCGATCGCGGCCGTGTTCACGCCCACCTTGTCGGCACCCGCCCGCAGCAGCGTGTCGACGTCGTCCGTCGACCGGACCCCGCCGCCGACCGTGAGGGGCACGAAGACCTCCTCGGCCGTCCGGCGCACCACGTCGAACGTCGTGTCCCGGCCCGCGAGGGACGCCGAGACGTCGAGGAACGTCACCTCGTCCGCGCCCTCCGCGTCGTACCGACGGGCGAGCTCCACCGGGTCGCCCGCGTCGCGCAGGTTCTCGAAGTTGACGCCCTTGACGACGCGACCGGCGTCGACGTCGAGGCAGGGGATCACACGCAGGGCCAGGCTCACTTGGTGCCTCCGTCCGGGCTGCCCGTGGCAAGGATGTCGATCACGAAGACCACGGTCTGCCCCGCGAGCTCAGGGCTGTCCGTCACACCGAGGGCGTACGTCGGCGGCACCACCAGCATCACCTGGCTGCCGACCGGCTGGTCCACCAGACCCTCCTGCCAGGCCTGCACGTCCTGCAAGGAGAAACTCACGGGCAGCCCGCTGTGCCACGTCGAGTCGAACGGCTCGCCGGTCGTCCAGGCGAAGCCCGTGTACTGCACGGTGATGACGTCACCCTCGGCGACCTGGTCGCCCGTGCCGCGGATGAGGGCCTGCACGACCAGGTCGGACGGCGGGTCGGTGCCCGTCGGCGTGATCGAGGGCGCGCCGTTGTCGCCGAGCGTCACGACCGGCAGCCCCTCGCGCGGCGGCACCGGCTCGCCGTCGGCGCGGGTCGGGAGCACGTCGAGCACCGTGACCGTCGGATAGTCCAGCGCACCGGACCCCGATCCCGGGCTCACCTGCAGCAGCCGCGCGCCCACCTTCTGACCCTTCAGCGTCTTGTACAGGTCGGTGCCGAGGTCCTCCTCGGTCAGCAGCCGCGGGGTCGGGTTGGACGAGAAGCTCTCGTCGACGAGCGATGCGTCGGTCGCGTTCTCGAGCCAGAAGTCGATGAGGACGGGCCCGCCCTCCACCAGCTCGGCGCCCGTGCCCGGCCACACGGTCGAGCGGTAGGTCTTCGACACCGACAGGGGCGTCACGTACGTGACCGTCGGGGCCTGACCCGGCTCGCCCGTGACGGTGACCTGCGGGTCCGTCGTCCCGTCGGCCGTGCACCCCGCGAGGGCCACGACTGCCAGGACCGCAGCGGCAGCCATGACACGCAGTCGTCGCACGGTGATCCTTCCTGGTGGAGCGCGCGCCCCGGTCCGGGCGCGACGGTGTTCCGGCCGCGGACGGCCGAGGCACCGCCACACTGTACGGCCCGGGGCCATGAGGCCGAGGACGCGCCTACATCGACTCGATGAGCCTGTCCACGCGCTCGTCGACGCTCCGGAACGGGTCCTTGCACAGCACCGTGCGCTGCGCCTGGTCGTTGAGCTTCAGGTGCACCCAGTCGACCGTGTAGTCGCGCCGGGCCTCCTGCGCGGCCCGGACGAAGTCGCCGCGGAGCTTGGCCCGCGTGGTCTGCGGCGGCACCGCGGTCGCCTCGAAGATCTCGAGGTCGGTGCTCACCCGCTCCACGAGCCCCTTCGCGGCGAGCAGGTTGTACAGACCCTCGGTGCGCGAGATGTCGTGGTACGCCAGGTCGAGCCGCTGCACCCGGACGTCGGACAGCTCGAGGCCGTGCTTGGCCCGGTAGCGCTCGATGAGCTTGTACTTGATGACCCAGTCGAGCTCGCGGTCGACCAGCGACAGGTCCCCGGTGCGCAGCGCACGCAGGCCCCGCTCCCACAGGTCGAGCACCATCTTCGTCTCGGGCGTCGGCCCACCGTCCGAGGACACGAAGTCGGTGACCCGGGCCAGGTACTCCTCCTGCAGATCGACCGCCGTCACGGTGCGCCCGTTCGCGAGGACCACCGGGTGCATGCCCGTCATGTCGTGGCTGATCTCACGGATGGCCCGGATCGGGTTCTCGAGCGCCATCTCCCGGATCGGGATGCCCGCCTCGATCATGCGCAGCAGCAGATCGGTCGTGCCGACCTTGAGCATCGTCGTGGTCTCGGACATCGACGAGTCGCCGACGATCACGTGCAGGCGGCGGTAGTGCTCGGCGTCCGCGTGCGGCTCGTCGCGCGTGTTGATGATCGGCCGGGACCGCGTCGTCGCGCTGGAGACGGCCTCCCAGATGTGGTCCGCGCGCTGCGACAGGCAGTACACGGCACCCCGGGGCGTGCTCAGCACCTTGCCGGCGCCGGTGAGGATCTGCCGCGTGATGAGGAACGGGACCAGCACGTCGGACAGGCGCGAGAAGTCGCCCTGCCGTCGCACCAGGTAGTTCTCGTGGCAGCCGTAGGAGTTGCCCGCAGAGTCGGTGTTGTTCTTGAAGAGGTGGATCCGGCCCGGCAGGCCCTCGTGCTCGAGGCGCTGCTGCGCGTCGGCCACGAGACCCTCGAGGATGCGCTCGCCCGCGCGGTCGTGGGCGACGAGCTGCCGCACGTCGTCGCACTCGGCGGTCGCGTACTCCGGGTGGGAGCCGACGTCCAGGTACAGCCGCGAGCCGTTGCGCAGGAACACGTTCGACGAGCGACCCCATGCCACGACCTTGCGGAACAGGTAGCGCGCGACCTCGTCGGCCGACAGCCCGCGCCCGTCCTGCGCCGCGCACGTCACGCCGTACTCGGTCTCGAGGCCGAAGATCCGTCGGTCCATGCCTGCTCCCCTCGTCGTTCCCTGCTCGCCGGCCCGACCGGTCAGTCCGTGCCGCCGTCGGCGCCCGGCGCGGGCGTCGCCAGCAGGTCCTCGAGCAGCGCGCCCGACAACCGCCGGAACGCCCGTCGCGGCCGCGTCCGGTCGAGCACCGCGACCTCGAGCTGCTGTGCGGGGATGGCTCGCACCTCGCCGCCCTCGTCCGCGGCGGAGCCGAGCACCCGCACCCCGAGCGCGAGCACCTCGGGGAGCGTCATGCCCGGCGACCACCCGTCCGCGAGCAGCCCGCCGAGCCTGTCGGCCTGGCCGCCCATCACGACGAACCCGTGCTCGTCGGCGACGGAGCCGTCGTACGACAGCCGGTAGATCTGGTCGGACGCGGGCTCGCGGCCGACCTCGGCCACGCACAGCTCGACCTCGAGCGGCTTCGACTCGGTCGTGAACACCGTGCCGAGCGTCTGCGCGTACGCGTTCGCCAGGCCGCGCGCGGTCACGTCCTCGCGGTCGTAGGAGTACCCGCGCAGGTCCGCGTAGCGCACGCCGGCGACCCGGAGGTTCTCGAACTCGTTGTACTTGCCGACCGCGGCGAACGCGATCCGGTCGTAGATCTCCGAGACCTTGTGCAGCGCGCGCGACGCGTTCTCGGTCGCGAACGCGATGCCGTCGTCGTACTGCAGCACCACGACGGACCGGCCACGGGCGATGCCCTTGCGGGCGTAGTCCGCCCGGTCCTTCATGAGCTGCTCGGGAGCGACGTAGAACGGCATGCTCATCGGGCGGCACCTCCCCGCCCACGGTGGGCCTCGCGACGTTCTTGCTCGACCCGCTCGACGACGTCGCCGAGCTCCTCGTCACCCGCACGCAGGTACCCGGCGGCGGTCACGGTCGCGACGACCGGCCAGATCCGCCGGACCGTGTCCGGCCCGCCCGTCGCGGAGTCGTCGTCCGCGGCGTCGACAAGCGCCTCGACCGCGACGCGCACCGCACCCGCGGCGTCGAGACCCGGACGCCACAGCTTCTTGAGCGAGCCGCGCGCGAACACCGAGCCCGAGCCGACCGAGTGGTGGTCGTGCTCCTCGTACCGGCCACCCGTCACGTCGTACGAGAAGATGCGCCCCAGGCCCCGGTCGAGGTCGAACCCGCCGAACAGCGGGACGACCGCGAGGCCCTGCATCGCGAGGCCGAGGTTGCCCCGGATCATCGTGGCGAGCCGGTTCGCCTTGCCGTCGAGCGACAGCAGGCTGCCCTCGATCTTCTCGTAGTGCTCGAGCTCGAGCTGGAACAGCCGCACGAGCTCGACCGCCAGCCCCGCGGCGCCCGCGATGCCCACGGCCGAGTACTCGTCCGCCGGGAAGACCTTCTCGATCTCGCGGCTCGCGATCATCGGGCCCATGGTCGCCCGACGGTCGCCCGCCATGACGATCCCGCCGTCGAACGTGAGCGCGACGATCGTGGTCCCGTGCGGGGCCGGGACCTCAGACGTGGGCAGCGGCCGGTTGCCCGGCAGCAGGTGCGGGGCGTACCCCGCGAGGAAGTCCACGAACGACGACGAGCCTGGAGTGGTGAAGGCGTGCGGCAGCCGCCCGGAGGCCGGCATGTCGTGCAGGGTCATCGGCGCTCACTGACCGCCCTTCTGGACGAAGCCGCGCACGAACTGCTCGGCGTTCGACTCGAGCACGTCGTCGATCTCGTCGAGCAGCGCGTCCACCTCGGCGTCCCGCGCCTGCGCGGACGGCGTCGCCGGGGTCGGGGTGTCCGGGACGTCCGGCTCCTCGTCGTCGCGGCGGGGCCGCACCTGTTCCTGACCAGCCATGGAGACCTCCCCGTGCACCGACGATCCTTCTCGACACCACCCTAGGCCCATCCTCCGACGCATCCGGGCCGAGTGCCCGCGACCCGGACAGCGCGGGTCGGCCGCGGCCGGCGGGGTCCGGGGCGCCGGGCCGTCAGGAGCCGAGGGCGACGAGCAGCGACGCGGCGTCCGGGCACCGGTCCAGCAGGTCGCCGACGTGCGCCTGCGTGCCGCGCAGAGGGTCCCGCATGGGGACACGCTGCAGGGTCGCCGCACCGGGGACGTCGAACACGACCGAGTCCCAGCTCGCCGCCGAGATCTCACCCCCGTACCGGGCGACGACCTCGCCGCGGAAGTACGCGCGCGTGTCGGCCGGCGGCCGGACCACGGCCTCGTCGACCTGCTCCGGGGTGACCAGGAGGTCGACCGCTCCGGCGGCCACGAGTCGGTGGTACAGGCCACGCTCGGGGCGGACGTCGGACCACTGCAGGTCGACGGCGGCCAGCCGCGGGTGGTCCCACGCGAGCCGGTCGCGGCGACGCATGCCGTCGAGCAGACGCAGCTTCGCGAGCCACTCGACCTGGCGGGCGCACGACGCGGGATCGGTGGCCAGGGCCCCGAGCAGCGACTCCCAGCGCGCGAGCACGTCGGCCGTCTGCGCGTCGAGGTCGCCGCCCACGTGGTCGAGCGCCGTGCGCACCGCGGCGAGGTACTCCTGCTGGATCTCCAGGGCGGTGAGGCGCCGACCGTCCGCCAGCTCGAGGCGGGCCGTCAGCGTGAGGTCGTGGCTGACCGTGTGCACGGCTGTCACCGGGTCCCGCAGCGCCAGGCGGTCGACCATCGTGAGCCCGCCGCCGGCGCCGCCCTCCCCGACCGCCCGCTCGATCAGCCACAGCACGAGCGCCGCCGTGCCGAGCCGCAGGTACGTCGCGACCTCGAGCATCGTCGCGTCGCCGATGATCACGTGCAGACGGCGCCACCGGTCCGGGTCGGCGTGCGGCTCGTCGCGCGTGTTGACGATGGGGCGGCGCAGCGTCGTCTCCAGGCCGATCTCGGCCTCCATGTAGTCGGCGCGCTGCGACAGCTGGAAGCCAGGCTGCTCGCCACGCTGACCGATGCCGACACGGCCCGCGCCCGTGAACACCTGCCGGGTGACGAGGAAGGGGATGAGGCGCGACGCGAGGTCGCCGAACGGGACCGCACGCTCGACGAGGTAGTTCTCGTGCGTGCCGTAGGTCGCGCCCTTGCCGTCGACGTTGTTCTTGTACAGCGCGACGTCGGGCAGCGCGGGCGTCGAGGCCAGCGCACGCACCGACGCGAGCATGACCTGCTCGCCGGCGCGGTCCCACCGCACCGCGTCGAGCGGGTTCGTGACCTCGGGCGACGAGTACTCGGGGTGCGCGTGGTCGACGTACAGCCGTGCGCCGTTGGTGAGGATGACGTTCGCCGCGCCCGGGTCCTCGTACTCCTCGGTCGTGGCTCGGGGCAGGGCCTGCGGGCCGTCGCCCGACGGTGCGGGCGTCGTCGGGTCGTCCGTGAGCAGCGACGGGTGCGCGGAGGCCCGCTGCAGGTGGAAGCCGCGCGCGTCGTGCAGCGGGTCCTCGTCGTCGTAGTCCCACCGCGCCTTCGTGCGGGCTCCCTCGCGGGCGGCCGCGTGCACCGCGACGACGTGGCTCGACAGCAGCATCGGGTTGGCCAGCGGCCGGCCGGGCTGGAGGATCCCGTACTCGGTCTCGATCCCCATCACGCGGCGCACGGTCACGGGACCACCCTAGGTGTCCCGTGACCGTGCGACCGGTCGCGTCTCGCAGGCGCGTCTCAGAGGTACTGACCGGTGCTCGTGACCGTCTCGATCGTGCGCGAGCCGTCCGTGCCCTTCTTGCCCTGGACGATCGTGCGGATGAACACGATCCGCTCACCCTTCTTGCCGGAGATCCGGGCCCAGTCGTCGGGGTTCGTCGTGTTCGGCAGGTCCTCGTTCTCGCGGAACTCGTCGACGCACGCCGTGAGCAGGTGGTCCACCCGGATGCCACGCTGACCCGTCGAGAGCAGGTCCTTGATCGCCGACTTCTTGGCCCGGTCGACGACGTTCTGGATCATCGCGCCCGAGTTGAAGTCCTTGAAGTAGAGGACCTCCTTGTCGCCGCTCGCGTACGTCACCTCGAGGAA
This sequence comes from Cellulomonas sp., assembly GCF_017744555.1. GTDB lineage: Bacteria > Actinomycetota > Actinomycetes > Actinomycetales > Cellulomonadaceae > Cellulomonas. The sequence goes on along the minus strand of NZ_JAGIBD010000008.1, from coordinate 32,644 downwards.
GCGGTTCTCCTCGCTCTCGGTGTACATCCGCTCGACGACGCGGGTGATCATCGCCTCGACGGCCTCCGCCGGTGAGCCGCCGTGCTCGGCGACGTCGTCCGGGTGGATCGGCAGGTCCGGCGGTGAGGTACTTGCCGAAGATCTCGCGGGCCCCCTCCGCGTCGGGCCGCTCGATCTTGATCTTCACGTCGAGGCGTCCGGGGCGCAGGATCGCGGGGTCGATCATGTCCTCGCGGTTCGAGGCGCCGATGACGATGACGTTCTCGAGCCGCTCGACGCCGTCGATCTCGCTCAGCAGCTGCGGCACGATCGTCGTCTCGACGTCGCTCGACACGCCCGTGCCGCGGGTGCGGAACAGCGACTCCATCTCGTCGAAGAACACGACGACCGGGTGCCCCTGCGACGCCTTCTCGCGGGCGCGGGCGAAGATCAGCCGGATGTGCCGCTCGGTCTCGCCGACGTACTTGTTGAGCAGCTCGGGGCCCTTGACGTTGAGGAAGTAGCTGCGTGCCTCCGTGACGTCGTCGCCGCGCGCCTCGGCCGCGGTGGCGGCGAGCGAGTGGGCGACGGCCTTCGCGATCAGCGTCTTGCCGCACCCCGGGGGGCCGTACAGCAGCACGCCCTTGGGCGGCTTGAGGCCGTGCTCGCGGAACAGCTCGGGGTGCAGGAACGGCAGCTCGACGGCGTCGCGGATGGCCTCGATCTGCGGCCCGAGCCCGCCGATGTCCGTGTAGTCGATGTCCGGCACCTCTTCGAGGACGAGCTCCTCGACCTCGGCGCGCGGGATGACCTCGAACACGAACCCGCTGCGCGAGTCGATGGTCAGCGCGTCGCCGATCCGCACCGGGGCGTCGAGCACCTGCCCGGCGAACCGGACCACGCGCTCCTCGTCGCCCCGCCCGACCACGAGGGCCCGACCTTCGCCGAGCATCTCCTTGACCGTGACGATCTCGCCGACCTTCTCGTAGCCGCCCGCCTCGACGACCGTGAGCGCCTCGTTGAGCATGACCTCCTGGCCGGGCTTCAGCCGGTGCACGTCGATCGCGGGGCTCGCGCCGACGTGCATCTTGCGGCCGGAGGACACCACGTCGACGGAGCCGTCGGTGCGGGCGCCGAGGAACGTGGCGTACGTGCCGGGCGGCTTGGCCAGGTCGTCGACCTGGCGCTTGAGGTCGAGGATCTGCTCTCGCGCGGCCACCAGTGCCTCGCTCAGGCGCTCGTTCTTCGCCGCGAGCACGGCGAGCTCGCGCTGCAGGTCACGTCCAGGGGCGTTCGGGTCGGTCATCGTCTCGGCCTCCGTTCCGCGTCGTACCGGGGTGCGTCTCGAACCACATCTGCCACCACCGTGCACGGCGCTGTGCCTGCTGGTCCGACGACCCTAACCACCAGTGTCAACCGGTCCGCGCGAACAGGGGCGGTGTGTCCGGAACGTCTCGCGGTGCGGACGCACGTCCGCGGGACGAGGCACCTGGGCGTGGACCGAGGCGCTCAGTCGGTCGGCGCCTGCCCCACGTCGCGGCGCGCGCGGCGCAGCTTCTTGTCCGACACGGCCCGCTCCCCCATGGCCTCGGGCGACCACAGCTCGGGGTCCGCGGCGGGCGCGCCGTCCTCGCCGACGGGGTACGCGCCCTTCGCCGGACGACGGCGGCGCAGCGGTGCCTCGACGCCGTCCGCGAGCCGGCGCGTGGTCAGCAGGAAGCCCGTGTGCCCGATCATCCGGTGCTGCGGTCGCACGGCGAGGCCCTCGAGGTGCCAGCCGCGCACCATCGACTCCCACGCCTCCGGCTCGGTGTACCGGCCGTCCGTGCGGACGTCCTCGGCGAGCCGCGACAGCTGCGTGGTCGTCGCGACGTACGCGATGAGGACACCCCCGGGGGCGAGTGCCTGCGCCGCGACGTCGAGGTTCTCCCAGGGGGCCAGCATGTCGAGCACGACCCGGTCGACCGAACCCGGCTCCGCCACGACCGGCAGCACGTCCGCGAGGTCGCCGACCGACAGCGTCCACGCGGGGTGGGGTCCGCCGAAGAAGCCCTCGACGTTGCCGCGCGCGATCGCCGCGAAGTCCTCGCGCCGCTCGATCGAGTGCAGCGACCCGCCGTCACCCACGGCGCGCAGCAGCGACATCGTCAGCGCGCCCGAGCCGACCCCGGCCTCGATGACCCGCGCACCCGGATAGATGTCGGCCATCGCCACGATCTGGCCCGCGTCCTTGGGGTAGACGACCGCCGCGCCGCGCGGCATCGACAGCACGTAGTCCGCGAGGAGCGGCCGCACCGCGAGGTACTCGATGCCTGCCGTGTTCCGGACCACCGAGCCCTCGGGCGCCCCGATGAGGTCGTCGTGCGTGAAGTAGCCGCGGTGCGTGTGGAACGTCCCGCCGGGTGCGAGCGTGATCGTGTGGAGCCGGCCGCGCGGGTCGGTGAGCTGCACGCGGTCACCGGTGCGGAAGGGACCGCGCCGCTGAGCGGCGCCGGCGGGCTGGGAGTCGGTGGTCACGGGCCACGAGTCTAGGAGCCTGGCGGCCCGCGCCGGTCCGGCCGCCGGACGAGGGGGTCTACTGCCGGATGGCCGCGATGACGTCGGTCGCACGGATGAGGCCGACGACCCGGCCGTCGACCGTGGCCGCGACCACGGGGGCGAGCCGGGTCGCCTGCCCGACGGCCTGCACGAGCGCCGCGCCGGTCAGCGACGCGTCGACGACGGCGCCGACCGGGAGCGGGACCGCGACGGCCGTGACAGGCGTGGTGCCGGCGGCCTCGGCCGGCACCGATGCGGCTGCCGCGCGGTCGACGTACGCCGCGGGCCGCCCGTCGGGCGAGAGCACGACGACCTCCTCGGCACCCGCCGCCGCGGCCGCGGCACCGGCGCGGGCCACGGAGTCGGCGTGGCCGACGGTCGCAGCCCGGCGACCCACGGTGGCGAACGTCACCTGGTCGACCGCGCGCTGCGCCTTGCCGCCCCGGACCGCGCCCGACGCGCCGGACCACAGGAAGGCGCCGATGAGCGCCGCCCACAGCACCTCGCCGACGTTCGGCTGGTACCCCCGCACGAGCGGCAGGAGCAGTGCCCATGCGAACACGCCGACCGCCACGACCCGGCCGCACCAGCCCGCGACGACCGTGCCGGTGTGCCGGTTCCTGGTGACCGCCCAGACGACGGCCTCCAGCACTCGGCCGCCGTCCAGCGGCAGGCCGGGCACCAGGTTGAACAGGCCCACGAAGCCGTTCGTGATCGCGCCCGAGTAGAGCAGCAGGCTCGTGATGCCGGGCGCGCCGGTCGCGGTCGCGTCGACGGCCCGGGCGGCCGCGAGGAACAGGACGCCGAGCACGAGGTTCGCGATCGGCCCGACGACGGCGATGAGCGCGCTCGTGGCGGGCGTCGGCGCAGCGCCCCCGAACGACGTGTGCCCGCCCCACAGCGTGAGCACGAACTCGTGGGGCTGCTGACCCCGCGCCCGCGCGACGAGGCCGTGCGCGAGCTCGTGCACGAGCACGGACGCGAAGAGCAGGACGACGAAGACCAGCGCGACGAGGTACACGCCGGCGCCGACGTCCCCGATCCGGTTCCGCACGGTCGGCGCGAACAGCAGCGTGAGGACCAGCGCCGCGAGCAGCCAGCTCGGCGCCAGGATGATCGGTGCGCCGGCCGCGCGGCCGATGACCCAGCCGGAGGTTCGTCGGGCGGGGGGCGGGGTGCTCACCGGATCAGCCTAGGTGGCGCGACGCGCGAGCCGGTGCGCCGGTGGTGTCGGTGCCGGCGCCTACCCTCGTGGTGTGAGCTCTCAGGACGTCGACGAGGTGGTGCCGGACCTGGCGACGGCGCAGGTCGACACGGCGCACGACGACTCCGTGGAGGAGCTCGTCGAGGCGCAGGTCGAGGCCGTCGCCGCTCGTCCCCCGTCGAAGCCGGGCCTGTCGCCGTCGCGCGCGAACGACTTCCTGCAGTGCCCGCTCATGTTCCGGCTGCGCGTCGTCGACCGGCTCCCCGAGCCGCCGAGCGTCGCCGCGGCGCGCGGCACCCTGGTGCACGCGGTCCTCGAGCACCTCTTCGACCTGCCGGCCGTCGAGCGGACGCTCGAGTCGGCGACGGGACTGCTTCCGGAGCGCTGGGACGAGCTGCGCGAGCACTCGCCACAGGTCGCCGAGATGTTCGCGACGCCCGACGAGCTCGCGGAGTGGATCGCGAGCGCCGAGCGGCTGCTCGCCACGTACTTCACGCTCGAGGACCCGACGCGGCTGCAGCCGCGCGAGCGCGAGCTGTCGGTGTCGACCGAGCTGGAGGACGGCCCCCAGCTGCGTGGCATCGTCGACCGGGTCGACGTGGCACCGAACGGGTGGGTGCGGGTCGTCGACTACAAGACCGGCCGGTCGCCGCGCGCGGGGTTCGAGAGCTCCGCGCTGTTCCAGATGCGGTTCTACGCCTACGTGATCTGGAAGACGCGGGGCGTGCTCCCCAAGCTCCTGCAGCTCGAGTACCTGGGCGACGGCGTTGTCCTCAAGCACGAGCCCACCGAGCCCGAGATGCACACCTTCGAGGCGCGCGTGCGGTCCATCTGGGCCGGCATCCAGGAGACCGCGCGCACCGGCGACTGGCGGCCGCGACCGTCGAAGCTGTGCGACTGGTGCTCGTTCCGCGACCTGTGCCCGGCGTTCGGCGGGACGCCCCCCGAAGTGCCCGAGGGGGCCGTCGAACGGGCGATCGGCGTGACGCCGCTGGCCGTGACGCCGGCCGCCTGACGAGTCAGACGGCCGGACCCGGTTCCAGCTCGTCCCCGCAGGCGATGCGCGCGAGGTCGTCGAGCGTGAGGTCCTCGAGCGACGCCACCCGGCTGAGCCCGGGTCGCGGCGTGACGGGCTGCATGACCTCGACCGCGACCACGCGCGCGCCCGACGCGACAGCCGAGGCGATGCCCGACCGCGAGTCCTCGAGCGCGACGCACCGCGCGACGTCGACCCCGAGCGCCGCGGCGGCACGCAGGTACGGCTCCGGGTCGGGCTTCGGCCGGGAGACGTCGTCACCGGCGACGACGACGTCGAAGTACGGCGCGACCCGCGCGAACGGCTCGGCGAGCACACGGAACGACGACGTCACGAGCGCCATCGGCACGCCGGCGGCCTTCAGCTCCTTCAGGAGGCGCTCGGCGCCGGGCTGCCACGGGACGCCCGCCGCGACACCGGCGGCGACGCGCGTGTTGAGGAACGCCGCGATCTCGTCGTCCGGCAGGTCCACCCCGCGCGACCGCAGGATGCCGGCCGACACCGTCATCGCGCTGCCGACCAACTGGAGGCCGTCCTCGTGCGTCCACACCCCGCCGTGCGCCTCGACGAGCTCGGTCTCGGCCGCGATCCAGAACGGCTCGGTGTCGATGAGGGTGCCGTCCATGTCCCAGAGCACCGCGGGCGGCAGTGCGGGCCGGTCAGCGGGCACGGTCGGGGCAGCGTCCGAAGGGGTGGGCATGGTGTCCATGCTAGGCACGGCCCGGCGCGCCCTCGGACCACCCGTTGCGGGGGTGCGCGGGGCAAGCGTCCTACGCTGGGTGGATGAGCGAGCACGGACCCGCAGAGCTCCCGGACGCCGAGCCGGTGATGCTCGCCGCCTTCGAGGGATGGAACGACGCGGGATCAGCCGCGACGCAGGCCCTCGAGCACCTGCACGAGGTGTGGGACGCCGAGCAGGTCGACGAGCTCGACCCCGAGGAGTACCACGACTTCCAGGTGAACCGGCCGGTCATCGGCCCCGGCCCCGACGGCACGCGCGAGATCACGTGGCCCACGACCGCCGTGGCGCTCGCCGACGCCAACCGGACCGGCCGGCGGGTCGTCCTGGTGCACGGCATCGAGCCGTCCATGCGGTGGCGCCGGTACTGCGCCGAGCTGCTCGACATCGCGTCCGGCATGGGCGTGCGCACGGTCATCACGGTCGGTGCGCTGCTCGCGGACGTGCCGCACACGCGGCCGATCCCGGTGAACTCCACGAGCGAGGACCCGCACCTGCGCGATCTCATCGGACTCGACCCGAACACGTACGAGGGGCCGACCGGCATCGTGGGCGTGCTGCAGCACGAGGCGGCGGCCCGCGGCATGCGCGCCATGTCGCTGTGGGCGGCCGTGCCGCACTACGTGGCGCACCCGCCGTCGCCGAAGGCGACCCTGGCGATCCTGCACCGCATCGAGCAGCTGCTCGGCGAGCCGGTGCCGCTCGGCGAGCTGCCCGACGACGCGGTCGCGTGGCAGCACGGCGTCGACGAGCTCGCCGGCGAGGACAACGAGATCGGCGAGTACGTGCGCCAGCTCGAGGAGGCGAAGGACACCGCCGACCTCCCCGAGGCGAGCGGTGAGGCGATCGCGCAGGAGTTCGAGCGTTACCTGCGGCGGAGGGACAAGGGCACCGGCGGCTGACTGGCTGCGGCCGCGCCGGGCGTCAGATCCGGACGCCCAGCAGCGCGTCGATGGTGCGCGCCACCACGCCCGGTGCGCCCTCGACGGGGTCGGCCGTCCCTGCCAGCGCCGCCTCGGCCCACGCGTCGACCACGGCGAGCGCCGTCGGCGTGTCGAGGTCGTCGGCGACCGCCGCGCGAACCCCGGCCAGCATGGCCGTCGCGTCCGGTCCACCGTTGCCGGACACCGACCGGCGCCACCGCTCGAGGCGCTCCTGCGCGGCGACGAGACCGGCGTCGGTCCAGTCCCAGTCGTCGCGGTACCGGTGGGCGAGGATCGCGAGGCGCACGGCCATCGGGTCGACGCCGTCCGCCCGGAGCCGGGAGACGAGCACGAGGTTGCCGCGCGACTTGCTCATCTTCTCGCCGTCGAGCCCGACCATCCCGGTGTGCACGTGCACGCGGGCGCCGTGGCCCGCGTCGAGCAGCCGCGCGTGCGACGTGCTCATCTCGTGGTGCGGGAACAGCAGGTCGGAGCCGCCGCCCTCGACGTCGAACGGCAGCCCGAGCCCGTCGCGCGCGATCACCGCGCACTCGATGTGCCACCCGGGGCGTCCCGGGCCCAGCTCGCCGCCGTCCCACGCGGGCTCGCCGGGCCGCTCGGAGCGCCACAGCAACGGGTCGAGCGGTGACCGCTTGCCCTCGCGGTCGGGGTCTCCCCCGCGCTCGGCAAACAGGGCGCGCATCGTGTCGTCGTCCAGGCCGGCCACGGCGCCGAAGTCGGCGTCCTTCGACAGGTCGGCGTACACGTCGCCCAGGCCCGTCGAGCCCGGTGTCGGGACACGGTAGGCGGCGCCCACGTCGAGCAGCGTGCGGACGGCCTGCGCGACGGCGGGGATCGACTCGACGACGCCGAGGTAGGTGTCGGGAGGCACGACGCCGAGGGCCGTCATGTCCTCGGCGAACAGCGCGGTCTGCTCGACGGCGAGGGCCCGCCAGTCGACACCGGTCGCGGACGCGCGCTCCAGCAGCGGGTCGTCGACGTCCGTGACGTTGGACGCGTAGCGGACCGTGTGGCCCGCGTCGCGCCAGGCGCGTCCGAGCACGTCGAACGCGACGTAGGTGGCGGCGTGACCCATGTGCGTCGCGTCGTACGGCGTGATGCCGCAGACGTACAGCGTCGCCTCCGGACCGGCCGCGGCGACGACCAGGCGCCCGGTCGAGGAGTCGCGGACCTGGACCGGCGCACCGCGTCCGGGGAGCTGAGGGATCGGCGGGGTGGGCCAGGTGAGCACGGGCGGCAGCCTAGCCGTCTGTGCACGCACGGCGGCGCGCAGTGTCACGATGCAGCCGTGGGGACGACGACGCCGACGACCGAGCACGAGCGCGACGAGCGGGACGAGCGCGTGTGCGTGCAGACGCCCGACGGGTGGCGCGCGCTCGGCCACGACGACGCGCCGGACCACGGCGCCACACGGGACGGCGGCGCCCGGTGGGTCGTCCTGCCCGAGCCCGGTGGCCTCGTGGACGCGGCGCGCCGGTACGGGCTCGGCGAGGACGTCGTCGCGGCGCTCGAGCACCGCGGGCCCAGCGCGCACCCCGTGTCGCCGGGCCACCCGATGCGGGCCCGGGTGGACCGCACGCCCGACGGCGAGATCGTGCTCACCGTGCCGACGCTGTCGTACGTCGAGCAGACCCGCGACGTGCACACGGGGGCCCTCACGTGCGTCGTGGCGGCGCACGTCGTCCTCATGAGCGAGCTCGGGGACGCGCACGTGCTCGAGCACGCCGAGGAGAAGCTCACGACCGGCACCGCGGTGCCCGACCACGGCGTGCGGCAGGTGCTGGCCGCGGTGCTGCTCACGCTCGTGGCGACCGCCTCGGACGTCGAGATCGCGCTCGGCGAGGCCACGGCCGACACCGAGCGTGTCGTGTTCTCGTCCGACCGTCGCACCGATCCCGTCGAGCAGATCTACGACCTCAAGCGCGAGATCGGCGAGGCCCGCCGCGCGCTCGGACCCGTGACGACGGTGCTGCCCGACCTGCTCGCCGACGCCGAGGACGACCCCGGGGGCGACGAGGCCAAGCCGTGGCTGCGGCGCCTGCAGGCGACGACGGACCGGGTCGACCGACACCTCGACGCGCACGACCGGCTGCTCGGCGACATGCTCTCCGCGCACCTGTCGCAGGTGTCCGTGCGGCAGAACGAGGACATGCGCAAGATCTCCTCCTGGGCCGCCATCGCCGCCGTGCCCACGCTCATCGCCGGGATCTACGGCATGAACTTCCACCACATGCCCGAGCTCACCTGGACGTACGGCTACCCGATCGCGCTCGCCGTCATGGGCGGCGTGTGCTGGCTGCTGTACCGCGTGTTCCGACGGTCGGGCTGGTTGTAGCGGTCAGGCATTGGCGGGTGCGCTGTTCGCGTCCAGCACACCCGTGAGCAGGAGGATCACGACGAGCACGGCGAGGCCGACGCGGTACCAGACGAACGGCGCGTAGCTGAAGGTCGAGACGATCTTCAGGAACACGATGATGACGAGGTAGCCGACGACGAACGCGACGAGCGTCGCGAGCAGCGTCGCGCCGAACCCGGGCGTCCCGGCCGTACCGAAGTCGCCCGCGCTCTTGGCCAACTGGAACAGGCCCGAACCGAACACCGCGGGGATGGCCAGCAGGAACGAGTACCGGGCGGCGGCCTCCCGGGTGTAGCCCATGAGCAGACCGCCCGTGATGGTGCCGCCCGAGCGCGACACCCCGGGGATGAGCGCGAGCGCCTGCCACAGGCCGAACTTGATCGCGTCCTGCGGCGTCAGGTCGTCGAGCGGCCGTCGGTGCGCTCCCCGCCTGTCCGCCCAGCCGAGGAACAGACCGAAGCCGGCGAGCGTGAGCGCGATGAGCCACAGGTTGCGGAACGTCTGCTCGATCGCGTCCTGGAACAGCAGGCCCAGCACCACGATCGGTACCGAGCCGAGCGCGATGAACCACGCCATGAGCGCGTCGTGGTCGGCCGGACGGTCGTTCGCCAGGCCCGCCCGCGACCGCCAGTCGAGCCCGCGGTCACCCCGCGCGGCCCGCCACCACGCCGAGCAGATGCGCGCGATGTCGCGGCGGAAGTACAGCAGCACCGCGGACTCGGTGCCGAGCTGGGTGATCGCGGTGAACGCCGCGCCGGGGTCGGACGACCCGATCAGCTCGCCGACGATGCGCAGGTGCGCGCTCGACGACACGGGCAGGAACTCGGTCAGTCCCTGGACCAGACCGAGGAGGATCGCTTCACCAGCACCCATGCTCACGAGCGGTCACCTTAGTGGTGCTGCCTGGCACGGCGGGCCGTCCCCGGCGGTCCTGGGCACCGCGGTTACTGTTGCGCCTCATGGAACAGCGCCATCTCGGACGCACGGGCCTGCGCGTCTCACGGCTCGGTCTCGGCACGATGACCTGGAGCCGCGACACGGACGAGCACGAGGCGGCCGAGCAGCTCCGGGACTTCGTCGACGCCGGCGGCACGCTGCTCGACACGTCCGCGTCGTACGCCGACGGCGGCGCCGAGGAGCTCATCGGCAACCTGCTCGGCGAGGTGGTCGCGCGTGACGAGGTCGTGCTGTGCACCAAGGCCGGCGCGCGTCGGACCGGGTCCGGCGCGTTCGTCGACGGGTCGCGCGGCGCGCTGCTCACGTCGCTCGACGCGTCGCTGACCCGGCTCGGCACGGACCACGTCGACCTCTTCCTCGTCCAGTCCCCCGACCCGCGCACGCCGCTCGACGAGACCGTGTCCGCGCTGCGCCTGGCCGTCTCGAGCGGCCGCGCGCGGTACGTCGGGCTCGCCAACCACGCCGGATGGCAGGTCGCACGCGCCGCGACCCTGCTAGAGGGCGACACCGGTCTCGCCGCCGTCGAGGCCGAGTACTCGCTGCTCCAGCGCGGTATCGAGCGCGAGGTCCTGCCCGCCGCCGCGACCCTGGGCGTCGGCACGCTCGCGTGGTCGCCGCTCGGCCGGGGCGTGCTCACCGGCAAGTACCGGCGCACCATCCCCGCCGACTCGCGGGCCGCGTCACCCCACCTCGCGGGTTTCGTCGAGCCCTACCTCGGCCGCGACTCCGCCGCGGTCGTCGAGGCGGTCGCCACGGCCGCCGACGGTCTCGAGCGGACACCTCTCGAGGTCGCGCTCGCGTGGCTGCGCGGACGTCCCGGTGTCAGCTCGGCCGTCGTGGGCGCCCGCACCGCGGCGCAGCTGCGCGGGTCGCTCTCGTCCGAGGACCTCGAGCTGCCCGTGGAGCTGCGGCGGGCGCTCGACGAGGTCAGCGCACCCGAGGTCGGCTACCCCGAGCGGTTCTGAACCGGCTGCCGCGTCAGCGGCTGCCGAGGCCCGACGGCTCGTCCGCGAGGTCGTCCGCGTCGTAGTCGTCCTCGTCGACCTCGTCGTCGTCGACGTCGTCCTCGTCGTCCTCGTCGTCCTCCTCGGCGAGGTAGAACGGCGTCGCCTCACCGTGGACGGTGCCCAGCGCGTCGTCGTAGACCTCGAACGCGTCCGCCAGAACGTCGTACGCGTCGTCGACTGCCGGGTCGTCCTCGCCGTGCTTCGACAGGACGGCGTTGTAGTGGGCCTCGAGGGCTGCGATCAGGCGGTCCAGGGCGGCACGCGGGTCGACGGTCATGCGACGACGTTAGCGCCGCGCGAGGCACAATGGCACCGCGTAAGGTCGGTCGGCACCGGTGGGACGGCGACGCGTGCACCGCATGCGGGACGGGGTGGCGGATGGCAAACGGTCAGACGGGGACGAAGCGCCAGGACTGGGTGTCCCAGGGCGGTCAGTACGAGGTGAGGGTCGTGACGATCCCGCCCTCGACGAGCCGCAACGACGCGCGGCAGATGCTGACGGAGCAGGCCGAGTACGGGCGCTGGGAGCTGGCCCGGACCCGCCTGTTCGCGGGCGGCGGCCGCAAGGTCTGGCTGCGGCGCAAGATCATTCGGGTGCGCAGCACGCTCTCGCTGCCCGACGACGACTGACGCGCTCGCCGGGTCGCTGCCCGGCCCGGGTCCGTCAGCAGGAGCGCAGCAGCCGGTCCAGCACCCGGGTACCGAACCGGAGGGCGTCGGTCGGGACGCGCTCGTCGACGCCGTGGAACATGCCCGCGAAGTCGAGCTCCGCGGGCAGCCGCAGCGGCGCGAAGCCGTAGCCCGTGATGCCCAGGCGGGACAGCGACTTGTTGTCCGTGCCGCCCGACAGCGTGTACGGCAGGACTGTCGCGTCCGGGTCCTCGGCGAGCAGCGAGTCGACCATCGCGTCGACCAGGGCGCCCGAGAACGGCGCCTCGAGCGCGACGTCGTGGTGGATGCGCTCGATCCGGACGTGCTCGCCGGCCAGGTCGGCCACGGTCGCGACGAACTCGTCCTCGAGGCCCGGCAGGAACCGGCCGTCGACCGTGGCCTGAGCGCTCCCGGGGATCACGTTCGCCTTGTACCCGGCGGTGAGCTGCGTGGGGTTGGTGGTGTGGCGCAGGGTGGCGCCGACGAACTTGCCGGCCGGCCCGAGGGCGGCGACCAGGGCGTCGACCGACGACGGGTCGTCGGCGTCGAACCGCAACCCGGTGAGGTCCGCGACGCCGTGCAGAAGCGCATGCACGGTCGGCGTGAGCTGCAGCGGCCACGGGTGGCGCCCGATCCGCGCGACGGCCTCCGCGAGGTGGGTGACCGCGTTGTCGGCGTTGACCTGGCTGCCGTGGCCGGCGCGGCCGTCGGCGACGAGCCGCAGCCACGACAGGCCCTTCTCGGCGGTCTGCAGCAGGTAGGCGCGTCGCCCGTCGACGTCCACCGAGAAGCCGCCGACCTCGCTGATCGCCTCGGTGGCGCCCTCGAACAGGTCGGGGCGGTGGTCGACGGCCCAGCGGGCGCCGTACGTGCCGCCGGCCTCCTCGTCCGCGAACATCGCGACGACGACGTCCCGGGCCGGGCGGCGGCCCTCGCGGACCATCTGGCGGACGACCGCCAGGATCATCGCGTCCATGTCCTTCATGTCGACGGCACCGCGGCCCCAGATCAGGCCGTCGGTCTCTTCGGCGGCGAACGGGTCGACGGTCCAGTCGTCGGCGCGCGCGGGCACGACGTCGAGGTGGCCGTGCAGCACGAGCGCCGGCCGGGACGAGTCCTCGCCCTCGAGCCGCACGACGACGCTCGAGCGGCCCGGTGCGCTCTCGAACAGCTCGGGGTCCAGGCCGACCTCCGTGAGCAGGCCCATGACGTGCTCCGCTGCCGCTCGCTCACCCGGTCCTGAGCCGTCGCCGTAGTTCGACGTGTCGAACCGGATGAGGTCACGACAGATCCCGACGACCTCGTCCTGCGCGCTGATGCTGGTCGGGGGCTGGCCTGTCACGGGCGCAGCGGGGCCGGTACGAGGATCGGGCATGCCGACCACCGTACCGGCCCGCACCGTCACTGCTCGCCGGCCCCCAGCAGGCCCCGGCGGGCCAGCAGCGGGCGGATGTCCGCGTCGCGGCCACGCAGGTCACGGAACGCCTGCAGCGGGTCGACCGAGCCTCCCCGGGAGAGCAGCCGGGCCCGGAACGTGTCGCCGTTCTCGCGGCGCAGACCACCGTTCTCGCGGAACCACTCGACCGTGTCGGCGTCGAGCACCTCGGACCAGATGTACGAGTAGTACCCGGCGCTGTAGCCGCCGCCGAACACATGGTTGAAGTACGTCGTCCGGTAGCGCGGCGGGACCGGTGCGAACGCGACCCCCGCGGCCTCCAGGGCCCGGGCCTCGAACGGCTCGACCTCGGCCGGGTCGGTCGGCACCTCGTCGGGCGACAGGCGGTACCACGCCTGGTCGAGGAGCGCGGCGGCCAGGTACTCGGTCGTCGCGAAGCCCTCACCGTCCTGGCGGGCCGCCAGGAGCGTGTCGACCCACTCCGACGGCATCGGCTCACCCGTCTCGTGGTGGAGCGCGAACGTGCGCACGATCGACGGGTCCCACGCCCACATCTCGTTGACCTGCGACGGGAACTCGACGAAGTCGCGCGGCACCTCGGTGCCCGACTGCGACGGGTAGCGCACCGCCGAGAACAGGCCGTGCAGCGCGTGACCGAACTCGTGGAACGCCGTGATCACCTCGTCCCAGGTGAGCAAGGTCGGCTCGCCCTCGGGCGGCTTGGGGATGTTGAGGTTGTTGACCACGACGGGCCGCTCGTCGAGCAGCGTCGACTGGTCGACGAGGTTGTTCATCCACGCGCCGCCGCGCTTGCTCTCGCGGGTCCAGAAGTCGCCGAGGAACAGGCCCACGCCGGTGCCGTCCGCGTCGAACACCTCGAACACGCGGACGTCCGGGTGGTAGCCGACCAGGTCGTGCCGCTCCGCGAACGTGAGGCCGTACAGCGCGTTGGCCGCCCGGAACACACCGTCGGCCAGCACGCGTTCGAGCTCGAGGTACGGGCGGAGCAGGCCGTCGTCGAGCGACCGGCGCTCCTTGCGGACCTGCTCGGCGTAGTACGCCCAGTCCCAGGGCTCGAGGACGGCACCCGGGTGGTCGGCCACCAGTGCCGCCTCGAGGTCGGCCGCCTCGGTCCTGGCGTTCGCGACGGCGACCGGCGCGAGGCGGCCCAGAAGGTCGGCGACAGCCTGCGCGTCCTTGGCGGTCGCGTCGGCCGCGACGTACGCGGCGTGGTGCTCGTAGCCGAGCAGCTGGGCGCGCTCGGCGCGCAGCCGGACGAGGCGCAGGATCGTCAGCCGGGTGTCGTGCGGGCCGTCGGCCGCACCGCGCGTCGCCGAGGCCCGGAAGATCCGCTCGCGCAGGCCGCGGTCGCGCAGCATCGCCAGGGGCGCCTGGTGCGTCGGCAGCTGCAGCTCGACGAGCCAGCCGTCCTCGTGGCCGCGCTCCTTGGCCGCCAGGGCCGCAGCGGCGCGCGCGTCGTCGGGCATGCCGTCGAGCTCGTCCTCGTCGGTCACCAGCACCGCGGCCGCGTTGGTCGCGGCGAGCAGGTCGCGGCCGAACGTCGTCTCGAGCGACGTGATCTCGGCGTTCAGCGCGCGCAGCCGCTGCTGCGCGTCGGCGTCGAGCCGGACGCCCGAGCGGATGAAGGCCGTCCGCGTGCGGTGCAGGAGCCAGGCGGTGTCGGGCTCCAGGTCGAGGGTGCCGGCCTCGGCAGCCTCGTGCAGGGCCTCGACGCGGCCGAACAGCCGCGCGTCCAGGTACGTCGCGTCGTGGTGGGCCGCCATGAGCGGCGCGACCTCCTCCTCGATCGCGTCGAGCTCGGGCGTCGAGTCGCTGCTCGCCTGGTTGTAGAACGACGTGGCCGCCCGGTGCAGCAGCCGGCCGGCGCGCTCCAGGGCCACGAGCGTGTTCTCGACCGTCGGCGGGGCGGGGTCGGCGGCGATCGCCTCGACCTCGGCGCGGTGCGCGGCCATGCCGGCGAGCAGGGCCGGACGGTAGTGCTCCGCACGGATCCGGGTGTAGTCGGGGAGCCCGTACGGCAGGGTCGAGGGGGCCGCGAAGGGGTTGTCCGCGGCGAGCGTGGTGTCGGTCATGGCGGTCATCATCCCCGAGCGACCTGGCACGCGCCGGGCACGACGTCCCGGTCAGTCGAGACGGTCCGCGAGCAGCCGGTCCTCGGCGTCGTACGCGAAGAAGTCGCCCATGGCCTCCATGCGGACGAACCCGGGGAACGCGGTGCGCCAGTCCCCCGCGCGCGCCTGCTCGACGAGCCACTCGACGGCCGGACGGACGGTCTGCGCGTACCCGCCGGGTGCGACGTACCCGAGCGCCTCCCGCGCACGTGACATGTCCAGCACCATCGGGCGGGGCACGCACCACGGCGTGAGGCCGACGTCGTCGACCGGCGGCCCCGGAACCGTGACCGTGCGCGTGCGGACCCCGAGCGCGGTGTCGACCGCGTCGCCGATCTCCGCGACGGTGAGGGCCTCGGGGTCGGCCGCGTTGAGGACGCGGTCGCCGGGGTTCGCGGCGGCGAGCCGCACGAGCTCGGCGATGACCTGCGTCGACGTCGTGTGGAACCGGCTCGCCCCGTCGTACGCGAGCACGCGCACGTCGCGGCCGTCGAGCACGCGCTTGACGAACGTCCACTCGCGCGGCTGGCGGCAGCCCGGTCCGTGGATCGCGCCGGGACGCAGGACCGTCGCCGGGACGTCGGCGGCCCTGAGCCATGCGTGCTCGAGGGCGACCTTGCCCGTCGCGTACGAACCGCGACCCGGTGCCACGGTCGGCTGGTCCTCGTCGACAGGGACGGGGAACGTCCCGAACTCGTCCGTCTCGAACCCGTCGCCGTGCGCGTCGACGTAGACCGCCGCGCTCGACACGACGACGGCGGAGCCGATCCGGTCGCGGCGCGCGAGCAGCAGCTCGGCGTCGGTGTCGTCGTACGCGACGACGTCCACGAGCGCGTCGACACCCCCGACCAGCGCGCGGTCCAGCGCGTCGGGGTCGTGACGGTCGCCGACCACGAGCTCGGCGCCCCACGCGGCGACCTGCGCACCGTGCGCGGCGGCGTCGCGGGTCAGCACCCGCACCTCCCAGCCGTCCGCCACGAGGGCCGGGACGGCCAGCCGGCCGATCTGCCCGCTGCCGCCGATCACCAGAGCCGTCGCCATGACGGGCACGGTAGGACGGCCGGCGCTCTGCTGCCTGACGGTTCTGCCGACGGCAGACGGTCAGACGACCTCCGCCAGGTCGGCGACCGGGTACCCGTGCGCCTCGCCGACCCCGGCGTTGAACAGCAGCCCCGCGTCCGTGCTGAGGCCCGCAGCGAGCGCCGGGTCGTCGGCCACGGCCTGCCGCCACCCGTGGTCCGCGAGCGCCGTGAGGTACGGCAGCGTGACGTTGGTGAGCGCGCGCGTGGAGGTCACGGGGACGGCGCCGGGCATGTTCGCGACGCAGTAGAAGACGGCGTCGTGCACCCGGAAGGTGGGGTCGTCGTGCGTGGTGGGGCGCGTGGACTCGAAGCAGCCGCCCTGGTCGACGGCGACGTCGACGAGCACGGACCCGGGCCGCATGCGGGCGACGATCGCGTCCGAGACGAGGTGCGGTGCGCGGGCGCCGGGCACGAGGACGGCGCCGATGACGAGGTCCGCGTCGACGACCTCCCGCTCGAGCACCCACGTGCTGGAGGCGAGCGTGCGGACGCGGCCGCCGAACGCGACGTCGATCTCCCGCAGGCGCGGCATCGACAGGTCGAGCATCGTGACGTCGGCGCGCATGCCGACGGCGATCTCCGCGGCGTGGCGGCCGACGACGCCGGCACCGAGGACCACGACCTTCGCGGCGTCGACGCCGGGCACGCCGCCGAGCAGCAGACCGGAGCCGCCCTCGTTCTTCATGAGGTGGTACGCGCCGACCTGCGTCGCGAGGCGTCCGGCGACCTCGCTCATGGGGGCGAGCAGGGGCAGGGAGCGGTCGGGGAGCTGGACGGTCTCGTAGGCGATGGACGTGGTGCCGGCCTCGAGGAGCGCATCGGTGGTGGGGCGGTCGGCGGCCAGGTGCAGGTACGTGAACAGCACGAGGTCCTTGCGCAGGAACCCGAACTCGTCGGGCACGGGCTCCTTGACCTTGCAGACCAGGTCGGCGTCGCCCCACACGTGCGCCGCGTCGGGGACCACCCGGGCGCCCGCCCGGATGTACTGCTCGTCGGGGATCGCCGAGCCGGCACCGGCGCCGGTCTCGACGAGCACTTCGTGGCCGTGCCTCACGAGCTCGTGCGCGCCTGCGGGTGTCAGCGCGACGCGGTACTCGCGGTTCTTGACCTCGCACGGGATGCCGATGCGCATGGTCGGGTCCTTCCGGTCGTCGTCACCGTCAGTGTCGTCGCCCGACGGCGTCCCGGCAGTACGGGGAGGGAGATGTCACCCGAGGACCGTCGCCCAGACCCTCGACTGCGCGAGCCCCTCCCGCAGCGCGGCGTCGTCCGAGGACACGGACCACCACCACAGCGCGGACTCGACGCCGCGCGCCACGCCCCAGCCCGCGACGCGCTCCGGGTCGAGTCCGGCGGCGTCGGCGACGAGCTCGACCCGGGTCCGCAGCGTCGCGACGGGGTCCGGGTGCGCGAACGGGTCGTCGACCTGCTCGAGCATCGGCCACAGGTCGTAGGCGGCGTCGCCGCGCATCGGCTTGGGGTCGATCGCGACCCACCGGTCGCGTGCGCCGTGGAGCACGTTGCCGGGGTTGAGGTCGCCGTGCACGACCGCAAGGCCGCCGGGCACGCCGTCGGGGAGCCGGACGAGGAGGTCGACGGCGTCGCGCACCAGCCCGGGATCGACGAGAGCTCCCGCGCGCTGCGCGCGTGCCGTGAGGACGGCCGACCAGCGCGTGCACACGTCGGCCATGGACGGCACCTCGACGAGGGCCGCTCCCGGGGCGTCGAGCAGGTCGCGCAGCACGTGCGCACCGACGAGGAGCCGGTCCTCGGCGCTCGCCGTCGACGCGCTCAGCGGCGTGCCGGGGGCGACCCGTTCGAGCAGGAGGGCCCAGTCGTCGCGGTCGTCGTCGAGCAGGAGCGGGACGCCGTGACCGTGCCAGGCGCGCAGCGCGTCGGCCTCGTGGCGGGCCTCGTCGTGCGGGAAGGAGACCTTCAGCACGGCCGCCGTGCCGTCCGGCCGGACGACCGGCGCCGTCCACGACGCCGAGCCCTGCGTGAACGGTTCGCCGACCCGCAGGTCCCAGCGCCGGGCGGCACGGGAGACGAGCCCGGGCAGCCGCGCGATCCAGTCGCTGCCCTCGGCCGTGCGACCGACGCCGTCGTGCAGGATCGTGGGCACGGTCAGCTCGGGCACGTGCCGAGGGTAGTCACGGGTGCGCTGCCGGGACGGGCGACGGGGTGATGTCTGCGCGTCGACCGCGAGCGGCCCGCCCCTCGTGTGCGATCCTCGCGGGACCGGCCGCCCGCGGGACGGGCGGCGACGTCGAGGAGGACGGCACGTGAGCGGGGGTCAGCGGTTCGACGGCGTCGGCGGCGCACCGGGCGGGCTGCCGCCGGTGCCACCGGCCGTCCCCACGACCACGTACCCCGCGGCGTACCCGCCTCCGCCCGCGTCCGCGCACGCGGCGGGGTACCCGCCGCCGTACCCGTTCGTCCTCGAGGCGATGTCCCCGCCGGTCCCCAGCTCCCGCGCCGCCCCGCCTGCGCCGTTCGGCGACCCGCGGTTCCTGCCGCTCCCGCCGGCCCGACGTCGACGCTCGCGGGTCGTGCCGATGCTCGTCGCGGGCGCGATCCTGGCGGCAGTCCTGCTCGGCGGGCGCTCCTGGCTGTCCGGCGCCCTGCCCTCCTACGGCCCGCCCGCCGGCCTCGAGGAGGCGCGCCTTCCCCTGGGCGCGCCGCCACCCGAGTCCGTGCTCGACACGGGTGCGTACGCGTTCTCCGCGATGCAGCCCGACGGGTCCGGCCCGGTGACGTACAGCCCGTGCCGGCCCATCCACTACGTGGTGCGGCCCGACCACGCGCCCGAGGGAGCCGACGCGCTGCTCGCTGCGGCGGTCGAGCGGGTCGCGCACGCGACGGGCCTGCAGTTCGTGGCGGACGGCCCGACGGACGAGGCACCGGACCCGGACCGGGCCGCGTACCAGCCGGACCGGTACGGCAAGCGTTGGGCGCCCGTGCTGATCGCATGGTCGAACGCGGCGGAGACGCCGAGCCTCGCGGGCGATGTCGCGGGCACCGGCGGGTCGGCGGCCCTCACCCACGACGGCCGCTCCACGTACGTGACGGGTGCGGTGACGATCGACGCCGACGAGCTCACGCGCCTGCTCGCGACCCCGAACGGTCGGGGCGTCGCGACCGGGGTGATCACGCACGAGCTCGGCCACCTGGTCGGTCTCGCGCACGTCGACGACCCCACCCAGCTCATGTACCCGACGACGAACATGGCCGTGACCTCGTTCGCCGCAGGCGACCGCGCCGGTCTGGCGCTGCTCGGCGCCGGCGCGTGCGCACGTGACGTGTGACTCGCTTCAGGCACCGCCCAGAAATGCCGATTACCCTCCCGTGAACGCGTGCCCCGCGCACGCCTGTTCGACAGGAGCAACTCCCATCGACCGTCCGATCATCTTCGTGCACGGGACCCGCACGTCGTCGGCCATCTGGCAGCAGCAGGTGGCGGCGCTGAGCGGTTCCGGGCACCCCACGCTCGCGCTCGACCTGCCCGGCCACGGGTCGCGGTCGCACGAGCGCTTCAGCCTCGACGGCGCCCTCGCGGCCATCGACGACGCGGTCGCGTCGTTCACCGTGGCACCCCTGCTCGTCGGGCTCTCGCTCGGCGGCTACGCGTGCCTCGCGTACGCCGGCACGCACCAGCACAAGCTCGCCGGCGTGGTGCTCGCGGGCTGCTCGACCGAGATCAAGGGCAAGCCGCTGCACGCGTACCGACGGGCGTCCACGTGGGTCACGCGCGCGTTCCACCTCGGCGGCGGCAGCTGGCACGTCGTCACCGACATGCTGTCGGCGCTCGCCGGGTACTCGCCGCTCGCGGACCTGCGCCGCACGCACCTGCCGGTGTGGCTCGTCAACGGCCGGCGCGACCCGCTGCGCCTCGACGAGCGGCGCTACCTGTCGGCCCGGCCGGGCACCAGGCTCACCGTGGTGCCGCGTGCAGGTCACGACGTGAACTCGCACGCACCGACGGCGTTCAACCGCGTGCTGTTCGACGCGCTGCACGAGCTGCGGCACCCCGGCCCCGTCGTCGCGGCCCCCGCCGCGCTCTGACCTCGCCACCACCCGAGGCGCCCGTCCCCCCCTGCGGGTCGAGCGCCTCGAGCAGCGCCTGCCGCGCGCTCGTCGGGTCGCCGCGCGGCACGCGCAGGTCGAGGACCACGCGGCCCGGCCGGTCCGACAGCACCACCACCCGGTCGGCGAGCAGCAGGGCCTCGTCGACGTCGTGCGTGACGAGCACGACCGCGCGGCCGGCACCGGCCGCCCTGCCGTGGCCGGCGAGGTCGAGACCAGCGAGCCACGCGTTCATCCGCCGGCGCGTGATCGCGTCGAGCGCCCCGAACGGCTCGTCGAGCAGCAGCACCGGCCGGCCGGGCAGGCAGGTGCGCAGCAGCGCGAGCCGCTGGCGCATGCCACCCGACAGCTCGTGCGGCCACGCCCGCTCGAACCCGGCGAGCCCGAACGCGTCGAACAGCGTGCGCGCTCGCTCGTCCGCGACGGCCCGCCCGACACCGGCGATGCGGGCGCCCACGAGCGCGTTGGACCATGCCCGGCGCCACGGCAGCAGCCCGTCACGCTGCGGCATCCACGCCGTCGTGCGGGTCCCGTTCGCGTCGACGGGTGTCGTGAGGGTGCGGGCGGCGACCACCGCGCCGGCCGGGGTCAGTCCCGCCAGGATCCGCAGCAGCGTCGACTTGCCGCACCCCGACGGACCGACCACGGCGACGAACTCCCCCGCCGCGACGCGCAGGTCCACGTCACGGAGCGCGACGACGTCGGCCGTGGCGCGGCGCCCCTCGCCGGTGAACGTGACGGTGAGCCCGGCGACCTCGAGCGCCGGTGCTGTCGTCAGGTCCTCGTGCGCCGGGACAGCCTCAGTCGACGGGGAGGTAGTCATCGGTCCAGGCCGCATCGGTGTCGAAGTCCGCGTCGGCGAGGTCGTGGTCCTGCAGGAACGCGACGAAGTCGTCCCACACCGTCGCCTGCTGCACTCCCCAGCGCGTCGGGTCGTCGGCGTACCGCGGGGCCAGCCACTGCGCGCTGGCCGTGAGCAGCTGCTCGTCGACCTCGGGGGCCGCCGCGTGCAGCGCGTCCACGGCCGCGCCGGGGTCGGCGATCGCATCCTCGTAGCCGTGCGCGAGCGCGCCGAGGAAGCCGCGGACGAGGTCGGGGTCGTCGTCGAGGTGCTGCTGCGACGTCGCGACGAGCGGCGTGTACCAGTCGGGGATGCAGTCGGTGTGGTCGATGAACGGGATCGTCGAGACGTCGAGGCCGTCCACGTCGCGCAGCTGGATCGTCTCCCACCCGTCGAAGACCCACGCGGTGTCGAACTGGTGCTCCTCGAGCCCGATGCGGAAGTCGTCGCTGGCCAGCGGCGTGAACGTCACCGCGTCCGGGTCGCCGCCGTCGCACTCGACGAGCGTGCGCAGCAGCGCCTCCTCGAGCTCCGAGCCGTACGACCCGTAGGAGTGGCCCGCCAGGTCGCGGGGCCGCGTGATGCCCGACGACGCGAGGGAGATCAGGCTCGACGTGTTGTGCGGCATCACGGTCGCGACCGAGACGACGTCCGCGCCCTGCTGCCGGGCCGGCACGAGCCCCTCGGCCACCGAGTACGCGAAGTCGGCCTTGCCCGCGGCGACGAGCTGCAGGCCCGACGTGTCCCCCGGTTCGAGGATCGTCACGTCGATCCCTGCGTCGGCGAAGTAGCCGCGCTCCTGCGCGAGGTACAGGCCCGAGTGGTTCGTGTTCGGCGACCAGTCGAGCACGACGGTGACGGGTGTCCGCCCGGAGGCGTGGTCGGAGGCGTGGTCGGAGGCGCCGGCCGTCGAGCACGCGGCGAGCAGCGCGAGGCTCGCGGCGGCCGCGAGGATGCGGGCACGCGAGGCACGCGTGGCACGGGAGACGCGGGTGGTCATGCGGGGGTCCTTCCGGGACGAGAGCGGTTCGACGGGCGCTGCCACGGGGTGGCGAGGCGCGCGAGGCCGTCGACGAGCAGGAACAGCAGGCCGGTGAGCACGGCCACGAGGACGACGGCGACGAGGATCTGGTCGACCTCGTAGCCCTTGCGTGAGCGCTGGACGAACACGCCCAGGCCGCTCTGGCCGGCGAGGTACTCGGCGACGACGGCCGCGCCGATCGCGTACGTGGCGGCGACCCGGAGGCCGCCGAGCGCTCCCGGCACGGACGCGGGGAGCTGGACGAGCCAGAACTGGTGCCGACGGGTGCCGCCCAGGCCGGCGACCATCTCGGCGTGCTCCGCGTCCACCGCCGCCATCGCGGTGACCGCGGCGACGAGCACCGGGAAGAACGCGGTCAGCGCGACGAGGACGACCTTGGGCAGCAGACCGAACCCGGCCCACAGGATGAGCAGCGGCGCGAGCACCACGGTCGGCACGGTCTGCGTGAGCGTGACCAGCGGGTACACGGTGTCCTGGACCCACGGGAACGCGGCGATCAGCACGGCCAGGAGCAGCCCGACGACGGCCCCGACGAGCAGCCCGAGACCGGCCTCCGTCAGCGTCGTGACGACGTGGCCGCCCAGCAGCGGTGCCACGTCGACCGCGGTGCGGGCGACCTGCGACGGCGCGGGCAGCACGAAGGCTGGGAGGCCGGACGCACGCACGCCGGCCTCCCAGCCGACGAGCAGCACGACCCCGGCGACCGTCGGCGCGAGGACGCGACGCCAGCGGTGCACGGCGTCAGGCCCGGAACTTGCCCACGAGGTCCGCGATGGTCGGCCCCGCGTCGTCCTTGGCCTGGCCGACCTTGATGACGCTGGACACGCCGGACGCGCCCGCAAGGACGGTGGCCTCGTGCACGGCCCGCAGCAGCGGCCACACCTGGTCGGGCGTGCCCTGGACGGTGGTGCCCATCGCGCCGACCTCGTACACGAGCCCGGACTGCTGGATGACGGCGATCGCGGCGTCGACGTAGGCGTAGCGGTCGTCGTCGGTGCCGCTCGGGCGCGGCGAGACCTGGATCTGTGCGAGCACGGTGTACCTCCGGTGGGTCGGACCGGGTACGCGTCGCCGAGGACCGCCCGCACCGGGGCACGACGACGACGGAGGCCCGGCACCGGCCGGGTGACCGCCCACGCCGCGCTCGGTGGCGCATCCCTCCGCTGGCATTACCCAGTTCAGGTTCTCGGGTCGACGTGCGCTGGCACCCTGCGGTGTCGCGGCCCGTCCTCTCAGCCCGGCTGTCCCGAGCTCCCCGGCGTTGGCGGGACGAACCTACGCGCACCGGACGGCGCCGTCCGCCCCCTTCTCACCCTGTGGTCGGTCCTACGCTCGCGGGATGACGGTGACCAACATCCTGGCGGCGCTCGGCACGATCACCGAGCCGTGGCAGCCGCACCGGCTCACGAGCGTCAACGACTACGACGTGAAGGTCGTCAAGCTGCACGGCGAGTTCGTGTGGCACAGCCACCCCGACACCGACGAGCTCTTCCTCGTGGTCGCCGGCTCGCTCACGATCCAGCTGCGCGACGGCGACGTGGTGCTCGGTCCGCACGACGTCTACGTGGTGCCGCGCGGCGTCGAGCACTGCCCGCGCGCCGACGAGGAGGTGTGGGCCGTGCTCGTCGAGCCGCAGGGCACGGTCAACACGGGCGACGCCGGGGGCGAGCGCACAGCCCCGCTGCGCGAGCTCGAGCGACCCGCGTAGACGCAGCACCGGGGTCGTTGACGGGGACCGTCGGCGGGAGCAGGCACAGTAGGGCCCGTGGACCCCGCCGAGCTCGCCGACGCGTCGCGCGTGCGCGCCCGGGCGACCGTGCTGCACGCCGACGCCGACTCGTTCTTCGCGGCCGTCGAGCAGCGCGACAAGCCGTCGCTGCGCGGCAAGCCGGTCCTGGTGGGCGGGACCGGGCCGCGCGGGGTCGTGTCGACCGCGTCGTACGAGGCCCGGCAGGCAGGTGCCCGGTCGGCGATGCCGATGAGCCGCGCGCGGCGGCTCGCGCCCGCCGCGGCCGTCCTGCACCCGCGGTTCGAGGCGTACGCGGCGTACTCGCGACGGATCATGGCCGCGCTCGCGACCCTGTCCGAGCTCGTCGAGCCCATCAGCATCGACGAGGCGTTCGTCGACCTCGAGGCGGGCCCGCACGCGGCCGACCCGGGCGGCGCCGCCGCAGCCGTCCGGGCCAGGATCCGCGAGGAGACGGGCCTCGCGGTGTCGATCGGGATCGGGCGGACCAAGCTCGTCGCGAAGCTCGCGTCCGACGCGGCCAAGCCCGACGGCCTGCTCGTCGTGGAGCCCGCCGACGAGGACGACTTCCTGCTCCCGCTGCCCGCGCGCGCCGTGCCGGGCATCGGACCCGCGACGCAGGCCGCGCTCGAGCGGCTCGACGTCCGCACCGTGGCGGACCTGCGTCGGCAGCCGCTCGACGTGCTCACCATGACGATCGGCGAGTCGGCGGGCACGAACCTGTTCCGGCTCGCGCGCGGCATCGACCTGCGGACCGTCGGGCCGAGCGGCGAGCGCAAGTCCGTCGGGGCGGAACGGACGTTCGCGGAGGACATCTTCGGTCGCGAGACCATCGCCGCGGCGGTCGACGCCGTCGCCGACGAGGCGCTGCGCCGGCTCACGGCCCACGGCGGCGGGGCACGGACCGTCGTCGCGAAGGTGCGCTTCGCCGACTTCACGACCGTGACCCGGTCGGTCACGCTCCCCCAGCCGTCCGCCGAGCCCGCCGAGCTGCGCGCCGCCGCCCAGCAGGCCGCCCTCGCCGCCGGGATCAGCGACTCGGTGCGCCTGCTCGGGGTCTCGTTCCACAACCTGTCGTCGCACGCGCAGCTCACGCTGCCGTGGGACGACGCACCCGTCGCCGAGGTCACCGCGCTCGCCGAGCCCGTGCAGAACGCGGGCCCCGCGCGGCCGCGGCTGCTCGACGAGCACGTGGCGCGGCCCGGGCTCGACGTCGAGCACCCCCAGCTCGGGCGCGGCTGGGTCGTGCACGTGCGCGGACGCGAGGCGACGGTCCGCTTCGAGACCGTCGACTCGCCGCCCGCGCGGTCGCGCGTGCTCGACCTCGACGCCGACCCGCTCGTCGTGGTGCACCCGCTTGCGGCGGAGCGGCTCGCGCCCGACACGTGAGCGCGCCGCGCCGTCCGCCGCCATGATGTGCACGGACGCGACTCGCACGGCGGGCAGGGGTGAGCATGACCGACGGACCGCAGCCGGCACCGCCGGAGGCCGTGACGCAGGCGCTCGCGTCGTCCACGCGCACCACCTACCGGTCGCTGCGGGTCGCGATCGTCGCGATGGCGCTCCTGCTCGCGGTCTCGCTGCTCATCGAGATCGTCTGGGGCGACGGGGTGCGGTACGGGTCGATCAGCGGGTACTTCTACTCGCCGGTGCGCAACGTGCTCGTCGGCACGCTGGTGGCGATCGGACCTGCCCTCATCGCGATCAAGGGCCGGCCCGGGTGGGAGGACTCGCTGCTCGACCTCGCCGGGATGGTCGTGCCGTTCGTCGCGTTCGTGCCCGCACCGATCGCCCCGGGGCCCGACGGCTGCCCCGGGTCCGACCGCTGCATCCCGCCGGATCTCGTCCCGGGCGTGAACAACAACGTCGCCGCCCTGCTCGTCGTCGGGTCGCTCGTGCTGGCGTTCGCGTGGGCGAACCGCGGCGACGTCCCCGAGGGGTCCCACCGCGTCGGCCTGGTCGTCCTGACCGGCGTCTGGGCGGCGTTCGGCATCTGGTTCGTCGGCTGGCACGACGCGTTCCTGCTGCGCGCCCACTACGCCGCGGCGATCCTCTTCTTCGTCTGCATCGCCGGCGCGGCCGCCTACGCCGCCCGGCAGGTCAACCAGCCACCGGTCGGCAAGCCCAAGGGCATGTCGCCCGACGGGTACAGCACGGCCTACGGGTGGCTCAGCCTGCTCATGCTCGCGACCGTCGTCGGCGCGGCCATCGCCGCGCTCGTCGGCTGGTGGCGCGGGGCCGATTCGTGGCGGTACACGCTGTTCACCGTCGAGGCCGTGCTCCTGGGGCTGTTCGTCGTCTTCTGGATCCTGCAGACCACCGAGAACTGGGACGAGGAGGCGGTCGAGACGGCCGCCCGGCACTGCGAGCCGCCGACCCCGGCGCCGTGAACCCCTCGCATCCGCGCGCCGGATGCGGTGGGATCGTGTCGCGGCCGCGACGCGCGGACGCGCCCACCACCTGGAGGACGTCTCATGGCGACGATCGTGTCCACCCTGTTCATCTCTCTCGACGGCGTCGTCGAGATCGACCCGGCGTGGCACTTCCCGTACTTCGACGAGCACATGGGTGCCGCCGTCATGGAGGACTACCGCGGCGTCGACGTGCTGCTGCTCGGCCGCGTGACGTACGACAGCTTCGCGGGCGCCTGGCCCGACCGGGAGGCCGCCGGCGGCGAGGACGCGTCGTACGCCGCGCAGCTCGGCGACACCCGCAAGGTCGTCGTCACGCGCGGCACGCAGGACCTCGGGTGGCGCAACGCCGAACCGCTGCGGGGCGACCTCGTCGAGGCCGTCACCGCGCTGTCCGCCGAGCCGGGCGTCGGCAAGATCCTCGTGCCCGGGTCCATCTCGGTGGTGCGGCAGCTGCTCGCGGCCGGGCTGCTCGACGAGCTGCGGCTGCTCGTGCACCCCGTCGCCGCACGCAAGGGCGAGCGCCTGTTCGACGAGGGCGAGCCGATCTACCCGCTGCGGCTGCTGCGCTCGGACATCTTCCCGACCGGGGTCGTCCGCCTCATCTACGGCCCGGGCGAGGTGCCCGGTACCGAGACCTACGAGGACGTCACCGAGCACATCCCCGGCTCCGACGAGTCCTGACGCCGGTGCGCACGACGTGGCCGCAGGCGCTCGCGTGGCGCCTGCGTCGCCACCTGCTCGACCCGGTCGGCACCGGGTCGAGCGCCGACGTCGTGGGCACGCTCGGTGCCGTCCCGGCGCACCCCGACGACGCGGCCGAGCTGGCGGTCCGGGTCCGACGGCAGGAGTCGGACGGCGGCGACGTCGCCCGGGCGCTCGCCGACGGGACGCTGATCAAGTCGTTCGCGTTCCGCGGCGCCACGCACCTCATGACGCCCGAGCACGCCGCCGCCTTCCTCGCGCTGCGGGCGTCGAGCCGCATGTGGGAGCTGCCGAGCTGGCAGACCTTCTACGGTCTGGCTCCGGACGACTGGCCGCCGCTGCGGCACGTGGTCAGGGACGCGCTCGCGGACGGGCCGCTCACCGTGCCGGCGCTCGGCGAGGCGGTCGTGGCGGACCCCCGCTACCGACACCTCGCGCAGACCTTCGCTGACGGACCGTGGACCCTGCTCAAGGCGTTCGCGTGGCAGGGCGACCTGTGCTTCGGACCGGACGAGGACGGGCAGACGACGTTCCAGCGGCTCGACGACAACCCGCGCTGGACGGGGCTGCTCGACCTCGACGCCGCCGGTGCCCGGGCCGTCGAGGCGTACCTGCGGGCGTACGGCCCGACGACGGCGCGGCACCTGCAGTACTGGCTCGGCGAGGGGCTCGGGTCGGGCCGCAGGAACGTCCAGCGGTGGGTCGCGGACCTGGGCGACCGGCTCGCCGAGGTGGACGTCGACGGCGAGCCCGCTGCCCTGCTGCGCGACGACCTCGACGAGCTCGCCGCCGCCTCGCCGTCGCACTCGCTCCGGCTGCTCCCCCGCTACGACCAGTGGGTGCTCGGTCCCGGCACCGCCGACGCGCACGTCGTACCGCCCGAGCGCCGCGCCGTGGTGAGCCGTGGCGCCGCCGTCGTCGTGGTCGGCGGTGTGGTGCACGGGACGTGGTCGCTGGACGGCGACGACGTGCGGGTCGACTGGTTCTCCGGCCGTTCGGCGGCACGCGAGGCGCTGGACGACGAGGTCGGGCGGCTCGCGGCGATCGTCGGCCGGCCGCTGCGCCCCCCCGAGGTGCCGTGACGGTCTAGCCGCCCGCCGCCGGCTCCGGTGCCCGCAGCTCACCGGAGTGCAGCTCCACGAGCCGATCCGCCCGCTCGGCCATGAGCGGGTCGTGCGTCGTGACGACCGCCGCGACGCCGTGGCCGTGCACGAGCTGGACGAGCAGGTCCATGACGACCCCCGCCGTGCCGCTGTCGAGCTGACCCGTCGGCTCGTCGGCCAGCAGCACCGACGGCCGGTGCACGAGCGCCCGCGCGATCGCGACGCGCTGCTGCTGACCACCGGACAGCTCGGCGGGCCGCTGGTGCGCGTGCCGCTCGAGCCCGACGGCCGCCAGCGCGTCCGCGACCCGCCGGTCGCGCTCGGACGGGTCGGTGCGCAGCACGCGCAGCGGCACCTCGACGTTCTCCGCGGCCGACAGCACCGGGATGAGCCCGAACGCCTGGAACACGTACGCGATCCGGGTGCGGCGCAGCTCGAGCACCTGCTCGGGCCGCATCGCGGTGAGGTCGGCGCCGTCGACCAGCACCTGGCCGGAGTCCGGCTTCTCGAGGCCGCCGAGCACGTGCAGGAGCGACGTCTTGCCCGAGCCGGAGCGGCCGCGCACCACGACGAGCTCGCCGGGCTCGGCGTGCACGTCGACACCCCGCAGCGCGTGCACCAGGGTCTCGCCCGTGCCGTACGAGCGGGTCAGGCCGGTCCCGCGGACGCCCGTCATCGTGCTCCTCCGTCGTCCTCGGCGCCCGGGACGTCGTCCGTCCCCGGGACGTGGTCGTGCCGCGACACCCGCACGTGGTCGGGCTCCAGGCCGAGGCGCACCCGGTCGCGCAGGTCGAGCCGCTCGACGACCTCGCGGGGCAGCTGCAGGCGCCCGACCTTGTCGAGCACCGCGAACTCCTCGGCGTGCAGCCGCTCGACGCCGTCCTCGCCCCGCTCCGTGCGGCGCAGCACCTCGGTCGACGTGCGACCGTCGCGGATCTGGACCGTGCGGTGCACGTGCTCCGAGACCGTCGGGTCGTGCGTGACGATGAGCGTCGTGACGCCGAGCGTCGCGTTGACGTGCCGCATCGCCTCGAGCACGTCCTGGGACGTCGACTCGTCGAGCTCCCCGGTCGGCTCGTCGGCGAGCAGCACCCGCGGCGCGGCCGCGACCGCGGTGGCGATCGCGACGCGCTGCTGCTGGCCGCCCGACATCTGCGCGGGCAGCCGGTCGCGGCAGTCCGCGACGCCCATGACGTCGAGCAGCTCCGCGGCCCGCTCGGCCCGGCCCCGCGCCCCGGACACCACGAGCGGCACCGCGACGTTCTCCGCAGCCGTGAGGTACGGCAGCAGGTTGCGCGACGTCTGCTGCCAGACGAAGCCCACGACGTCCCGCTGGTAGCGGCGACGCTCCGCCGCGCCCATGGTCACGAGGTTGGTGCCGGACACGACGGCCGTGCCCGCCGTCGGTCGGTCGAGGCCCGACAGGATGGTGAGCAGCGTCGACTTGCCCGAGCCGGACGCGCCGACCACCGCGACGAGCTCACCGGCGTCGACCCGCAGATTGAGGCCCTGCAGCGCCTGCACCTCGACGCCCTCGGTCACGAACACCCGCACGAGGTCCTCGCAGAGGATCGCGGGCGCGCCTGGCGCTGTCGTGGTCATGCTTCTCCTTCTCGCAGGACGGTGGCGGCGTCCGTGCGGCGGGCACCGACGACGGCGACGAGCACGGCGCCCGCCACGAGCACCGCGTACGCGACGACGAGGACGCCGAGCGTGACCGGCCCCAGCGTCGGGGACGGGGTCCGCGCGCCCCCGGCCAGGACGGACACGTCCGTGGTCCCCAGCATGACGGGCGCCAGGATCGCACCAGCGGCCAGGCCCGCCACGACGGCGACGAGCGACCACGGCACCACCTCCCACCGCACGAGCGACCGGGAGTCACGCCCCGGGACGCCGAGCGTGGTGAGCAGCGCGAGCAGCCGTCCGCGCGCACGGCCGCCGAGCGCCACCCCGAGCCCGAGCGCGAGCGCGCTGAGCAGCAGCGACCCGACGGTCGCGACCGCCGCGGCCTTCCGCACACCGCCGACGAGCGCTCCCTGCGTGAGGCGGGCGACGGCGTCGGCACGTGTCACGACGGTGGCGCCGTTCCCGGCGACCGCCCGGACGTCCGTCGCGACCGTGGCCGGCTCCGCGCCACGGTCGAGCCTCACGAGCAGCAGCACGTCGTGCGGCACGGCGCCGAGCGCGGACGCGGTGGCGGCGTCGACGACCACTGCCGACTCGCCGTGCGTGAGACCCGCGGCGCGGTCGCGCGTGCTGAGGAGCTCGACCGGGTGCTCGACGGGCGGCGACCCGAGCTCGAGCGTCAGCGGACCGTCGACGTCGACGGCCAGCTCCCCGACGACGACCACGCCGGTCGGCCCGGCCGCGCCCAGCCGGAGGTCGTCCACACCGGCGAGGCCGTGCTGCGCGTCGCGCAGGCCGGCGCCGTCGACCACGAGCAGCGGCACCCGGTCGCCGTCGCGGCCGTCGCTCAGCACGGCGTCGTCGGCCTCGCCGACGACCGCCACGGCCGCGACACCGGGGACGCCCCGCACCGCGTCGGCGAGGCCGGGCGCGAGCCCCGGAGCGCCACGGACCGCGAGGTCCGCCCCCACGGCGTCGACGCCACCGCGCTGCGCACCGCCGTCCATCGTCGCGAGCACCACGAGCGACGTCGTCGTCACCGCGACGCCCAGCGCGAGGGCGACGACCGGCACGAGGCCGACGGCCGGGGCGCGCGCGGCACCCGCGGCACCGACGAAGCCGGGCAGCCCCGCGCGCCGCTGCAGCCCGCGCGACAGGGCCGCGAGCAGCAGCGGCACCACGCGCAGCACCACGACGCACACGGCCAGCGCGAGCAGCACCGGCAGTGCGAGCAGCACCGGGTCAGCGCCGGGCGTCTGGTCCGCGAGCCCGCGCTCGCGGACCGCGACGACGGCGACCGCGGCGAGCAGCACCACGCAGACCTCGGCGACCCAGCGCGCCGTGCCGCCGCGGCGCCCGGCAGGCGTGCGCGCCCCACCCGCCAACGCGGACCGCGTCGCCCGGACGCGCGCCGCCGACACACCGAGCAGCGCACCGGGGACCAGCCCGGCGACGAGCGGGACGACCAGCCCGTCGGCGCCGACCGGCCCGGGCACGAGCGCGACGGCGAGCGCCGTGCCCGCGACGGCCGCCGGCAGGCCGAGCACGATCCCCTGCGCCGCGACGAGCGCACCGACGAACCCCGCGGACGCCCCGCGCGCCCGCAGCAGCACGAGCGCGGGGCGTCGGCGGTCGATCGCGAGCATCACCGCGAGCCACAGCACGCCGAGGGCCGCGCCGGCGGGCCCCGCGGCCAGCACCCCGAGCACCGTCGCGACGAGGTCCTGGCGTGGTCCGAGGCCCGCGAGGACGCCGTCGAGCTCGGTGTCCGTCGCGGTGGCCGTGCGGAACGCCCGCAGGTCCTGCAGGAGGGCCGCCCGGTCGGTCGTGGCGGCGGGTCCGACGTCGAACGGGAACCAGGTGGCAAGGTCGAGCGGCCCGCCGACGGCGAGCAGCGGCACGGCACCGGGGTCGGCGTACGCGAAGACGTCGACGAGCGTGCCCTGGTTGGGGTCCTCGACGACCTGCGGGACGAACGTCGAGTCGAGGTGCGCCCACGTCGGGTCGTCCCGGTCTTTCGCTGCGAACGTGCCGACGAGCACCGCGTCGACGCCCGTGCCACCCGCGAGGGTCCGGGTCTCGCCGACGCGCCAGTCGACGCGGTCGGCCGACTCCGCGGACAGCGCGAGCTCGAGCGGGTGCCCGGGCTCGGTCCCGGTGGGGCGCGGAGCGCCGGCCGGCGTCGCGGGGATCGCCACGGGGTCCGGCAGGCGGCCCTCGACGACCCGGACGAGGTCGGGCAGCTGCTCGTCGACGCGCACGTGCGTGTCGAGGTGGGTGATGCCCACCGGCCGGGGGCCGCGGTCGGTCTCCCAGGGGCCGGCGGTGAGGATGACGCGCGCGGGGTCGGCGAGCAGCGGGCTCAGCGCCGTCCCGGCCTCGGCGGCGGTGGCCTGCAGGTCGTCGTGCAGGGTCGCGAGGTCGGCCGCGGAGCGCTGGGTGCCGGCCGCGGGGTCGACGAGCCAGGACGCGACGCGGGTCGGGTCCACCCGGGACGCCACGAGCGGCCGGACGGCGTCGGCCTGGTCGGCGCCGACCACGCGGTCGACCGTGCGCGGCCACGCGGCGAGCACGCACGCGGCAACCAGCGTGGCGAGCACGACGAGCGCGGCGCCGACGGGGTCCGTGCCCAGCTGGCGGCCCGCGAGGCGGGGTGCGGACAGCGCGCTCACCGGGCGTCCTCCCGCACGGTGGCGGTGGCCGCCTGACGCAGCACGAGCCGCCCGTCGGCGACGACGACGAGCGAGCAGCCGAGCACCGTCGCGCCGAGCAGCGCGGCCGCGACCTGCGGCGACACCGCCGGCAGCACCGCGAGCTCCTCCGGCCCGCGTGCCACGACCCGCACGAGCGCGGGCGCGAGCAGCGTGCCGAGCGCGAGCCCGCCGAGCGCACCTGCGAGCACCGCGGTCCCGAGCACGACGCCCGTCTCGGCGCTGCGCCCGCCGGCCTGGCTGCGGGGCCGCACACCGAGCGCGTGCAGCACCCCGACCTCCGGGTGCCGGGCGCGCGACAACGCGAGGGCCGCGGCGGCGACGCCGGGCAGCGCCATGGCGAGCAGGCTGTCT
>NZ_JAGIBD010000089.1 GCF_017744555.1 Cellulomonas sp. | reverse complement strand
GCGTAGATGCCCTCGGCCTTCTTCTTGATGTCGTACGCGAGGCGACGACGGCCCCAGACGTCCACCTTGTCGACCGTGCCACCGTCGGTCTTGACGACCGACAGGTACTTGTCGAGCGACGGGGCGACGGTGCGCTCCTCGATCTCGGGGTCGAGGATGATCATGATCTCGTACTGACGCAGGCTCATACCCACCTCCTCTGGTCTTCGCGGTCACGGTCGGTCCGTGACAGGAGGGTTCTCGTGCGTCTCGCCGTGACGCACCACCGACGAGGCGTCAGGGGTGCGGGCACGACGAACCGTCCGCGAGGGACGGCGATCGCCCAGACTACCCGCTCACGACCCCGCGACCGAATCCCCCGACCGAGCGGTCGGGTGGTGCGGTCGGCCGCGGCGCGGCGGCGTCAGGGACGTTGCGTGGGCAGCGGCACCGCACCGGCCTGGCCGCCACCGCCCCCGGCACCGCCGCCGTCACCCGGCGGCGGCTCCTCGGTCGGCGCGGGTGGCGGCTGCGTCGGCGTGGGGGTCGGCGACGGGGACGGGGCTCCCGACGACACGACGAGCGTGACGGTGGCGCCCGAGTCGACCGTCGACCCCTCACCGGGTTCGGCGCGGATGACGCGCCCCGCGGGGACGGACGCCGACTGCTCGGAGCGCACGCTCGCCACGAGCCCCGCACCCTGCAGCACGCCCGTGGCGTCGGCCTCGGTGCGACCCACGAGACCGCCGGGCACCTGCACCTGGGCAGGCTCCTCGGGCTCCTCGGGCGGCGCCTCGGTCGGCTCCTCGGTCGCGGTGGCGGTCGGCGTCGGCCTGCCGCCCACGTTCGCGCGCGGCGGGAAGTTCTCGACCTGGGCGAACCTGGGGTTCGCGAAGACCTTGCCCATGTAGTCGGCCCACAGCACGGCGGGGTACGACGACCCGGTGATCTGGCTGTAGTCGCCCCAGGCCTCGATCGAGTCGAGTCCGCGGCCGTCCTGCGCCTGCTGGGACAGCGCGACCGCCGTCGCGAGCTGCGGGACGTAGCCGATGAACCACGCCGACTTGTTGTCGGTCGAGGTACCCGTCTTGCCCGCGATCGGGCGGCCGAGGCGCGCGATCTGCGCCTTGCCCGAGCCCTGCTCGACGACCTGGGTCATCGCGTAGGTGGCGTCCGCCATGACGTCCGCCGCGAAGACCGGCCGGCCGGCCGTGTCGGGCTGCCAGGCGACGGTCCCGTCGTTGTTCTCGACGACCTGGAGGATGTGCGGCGTCCGCTGCACGCCCTGCGCCGCGAACGTGGCGTACGCGCCCGTCATGTCGAGCGGGTGGACGAGGTCGGAGCCCAGGACGTTCGAGGGCACGCTCGTCAACGGCGTCGTGATGCCCGCCTCGGTGGCGACGCGCGCCGTGTTCTCGGGGCCGACCTTGATGTTGAGCGCCGCGTACACGGTGTTCACCGAGTCCGCGGTCGCCTTGACCAGGTCGATCTGGCCGAAGCTCTGACCGTTGCCGCGGCCGAAGTTGCGGACGTCCTTGGTACCGCCCTCCCACTCGGGGAAGCGCTGCGGCGAGTTGCCGTCGAACCTCGTCGACAGGCCGATGCCCTCCTGCAGCCCGGCGACCAGCGCGAACGGCTTGAACGTCGACCCGGCCTGGACCTTGTCGAACGTCGCGGTGTTCTTCTGGTCCGCGAGGTAGTCGGGGCCGCCGTAGAGCGCGACGATGCCGCCCGTGGCGGGGTCGACCGAGACGACCGAGACTCGCAGCCGCTCGTTGGGCACGGCGCCGTCCGAGAGCGCGCCGGAGCGCAGCCCCTCGGCCGACTCGACCGCGGCCTGCTGCACCGACTGGTCGATCGTCGTGACGATCTTCAGGCCCTTGGTGCGCAGCTCGCCCGAGGTCCACAGGTTGGTCGCGAGCAGCTCGTTCTCGACCATCTCGAGCAGGTACCCGTTCGGGCCGCGGTACGTCTCGGACTTGACGTACTCGATCGTCGTCGGGAAGA
>NZ_JAGIBD010000088.1 GCF_017744555.1 Cellulomonas sp. | reverse complement strand
ACCGTGTGGGGCGAGAAGATCGTCATGCGCATCCTCGACAACTCCACCGCGAGCCTCGACCTGCGGGACCTGTCGTTCCTGGACCACAACTACGAGACGTACAAGCAGTCGTACACCAAGCCCTACGGCATGATCCTGGTCACGGGGCCGACCGGCTCGGGCAAGTCGACCACGCTGTACGCCACTCTCAACGCGGTGTCGCGGCCCGAGATCAACGTCATCACCGTCGAGGACCCGGTCGAGTACAGACTGCCCGGCATCAACCAGGTCCAGGTGAACCCCAAGGCAGGCCTGACGTTCGCGGCCGCGTTGCGCTCGATCCTGCGCTCCGACCCCGACGTCGTGCTGCTCGGTGAGATCCGTGACCACGAGACCGCGCAGATCGCGATCGAGGCGGCGCTCACGGGCCACCTCGTGCTGTCGACGCTGCACACGAACGACGCCCCGTCGGCCGTGACGCGACTCACCGAGATGGGCATCGAGCCGTTCCTCGTGGGATCGGCCCTCGACTGCGTGGTCGCGCAGCGCCTCGCGCGCCGGCTCTGCCCGAAGTGCAAGGAGGCCTACGTGCCGACGCCGGCCGAGCTCGAGGCCGCGCGGTTCCCGTGGGTCCCGGGGGAGTCGCTGCCCGAGCTGTACCGGCCGGCGGGCTGCAGCGCGTGCTCGCGGACGGGGTACAAGGGACGGCTCGCGCTGCACGAGGTCATGAGCGTGACGGAGGACATCGAGCGGCACGCGGTGGCGCACTCGTCGTCCGCGGACATCGCGGCCACGGCCGAGCGACAGGGGATGGTCTCGCTGCGCAACGACGGCTGGCACAAGGTGGCGCTGGGGCAGACGTCGATCGAGGAGATCCTGCGCGTCGTCGCCTGACCCGCGTCGCCGTGCGCGGTGCGGTCGGCGAGGTGCGGGCTCAAGTCCGCGCACGTCGCGGCCGATGACAACCTCGGGCACCCGCGTGCCCCGCCGCCCCGGGCGGTGACGCCGTGACGCCGGAGGACCACGTGACCGACCCGTACCAGGGACGCCCGCCCGAGCCGACGCGGCCGCTGCCGCCGTACCGGCCGGCCGGCCCGCAGGCGACGTACGCGCCGGTGCCGTCGCAGTCGGTGGTCCCGCAGCCCTCGCCGCCGCCCGTGACGACGACGTCGGCCGGCGGGTGGGCCGCAGCACCCGCGGCGCCCGCCTCAGCCGGTGCGCCGGTGCCGTTCGGCAGCGTGCCCGCGGGCCCACCCGTGACCCCGTTCGGCGGGGCGCCGACCGTCCCCGGACCCGCGCCGGCGCCGGCCGGCCCCCCGGCACCGGCATCCGAGCGTGCGCGCCGTGCCGAGCCGGCGGCCCCGGCCGTCGCGCGCCCGGCGACACGGGCCGGGGTCGGGCAGGAACGGCTCGAGGGCGACGTCGACATCGAGGCGGTCCTGCGTGAGCTCGTGCGGCTCGGCGGGTCGGACGCCCACCTCACGTCCGGGTCGCCGCCGATGGTGCGCCTGAGCGGCGCGCTCAAGCCGGTCGAGGGCTTCGGCACCATGACGCCCGACGGGCTGCGCCGGTCGCTGTACGCGATCCTGTCGCAGAAGCAGCGCGAGACGTTCGAGGAGAACCTGGAGCTCGACCTGTCGTACGCCGTGCGCGGGCTCGCCCGGTTCCGCGTCAACCTGTACGTGCAGCGCGAGTCGATCGGCGCGGCCTTCCGCGTCATCCCGTACGAGATCAAGCCGCTCGAGGCGCTCGGCGTGCCGCCCGTCGTCGGGACGTTCGCGAACCTGCCGCGCGGGCTCGTGCTCGTCACGGGGCCGACCGGGTCGGGCAAGTCCACGACGCTCGCGTCGATCATCGACCTCGCGAACCGCACGCGCGAGGACCACATCATGACCGTCGAGGACCCCATCGAGTTCCTTCACCGGCACAAGAAGTCGCTCATCAACCAGCGTGAGGTCGGCGCCGACACGCACTCGTTCGCGAACGCCCTCAAGCACGTGCTGCGCCAGGACCCCGACA
>NZ_JAGIBD010000087.1 GCF_017744555.1 Cellulomonas sp. | reverse complement strand
CTCTCGGGCGGCGAGCGGCAGCGCGTCGCGATCGCCCGCGCGCTGGCCGCGCGCCCCGACCTGCTGCTGCTCGACGAGCCGCTGACCGCCGTCGACCCCGCGATGCGCGAGGACATCGCGGGCGACATCCGCGCGCTCGTGCGTGCCGACGGCATCGGCCTGCTCGTCGCGTCGCACGACGTGCGCCTGCTCGACCGCCTGACGTCGCACGTGCTCGTGCTCGCCGAGGGCGCGATCGTGGAGTCCGGGCCGCTGCGCGACGTGCTGCGCGACCCGCAGCACCCCGAGACGCGCGCGCTCGCCGAGGCCGTTCCCGAGGCGTTCGGGGCACGCCCGACCCGCTGACGGCCTCTCACCACCCGACCCGGGGACGCCCCCTCACCACCCGCTCGCCACCCACCCCGCCCGCCCCGCCCGCCCCGCCGCGAGAAGGCCACCCCTGCCGCGAGAGTGCGATCGAGCCTCGTCACCGCCGCCAGCCGGGCGGTGCCACGAGCCGCACGCACGACTGGATCGCCCTCTCACGGGCAGGGGGGATCGTCCGCAGGCCGACCCTGGCAGACCGGATCGACCTCTCGCGAGCGAGGTCAGTGGCGCGTGGGGAGCGTGGCGCGCGTGGCGTCCGACGGGGTCGACGTCGGGGTGCCGCGCGCGCGGGACGAGCGCAGCTCGCGCTCGACCTCGAGCAGCAGCAGCCCCGCGTCGGCCCAGCCTGCGACCGACGCCGCGACCGCGACGCGCACGTCGACCCCGAGGCCCGCGCACGCGCCGTGCAGCCGCTCCCGCAGCGACGCGACGACCTCGAGCGCACGGTCCTCGTGGACCGCGGGCAGCAGCACGAGCGTGGCGAACGCGTCGCCGTCGAGGCGGGCCACGACCCCGCCGTCGGGCGTCGCCGCGGTCACGCGCTCGGCGAGCGCGCGCAGCAGCGCGTCGCCCGAGTCGAGGCCGTGGGCGGCGTTGACGTCGTCCATGCGCACCACGTCGACCGCCGCGAGCAGGAGGCGGCGCTGCGTGCCGGGCAGCGCGTGCGACGCCCAGCGCGTGGTGGTCGCGACGAGGTGCGCGCGGCTCAGCGTGCCCGTGAGCGGGTCGCGCGCCGAGCGGTCGGCGACGGCCGCGGTCAGGGCCTGCACGAGGTCGGCCGTGCTCGCGGCGGACCACGACGGGCCTGGCACGAGCACGTCGTCGTGCCGCACCGCGGCGTCGCGGGCCATCGCGGCGCGCGCGGCGTCGACCACGCTGGTCGACGCGTCGAGCACGAGCGGCGACCAGTCGGCGACCTCCCCCACGAGGCGCCGGGCGAGCACCGCACGGCCGTAGCCCAGGCGTCCCGTCATGACCTCGGTGAACCGGTGCCGCGTGAGCAGCCCCACGTCTCCACCCTCGTCGTCGCGCACGACGACGACCTGGCACGCGGGCGCGCGGAACAGGATCTCGACGTCGGCGACGCGGTCGACCGCCCGCACGCTCCGCACGGGCACCGCGACCTGGCCGAGGTGGCGCGGGACGGCGGGAGCGGCGGGCGCCGCCGGTCCCGCGACCTCGGCGGGGGCCGCGGTCATCGCAGCCCCCGCGGCAGCGCGCCGACGGCGGACGGCACGGACCACCCGCTGGACGAGAGGACACGGCGGGCGGGTGGGGCGGAGGGGACGGTCACCGGGTCATCGTGGTGCGCCCGCCGGTCGGGTGGGGTCCGGGTCGTCCGGTCGTCCGCGAAGGTTCGACGGCTCGTCGCCGAACCGTCGACGGCTGGTCACCGGCCCTCGCGCCGACCGTCCCGGCCGACCCCCGTCGCACGGACTGGATCGACCTCTCACGGACGAGGGGGGTGGACTGGATCGACCTCTCACGACAGAGGGGTGGGGGCTGGGGCGCGGGGTCAGGGAGCGAGGCCCTCGGCGATCGCCCGGAGCGCGGCGACGTGCGCGGAGAACGCGCGGCGGCCGGCGGGCGTCAGACGCAACCACGTGAGCAGGCGAGCGTCGGTCCGGACGGACGACGGCGCCTTGCGCACGGCCGCGTAGCCCGCGTCGACGAGGAC
>NZ_JAGIBD010000086.1 GCF_017744555.1 Cellulomonas sp. | reverse complement strand
GTGGAGAACCTGTCCGCGTCGGAGAGCCGGATCCGTGACACGGACATGGCGCAGGAGATGGTGTCGTTCACCCGCTCGCAGATCCTCTCGCAGGCGGGCACCGCGATGCTCGCGCAGGCGAAGAACCTGCCGCAGTCGGTGCTCTCGCTCCTGCAGTGAGGTACCCGGTCGCCGTGAGGTGACCACCAGCACGACCCTCGACCGGCGGTGGGTGGACGACCGTCCCCCCACCGCCGGTCGGCACATCGGCACCGACCGTCCCGGCGGGCGCCGGCGGGCACGCAGGTGCCGGCAGCACGTGACGGCACGGCACAGCGGAGGACGCGGACATGGCGGCGATCGACGGGCTCGTCAGCGGCATCAAGACGGGCGAGTACATCGACAGCCTGATCACGCTGCAGAGCGGCCAGCAGAGCCTGCTGGTGCAGAAGAAGTCGACCGCGTCCGCCCTGGTGACGGCGCTCCAGGCGCTCAACACCAAGGTCGCGTCGCTCGCGGAGCACGCCGCCAAGGCGGCGAAGCCCGAGTCCTGGAACGCCGTCAAGGCCGCCGTGACGCAGCCCGGCACCTCGGGCACGCCGGGCGCCTCGGCGACCGTGAGCGCGGGCGCGCAGCTCGGCACGCTGACGTTCCGCGTCGACGCCGTGGCGCAGTCCCAGGCGTCCCTCGTGGCGCTGCCCACGACGTTCGCGTCCGAGAAGCCGTCGTTCACGATCACGCGCGGCGGCGAGACCGTCACGGTGACCGCCGACTCGACGTCGGTCCCGGACATCGTCGAGGCGTTCAACGGCGCGGGCACCGGGGTGCGGGCCACGGCCGTCAAGGTCGACAAGCTCGACGTCGACGGCAACCCGACGGGCGAGTCGACCTACCGGCTCCAGGTCACCGGCACCGAGACCGGGGGCCGCAACGCGTTCACGATCGCCCACGACGGCGGGAACCTCGCGCTCGACACCGTGCGCGAGGCGCGCGACGCCGCGATCACGCTGTTCCCCGGGACGCCCGGCGCGCAGCGGCTCACGTCGCCCACCAACACGATCACCGGCGTCCTCACGGGCGTCGACCTCACCGTCACGGCCGAGACCGCCGCCGACGCCAAGCCGCTGACGCTCGACCTCACGCGCGACGACTCGACCGTGAAGTCGCTCGCCTCGGGCCTCGTCGCGAACCTCAACGTCGTGCTCTCCGAGATCGCGTCGCGCACCAAGTCCACGACGTCGACGTCGGAGGACGGGCGCACCGTGGTGTCGGGCGGGCTGTTCGCCGGCGACGCGGGCGTGCGGATGCTGCAGCAGAACATGCTCGCGCTCGGGTCGATGCCGGTCGACGGCGTCTCGCCGGCCGACGTCGGCATCGTCATCCAGAAGGACGGCACCTTCACGTTCGACGACGCCGTGTACACGGCGGCCGCCGCGAAGGACCCCGACAAGGTCGCCGCGGTCGTGCAGGGCGTCGCGGCGCGGCTCTCGGAGGCCGCCAAGACGGCGTCCGACAGCAAGGAAGGCACGATCACCACCGCGATCACGGGGCACCAGGACGCGGTCAAGGACCTCACCGAGCGCATCACGGCGTGGGACGAGCGGCTCGCCGCCCGGCGCGCCGGGCTCGAGCGGATGTACGCGTCGCTCGAGAAGACGCTCGCGCGCATGAACTCGCAGGCGAGCTACCTGTCGAGCTACCTCGCCAACGACCAGAAGCAGAGCTGACCACCGGAGGGACCATGTTCGACGCACGGAGCCGGTACGTCGCCGCCGCGGTGCAGACCGCGAGCCCCGCCCGGCTGCTCACGATGCTCGTCGACCGCCTCGTGCTCGACGTCGAGCGGGGCGCGCACGCGCTCACCGCGGGCCGCCGCGCCGACGCGACGCAGCACCTCGCGCACGCGCAGGACATCGTGACCGAGCTGGCCGCGAGCCTCGACGTCGAGGCGTGGGACGGCGGCGAGCAGCTGCTCGCGATCTACACGTGGCTCATGACGGAGCTGCTGGCGGCGTCGACGAGCGGCGACGCCGCGCGCGTCGACGGCTGCCGCGGCATCGTCGCCGAGCTCGCGCGCACGTGGCACGAGGCGGCGGACGCGGTCTCCGCGACGGCCGC
>NZ_JAGIBD010000085.1 GCF_017744555.1 Cellulomonas sp. | reverse complement strand
CGACGGACGAGCGGCCGCCGGCGGCGAGGCCCAGCGCGGCGGAGCGGAGGAGGACACCCATGCGTCGTGTCTACCCGTGGCGCGCGGCGACGGCACCCCGAGCGTCCCGACGGCGTCCCCCGATCGGCGGTTGTCCGATATGCCCGACCCGCTAGGGTCGCCCGGGTGACCACGGGGAACGACCGACGCTGGGGCGAACGCGACCTCGCCGCCGCCTGGGCGCAGGCGGCGGAGCGCATGGGCGAGATGGACGTCGCCGCGGTGCTGGCCGTGACGGCCGGCGACGCGCTCGACCCCGTCGAGCGGGCGACCATCGAGCTACAGGCAGGACGCGCCGACGTCGCCGAGCGGCTCCTCGGCCCGGACGACGTGCCTGCCCCGGACGGCGACAGGCTGCGGTGGGAGGACGTCCTGCGGCTCGCGGTCGCGACGGCCCAGGGCGACGAGCGTGCACGGGTGCGGCTGCTGGCGGTCGTGCCGCGGCAGGGGGCCGCGGTGCAGGAGCTGCTGCTGCCGCTCGTCGCGACCGCTGCCGAGCAGGCCGGGCTCGACGACGTCGCGACGGACGCGTGGCAGCGCGTCGCCGCGGTCCCGCCCGGGACCACCCCCGCGCTCGCACGGGCGGCCGCAGCCGACCTGCGACGGCGCGGCCGACGGTTCGCCGCGCCGCTCGCCGCCGAGCTGGCCTCGGCGCTGTGCGACGACGTCGACCAGGAGGTCGCGGTGGCGCGGACCCGTGCGACGGTCGCACGTCTCGTCGCGAGCGACGACCGCGTCGGCGCGGCGATGCTGCTCGCGGCCGTGCGGTGGCGGCTCGCCCCTGACCTGCGGCTGGCGACGCTGCGGGCGGCCGTCGGACCGCGCATGCGCTGGCGGGCGATCGCCGCCGGGAGCGTCGCAGCGGCCCTGCTGGCCGCGCTCACGTGGTGGTTCACGCTCACCGGGGCGATGACGCCGGAGCGCGCCGTGTCGGGGCCGCTGGCACTCGTCCTCGCGGTCGGGTTCCCCTTCCTCACCACAGTGCCCGGTGCGCACCTGGTCGACGCGCTGTCCCTCCGTCTCCTCGACCTCGGCCTGGTCGACCCCGACCGCACCCGGGTGGCACGTGCGCGCGCGGCCGGCAAGGACACGGCCCGGGGGCTGCGGACCGTCGGACTCGTGCTGCTCGCGCTGGTGACGGCGGGACCGGCGTCGGGTGCGGTCGCTCGCGCCGCCGCGACGCCCGGCTCCCTCGACGCCGTCACGACGGTGCAGTGGACGGTGACGCCGCTCGCCGCGCTCGCGGCCGTCACGCTGACGCGGCTGGTGCGGCACCGGATCTGGTCGTCACGCATGCTCCGTCGGCGCCGACGCTCGCTCGCGGCGCTGCGTGACGAGACGACGCGCTGCCGGTGCTGGACCACGCAGTCGCTGCGGGGTGCGGCGGCCCGGCTGTACGCCGAGCAGCACCTCGTCCCGGTGCCCGGGGGGACCAGCCGCGCGGTGGCCTCGGCGCTGCCCGCGGGATCCCTGGTCGCGGCGTGCACGACGACGGCCCGGCACTGGCTCGTCACGACCGACCGCGCCGGGGACGCGACCCTCGCCCTGGCCGGCCCGGGGGGCGAGCCGCCGACGCGCGACCCGGGGTCCGAGATCCGCACCTAGGACCGCGCCGCACGCGCTCCGGGTGCGGACCACCCCGATCGGCAGCAGACTCCTGGACCACCGCGTGGTCCGCCGTGGCCCACGCGACGCGGTACGACGAAGGAGCGACATGGGCATCGGTGGCGGCATCGCACTCCTGGTGATCGGGGCGATCCTCTCGTTCGGCGTGTCCGACCGGGTCGAGGGCGTCGACCTCACGGTCATCGGCTACATCTGCATGGGCGCGGGCGTGCTCGCGCTCATCCTCGCGATCGCGCTCAACGCGCAGCGCACCAACACGACGCACCGCCAGGTGGTCGAGCACCGCGAGGAGCCGCCCGCTCCCCCGGTGGCCTGACGCCCCGGACGACGGTCCCGCCGTCCCGCCCGCGGGACGACCCCCGCCCGACGCCCCGCCCGGTCCCGACCGGCGGGGCGTCGGCGTCACCGGTCCCGACCGGCGGGGCGTCGGCGTCACCGCTCGCGACCGGCGGGGCGCCCGTGGAGCCGGCCCCGACCGGGGCGGGGG
>NZ_JAGIBD010000084.1 GCF_017744555.1 Cellulomonas sp. | reverse complement strand
CGCCAGAGCTCGACCCCCGTGCCCGACCATGCCAGCGTGAGCCGGGACCCGCCCGACGGGCGCAGCCGCTCGACGTGCCAGCCCTGGCGCCGCAGCTCACCGGCCAGGCCGGCGTCCGACCACACGGCCCACGTCGACCAGTCGGG
This sequence comes from Cellulomonas sp., assembly GCF_017744555.1. Lineage (GTDB taxonomy): Bacteria > Actinomycetota > Actinomycetes > Actinomycetales > Cellulomonadaceae > Cellulomonas. The sequence goes on along the minus strand of NZ_JAGIBD010000084.1, from coordinate 2,007 downwards.
TCGGGCTGCCGCGGCGGCGCGACGGCGTGCGGCGTCGCGCCGTGCCCCGAGGGCCACGAACCCGACGACGGCGCCGACCACGAGGACGGAGACGACGATCGTCAGCGGCAGGTCGGAGCTCGGCTGGGTGAGCGTGCGACGCCAGGCCGCGACCGACAGGGCGACGACCCCGACCGCTCCCAGCACGAGTCCCCAGCGGTCGTTCTTCATCGGCCGGCTCCTTGGAGGTGGTGGTCGGGCCGGGGCGTGAGCGGCCACGCGTCCGGGTCGGGGAGGGGCACCTGCACGCGTCGGATGCGCCCGGACTCGACGACGACGCCGCGCCCGGGCGGGAACTCGGAGCGCGCCATGCGGGGGAACGGCGTGCGGAACAGCGGGTCGCCGTCCAGGTGGTCGGGCTGCAGGACCAGGCCGCGGCGACCGTTGCGGACCTCGGCGACGAGCTCGACGACGAACCAGTCCTGGGGGAGCACCATCGCGATGCCCGCGTGCGGGATCACGGTGGTGGCGGTGTCGTCGGTCATGGGTCCAGGGGCTCCAGGGGTGCGGCGGTGTCCTCGGTGTCGCCGCAGGTGACGGTGTAGTGGCCGTCGGTGGTGGCGAACCAGCAGGTGGTCGCGGTGCCGTCGGCGAGGGTGACGGGCTGCTCACTGGGCCAGTCCCGCGGAACAACAGGCACGAACGGTGGATTCTGGGTCAAGGTGATGCCGTAGGCGTCCTCGATCTCCGCGACGGTCGTGACGACCGTGGCGTACTCCAGGTCGCCCCACGACCTGATCTGGTGGTCGCGTGCTCGTCGTTGGGCGGTGTCGACGATGACCATCCCCCCGATGAGCGTGACGAAGAGTGCGCAGAGCAGGAGGCTGGTGCGCAGCGAACGGAGGGTCTGCGGGTGCCCGAACTCGACGCGGATGACGCGCACGACGAAGACCGTCGCGACGATCAGGCCGAGCACGCCGAGGGCGATGGCGAACGGCGAGGAGAACGTCATGCGCTCGGGCTCCGGCGGCAGGTCCGGGACGGGGACGACCAGCGGCAGGATCACGCGTCCTCCAGGGTGATGACGAGGTTGTCGGTCACGACGTTGCTCTCGACCCCCAGAGCGGCCACGAGGTCGGGATGCTCTGTCTCGAACTGGCAGAGCACGGTGTCGCTCGTCCCCGGTGGCAGCACGAACCAGTTCAGCTGCGTCGTGATGCGTCGTGAGAAGCGTGGGACCATCTCCACCATCTGCAGGACCGCCGGCCCGACAGCAAGCTCCCCCGTCCCGGCGGCGCAGTCGGTGATCCGCACGCCTCGGGCGCGCGGTGGTTTCCCGGCCCACTCGTGCAGCTCGTCCAACGTCAGGCGCCGGGGCCCGTCCGGGGCCACGGTCCGCACGAGGACGGTGGCCGCTGCCCTGCCGGAGTACGGGTCCGGCAACCAGACGCCGAGCGACCACGTCCCCGCCTGGGTGAGCGCGTGCTGGTCGAGCGCACGCATGCCCGCCGCGGCGGCGCGGGCGGCGACGGGGTCGCTGACTCTCGCCGCGGCCAGCTGCTCGGCCTGGTCCGCGGCCTCCCCGACGGTCCACACGGCCCATTCCTCGGTGGCGGCCCACCCCACGGCGGCGATGCGACGCTCGCGGTTCACAGACGCGACTGGTCCCGTCCTTCGTCCGGCCGGCGGTCTCCCGCGCGACGACTCGTTTCGACGGCGGTGACGGTAGCCAGGGCGGGAGGGTCCCCGTGGGCGTTTTCCACAGGTTCACCCGAGCGCCGGGCCCGCACGGTGCAGCACGCGACGGCACGGCCGTCGGACTTGCACGGACCACGCGGGCGCACCTGGTCGGCGGCGCGCCGGCCGCGTCGGCGGGCGGGGCGAGCGTCAGGCGGTCGCGTCGTCCAGCTGCTCGACCAGCGCGAGGACCTCGCCGGCCGGCCCGCGGACCAGCAGCACGCGCCCGTAGGGCGTGTCCTCGGGGCCGCTGACGACCTCGCCGCCGAGCGACGCGACCAGGGGCGCGAT
>NZ_JAGIBD010000083.1 GCF_017744555.1 Cellulomonas sp. | reverse complement strand
GTGCCCGCCGGCTCGTGCTCACGCACGTCCCCGCGTGGAACGACCCGCGCGCGGCGCTCACCGAGGCGGCCACCGTCTACGCCGGGCCGACGTCCCTCGCGGCACCGGGCGCCACGTACACCCTCTGACGGGCGGCCCCGCTCGCCGTACCGCGTCGGTCACCCCGTCGACCGGGCCGCTCGCCGAGTGCGGCACTCCTCCCGCGAGTGCGGTACTCCTCCCGCGAGTGCGGTACGCGTCCCGCGAGCGCGAGCGCTGTGCTCCTCCCGCGAGCGCGGCACCCGTCCCGCGAGTGCCGTACTCCTCCTGCGAGTGCGGCACTCTTCCCGTGAGCGCGGCACTCTTCCCGTGAGCGCGGCACCCGTCCCGCGAGTGCGGTACTCCTCCTGCGAGTGCGGTACTCCTCCCGCGAGTGCGGTACGCGTTTCCCCCGCGCTGGGCGTACGAGTACCGCGCTCGACGAGGGGTGTGGACGACGGGCGACGCGGGTGCGCGCGGGCGTGGCACCGTGCGGCGCGTGGACGACCACCGTGAGCAGGAAGCAGCGGATCGACGACGCGCGGGCGCCGCGCCGCCGCCGGTGTCGCTCGCCGCGCACGTCGGAGCCCCCGACCGCCACGACGACCACCCGGCGCTCGTCCACGTCCACGGGCCGCGGGGGCGGCACGCCTCCGACCTCGTCCGACGCCGGCTGCGCGCGGGGGAGGTGGTCCGCGTGCGACGGGGCACCTACGTCGACGCGGCGGCGTGGGCCGTGCTGGACGACGAGGCCCGGCACCGCGCCCGTGTCCGGGCCGTCGTCGCCGCGGCGGCGGGGCCGGTCACGCTCTCGCACTGGTCGGCCGCCGCCGTCCTGGGGCTGCCCGCCGTCGGACGGCGGGACGACCGGGTGCACCTGGTGCGGCCCCCGGCAGAAGGAGGGCGGTCGCACCGCGACGTCGTCCGGCACACCGTCGCCGACGTCCCCACGGTGGTCCTGGTGGACGGGCTGCGGTGCACGGCACCGGCACGGACCGTCGTCGACCTGGCACGCCTGGCGGGAGCCGCTGCGGGGGTGGCCGCGGCGGACGCGGCCGTCCGGCTGGGTCTGACGACGACGGCCGAGCTCGCGGACGAGGTCGAGCGTGCGGCACGCGGGCGGGGCGTACGGGCCGCGCGCGTCGTCGCGGCGCTCGTCGACCCGCTGGCCGAGTCGCCCGGCGAGTCGCTGAGCCGGGTGCGGATGGCCGAGCTGGGAGCGCCCGCACCGGTGCTCCAGCACGAGGTCCACGACCGGCACGGGTTCGTCGGGCGGGTCGACTTCTGGTGGCCCGAGCACGGTGTGGTGGGCGAGTTCGACGGTCGCGTCAAGTACGCCGGCGCGTCGCACGACGTGCTCTGGCGCGAGAAGCTGCGCGAGGACCGGATCCGGGCGCTGGGCCTCGGCGTCGCACGGTGGACGTGGGCGGACGCGTGGGCGGGCCTGCCGATGCTCGCCCGGCTGCGCGCCGCCGGCGTGCGCTGACGAGGGCCGCGGCCGTCCCGGCGTGCGCCCGCACCGCGAACGAGGCCGGACACCTGCGTGACGCCCCGCGTGCGGGACGCGCCACGTGCGGGACGCGCCACGTGCGGGACGCGCCGCGTGGGGGACGCGCCACGTGCGGGACGCGGGCGCGCAGGCCACCAGGTGCTCGGGAACCTCGACGTCGGCTCGCCGGATCCGACGAGCAGCAGGTCGCCCGTGCACCACGAGCGCGGTACTGGTCCGTCGAGCGCGGCAGTCGTTCGTCCCGCGGTCGCGTGACGAGTACCGCACTCGGGGGAGGTGTGCTGCGCCCGCGGCGTGCGTCCCGCGCTCGCAGCGCGTGCGCGGGGCCCGTGCGGCGGGCGGTCGCCGGTCCGCCGGCGGGACGACGCCTCGATGCGCCGGCCGTTCGTCGAGTGCGGTACTCGTCCGTCGAGCGCGGTACTCGTTCGTGCCGCGCTCGCGTGACGAGTACCGCACTCGTGGGGTCCGCCCGCTCCGAGGGCGCGTGCCGCGCGGGGCGGGCGCGGCGTCGTCGCGGTGCCCGCCGGGTGAGGGAACGAGTTCGGAGGGTGTCGGGGTGCGCACGTAGGGTCGGGGGCATGGTGAGCGCAGAGAGTGCAGGCACGGCGGCGGCCGGGACGCGGGCCGACGGGCGACGGGTCGACGAGC
>NZ_JAGIBD010000082.1 GCF_017744555.1 Cellulomonas sp. | reverse complement strand
GCCAAGAAGGAGAAGCTGCGGGCGGCCGTCGCCGAGCAGCTCCCCGACCTCGAGGTCCGCTCGGGCGGCTCGACGTCCGTCGACATCACCCGCAAGGGCATCGACAAGGCGTACGGCGTCAACCGGCTGCTCGCGCGCCTGGGTCTCGAGCCGACGCAGGCCGTGTTCTTCGGCGACCGGCTCGACGAGGGCGGCAACGACTACCCCGTGATCTCGACCGGCGTCCCGTGCGTGGCCGTCGAGGGCTGGGAGGACACGCCGGCCAAGGTGCGCGCCGCCCTGCCCGAGGCGTTCGCCTGACCCGCACCACCACCACGTCCGTGAGGGGGCGTGCGGGACGTGCGCGTCAGGAGACCTTGCCCCGCAGCAGGCGGTGCCAGTAGACGAGCGGCTCGACGTGCCGGTCGAACAGGTACAGGGCCCGGCTCGGTCGCGTGAGGTCGGGGAACGGCACGGTCGGCTCGGCGCGGCCGTCGCGGTCGTGCTCCGCGAGCAGCAGCCGCGTGCGCGACGTCGTCACGGGTGCGACCGTGTACCCGTCGTACCGGCGGACCGGTGCTCCCGCGCGCTGCGCCGCGATGTTGTGCGCGACCACCGGCACCTGCTTGCGCAGCGCCCCGCCGGACGGCGACGTGCCGACGGTCGCGACGTCGCCCAACGCCCACACGCGGGGGTGCACGCGGTGCCGCAGCGTCCCGTGGTCGACGTCGACGAACCCGTCGGACCCCGCGCCGGCCAGCCCGCTCGCGGCCACCCACGCCGGTGCGCGGTGCGGCGGCGCGACGTACAGGGCGTCGTAGCCGAGCGTTCGCGGGCCGTCGGGCGACGCGACGTCGAGCGTGCGCCCCTGGCCGTCGACGCGCGTCACGGTGGTGCCGGTGCGCACCCGTACGCCGTAGCGTCGGGCCGCCGCCCGCAGCTCGTGGTCGGCTCGCGCGAGGCCCGCGAGCCGCGGGCCCTCGAGCAGCAGGTCGATCTCGACGTCGTCGAGCACGCCCGTGCGACGCCAGCGGTCCGCCGCGAGGAACAGCGGCTTGAGGCCCACGGGCGCGCACGGCACGTGCCGGTCGGACACGACGAACACGGCCCGCCCCGAGGTCAGGCCGGACAGCATGCGCCACGTGCGCGGCGCATGGTCGACCAGGTAGCTCGTCGCGGCGTGCGGCGTCGCGAACGCCTCCCGCAGCCCGGGCATCGCGTCGTGGTCCACCTCGGACCCGGGGCACACGACGACGTCGCGGTACGCGAGCCGCGTGCCGCCCGCCAGCACGACCTCGGCGGCGTCGACGTCGACGGCCGTGGCGCGGTCCGCGTAGCGGTGGACCCCGCGCGGCATCGCCCGCTCCTGCGGCCGGGTGAGGTCGTCGAGCGTCGCGGCGCCGCCCGCGACGTACGACAGCAGCGGCCGGTAGTGGTGCACGGCCTTCGGCTCGACGACGGCCACGTCACGGCACCCGTCGCGCAGCAGCTTCGCGGCCAGCGAGATGCCGGCGTTGCCGCCGCCGACCACCACGACGTCGTGCCGTCGGGCTGGGCTCATGGGGCACGCTCCGGGGCCGGGAGGACGGGTCCCCGTCACGCTAGGCGCGGACCGCGGGTCCCGCGCGCGGGGGCCGTGGAGCCGGGTGGGTGACGGTGCGCCGGGCATGCTGGACCCACGGCGACACACCCGCGCCCCTGCCGGACAGGAACGCAGCATGAGCCACCCCCGAGCCCCCGTGTTCGTCGACCTCTACGCACGCGCCTACGGCGACGTCGTCCGGTTCGCGCAGCGCCGTGCCGGCACGCACGCCGAGGACGTCGCGGCCGACGCGTTCCTCGTCGCGTGGCGGCGCCTCGACGAGCTGCCCGCCGACCCCGACGACGCCCGCGCGTGGCTGTTCGGCATCGCCCGCCACGTCATGCTCAACCACCGCCGCGGCGACGAGCGACGCACCGCGCTCGCCGTGCGCGTCGCGCAGGTCGGGCCGCCGCTCGTCACCGACGAGGACGCCGACCTGGTCGCGCACCGCGTCGACCTGGGGCGTGCCTGGCAGCGGCTGTCCGCGACGCACCAGGAGACGCTCGCGCTGACCGTCCTCGACGGCCTCGACGCACCCCGGGCCGCGCGCGTGCTCGGCATCTCGGCCGTGGCGTACCGCCTGCGGCTGTCCCGCGCGCGCCGTGCGCTGCGCGCCCACCTCGACCACCTGCCCGCGTCGTCGCCCGCGACGACACCGCGCGAGAGGACCCCCGCACCGTGAACCGCACCGACAC
>NZ_JAGIBD010000081.1 GCF_017744555.1 Cellulomonas sp. | reverse complement strand
ACCCCGTGCACCCGACGGCCGCCAGCGCGACCAGCCCCGTCGTCAGCACCGCGCGCATCGCTCGCCCCTGCATCCGCATGCCGGGAAGGTACCGGTTCGCGACGGTCCGGCGAGGAGGGTTCAGCGGATCTGTGGACGGACCGGGGTGGGGTCGAGGGCGAGGGTCCGTGGGTCAGGAGGGCCCGTCGATCGTGGCCAGCGCGAGCGCGGCAGCGGTTGCGGCGTCCGCCGCGAGCACGTCGCGTGGCAGGTCGTCGCCGTCGAGGAGGCGCTGCGCGGCGTACAGCTGTGCGGGCCGCCCGGCGGGATCGGCCAGCTGGGTGAGCGCGGCGCGGAACCCGGCGAGGTACTCGCGCCCGCGCCCGGCGGGCAACGCGGCGAGTGCCGCCCGGGCGCCGGCGACCGGACCGCCGGCGGTGCTGTGGAGCAGGACGAACGCCAGGTCGTAGGGATCTCTGTCCTGCCGTCGGCCCAGCACGGCCGCCGCCTTGGCCAGCAGGTAGCCGCCGAGGTCGGCGAACGGCGCGTCCACGGTCGGCGACTCCGTGTCCGTCAGCGGGATCGGACGCATCACGCGAGACCCCAGCGCCGCTCCGGGGCCGGCGACGTTCATGACCGCCATCCGGTCGCATCCGGGCACCGCGATCTGCTGCCCGACGTGGTCGAGCACGTCCACGAGCAGGTCGATCCGGATGGGCACCCCGTCGGCGCTCGTCACCCACTGCCACGCCCGCGCATCACCGGTGGGCCGGAAGTCCGCCGCGTCGAGCGCGTGCTCGAGCCACCCGAGGTCGAGCTCGTCACGGTCGTAGACGACGCCGATCTCGATGACGAGGTCGATGTCGGCGGTCCCCTGGTGGGGTGCGGCCGGCACGGGCGCCAGCAGGTCAGGGTTCAGGCCGCCGACGACGACGAACTCCTCGGCGTGCCCGGCGGCGTGCGAGACGAGGCGGGCGAGCGCGCGCTCGGCGAGCGCACGCGTGCGACGGTCGCGCATCAGAAGCCGATCCTCTGCTCACGGAGGTGCGGCGCGTACTCCTCGGCGCGCACGCCGCCCCGCCGGCGCAGGTCGCCGTACAGCCGGACGTCGCCGACGGCGGGAAAGGGGTCGGGGGCCGCGGCGGCGCGCGCGAGCGGGAGGGTGTACCTGTCGGCGCGGATGACGCGCACCCGGACGCCGGTCTCGGTACGGCGCATCCCCGTCGCCGCGAGCAGCGTGTCGAGGTGGCCGTCGAAGTCCGGGCCGTCCAGGTACAGGTCGATGGGTGACGGCGACGTTCCCAGCGGTGCGCGTGCGTCGAGCGCGACGAGCCCTGTGACGGCCCACGCCGACGGTGGCCAGGCGCGAGCCACGACGTCGGTGATCCAGTCCTCGGCGTCACGGACCAGGGCGTGCGCACCGACCGTGTCGTCGGCGCGCGACGCGTACCAGGTCGCCCACGCGTCGAGGAGTGCGCCGCGTTCACTCATCTCGCGTGCCGCGGTCGGGCCGCGGCGGGGGCCGACGGCCGTCGTCCACCCCTGCGAGTCGAGGTAGGTCAGGGCTCGCGAGGCGGCCCCGCGCGACACGTGCACCGTCGCGGCGAGCTCGTCGACCGGGGGCACTCTCGTCTCCCCGGTCGTGCAGCGCTGGAGCAGGTGCTCGGCGACGGCGGCTCCCGCGGCGGTGAATCGTGCGGGCGCCGCAGACGGCGGGGCGGGCGGGCTGGGGATGCGGATGAGGACCGGGCCGGCCGTGAGGTCGATGCCGCCGGCCTCGTCCGCCCAGCTGACGCCGCGCTCGGCGAGCAGTGCACGGCTGCCCGGTGACACGCGGCGTGCGACGACGACGGGCGTCGCGTGCGCATCGACGTCGTCGTCGATGCTGCGCAGGGCGAGCACGACGTCGGCGGGGTACCCCTCGCCGGCCCACACGGGCACGAGGTGCTGCGCGCCGTGGTGCTCGAGGGTGACCGTCGTGTCCTCGACGGTCACGGGTGTGGTGGGTACGGCATCGCGCAGGGCGCGCGCGAGCGCGTTGGCCGCTCTGCGGTCGCTCGCTTCCATAGTTGTTCACTGTAACAGTGAACAACTCAAAACCTGCGCGAGCTATGCGGTCGTCAGCAGTCGGGGGGTGTGGGTTGGGTGTGGCAGTGGGTGGCGACGAGGCGGGAGGTGCGTTCTTCGATGGTGAGGGGGGTGCTGGTGGTGGTTGTGGTGGCGGTGCCGTTGATGGTGTGCCAGGTGGTGGTGCCGTCGATGAGGTAGCGGCCGGTCCAGGTGGCGGTGAGGGTGATGGTGGTGGTGCCGGGGTGTTCGTACTGGTGG
>NZ_JAGIBD010000080.1 GCF_017744555.1 Cellulomonas sp. | reverse complement strand
GGTGCGCGCCGCGACGCAGGAGCGCTCCGAGGTGCTGGCCGCGACCGGGGCGCGCACGGGGACGCTGCTCGCCGCGGGCGCGCTCGCGCTCGCGCTCGGCGCCGGGCTCGTGACGTGGCGGCGCCGTCGCGCCGCCGGGGCCTGACGTGGCCGCCGACGTGCGGCGACCGCGGCCGGGCGAGCCCTGCAGGCCCGAGCGACGACGACCGGCGGGCCGCCGGGGCTGACGTCGGGCGACCCGCCGCGTCGAGGACCCGTCGGCGCCCGCCCCGCGACGGCCGTCGGCGGCGAGGCGGCCGGGACGCGCCGCGCGAGCGCAGCGCAACGCGGTCGCTCAGTGGTGGAAGCCGGAGCTGCGCCCCTCGGTCGGCAGCGGTCCCGTCAGCGCGTCGAGGTACCGGACCTCGGCGCGCAGGTCCGCGAGGAACGCCGCGGCGAGGTCGTGGCTGAAGCCGTTGCGCACGACGACGCGCTGCACCGTGACGTGCTCGAGGTCGGCCGGCATCGGGTACGCGGGCACCAGCCACCCGCGCGTGCGCAGCCGTTCCGAGAGGTGGTGCAGGTCCCAGCGCGTCGTGTGCCCCTCGCGCAGCCGCCACGCGAACACCGGGATGTCCGACCCGTCGTTCCACAGCTCGAACGCCGGCACGCGTGCGATCTCGCGAGCCAGCCAGGTCGCGACGTCGCGCGACGTGCGCTGCACGGCGGTGTACCCGGCACGCCCGAGGCGCACGAACAGGTAGAACTGCAGCAGCACCTGGGCCCCGGGCCGGGAGAAGTTGAGCGCGAACGTGGGCATGTCGCCGCCCAGGTACGACACGCGGAAGACCAGGTCCTCCGGCAGCGCCGCGGCGTCGCGCCACACGACCCACCCCAGGCCCGGGTACACCAGCCCGTACTTGTGCCCCGACGTGTTGATCGACACGACGCGGGGGACGCGGAAGTCCCACGCGAGGTCGGGCTGCACGAACGGCGCCACCATGGCCCCCGACGCGCCGTCGACGTGGATCGGCACGTCGAGCCCCGTCGCCTCCTGCACGCGGTCGAGCGCGTCGGCGACCTGCGCGACCGGCTCGTAGGCGCCCGTGTAGGTGACACCCATGATGACGACGACGCCGATCGTGTTCTCGTCGACGTACGCCGCCAGGTCGTGCCCGTCGAGCACGCGGTGCTCGAGCGAGAGCGGGACGTAGCGCGGCTCGACCTCGAAGTAGTTGCAGAACTTCTCCCAGCACACCTGCACCGCGCTGGACATCACGAGGTTGGGCCGGTCCGTGGGCCGGCCGGCCGCGCGACGCGCGTGCTGCCAGCGGCGCTTGAGCGCGAGACCGCCGAGCATGGCCGCCTCGGACGACCCGATGGTCGACGTGCCGACCGCCCGGCGCGGCGCGGGCGCGTGCCACAGGTCGGCGAGCATGGTCCAGCAGCGCTGCTCGATCGCGGCCGTCTGCGGGTACTCGTCCTTGTCGATCATGTTCTTGTCGGCGGACTCGGCGTACAGCCGCGTCGCGTGGTCGTCCATCCACGTGCCGACGAACGTCGCGAGGTTGAGCCGCGCGTTGCCGTCGAGCATCGCCTCGTCGTGCACCAGCTGGTACGCCGTCTCGGGCAGCGCCTCGTGCGGCGGGAAGCGGAACTTGGGGACGCTCGTGGCCTCGCCCGGCCGGCTGAAGACCGGGTTCACCTCGATGACGTCCGGCTCGTCGTCGTCTCGCCCTGCTCGCCGCGTGGTCGTCACCATCTGCCTGCCCCCTCGCCGGCCCGGCCCCGCGGACGCGAGGCCCTGGGACCGACCGTAGGGACCCCGGCCGTGCGCCGCCTCCCGGCGGGTGCGCGGGGTCAGGCGTCGGCGTCGGTGGGGTTGCAGCGCGTCGCGATCAACGTCCCCGTGCCGACCTCGGGCCGCCACGGCTCGAGGTTCCACGACGCCTTGTCGGGTGCGCCGAGCACGTGGCACCACAGCTGCGCGCGCATGCTCGGCGTCGCCGCCTCGGGCTCGGCGGCCTCGAGCTGCGACGCGAGCGCCTCCTGCGCCGCGAGGCTGCCGCCGCGCACCCACGGCGCGGGGACGACCGCGAGCGAGCGCCCGCCCTCGGCCTCGCCCCACGTCGCCGACTCCAGCGCGGCGGCGCCCACCTCGAACGACACCGGACCACCCGCGGCGGCTCCGACGTGCAGGACCAGCAGGTCGCCCTCGACCCGCCACGCGGCGGCCGCACCGTCGGCGCCCGTCGCACGCCCGAGCGCGGTCACGACGGCGCCGCCGGCGTCGCGCAGGACCGCCGAGGCGTCCGCGAGCAGCTCGACGGCGCCCCCGTCGGGCGGTGCGACCCGCGCGCGCACGCCGTCCGCGCCGTCGGGCGCCGCGGCGTCGGGGCC
>NZ_JAGIBD010000007.1:129445-223435 GCF_017744555.1 Cellulomonas sp. | reverse complement strand
CGTGTGCAGCCGCAGCCGAGCGGGCACGCCCGGCCGAGTGGGCGGGCAAGCCGCCCGCGTCGGACGCCGGGCGCCGGGGCCGCGCAACCCCACCGCCGCGTCCGACCACGGGCGTATTCAGGGGTGCCCCGTCCCCGGGAGGACGGGGCACCACGAGAGGCGTCTCGCCGGCACGAGGCGTGGCGCACTCCCTGCACCCTTGCGGGCGGCCCGGCTCTCGCCGGACCCTCGGCACGCGGTCTGGAACCGCTACGAGCCGGTCGTGTCGGGAGTCCCTTGACGATCGGCTGCACCATGTCTAACACTCCCTTTGCCGAGGCGCACCCCATACGGGTGTCCAGTTGCACGGCCTTTGTCAGAGGGGTCGTCTAGCCTGCGATGTCGTGACCGAACCCGACATGCATGTGACCACGGTCACATGGCGGAGATGCGAGCAGCCGCTCGACCCGGCTCCCCTGCTCCACTCGCTGCGGGTCCACGCGGTCCCGGGGGTCGAGGTCGTCGAGGGCGACACCGTGCGCCGGCTGGTGGTCGTCCAGGGAAAGCCGGCCGTCGTGGAGGCCCGCCTGACCACCGATCTCGTCGAGCTGCGCGGCGCCCCGGCTGCCGAGCTCACGCGGATCGCGTCGCACTGGTTCGGGCTCGACGACGACCTCGACGCGGTCCGGCGCGCGCTCGCCACCGACCCCGCCGTCGGGCCGCTCGTCCGCCGTCGGCCCGCGCTGCGGATCCTCGGGCACCTCGACGGGTTCGAGGCCGCCGTGACGACCGTGCTCGGGCAGCAGGTGTCGCTCGCGGCGATGCGGACGTTCGGCGGCAGGCTCGCTGCCGCGTACGGGACACCCGGCCCCGGTGGGCTGCTCCTCCCGCCGACGCCCGACCGGCTCGCCGCCGTCGACCCGCCCGAGCTGCAGGCCGTCGTCCGCATCACCCACGCCCGCGCCCGGACACTCCACGCCCTCGCGTCGGCCTGCGCCGACGGTCTGGTGCTCGCTCCCGGCGTCGACGTGCACGACGTGCGCGCCCGGCTGCTCGCCCTGCCGGGCATCGGACCGTGGACGGCTGACTACCTCGCGCTCCGTGTGCTCGGCGACCGCGACGCGCTCCCCGTCGGCGACCTCGTGCTGCGCCGCGCCCTCGACGTGCCCTCGCCCGGGGACGTCGCGCGCGCGGCGGAGGCGTGGCGACCGTTCCGGGCCTTCGCGGCGGTCCACCTGTGGACCTCGCGCGCGTCCGCCCTGTGATCGCTGTCCCGGCGCTGCCCGTCCCTGCACGTCAGGAGGCTGCTGTCCGGTGACGGAGGGGTCACGGTTGGGGCACATCGGGCCCGTGGCATCACGATTGCGCGACGTCCGCCCCGCCGCGGCGGCCGCGCCCCTAGCGTCCGGGCCATGACCTCGACGACGAGCACCCACTCCCGTCCGCGCCGCGGCGCGGTCCTCTCCGCGGCCACGTTCCTGGCCGTGATCCTCGCCCTCGGGGCGTGCAGCGCGGGCGACAGCGGCGCGTCCTCGGACAGCGCGGACGTCGCGCAGGGCTCCGGCGGGAACGTCGGTGCCGACGAGGGGGGTGCCGAGCCCGAGGCCCAGACCGCCGCCGACGGCTCCGCCCCGGCGGCCGCCTCGCCGCAGCAGGTCGTCCAGGTCGGCGAGCTGTCGATGACGGTCGAGGACGTGCGGGTCGCGGCCGACGCCGTCGTCGACCTCGCCGAGACGGCCGGCGGTCGCGTCGACGACCGCACCGAGCACGACGCGACCGCCGACACCCGAGGCACCGCGAGCCTGAAGATCCGGGTCCCGTCGAGCGAGGTGACCGCGACGCTCGCCTCCCTGCGCAAGCTGGGTACGGTCGAGCAGGTCGACCTGCACTCGCAGGACGTCACCAACGCGGCCAAGGACCTCGACGCACGGATCCACGGGCTGCAGCTCTCCGTTGCGCGCATGCAGGACCTGCTGGCACGGGCGACGACGAACGAGGCGATCGTCCAGGCGGAGAACGCGCTCACCGAGCGGCAGACGAGCCTCGAGCAGCTCCAGTCGCAGCGCGCGCTGCTCGCCGACCAGGTGCGGCTCTCGACCCTGACCATCACCCTCACCGGCCCCGAGGTCGTCCCGGCTCCCGAGCCGGCGCCCGAGCCCGTCGGTCCGCAGTCGTTCCTGGAGGGGCTCGCGACCGGGTGGGCGGCGTTCGCCGGAATGGTGCGCGTCGCGGTCATCGTGCTCGGCGTGCTGCTGCCGTGGCTGGCGTTCGGCGGTGCGGTCGCCGCGGGTGCCGTGGCGGTCTCGCGCTGGCGTCGCACACGGTCCGCGGCGCGCGGTCCGGTGGTGCCGGCGCCGGTGCCCGTCCCCGCCCCGGTGGAGCCGTCGGACGACGAGGCCCGCTCCTGACACCAGCCGCCGACGCGGAGGATCCTGCTGGGATGAGCACCACCACGCACTGGTACGTCCTGCAGCACGCACCCGGTCCGGCGGTCCCGGACGGCGAGTCGGTGTTCGACCAACCGGGCATCGCCGGCCACTACGCGTTCCTCGCTCGACGACGCGAGGCGGGCGAGCTCGTCGCGGCCGGTCCGCTGCCGGACGAGGACGGGCGCGGGATGACGGTGCTCGACGTCGCGACCTACGACGACGCCGTCCGGCTCGCGACGCAGGACGACCAGGCCGTCGTGGACGGGCTGCTCACCGTGACCGTGCGGGAGTGGCGCGTGCTGATGGCGCGCGACTGAGGGTCGAGCCGGCGCAGGTCAGGAGCGAGCGAACGTCCGGCGGTACTCCGAGGGGCTCACGCCGACCGTCCGGCGCAGGTGCAGACGCAGGTTCGTCGCGGTGCCGAGCCCGGTCGCCGCGGCGATGCGGTCGAGCCCCCAGTCGCGGGTCTCGAGGAGCTCGCGCGCGCGGTCGACGCGCGCGTTGACGAGCCAGCGCAACGGGGTCGTCCCGGTCTCGGCGACGAACGTGCGCGCGAACGTGCGCTCGGACGTGCACGCGTGCCGGGCGAGGTCGGTGACGGTGAGCGGCTCCTCGAGGCGGTCGAGGGCCCACGCGCGGGTCGCCGCGAGCGAGCCCGGCCGCCCGGCGTCCCGGCCCGTCTCGAGCGGGCGGGCGATGTACTGCGCCTGACCGCCGTCGCGGTGCGGGGGCGCGACGATGTCGCGCGCGACCCTGTTCGCGACGGCCGCGCCGCGGTCGGTGCGCAGCAGGTGCAGGCACAGGTCGATGCCGGCGGCCACACCCGCGGAGGTGACGATGCTGCCCTCGTCGACGAAGAGCACGTCCGGGTCGACGTCGACGCGGGGGAACCGGCGGGCGAGCTCGGCGGTGTGCAGCCAGTGCGTCGTCGCGCGCCGCCCGTCGAGCAGCCCCGCCTGGGCCAGCAGGAACGCGCCGGCGCAGATCGACACGACCCGGGCGCCGCGGGCGTGCGCACGCCGGACGGCGTCGAGCACGTCGTCGCTCACCTCGCGGTCGTGCGGTCGGAACGCCGGGACCAGCACCGTGTCGGCGTCGTCGAGGGCCTCGAGCCCGGCCTGCGCGACGACCGGGTAGCCGCCCGTCGTCGGCACGGGGCCGGGGCGCTCGGAGCAGAGCGTGAGCGTGTACCCGAGGTCGCCGTGGCCGGTGAAGATCTGGAACGGCATGCCGACTTCCATCGCGAGCACGGCGTCGAGCACGAGGACGGCGATGTGGTGGTCGGGCGACGGCGGCATGGCAGCAATCTATCGAACGGTGGCACTCCTGCCACTCGCGGGCCTGCCACCTGCGACGGGATCGTGGCCGCATGACGCTCCTCGACACCCCGACCCCGGTCCGGCCGGGTACCCGGATCGCGCGCCGGCTGATCGGCGCGCAGGGCCTGCACGTGCTCGCGAGCTCGGTGGACCTCACGCTCACCGGCATCGTCGGCGCGCACCTCGCGCCGACGCGCGCGCTCGCGACCGTGCCGTTCGGCCTCATCCCCGTGGTCGCGGCGTCGTCGACGTTCGTGCTGTCGCGCGGCATCGGCCGGTACGGGTACCGCCGGGTGTTCGCGCTCGCGTCGTCGTCCGTGGTCCTCGCGGGGCTCGTGTCCGCGACCGCCGTGCACCTGCACCTGTTCTGGCTGTTCTGCGTCGGCACCGCGATCGTCGGCGTGCAGCAGGCCGGGGCCGGCTACTACCGGTACGCGGCCGCCGAGTCGAACCCCGACGCCCGCGCGAAGGCGGTGAGCACCGTGCTCGCGGGCGGGCTCGTCGCGGCGCTCGTCGGGCCGTTCCTCGCGACCTGGGCGGGAGACGTCACGACGACGCCCTATGTCGGCTCCTACCTGCTCGTCGCCCTGTGCGGCGCGGTCGCGACGGTGTGGAACGCGCGGCTGCCCCGCGAGCTCGTCACGCTCGCCGCGCCGTCACGGGCCGTCGACGCGTCCGACGCCCGGTCGCGCACCGAGCTCTGGCGGCAGCCCGCGCTGCTCGCCGGGGTCGCCGCGACGTGCCTCGCGGCCGTCGCGATGATGTCGATGATGACCGCCGGGCCGCTGGCCGGTATGGACATGGGGCGCGACGAGGGGCAGGCGACGCTCGCCGTCCAGCTGCACATGATCGGGATGTTCGCGCCCGGGTTCGTGGTGGCCCGGTGGATCGGGCGCATCGGCGAGCGGCGCGTCGCGGCGCTCGGTGCGCTCGTGCTCGTGGTGGCGGGCGCGGCCGCGGCGGTCAGCCCGGACACGTGGGCGTTCCTCGTCGCGATGACCGCGGTGGGAGTCGGGTGGAACCTCGCGTTCAGCGGGGGGTCGGCCATGATCGCCGGGTCGTACCGGCCGAGCGAGCGAGGTCGGGTCCAACCGGTGGCCGAGCTGGTCACGACGACCGCGCAGGTGCTCGGGACGATCGGCGCCGGCGTGCTCGCGACGGCGACCGGGTGGCCGGTCCTCGGCGTCGCGGTCGTCGTCGCCTCGGTCATGGTCGTCGCCGCGCTCCGCCCGCACCACCGCTGAACGACGCCCACCGTCACGGGGTTACCGTGTGCCCCGTGACCGAGGTGCGCGACGAGCCGTTCGCCTGGCCGCGGCAGCCCGCGGCCTCGTGGGACGTACTCCTCGAGCTGCTCGTGCACGGGGCGATGCCCAGGTCGGAGCTCGCCGAGCGGCTCGGTCTGTCCCGGCCGACGATGACCCGGCTCACGCGCGGGCTCGTCGACGCGGGTGTGCTCGTCGAGGCCGAGACCGAGCTGCGCACCGCGCTGGGCCGCCCGTCCGAGCTGTTGCGCGTGGTCCCGGAGGCCGGGCACTTCCTCGGGGTCAAGCTCACGGGCGATCACCTGTACGCGGTCGTGACGGACCTGACCGCGACCGTCGTCGACGCGCTCGACGAGCCGCTGACCTCGACGGACGTCGCGTCCGTGCTCGCCCAGACGGTGGCCGCGGTCGAGCGGCTGCGCGGCCGGCGCCCCCGCGTCATGGCGCTCGGCGTGACGCTCGCCGGGTCCCTGACCAGGGCCGACGGTCCGGCAGTGGTCGTCAAGTCGGCGTTCCTGCGGTGGGCAGACGTGCCCCTCGAGCAGCTGCTCGTCGACGCGACGGGCCTGCCGACGGTCGTCGAGAACGACGTGCAGGCGCTCACCGCCGCGGAGCACTGGTTCGGCGCGGGCGCGGGACTCGACTCGCTCGCGGTCGTGACGGTCGGTGCCGGCATCGGGTGCGGGATCGTGGTGCACGGGCGGCTCGTGCGGGGTGCGCACGGACTGCCCGGCCAGCTCGGGCACGTGCGCGTCGACCCCACCGGGCCGTTGTGCGGCCTGGGTCATCACGGGTGCGCCGCCGCCTACCTCATGACGGACGCCCTCCTCGGTGCGCTCGTCGACACCGCGGGGGCGCGTCCGACGTTCGACGAGGCGCTCGCCCGGGTGCGCGCCGGCGACCCGGCCGCGGTCGCGGCGTTCGACCGCGCCGGCTACGCGCTCGGCGTCGTGGTGGGGACCGTCGCGAACGTCGTCGACCCGCAGAAGGTGATCCTCACGGGCGAGGGCCTGCCGACGCACGAGGTCGCGGCCGCCCGGTTCCACGACGGGCTCGCCGCGACCTACGCGGCCGACCCCGCACGGCTCGTGGTCGACGTGCAGCCGTTCGACTTCGGCGAGTGGGCCCGGTCGGCGGCGGCCCTGGCCATCCGTTCGGTGGTCGAGGGCACCGACTGACCGGGCCTGCCCCGGGTCAGGCCCGGGTCGCCCGCACGAGCACCAGGTGCTCGGGGAACAGCGTCGGCGCCGCGAGACCCACCTCGGCGAGCGCACGGCCGGTGAGCCGCACCCCGTCCGCCGTCCACCACGGCGGCACCGCGCCGCCCCCGAGCCCCTCGACGACGTCGCCGGGTGCCTGCGGCCGCACGAGGTACACCGCGTCGGGGTCGAGCCCGGGCAGCTGCACCCGTCCGGCGGGCAGGTTCTGCGACGTGTCGGTCGCGACGACGGCGAACACCGCGTCGGACCGGTCCTGCGCGACGACGCCGTGCACCACGAGCGCGGGGTCGACCGTGTCGGCGTGCACCGCGGTCCCGGTGTGCAGCAGCCCGCGCAGCTCCTTGTAGACGGCGACCCACGCCGCCAGCTCTGCGCGCTGCGCCGGGTCGGCCTCACGCAGGTCCCACTCGATGCCGAGGTGGCCGAACAGCGCGGTGGCCGCCCGGTACGGCAGCACGTGGCGGCGCCCGGTGCTGTGCGCGGTGCCGGAGCCGACGTGCGCGCCGATGAGCTCGAGCGGGATCAGCAGGTTGGTCCACCGCTGGATGCGCTGGCGCTCGTGCGCGTCGATGCAGTCGCTCGCCCACACCCGGTCGGTGCGCTGCAGGATCTCCAGGTCCACGCGGCCGCCGCCCGACGAGCACGACTCGATCTCGACGTCGGGGTGGCGCAGCCGCAGCTCGTCGAGCAGCCGGTACAGCGCGAGCGTCTGCGCGTGCACGCCGGGCGCACCGGCGGCGCCGTGGCCGGCGTCCTGCAGGTCGCGGTTGTGGTCCCACTTGAGGTACCCGATCGCGTACTCCTTCAGCAGCGCGTCGAGCCGCTCGAGGACGTGGTCGAACGCCTCCGGGACGGCGAGGTCGAGCACCTGCTGGTGGCGGGCGTCGCGCGGGAGCCGACCGGGCGTGCGCAGGATCCAGTCGGGGTGCGCGCGGGCGAGGTCGGAGTCGAGGTTGACCATCTCCGGCTCGACCCAGAGGCCGAACTGCAGGCCGAGGCCGGTGACGTGGTCGACGAGCGGGTGCAGGCCGTCGGGCCACACCTCGTCGGACACGTACCAGTCACCCAGGCCCCGGGAGTCGTCGCGCCGGGACCCGAACCAGCCGTCGTCGAGCACGTACCGTTCGGCGCCGATCGCGGCCGCGGCGTCGGCGAGCTCGACGAGCCGGGCGAGGTCGTGGTCGAAGTACACGGCCTCCCACGTGTTGAGCGTGACCGGGCGTGGCGTGCGGGGGTGCTGCGGGCGCGCGCGCATCCAGCGGTGGAACCGGCCGGACAGGTCGTCGAGGCCGTCGCCGTAGGAGCCGTACAGCCAGGGCCCGGTGTAGGACTCACCGGGAGCGAGCCGGACCTCGCCGGGCAGCAGCAGCTCACCGCCGCCGAGCAGCCCGGCCTGGTAGTGGCTGCGCTCGGCGATCGAGCGGTGGTTGCCCGACCACGCGGTGTGCACTCCCCAGACCTCGCCGTCGCGGTTGCCGAACCCGGCGACGCCTGCGGCGAGCACGTAGGCCGTGTCGTAGCCGGTGCGGCCCCGGCGGTTCTCGCGCAGCCGCGTGCCGTGCGTGAACGCGGTGCGCTGCGGGGTGCGCTCGCGCGCCCACCGGCCGGTGAGGTCGAGCAGCTCGGTGGCACGCGCGGGCACCGGCAGCATCGGGGTCAGCGCGTCGAGCGCGTACGTGCCGTCGCCCTCGTTCGTCACGCTCGCGCGCAGGCGGACGAGTCCCTGCGGCGTGAGCTCGATCCGGAGCTGCACGACCACTCCCGCGTCGGCCGCGACGACGTCGAGCGCGCCACCGCCGGCCGCGTCGACCTCGAGGGACGACGAGCGGACGACGAGCGCCGGGCTGAAGTCGGCGCCGTCGCGCGACCCGACGAGCCCAGGCGTGCCGAGGTAGCCGGCGGCCTGCTCGGGCAGGACGGACACCTCCACCTGGCCGTCGACCGGGAACCCGATCGTGGACGGGAGGGTCGCGCGGACGACCTCGGGCAGGACGTCCGGCGCGATGTCACCGAGATCGCGGCCCCAGTGCACGACCCGCGGGAGCGTCCCGCCGCGCACGTCCACGAGCAGCGAGACGCCGTCGGCCCGGAGATGGACGACCTCGTCGAGGACGGTGGCGGGCATGGGTGCTCTCTTTCTTCCGCAGCGGCACCGGGACTTAGATTCGCCGCGAAACAATCTACGGTCGGCCCGCCGCGACCGTCCATCCTGTCCCGTCAGACGGGCAGCCACACCCGCATCGTCGACGGGCCCCGGTTCGCCCAGTCGTGGTACGCGACCAGCGGCACGTCGACCGCCCCCTCGTCGGCGACGTCCTGATCATTTCCGTAGGGCCACGTCCGGTCCTCCGGCACGCCGAGCCGCACGCGCGCGACCACGCGACCGTCGACCTCGCGCAGCCCCGCGTCGACGTCGAGCCGCGCCTCGGCCACGTCCGCGTCCGCCGGCGCACCCGCCGCGACCAGGTCGACCGACTCGAGCGCCAGCACCTCGGGCCCGCGCTCGACCGCGACGCAGCCCCGCACCGCGTCGATGCGCGGGTCGGGCACCGTGACGCGCGGCACGAGCGGCAGCCGCAGCTCGACGACGTCGCCCACGGCGAACCGCCGCGTCACCGCCACCGAGCCCGGTGCGACGTCGCGCGGTGACTCCCCCGGCGCCACGAGGCTCGCCCCCGCCGCCCAACCGGGCACCCGCAGCGTGAGCGTCCACTCGCGGTCCGAGTCGCTCAGCACGCGGACGCGCACGAGGCCGTCGTGCGGATACCCGGTCTCGACGTCGAGCTCCACGCGCGTGCCGTCCGCGAGCGCGGTCCGGACCTGCGCGGGCACGTACTGGTGCAGCTGCACGCCGTCGTCGTCCCGCGTCGCGACGAGCGCCGCGAGGCTCGCGAGCGTGCGCGCCACGTTGGGCGGGCAGCACGACACCGCGAACCACGGGGCGCGCAGCGACGACGACGCCCGGGGGCTCGCGACGTCGTCTGCCGGGACCGTGCCGGGGCGGCGCATGTGCAGCGTGTTCGTGTAGTAGAACGCGGTGCCCTCGTGCGACGGCGAGGTCGCGACGACGTTGTAGAGCGTGCGCTCGACCAGGTCGCCGTATCGCGGCAGACCCTGCGCGAGCAGCAGCCGCCAGGTGAACATGATCGAGCCGACGCCTGCGCACGTCTCCGAGTAGGCACGGTCGGGCGGCAGCACGAAGTCGTCGCCGAACGCCTCGCCCGTGTGGTGGGCGCCCTGACCGCCGGTCAGGTACGTGCGGCGCGCGACGGTGTTCTCCCACTGCGCGGTCAGCGCCGCGAGCAGCTCGTCGTCGTCCGTCTCGACCGCGACGTCGACCGCACCGGCCGCCAGGTAGTTCGCGCGGACGGCATGACCGCGCAGCACGGTCGCCTCGCGGACGGGGACGTCGTCCTGGTAGTACGACCGGCCGAGCTCGATGTCCGCGAGCGTCCCGGTGCCGCGCCGCTCGACGAACAGGGCGGCCTGGTCGACGTAGCGGCGCTCCCCCGTCGCACGGCCCAGCTCGACGAGCGCCGGCTCGACCTCCGGGTGCCCGCACACGGACCGGATGCCGTCCGGCCCGAACGTCGCACACACGTGGTCCGCGGCGCGTCGCGCCACCTCGACGAGCCCGTCGGTCGCGTCGGGCCGCGTGCGCAGCCGTGCCACGGCCGCCTGGAACAGGTGCCCGTAGCAGTACAGCTCGTGACCCCACTCGAGGTCGGTGTACCGCGCGGGCTGCCCCGTCCGGCCGAAGTTGGTGTTGAGGTACCCGTCGGGCTCCTGCGCCGCGGCGACCCGGGCGACGAGCGCGGTGAACCGGGCCTCCACGGCGGCGTCGCCCGTGCGCCCGATCTCCCAGGCCATCGCCTCGAGGAGCTTGTAGACCTCCGAGTCGGAGAACTCGCGACCCCCCCGCCCGGGACCGAGCGTGCCCGCGGCGGCAGCGTCGAAGTTGCCGATCCAGCCCTCGCGCTCCATCCAGTGCTCGATGTGCGCCAGGCTGGCGTCCGCGTTGACCTCCTGACGGTGCGCCCAGAAGCCGCCGGTCACGCGCACCTCGTCCAGGCCCAGCGGGGTCAGCACCCCGCGCGACGGGGCCACGGGCGTGGCGGGACGTGTGGTTGTCGTCGTCATGGTCATCCCTTGAGCGCGCCCGACATGAAGCCGCGCACGTAGTGTCGTTGGAGCAGGAGGAACAGCACGATGCAGGGCAGCGCCAGCACGACCACGCCGGCCTCGGTGGCGCCGTAGTCGATGACGCCCTGCACCTGGACGCGCAGGTTGGACACCGCGAGCGGGAGCGTCATCTTGTTCGTGTCGTTGATGAGGATCAGCGGCGCGAAGAAGTCGTTCCAGGCGGCCAGGAAGGCGAACAGCCCGACGGTGATGAGGCCGGGCCGGACGGCGGGCAGCAGCACGCGCCACAGGGCGCTGAACGACGAGCAGCCGTCCACGAGCGCCGCCTCGTCGAGCTCACGCGGCACGGACTCGAACGAGATCCGCATCATGAACGTCGAGAACGGCAGCTGGAACATCGTCAGCACGAGCGCCACGCCGACCAGCGAGTTGCCCAGCCCGATCGTGTTGAGCAGCACGTACAGCGGGATCAGCAGCGTCGCGTACGGGACCATGAGGATCGCGAGCGTGAGCATGAACAGCGCGTTGCGACCCGGGAACCGGAACCGCGCGAACGCGTACCCGCCCAGCGTCGATATCAGCAGCGTCAGGACGACGCAGAGCCCCGAGACGAACGCCGAGTTGGCGAGGTACTGCCAGATGCCCGCCTGGTAGTGCGCGAGCGTGACGTAGTTGCCGAAGCCCCAGCCGTCGACCTGACCCGTGCCCGGGTGGGGCGAGACGGACTTCACCGACGTCCACACGAGCGGGAACAGGAAGATCACGGCGAGCGCGCCCGAGAACACCCAGAACGGGGTCCGGATCGCGACGCCGGCGAGGGTCGTCGGCGGCGCCTTGACCGGCGCGCGGGACACCGTCGGCCGCAGGGTCGTGGAGGTCATGGCCGGCCCCTCAGCTCTCGTCCGAGCCGCGGAACGCCCGCAGCTGGACCACGTTGATGACGACGAGCGCCGCCAGGACGATCACGGACAGCGCCGCCGCGACACCCAGGTCGTTCTGCCCCTGGAACGCGACCGAGTAGATGAGCTGGACCACGGTGATCGTGCTGTTGTCGGGGCCGCCCTTGGTGAGGATGTAGAACTGCTCGAACGCGAGCAGCGACCCGGTGACGCACAGGATCGTGGTGAGCGCGAGCGTCGGGCGCAGCAGCGGGATCGTGATCCGCCAGAACGTGTGCCACCGGCTGGCGCCGTCCATGCGCGCGGCCTCGTAGATGTCCGACGGGATGGCCTGCAGGCCGACCAGCATGAGGAGCATGTAGAAGCCGGCGTAGCGCCAGACGATGAGGAACAGCGTCGAGGCGAGCGCGGCGTTCGGGGTGCCGAGGAACGACCACCCGAAGTGCTCCATCACCGGCGCGAGCGGCCCGACGAGCGGCGAGTACAGGACGTAGAACAGCAGCGACGCCGATGCGAGGCCCAGGGCGCTCGGCACGAGGAACGACGTGCGCAGCAGCCCCTTCCAGCGCGACGACTCCTGCACGAGCATCGCGAGCCCCAGACCGAGGCCGATCAGCAGGATCGTCGCGAAGAACGTGTACTTCAGCGTGAACAGCACGGAGTCGACGAAGAACCGGTTGTCGACGGCGGCCGTGAAGTTGTCCGGGAAGTTGATGCCCTGGTCGCCGCTGAGCAACGGCCACTTCGACGCGCTCATCCGGAAGACGAGGACCAGCGGGACCACGAACAGGACCAGCACGAACAGCGCGGTCGGCGAGGCATAACCCCAGCCGCGCAGGCGGTGGCCGTTCGTGCGGCGGCGCGGAGCCGTGCCGGGCGGTGCGGGTGCGGCGGGTGGTGCGGCCGCGGTGTGGAGCGTCATGAGGAGACCTCTCGGGCGGTGCGGGGCGGACGCCCCCGCCGGTGTGGGCGGGGGCGTCCGCGACGGGGGGCTACTGCGAGAGCACCGCGGTGATCTCGTCGTTGTCCTTGTCCACCGAGCTGCCGTCACCGAGCACCGCGTTGCGCACGAGCGTGAGCCACGGGCTGTTCGGCGCGTTGAACGCCTGCTGGAAGTTGAGCGCCACCGGGGTGTCGCCCTTGGCGGCCACCTCGTTGATGGTGACGAGCCGCGGGTCCTTGGCGGCGTACTCGTTGTTCGCGAGGTCGCTGCGCGAGACGACGTCGTTGTCCTTGGCGAGCACACCCACCTGGGCGTCCTCGGACATCATCCAGTTGAGGAAGTTCCACGCCTGCGCCGCGTTCTTCGAGTCCTTGGAGACGCCGATGCCGTCGCCGCCGACGAACGTCGACTCCCCGCCCTTCGGTCCGGGGATGCCCGCGACGCCGACGTCGAAGCCGGTCGTCGAGGACAGCAGGGTGGCCGGGTAGAACATCTGGCCGACCTTGCCCTCGGTGAAGCCGGCCGTCCACGTCGGCCCGGCCTCGTCCTTGGACGACGGGAGCACCGCACCCGAGTCCCACAGGTCCTTCCAGGACGAGTAGACGCTCTTGGCGGTGTCGCTGTTGAGCAGCGACTCCGTGCCGTCCGCGTTCATGACCTGGTCGCCGTCGGCCCACACCGACGGGAACCACGTGAACACGAGGCAGCCGCCGCAATTGAGGCCGGTCGCGGTGCCGTACGTGTCCGGCTTGCCCAGCGCCTGGATCGCCTTGGCGTTCGCGACGTACTCGGTCATGTTCGCCGGACCCTTGTCGGGGTCGAGCCCGGCCTCCTTGTAGAGGTCCTTGTTCCAGAACAGCATCGACAGGTCGAGGACGAACGGCAGCACGTGCTCCTTGCCGTCCGCGGTCCCGGCGGCCAGGTGACCCTTGTTGATGGCGTCCTTGAAGCTCAGCCCGTCGATCTGGGCGGTGAGGTCCTGGAACAGGCCCTGCTTGACCCAGTTCGGGACGTAGACGATGTCGGCAGCGAACAGGTCGGGCAGGCCGCCCGAGCCGGCGGCGGCGCCGACCTTGGCCACGTAGTCGTCGTTCGGCACGACGGTGAGCTCGACCTGGTTCTTGTGCGACTCGTTGTACGCGGCGACGAGGAGCTTGGCCTGCTTCTCGAGCGGCGCCCGGGTCCACAGGGTGAGCGTGGTGCCGTCGTCGGTGCCGTCGGGGCCGGCGGTGACCGCGGCCCCGTCGCTGCCGCTGTTGTCGTCCGCTCTGCTGCACGCCGCCAGGCCGACCAGCAGGCCGGCCGTCAGGACCCCGGCGGCCAGGCGCATGCCTGCCGTCCGGGTGCGGGTGATCCTCATGCTGTCTCCTCGTGCTCTCCGTCGAGCGGGTGCCGGCCGGCACCCCAGGGGTCCATGGGGCGAAACCCTTATCGGCCCTTGCGGATCGGCCCGTCCCTCCGCAGGCCCCGATGTCGCATTCAGGGGCCCTGACGTGCACCCAAATGACCAAGGCAGCATCCGGGCCGAGTGTCGAAAGAAGCCGAAAAGGTTTTCTGAAGATAGTTCGGCATGGGCTGGCGCGTCAACGGGTTCGGGCGGTTACAGTTCGATCACGAACCGGAGCACCGGTCCCGCACGACAGGAGGTGAACCGTGGCCCGCACGGACCCCGCTCGCGCCGTCACCCTGACGGACGTCGCGCGGCTCGCCGGCGTCTCGGTCGCCACCGCCTCGAAGGCGCTCAACGGCCGCGACCAGGTCAAGGACTCGACCCGCCAGCGCGTCGTCGAGGCCGCCGAGCGCCTCTCGTTCAGCCCCAACGCGCTCGCCCGCGGCCTGCTCGCAGGACGCACGGGCACGGTCGGGCTGCTCACGAGCGACCTCGAGGGCCGGTTCGTCCTCCCGATCCTCATGGGCGCCGAGGACGCGTTCGGCGCCGGGCAGGTCAGCGTGTTCCTCTGCGACGCGCGCGGCGACGCCATCCGCGAGCAGTACCACCTGCGCGCCCTGCTCGGCCGCCGGGTCGACGGGCTCATCGTCGTGGGCCGCCAGACGGACCCGCGCCCCTCGCTCGGCCCCGACATCCCCGTGCCCGTCGTCTACGCCTACGCGCCGTCGGACCACCCCGACGACCGCTCGCTCACGCCCGACAACACGGGTGCGGGCCGCATGGCCGTCGAGCACCTCGTCGCCTGCGGCCGCACCCGGATCGCGCACATCACCGGCGAGCACGCGTACGCCGCCGCCCGGGACCGGGCCGCGGGCGTGCGAGCCGCGCTCGAGGCGGCCGGGCTCGAGCTCGTCGGCGACGTGATGTACAGCGAGTGGTCCGAGCGGTGGGGGCGCGACGCCACCGCCATGCTTCTCGAGCAGCACCCCGAGATCGACGCGATCCTGTGCGGATCCGACCAGATCGCCCGCGGCGCGCTCGACATGGTGCACGACCTCGGGCGGTCCGTGCCCGACGACGTCGCGGTGATGGGCTTCGACAACTGGGAGGTCCTCACCACCAACTCCCGGCCCGAGCTCACCAGCATCGACGCGAACCTGCAGCAGCTCGGGCGCACCGCCGCGCAGTGGGTCTTCGCCGCGCTGGACGGCAAGGACATCGGCACGGGCACCCAGTTCGTCGACCCCCGGCTGGTGATCCGCGGCTCGACGGTCGCCCGCCGCTGACCGGGCCCCGCGCGCACCCCGTCGTCGACCCGGTGCGGGGGGACGTCACCCGGCCGGACATCGCCCCTGTGTGCCGTGCCCGGCCCTACGCTCCGCGTGTGGAACACACCGACATGCCTGCCGCCACCCCCGTCCGGACCCTTGTCGCGGACGCCGCGCTCGCTCGGCACGTCGCCCGGGTGCAGTTCACGCGCTACGCGACGAAGGGCGCAGGGGCGTGGATCGTGGCGCTGGCCGTGCTGGAGGCCCTCGCCGGGCTCACGCTCCGCGGCGGCTGGGTGTTCCTCGTCGTCGCGGCGTTCACCGCGGCGCTGCTGCTGCTCGGCTACCGCCGGCTGCTGCGGTGCACCCTGGACGAGCTCGCCCCGGGGACCGAGCTGCGGGCGGCGGTCGAGCCCGAAGGTCTGCGCATCGAGCTCGGTGGCAACCGGACGGTGCGGACCTACCGGTCCGTCCGCCGGGTCGAGGTGCGGGGCGACGTGGTGTTCCTGCAGTGGCGCTCGACGGGCCGATGGGGCGCGATCCCGGCGGCGCTCGTGCCCGAACCGGACCTCAGCCTCCTGAGGACCCGGGTCACGGCCGCCGCGGACCCGGTCCGCCCCGGTCGCTGACGCAGCGGCCGAGGCCCCGCCGACGGGCAGGATCAGGCGGGGACCGGGTCCGGGTCGTCGGTCGGCGCGGGCGGCTCGGTCCGTTCGGCGGGCGGCGCACCAGACGACGGCGGCGACTGAGGGCCGTCCGGGGTCGGCACGGCGTCGTCGCCCGAGAGCCACGCGTACCAGGCCGTCGGCGCACCGCCCTGCAGCAGCATCGCCCGGGTGAGCAGCGTGAGCGGCACCGCGAGGATCGCGCCGAGCGGGCCGATCACGAACGTCCAGAACACCACGGACGCGAAGCTGAGCGTGAGCGTGATGTTGACGGCGTCGGCCACGAACTTCGGCTGCACGAGCACCTGCAGCACCACGTTGACGATGCTGTAGACCGCCACGACCGCGAGCGCGAGCGGCCACCCGCCCACCACGAGGGCGAGCACGGTGGGCGGGATGACACCGAGCACGAACCCGATGTTCGGGATGAAGTTGGTGACGAACGCGAGGATCGCCCACACGGCCGGCGCCGGGACACCCAGCCACAGCAGCGCGAGCCCGTCGATCACGGCGACGATGCCACCGAACGTGGCGCTCACCACGAAGTACCGGCGGACGCCGACGTTGAGGGCCGTCGCGCGGTCGAGCTCGCTGCGACGCTCCGACCCGAACAGGCCGCGCGCGCCGTCGTACCGCGCGGCGTCGACGGACATGAACAGGATGTAGGTGACGACCACGAACAGCGTGCTCGCCACGTTGACGACCGTGCCGCTCACGGTCGTCGCGACGCTGAGCAGTGCGGACGGGTTGAGGAAGTCGGCGGCCGCGTCGGCGGCCTGCTGGTCGAGGCCGAGCTCCGCGAGCCGGTCCGTCACCGCGCTCGCGGCGGACTGGAGCTCGGGCAGGAAGTCCTGCACGAGGGCGGCGAACCGGACCCCCGCGAACACCAGCATCGCCATGAGCACCGCGAGAATGAGGTACGCGGTGACGATGACGGTGGTCGTCGCGAGCCACCGCGGCCAGCCGCGCCGCTCCAACGGGTGCCGGATCGGGTGCACGATCACCACGAGCACCGCGGCGAGCACGACGGGCGCGAGGATGTCCTGAGCGGCGTGCACGCCCGCGAGCGCGACGACGAAGGCGGCGAGCGTCAGCAGCGTGCGGGTGGCGGGCGCGAGGCCCTGCGGGGAAGCCATCGGTGCGCTCCTTCGAGGGGCTCGGTCCACGGCGCCCGGTCCGCAGCACCCGTCCGCAGCACGTGGTCCACGGCGCGGTCCTCGGCCGGCTGTCCGCAACATACAAGACGGGGACCGTCGTCCCGGTGAGAACGCACCCCGCGAGGCGGTCGTCGCGCCCGGATGACCGTCAACGGACGACCCGGGCCGGATCGCCGCCTTCCGGGCGGCGCGCCGGGCGGTTCGTCACGGTCCGTCCGGGTCGGCCGGCGGATGTCACCCGCAGGTCACCCGAGCGGCCGAACGCACGCCGACCCACCGCCCCCTAGCGTCGTCCTGCTGGATTCGGCACGAGCGAGGAGCGGTCGTGAGCGCAGCGGGCAAGGACCCGCGCCGACGAGAGGCGGAGCGGTTCGCCGAGCGGCACGCCCGCACGGTGCTGGCCCGCACGGGTGTGCGGGTCGCGCTGCCCGACGCGCCGGCCGGCGTCGACCTGGAGGGGCCCGACCTCGTCGCGCGCGTGGACCACGAGCACCGCCCGGTCGAGCGCGAGGCCGTCGAGCAGCTCCACGCCGCGGCCGGGACCCGGGCGGCGGCCTTCTACTCCCGGTCGGGCTACACCAAGACGGCGGTGCTGTGGGCCGACGAGCACCGCGTCTCGCTGTTCGGGTACACGGACGACGGGTATGCGGCACCGTTCAACCAGACGGCGCGCGAGCTCGTGCTGCGCGGCCAGAACGAGAGCGAGCACCGCGTGCGGTCGGCCGCCGAACGCGTCGCCCGGCACGCGACGGCGGCGCGGCTGGAGGCGGAGCGGTTCGAGCGCGAGGCGCACGCGGCGGTGCTGCGCGCCGAGCAGGAGGAGCGCGAGGCGGCCGAGCGGCAGCGGGTCGAGCGGGAGCGCGACGAGACGGTCCTCGGCCGCACGATGGCGCTGCTCCTCGAGATGCACGTCGACCCGCACACGCTGCCCACGACCGTGCAGCGGCTCGCGGGGTCGACGGCGCTCACGACGCTCGCGGACGGCGCGCACCGGCTCTCCCCCGCCGACCGCCCGGCCGCGCTCGCGCTGGTCAGGTCCATGTTCGACGACGCCGCCGCCGTGCTCGAGGTGCTGACGCCCGCCGAGGGGCGCGACTCCCCCGGGTACCGGGCCGCGCGCAGCACCATTCGCCGGGGCCTCGACTCGGTGGACGCCGCGTCGGGCGTCCACAGCTCCGGGCACATCGCCCCCGACGACGTCGCCGACCACCTGCGGGCCGCCGAACGGCGCTGGCGCATGGTGGTCGACGAGCTCGTCCGGCTGCAGCCGTGGGCGACGCGGCTGTCGAGCGTGCCGGAGCCGCGTCTGGCCCGGCACCTCGTCCAGCCCTGAGGCGCGCGTTCCGCACAGCCCTGGCCGCACCGCCGTGAGGGCGTTGTGCCGCGCCCGACACAATCGCGTCACGGTGCGGGAACAACGACCTGGCTTCATGGGTGCATGGACCCCACGACCGCGCCCGCGCCCGACACCGTGAGGTCGTCGTGCTCGTACTGCGGTGTGGGCTGCGGCATGGTCCTGCAGATCGGACGCGACCCGTCGTCGGGCAGACGCACCGTGCTGAAGGCGTCGGGCGACAAGGACCACCCGACGAACTTCGGCCGGCTGTGCACCAAGGGGGCCACGAGCGCGGCGATGCTGTCGGCCGGCGGCCGTCTGGAGACCGCGTTCGTCCGCCCGCGCCGCGACGCGCCGGCCGAGCCCGCACCGATCGCGGACGCCATCATCGAGGCCGCCGCGCGGCTGCGCGCGATCCTCGACGAGTTCGGGCCGGACGCGATCGCGCTGTACGTGTCGGGGCAGATGTCGCTCGAGGCGCAGTACCTCGCGAACAAGCTCGCCAAGGGGTTCGTCGGCACGAACCAGATCGAGTCGAACTCGCGGCTGTGCATGGCGAGTGCGGGCACGGGCTACAAGCAGTCGCTCGGCTCCGACGGGCCGCCCGGGTCGTACCAGGACTTCGACCACGCCGACCTCTTCTTCGTCATCGGCGCGAACATGGCGGACTGCCACCCGATCCTGCACCTGCGCATGCTGGACCGGGTCAAGGCGGGTGCGAAGCTGATCGTCGTCGACCCGCGTCGCACGGCCACCGCCGAGAAGGCCGACCTGTTCCTGCAGGTCGAGCCCGGCACGGACCTCGCGCTGCTCAACGGGCTGCTGCACCTGCTGGTCGAGGCGGGCCACACGGACCAGGACTTCATCGACCGGTTCACCGACGGCTGGGACGCGATGCTCGACCACCTCGCGGACTACCCGCCGGACCGGGTCGCGGCGATCACCGGCATCCCGGAGGCCGACCTGCGGCAGGCGGCGCAGTGGATCGGCGAGGCCGAGCGCTGGATGACGTGCTGGACGATGGGGCTCAACCAGAGCACGCACGGCACGTGGAGCACCAACGCCATCTGCAACCTGCACCTCGCGACGGGCGCGATCTGCACACCGGGCAGCGGACCGTTCTCGCTGACAGGTCAGCCCAACGCGATGGGCGGCCGCGAGATGGGGTACATGGGTCCCGGC
This sequence comes from Cellulomonas sp., assembly GCF_017744555.1. Lineage (GTDB taxonomy): Bacteria > Actinomycetota > Actinomycetes > Actinomycetales > Cellulomonadaceae > Cellulomonas. Next base: position 204,240 of record NZ_JAGIBD010000007.1, on the reverse strand, counting down.
CTGCCGGGTCAGCGGTCCGTGGTCGACGCCGACGACCGGGCGTTCGTCGAGGACGCCTGGGGCGTGGCCGCCGGGACGCTGCGCACCGACGTCGGCACCGGCACGGTCGACCTGTTCCGGCAGATGGCCGACGGCACGGTCAAGGCCTGCTGGGTCATCTGCACGAACCCGGTCGCGTCCGTCGCGAACCGCAGCACGGCCATCCAGGGGCTCGAGGCGTGCGAGCTCGTCATCGCGCAGGACGTGTTCCTCGAGACCGAGACGAACGCGTACGCCGACATCCTGCTGCCGGGCACGCTGTGGGCCGAGTCGACGTACGTCACGGTCAACTCGGAGCGGAACCTCACGCTCAACCAGCAGGCCGCCGACCCGGTCGGCGAGGCGATGCCGGACTGGCGGATCATCGCCGAGGTCGCATGCGCGATGGGCTTCGCCGACGCGTTCACGTACGCGGACGCCGAGGAGGTGTTCGACGAGCTGCGGCAGTTCTGGAACCCGCGCACGGGCTACGACCTGCGCGGCGTGACGTACGACCGGCTCCGCGAGACGCCCGTGCAGTGGCCGGCCCCGCCGGGCCGCGACGACGACCGCGCGCCGATCCGGTACCTCAACGACGGCGTGAGCCAACGGCTGCTCGTCGCGCCCGACGGGTCCACGCCGGCCTTGGCGTTCGCGACCCCGAACGGCCGCGCGCAGTTCTTCCCCCGCCCGCACCTGGACGCCGCCGAGCTCCCGGACGACGCCTACCCGTTCGTGCTCAACACCGGCCGCCTGCAGCACCAGTGGCACACCATGACGAAGACGGGCAAGGTCCCGGCGCTGACGAAGCTCAACCCCGGACCCTTCGTGGAGATCCATCCGGTCGACGCCTCCCGACTGGAGATTGCCGAGGGCGACCAGGTCGAGATCGCCTCGCGCCGCGGGCGTGCGGTGCTGCCCGCCGTGGTCAGCGACCGGGTCCGACCGGGCGCCTGCTTCGCGCCGATCCACTGGAACGACCAGTTCGGCGAGTACCTGGCGATCAACGCGGTGACGAACGACGCCGTCGACCCGATGTCGTTCCAGCCCGAGCTCAAGGTGTGCGCCGTGACGCTGACACGGGTCGAGGCCGCCGTCGCGCCGGTCGTCGAGAAGCCGCCGGCGTCCGTGCCGGACGTGCCGGCGGAGGACGGTTCGGCCGCGGCGGCCGTCGGCGCCGCCCTCGGGCTCGAGCACGCCGCGCCGGACCTGTCCCGCGAGCAGGCCGAGTACGTGCGCGGCCTCCTGTGGTCGATGCGGCAGCAGGGGCAGACGGGTGTGCCGGTCCTCCCGCCCGCGGCGCCGTTCGACCCCGCGACCCGCGCCTGGGTCGACGGGATGCTCGCCGGGCTGTTCTCCCGCGCCGGCGGCGTCAGCGCCTTCCCGACGACCGCCCCTGTCGCTGACCCCGCGATCCCCGCGCCGGCATCGGTGCTGCTGCTGTGGGCGTCGCAGACCGGCAACGCCGAGGAGCACGCGGAGCGGTTCGCGGCCGAGCTGCGGGCTGCGGGCATGGCCGTCGACCTGGTGAGCATGGACCGGTTCGACGTCGCGGACCTCGCGGGCGGCCGCACGGTGCTGCTCGTGACGAGCACGTTCGGCGACGGCGACGCGCCGGACAACGGCACCCGGTTCTGGAACGCGCTGTCGTCGGACGCCGTCGGCACGCTGGCCGGCACCCGGTACGCGGTGCTGGCGTTCGGGGACTCGTCGTACGACGACTTCTGCGGCCACGGGCGTCGGCTCGACGCGCGGCTCGCCGAGCTGGGCGCGACGCGGCTGACGGACCGCGTGAACGTCGAGCCGGGCGAGTCCGAGCCCGCGGACCGGTGGCTCGCGACGGTCCGGGGCCTGCTCGCGGCCCCGGGCGCTGCGGATGCCCGGGACGTGGCCGAGGCGCCGACGCAGCGCCCCAGGACGAGCCGCTACACCCGCACCTCTCCCCTGCCGACCCGGCTGGTCCGCAACCAGCGGCTGAGCGCGGCGGGGTCGACGAAGGACGTGCGCAGCTTCGCGTTCGCGGTGGACGACGACGAGTTCGCGTACGAGGCGGGCGACGCGCTCGGCGTGTGGCCGACCAACAGCCCGGAGGCGGTCGAGGAGTGGCTGCACGTCACGGGCCTGGACGGGGACACCGTGGTCGAGCTCGACGGGCTCGAGCCGATGGCGCTGGTCGACGCGGCGCGCCACCACCTGGAGATCCTGCGGATCACCCCGGACCTGCTGCGGTTCGTGCAGGACCGCGCGCAGCACCACGAGCTCGGGCGGCTGCTGCGGCAGGACAACACGACGAGCCTGCAGAGCTACCTCTGGGGCCGGCAGTCGGTCGACGTCCTGGCCGAGCACCGGGTGCGGGCCGACGTCGACGAGTGGCTCGGCGTGACGAAGCGGCTGCAGCCGCGGCTGTACTCGATCTCGTCGAGCCCGCGGCACCACGAGCGCGAGGTGCACCTGACGGTGTCGGCCGTCCGGTTCGAGCACCAGGGCCGCCGCCGGCACGGGGTCTGCTCGACGTTCCTCGCGGACCGTGGCCACGACACGCACGTCCCGGTGTTCGTGCAGCGGTCCGCCCACTTCCGGCCGCCGTCGGACCCGAGCACGCCGATGATCATGGTCGGCCCGGGCACGGGGGTCGCGCCGTTCCGCGCGTTCCTGCAGGAGCGCCGGGCGCTGGGCCACGAGGGGCGCAACTGGCTGTTCTTCGGCGAGCGGCACTCGGATACGGACTTCTACTACCGCGACGAGCTGCGCCAGATGCAGGACGACGGGCTCCTCTCACGGCTCAGCCTGGCGTTCTCGCGCGAGCAGCGGCACAAGGTGTACGTGCAGGACCTCATGCGCCAGCAGGGCAGCGCGCTGTGGTCGTGGCTGCAGGACGGCGCGCACTTCTACGTGTGCGGTGACGCGAGCCGGATGGCGAAGGACGTGCACGCCGCGCTCCACGACGTGGCGCAGACGTGGGGCCGGCTGTCGCCCGAGGAGGCGTCCGCCTACGTCGAGCAGCTCGCCGCCGAGAAGCGGTACGTGCGCGACGTCTACTGAAGGTTACGGACTAGTAACTTACGGAACCGTAGGTTAGCCTTGGCCGATGTCCGACAACGACCGTCGCTGGTTCGCCTCCTACGCCCCCGGCGTCCCGCACGACGTCGTAGTGCCCGACGAGCCGCTCGGCGCGAGCCTGGACCGCGCCGCCCGTGACTTCCCCGGCCGGGTCGCCGTCGACTTCCTGGGCCGGCCCACCACGTACGCCGCCCTGGCCGACCAGGTCGCCCGCGGCGCGCAGGCCCTGCACGACCTCGGCGTCCGGGCCGGCGATCGCGTCGCCGTCGTGCTGCCCAACTGCACCGCGCACGTCGTCGCGTTCTGGTCGGTCCTGCGGCTCGGCGCGATCGTCGTCGAGCACAACCCCACCTACTCGGCCGCCGAGCTCGGCCACCAGCTCGCCGACTCGGGTGCGACCGTCGCGCTCGTCTGGGAGAAGGCCGTCGCCGCGGTCCTCGAGGCGCAGCCCGCCACCGACGTGCGCACGGTCGTGGCCGTCGACCTGTCCGCCGACCTGCCGCGCGCCAAGCGCTGGGCGCTGCGCCTGCCCGTCGGGTCCGCGCGCGCCGCCCGAGCCGCGATGCGCGCCGACGTCCCCGCCGGGATCCCGTCGTGGCACCGGCTGGTGGCAGCGTCCGCTCCCCTGCCCGGCGAGCACCCGTGGCCGTCGGGCGAGGACCTCGCGCTCATCCAGTACACGGGTGGCACCACCGGCACGCCGAAGGGCGCGTCGCTGCGGCACCGCAACCTCGTCGCCAACACCGTGCAGGGACAGGCGTGGACCGGGCACGTCCGCGGCACCGAGACCGTCTACGCGATGCTCCCGTTCTTCCACGCGTTCGGGTTGACGCTCGGACTCACGTACTCCGCCAGGACCGCGGCGACGATCGTCGCGTTCCCCAAGTTCGACGCGGCCGCGGTGCTCGGCGCCCAGCGCCGCCGCCCCGGCACGTTCCTGCCCGCCGTCCCGCCGATGCTCGACCGGATCGCGGCCGCGGCGGAGGAGTCGGGCGCGGACCTGCGCTCGTTCACGTACGCGATCAGCGGCGGCATGGCGCTGCCCGCCGCGACCGCAGCGCGCTGGGAGCGGCTCACCGGGGGGCTCGTCGTCGAGGGCTACGGCATGACCGAGACGGCCCCCGTGGTGCTCGGCAGCCCGCTGTCTCCCGCGCGCCGGCCGGGCGCCCTCGGCCTGCCGTTCCCGAGCACCGACGTGCGCGTCGTCGACCCGCAGGACCCGACGAGGGACGTCGACGAGGGCGAGCTCCTGGTGCGCGGCCCGCAGGTGTTCGCCGGGTACTGGCAGCGACCCGACGAGACCGCCGAGCAGCTCCTGCCCGACGGCTGGCTGCGCACCGGCGACGTCGTGCGCCTCACGGACGACGGGTTCGTGGTGCTCGTCGACCGCATCAAGGAGGTCATCGTCACGGGCGGCTTCAAGGTGTACCCGTCGCAGGTCGAGGACCACCTGCGCACGATGCCGGGCGTCCGCGACGTCGCGGTGGTGGGCGTCCCCGGCGGCGACCTCGGCGAGAAGGTCGTCGCGGCGGTCGTGCTGGACGACGACGCCGGCCACGTGGACCTCACGGCGGTCCGGGAGTGGTGCGCGCAGCGCCTCGCCGCGTACGCGGTGCCGCGCGGGCTCGTCGTCGTGCAGGACCTGCCACGCTCGATCCTCGGCAAGGTGCTGCGCCGCGTCGTGCGTGACGACGTCCTCGCGGCCCCGGCGGTCTGACGGCCGCCTCAGCCGAGCGATCCCAGGAGGACGCCGTAGAGCGCGGATGCCGCGAGGGTCCCGACGGCGACCGCGGCCACGGTCGTCGGACGGGCGGGCGTGCGGACCAGCGCGAGCGCACCGGCGGTGAGCCCGAGGACGACGAACAGGACCGCCTCGGCGAGGTAGCCCAGGCGCAGCCAGTACGACCCGATCCCCTCGCCGAGGAACGTCGCCGCCGGGGCGGCAGCCGCGCACGCCGCGAGCCAGGTCCGAGGTACGCGCACGAGCCGGCCGCAGGCGCCGAACAACGGCCCGCCGACCACCGCGCAGACCAGCCAGAACACCACCCAGCCGGTCGAGACGCCGAACCCGCGCGCCGCCGCCGCGGCGTAGTAGCCCGCCACCTCACCGAGGCACGTGACGAGACCGAGCACCGCGGCAGATGCGGCCGTCCGCCCGCGGTACCCCACAGCGAACGCGATGACGAGCCACGGGCTGGCCGCGTTCGCGAGCGCCGCCCACGGCGAGTCCAGCCACCCCTGCGCGAACGACGTGAGCACGCCGACCGCCACACCGAGCAGCGGCAGCAGCCGATCGACCCCTGGCCGGTGCGCGGCGACGTCGACGACGGCCGGGAGCGTCCGGGCAGGCGTTTCTGTCATGCGTCCACAGTGGCGGGCCGGCGCGGGCGGCGCGTCCACCCCGGGGCGGAACGCCCGTCCGACCAGGGGCCTAGCCGCGCGGCCGCGCCGCCCTCTCGGTGATCACGCGTGCCACGTCCTGCACCGCGGCACCCGGTCGACGCCCGCGAGCCCACACCAGGCGCAGCTCGCGTCGCAGGTCGATGCCGTCGACGTGCACGCGGCGCAGCGTGCCGCGGTCCAGGTCGTCCTGCACGGCCACGGCGGACAGCACGGCGGCGTGCCTGCCGCCACGGACGGTCGCCGTCACGGCCGTCGTCGAGCCCAGAGCCGGGCCGGCAGGCAATGCGGCGCCGGCCGCCGCGAGGGCCTGCTCGAGCGTCTCGCGCGTGCCCGAGCCGACCTCGCGCAGCGCGAGCGGAGACCCGACGAGCATCGCGACGTCGACCGGTCGGGTGCGCCGCGCCCACGGGTGCTCGGGAGCGACCACGACGACGAGCTCGTCGACCGCGACGACGCGCGCGTGCAGCCGCGGGTCGACGTCGGGCGACTCGACGAAGCCGAGGTCCGCCTCCCCGGCGAGCACGGCCTTCTCGACGCCGAACGAGTTCACCACGACGACGTCCACGGCGGTCGACGGGTCGACGCCCGCGAGCCACCCGGGCAGCAGGTGCTCGGCGATCGTCATGCTCGCGGCGACCACGACGCGCGCCCCGTGCCCGGTGCGCAGGCTCGCGACGTCGGCCTCGAACGCATCGGACGCGCGCAGCAGGTCGCGGGCCCGCGGGACGAGGCGGAGGCCGTCGGCGGTGAGCGACGTGCCGCGTGCGCCGCGGTCGACGAGCGTCAGGCCGGTGCGGCGCTCGAGGCGGCGGACCCCGGCGCTCGCGGACGGCTGGGCGATGCCGAGCGCGCGGGCCGCCGCCGACAGCGAGCCGTGGTCGTCGATCGCGACGAGCAGGCCGGCCGCGGCGAGCGGGATGCGGGAGGTCGCGCCGAACCCGTCGTCGGGGCGCTCGACGTCCGGGGCCTCGCGGTCAGCCATAGCCGCACGCTATCCCTCACGAGCGAAGCTGCCCTACTGCGGCTCGCCCTCGCCGCTCAGGCTGGCAACGTGCCCCCTCGTCCCACCCTCGCCACGCTCGACGCCTCCCCCGCCCGCACCTCCGGGCGCACCGTCGCCGTCCTCCTCGCGGTCGCGGCCGTGGGTGCCGTCGTCACGCACGTCCATCCCGCCGCGCCCGTGCTCGTCGTCGCCCTCGGGCTCGGCGTCGCCGCCCGTACCGCCGGGCTCGTGCCTGCCGCCGCCCGCACGGGCCTGACCTGGACCTCGACGCACGTGCTGCGCACGGGAGTCGCGCTGCTCGGACTGCAGCTCTCGCTCGGCGACCTCGGGCGGCTCGGGGTGCGCGGCGTCCTGGCGGCCGTCGCGAGCGTGGTCGTCACGTTCACGGTGACGCTGACCCTCGGCCGGGTGCTGGGCGTCCCTGACCGGCTGCGGCTGCTGGTCGCGACCGGGTTCTCGATCTGCGGGGCCGCGGCCGTCGCCGCGATGACGAGCGTGCTGCCCGACGGCCGGGCCTGCGACGAGCGCGCCGAGCACGCGACCGGCGAGAACGACGCGACCGCCGTCGCCGTCGCGCTCGTCGCCCTGTTCGGCACGCTCGCGCTCGTCGCCCTGCCGCTCGCGGCCCGGGCCCTCGACCTGCCCGACGAGACGGCCGCGCTGTGGATCGGCCTCTCGGTGCACGAGGTCGGCCAGGTCGTCGCCGCCGCGGGCTCGGTGTCCGCCGCGGCGGTCGCGGTCGCCGTCGTCGCGAAGCTCGCGCGCGTGCTGCTCCTGGCGCCGGTGGTCGCGACCGTCGGAGCCGGCCGGCGCGGGCGTCCCGGCGCCCGCCCGCCGCTGGTCCCGCCGTTCGTCGCCGCGTTCCTCGTGCTCGTCCTCGTCCGGAGCACCGGGGTCGTGCCGGGGCCGGTGGTCGACGCGGCGCACGTGGTGTCGACCGTCGCCCTGACCGCCGCCCTCACCGCGCTCGGCGCGCAGGTCGACGTGCGCGGGCTGGTGCAGGGCGGCGGCCGGGCCCTCGCGCTGGGCGCGGCGAGCACGGTCGTCGTGACCGGGGTCGGTCTCGCGGGTGCGCTCGTGGCGGCGCACGCCTGACGACTCCGGCCGGCCGGGCGCACCGGAGCCGGCGTCAGCCCGCGAGCGCCGCCCGCACGAGTGCCGACAGCTTCTTGCCGTCGGCCGCCCCCGCGGCGCGGGCGGTGGCCTCCTTCATCACGCCGCCCATGTCCTTGATCGAGGTCGCGCCCAGGTCCGCGACCACCGACCCGACGAGCGCGGCGAGCTCGTCGTCGGACAGCCGCGCCGGCAGGTACGTCTCGATGACGTCGGCCTCGGCCGTCTCGGTGGCTGCGCGCTCGGCGGCGCCGGCGTCGGTGTAGATCTGCGCGCTCTCGCGGCGCTTCTTGACCTCGCGCGTCAGCACGCGCAGCACGTCCTCCTCGGTGAGGTCCTTCTCGACCGGGCCGGCCTTCGCCTCGGCACGCACGGCACCGATGGCCTGGCGCAGCACGCCGACGCGGTCGGTGTCGCGGGCCTTCATCGCGGTCGTGAGGTCGGCGGTCAGCTGGTCGAGCGTCGTGGCGGTCATGGACCCATCCTGCCGTCGTGGAGCAGGTCCGCCCGAACGAGATTCGCCCTACGCGCGAACAGCCGGTCGGCGACCAGCCCGTGCGCCTCCCGGTGCACGGCTGCGGCCGCCTCCGCGTCCGGGGCGTCGACCAGTCAGAACACCCGCCCGCTGGCCTCGGCCTTCAGCAGGGCGCTCAAGCGGGCGCATGACGTCGGACCGCGCGCGTGGCGCGAGCAGGGGTCCGCCAGGATGTCGACATGACACTCCCCGACCCCTCGACGTTCGCCGCCGCCTGGGCGGCCGCCTGGAACGCCCGCGAACTCGACGCCGTCCTCGCGCTGTTCCACGACGACGTCGTGTTCTCGTCACCCGTCGCGGCGCGGGTGCTGCCCGAGACGGGCGGCACGGTCCGCGGCAAGGACGAGCTGCGGCACTACTGGTCGACCGCGCTCCCCCAGGTCCCCGACCTGCACTTCACCGTCGAGCGCGTGTTCGCAGGCGTCTCGGTCATCGTCGTCTCGTACCGCAACCAGCGCGGCGACCTGGTCGACGAGGTGCTGGTGCTCGACGACGACGGGCTCGTGGTCGAGGGGCACGGCACGTACCTGGTGGACGGGGCGCCCGCGGGCTGACCGCTCGGCACGCGCACGGGTACCCCGGAGGGTTACCTTCGAGGGTGCGGCCGTGGTCGCCGGCCGCCACGGGTTCAGACACGAGCCCGGTATCGCGCGCGGCTGCATCCGCACCCCCCGGAGGATGCCATGACGACTGGCGGGTCCACGACCGTGGGTCGCTTCAGGATCAACCCGCAGGACGGCCGGTGCTGGTGGTCGGACGGCATGTTCGAGATCCACGGGATGACGCCCGGCGACGTGGTGCCGACGCTCGACCTCATGATCCGGCACGTCGAGCCCGCCGACCGCGACCGGGTCCTGGACCAGATCGCGCTGGGGGCACGGGACGGGTCCGCGTTCGGCTGCCAGTACCCGTTGCTCGACCTGACGGGCACGGCACGGACGGTGACGCTGACGGGCGCGGGTGAAACGGACGCGGCAGGCGAACGCGTGGTCAGCGGGTTCCTCGTGGACACGACGGCGGCGCAGCGGCGCGCGATGGCCGACCGGGTCAACACCGAGCTCGCTCTCGCGCTGGAATCCCACGCGGTCATCGACCAGGCCAAGGGCATCCTCATGCTCGGCTACGGGCTCGACGGCGACGCGGCCTTCGAGCTGCTCCGCTGGGGCTCGCAGCAGCGCAACCTCAAGCTGGTCACGCTCGCGCGGCGGCTCGTCACGGTCGTCGAGAGCGGTGGCGGCCTGAGCTCCGGGATGCGGCGCCGTCTCGACGACGTCTTCTTCGCCAGCCTCACCGACGAGCTGCCCGACCCGCCCGTCGAACCCCCGGGCCGTGCGCTCGACCTGACCTTCTCGACCGTCGACGGCGTCCCGGCCGTCGTCGTCGAGGGCCCCGTGGACCTCGCCACGGTGAGCGAGCTCAGCGCCGCACTGACCCAGCTCATGGTCCGGGCCCGACGTCCCGGCAGCGTCGTGGTCGACCTGCGTGCCGTGTCGCACCTCGGCTCCGTGGGGGTCTCCGTCCTCACGGCCGCGCACCGCAAGGCGGCCGCCGAGGGCGTGACGCTGCGCCTCGTGCTGTCCCAGAGCACCGCACTCGGTCTGGCCGGTGCGGACGCGCTGGACGTCGAGGTGGTCCCGGCCCCACGCCTCCCGGTGGACGCCGACGAGAACGTGCCTGGCACGAGCCCACGGAGGGGATGACCCGACCATGTCCGACGAGCCGCATGCCGCATGGGTGCCGGAGATCTTCGAGAGCTCGTCGTGCTTCCACTACGCGTTCCGCGGCGACGACCTGCGCATCGTCGCCGCCAACCGCGCGGCTCGCGAGCTCATGCGGGAGCGCCCGATCCTGGGCCTGCGCGCCGGGGACGTCACCGACACCGGTCTGGAGGACGTCCGCACGCTGCTGCGCACCGTGCAGGAGACCGGACGCTCGATCCACCGCTCGGCGCTGCGCGTCGGCATCGACGGGGACGGCGGGCAGGCCGAGCGGTGGCTCGACCTGACGATGTCCCCGTGGCTCGACGCCGACGGCCAGCAGGTCGGCGTGCTCTCGTCCGGGTTCGACGTCACCGAGCACGTGCGCGCGACCGCGCACGCCGCCGAGGGCGCGGCCGAGGCGCACGAGCGGTACGCCCGGGCCCGGCAGGTCGTGGTGCGGCTGCAGGGTGCGCTGCTGCCCACGACGGTGCCGCTGCTGCCGCGGGTCGACGTCGCCGCGGCCTACCTCGTCGCCGGCATCGAGCAGGCCGCGGGCGGCGACTGGTTCGACGCCGCGACCGTGCCCGACGGCCGGCTCGCGCTGACGGTCGGCGACGTCGTCGGGCACGGCGTCGAAGCGTCCGCGGTGATGGCGCAGCTGCGGGCCGTGCTGTCGGCGCGGCTGTTCGAGGGTGCGGGCGTGCTCACGTCGATCCACGCGGTCGAGGCCTACGCCGAGCGGGTGTCCGGGGCGTTCGCCGCGACCGTCTGCGTCGCGCTGCTCGACCCGGCGACGGGCGACCTCGAGTACGTCACGCGCGGGCACCCCGCGCCGCTCGTCGTCGGCGGCACCACCGCGCGGCTCCTGGCGGCGACGGGCGACGGACCGCTGGGCGCCCGCAGCCTCGGCCGCGTCGGCACCGACCGGCTCGGACCCGGCGAGGCGGTGCTGCTCTTCACCGACGGGCTCGTCGAGAGGCACGACCAGCCGGTGCTCGACGGCGTCGCCGAGCTCGAGCAGGCCGCCGTCGCGGCCTTCGGCGGCCCGGCGTCCGGCCCGACGTCGACCGCCGTGCGGATGTCCCAGCTCGTGCCGCACGACCTCGTGGACAGCGGCGCGACGGACGACGTCACGCTGCTGGTCGCGGTCCGGCGCGCGCCCCCGCCGCCGCTGCACGTCACCGTCCCGGCTGAGCCGACCCGCCTGGCGCAGCTCCGGTACGCGATCGACCAGTGGTGCGCGGGCGTCGGCATCGCGCAGCTCGACCGCAACCACCTGGTGCTCGGCACCAGCGAGATCGCCGCGAACGCCGTCGAGCACGCCTACCGCGACCTCGAGCCGGGGCAGCCCTCCGGTCCCATGACGCTCGACGCGCGGATCGACGACGACGCCGTGATCCGCGTCGTCGTGACCGACCAGGGTCGGTGGCGCGACCCGGACCCCCGGCCCGGTGAGCGCGGCCGAGGGTTCAGCATGCTCGCCACGGCGGGCCTGCAGATCACCGTGCGCCCGGGCCCGACGGGCACCGCCGTGATGCTCGAGTGCCCCGCGCGACGGCTCGCGACCGTCGACGAGGCAGGTCCGCCGCGCGAGGCCACCGTCGCCGGAACCGGACCCGTGACGCTCGTGCACGACGAGGAGCACGCCCGGCTGCGGGTCTCCGGCGCCGTCGACCATCTGGCCGCCGCGACGCGGCTCGACGCCGAGGTGCGCCGGCTCGCCCGCAACGGGCTCGTGCCCGTCGAGCTCGACCTGGCCGGCGTCGGCTACCTCGGCAGCGCGGGAGTCCGGGTGCTGCAGACGCTCGCCGACGAGCTCGCCGACCTCGCGATCGTCGCGCCGCCCGGGTCGCCCGCCGCCCAGACGCTCAGCCTGGCCGCGACGCCGCACGTCGTCCGGGACGCACCGGCCGCCGTGCCGCAGGCGTGACGCCGCGCGCGGGGCGGTCGGGCGGCTCGGATGCGGTCCCGCGACGGCGGACGCAGCATGGACCTCGGACGGCGAAGCAGGCGCCGCAGCCGTGAGCGACCAGGAGGAGGCTCGCCGTGCCCGGACGAGACCCTGGACCGAGCGTCAAGGACAAGGAGCTGTACGAGGAGCTCCGCGACGAGGGAAACAGCAAGGAGAAGTCGGCCCGCATCGCCAACGCGGCGGCGGCCCGGGGACGCTCCGCGGTCGGCGCCAAGGGCGGCCGCTCCGGCTCCTACGACGACTGGACCGTCACCGACCTGCGCAAGCGCGCGTCCGAGATCGGGATCGAGGGCCGGTCCTCGATGAACAAGAGCCAGCTCGTCGACGCGCTGAGGTCGCACTGAGCGAGGGGCGCGACTACCGTCCGCGCATGGACGTCGACCGCATCGGACGCACCCGCGAGGTGCCCGTCGGTGGCGGTCACGTGTGCGTCCGGGTCCTCGGCTTCACCGAGACGACGCTGCCCGACGACGCGCCGCGGCACGCCGTCCGGTTCCCCGTGGTCCTCTCGCGCGTCGACCGGGCGCTCGTGCAGGTGACCAGCGGGCCGGTGGTCCTCGGCTACCTGTCCCCCGCCTGGTCGCGGACCGTCGACTTCGACCTGTGGGAGTGCGAGCAGCTCGGCGTCGCCGCCGTCGCCCGCGGCGTGCTGTCCGGCCCGCCGGGGCAGCGCGACCTGCACGTGATGCTCGCGTGGCGGCGCCCCCGCCGCTGACCTCGTCCTTCGGCAGGGGGATGCGCCCTCCTGCGGCACGGTGCGCGACAGGCCCGGCGGGGTGTCTGATCGGTCCCACCGACGCACCGATGGAGGACCCATGAGCTTCGACACCCCGAACGGCACCCGCGGCGCCTTCCAGCCCCGCAGCTCAGGCCCCGTGGGACGCCTGATGACCCGGGTGATGGTCAACCGGACGCGGCGCAAGCGGGGCGACCTCATGGGTGGGCTCCTGGTCCTCACGACGATCGGCGCGCGCAGCGGCGTCGAACGCAGCACACCCGTGCGGGGGTTCGCCCGTCCCGACGGCAGCTGGCTGATCGTCGCCTCCGCCAACGGCGGCGCCCGGAACCCCGCGTGGTACCACAACCTCGCGGCCCACCCCGACGACGTGCGGATCGAGGCGGCCGGCCGCGTCCTGCGCGTGACGGCCCGGCAGCTCCACGGCGCCGCCCGCGACGAGGCGTGGGCCGCCATCACGACGGAGGCGGACCGGTTCGCGGCCTACCAGACGAAGACGGACCGCGAGATGCCCGTCATCCAGCTGACCCCGCTGGTGTCCTGACTCGGTCGTCGCCCGGGTGCGACCGTGGACGGCCGGTGCCACGCTCGACGTGACCACCGGCTCGGGACGACGGGCCGGACCGGAAGACCGACACCGCCGCGCCCCGCTGCGCCGGCGGGCAGGGAGCGGACGTGGGCGACGTCGAGCACGTGGTGGTCATGGGAGTCGCAGGCTCGGGCAAGACGACCGTCGCCCGCATCCTCGCGGCACGACTGGACCGACCGCTCGGCGAGGCCGACGAGTTCCACCCGCCCGAGAACGTCGCGAAGATGGCCGCCGGCACGCCGCTCGTCGACGAGGACCGCTGGCCGTGGCTGCGCGCCATCCGCGACTGGCTCACCGCGCACGCCCGCGCCGGCCGCAGCACGGTCGTCACGTGCTCGGCGCTCAAGGTCGCCTACCGCGACGTGCTGCGGGAGGCCGAGGGGCGCGTGCGGTTCGCGCACCTGGCCGCGCCCGAGGCCCTCATCGGCGACCGGATGGAGGCCCGCACCGGGCACTTCATGCCGCCCGAGCTGCTGCCGTCGCAGTACCGCACGCTCGAGCCGCTCACCGACGCGGAGGACGGGTTCGTCGTCGCGGTCGACGTACCGCCCGACGAGGTCGCCGACCGGGTCCTCGACGCGCTCGCGCACGACCGGGAGGTGCGGCCGTGATCGCCACGAGGCTCGGAGCGCTCGGACTGCTCGCCGCCGACAAGCCGGACGTGAGCGAGACCCGGCTGATCGTCGCCGCGATCATCGGCATCGCGACGATCGTCCTGCTCATCGTCGCGCTCAAGCTGCACCCGTTCCTCGCGCTCACCATCGGGTCCGGCGTGCTGGCCGTCGCCGCCGGCATCCCCTACCCGGACGCGTTCACGAGCTTCAGCGCCGGGCTCGGCACGACCGTCGCGGGCGTCGGCGTGCTCATCGCGCTCGGTGCGATCATCGGCAAGCTGCTCATCGACAGCGGCGGCGCCGACCAGATCGTCGACACGATCCTGAACCGCACGCCCGTGCAGCGGCTGCCGTGGGCGATGGCGCTCATCGCGTTCATCATCGGGATCCCGCTCTTCTTCGAGGTCGGCGTCGTCCTGCTCATCCCCATCGTCATGCTCGTCGCGCACCGGTCGCGGATCTCCCTGATCCTCGTCGGCATCCCGGCGCTCGCGGGCCTGTCCGCGCTGCACGGGCTCGTGCCGCCGCACCCCGGGCCGCTCATCGCGATCGACGCCCTGAACGCGAACCTCGGCCTCACGCTGGGCCTCGGGCTGCTCGTCGCGATCCCGACCGTCGCGATCAGCGGTCCCCTGCTCGCCAAGCCGATGAACCGCTGGGTTCCGCTGCCCCCGCCGGAGTCCCTGCTGGGCGAGGCCCGTCAGGACGAGGGCGCGAGGCGACCCGCGTTCGCGACCGCGCTCACCGTGGTGCTGCTGCCGGTCGTCCTCATGCTGGCGCGGACCATCGACGAGAGCATCGGGTTCGACGACACCCCGGTCGGCACGTTCCTCCTGTTCCTCGGCACGCCGCTCGTCGCGCTGCTCATCACGTCGCTCGTCGCGCTCGTCGCGTTCGGCACGGCCCTCGGGCGCTCGCGCGACGAGGTCAGCGCGCTCGTCGGCGCGTCGTTCCTGCCCATCGCGGGCATCCTGCTGATCGTCGGCGCGGGCGGCGGGTTCAAGCAGACGCTCGTCGACTCGGGCATCGGCGACGTGATCGGCAAGAGCCTCGCCGACGCGCCCATCTCGCCGCTGCTGGCCGGCTGGCTGGTCGCGGTCCTCATCCGGCTGGCGACGGGCTCGGCGACGGTTGCCACCATCACCGCCGCCGGCCTCGTCGCCCCGCTCGCCGCCGACCTGTCGGCGACGCACGTCGCGCTCCTCGTGCTCGCCATCGGCGCCGGGTCGGTGTTCTTCAGCCACGTGAACGACGCGGGGTTCTGGCTGGTCAAGGAGTACTTCGGCATGACCGTCGGGCAGACGTTCAAGACGTGGTCCGTGATGGAGACCGTGCTGTCCGTGACCGCCCTGGTCCTCGTGCTGCTGCTGGGGCTGGTCGTCTAGCGCCCCGGGACGACCGGCCCTCGTCAGTGGCTCGGCGCCGGCTCCCACGCGCAGCTCGGGTCCTCCGCGAGCGGGTCGCCCGTGCGGGCGTACGCCTGCGAGCGGGACCCGCCGCACACGCCCCGGAACTCGCACCGGCCGCACCGGCCGTGCAGGGCGTCGGGGTCGCGCAGCGACGTGAGCACGGGCGACGTCCGGTACACGTCGGGGAACGGAGCGTCGCGCACGGACCCGGCCACGACGGGCAGGAAGCCGCTCGGGTACACGTCACCGACGTGGTCGACGAACGCGAACCCCCGCCCCGACCCGACGTCCATCGGCGGTCGGGGCGGGCGCCGCGCGAACTGCCCGCCTGCGAGCGCGACCGCCGTCTCGGCTCGCAGGAGCCGACGCAGCGGACCGGGCGGCAGCTCCGCGTCGAGGTCGTCGGCCGTCGCACGTTGCACGGCCACGCGCCGGTGGTGCGCCGCCTCGGTCGCCTTCACGGGCACCAGGTCGGACACCTCGTGCAGCCAGTGCAGCACGTCCTCCTCGTCGTCCGCGGACAGCGCCCCGAGCCCCTGCCCGCGCCCGGTCGGGACGAGGAAGAAGACGCTCCACAGCGACACCCGCGCGTCGAGCACGCGGCGCAGGACGTGCGGCAGCTCGTGCACGTTCCCAGCGGTGACGGTCGTGTTGACCTGCAGGCGCAGGCCGACGTCCCGGACCGCGTCGAGAGCTGCGAGGGTGTCGTCGAACACGCCCGGCACGCCCCGGAACGCGTCGTGCGTCGCCGCCTCGGCACCGTCGAGCGAGATCGACACCGCCTTCGCGCCGGCGTCGCGCAGCTCGGCGAGCACGTCCCGCGTCAGCCGGGGCGTCACCGACGGCGACAGCGACACGCTCAGCCCGGCGGCGGTCCCGTACCGGACGAGCTCGGCGAGGTCGGGCCGCTCGAACGGGTCCCCGCCCGTGAGGACGACGAGCGGCCGCGGCGTCCCGAACGACGCGAGCTCGTCCAGCAGCCGGAAGCCCTCCGCCGTCGTGAGCTCGCGGGGGTCCCGGCCGGGGATCGCGTCGGCGCGGCAGTGCCGGCACGCGAGCGCACATGCCCGCGTGACCTCCCAGATGACGATGAACGGGCGGTCGGAGGTGTCGTGGTGCAGCCGCCGCACCGGCCCGCCGCGGCTCTGCCTCTGCTCGGTCCCCGCGCGGTCCATGCGTACCTCCTCGGCGCCACGCACCCGCGTCGGCGCACTTGTCACGCTAGGCACGAGGTGCGGCGCCACCCCGGACCTTGGTCCCGCCCCCTGCCTGCCCCTGTTGAGGCTCGCACCGCGAACCGGGTGTGGACGCGTCCGAACGAGGGTTGATATGCAAGCCAATACTTGCCTATCGTGGTGACGTGCCAGACGTGTTCAAGGCGCTCGACGACGAGACCCGTCGCCTGATCCTCGACGAGCTCGCCGTCCGCAACGGCCAGACGCTGTTCGAGATCTGCTCGACCCTCACGATGCGGCACGGCATCGGGTCGACCCGGCAGGCCATCTCCCAGCACCTCGCGGTGCTGGAGGACGCCGGCCTCGTGACGAGCGAACGACGCGGCCGCACCAAGCTCCACCACTTCGACCCGACTCCGCTCGAGGCCATCGCCCGCCGGTGGCCCAACACCCGGAAGGCCGACCCATGAGGATCCAGCTGACGAGCATCTACGTCGACGACCAGCGCGCCGCGCTCGCGTTCTACACCGACGTCCTCGGCTTCGTGAAGCGCCACGACATCCCGCTCGGCGACGACGCCTGGCTCACCGTCGTCTCACCCGACTCCCCCGACGGCCCCGAGCTGCTGCTCGAGCCGTCCGGACACCCCGCGGTCAAGCCCTACCGGGACGCCCTCGTCGAGGACGGCATCCCGCTGGCCCAGTTCGCCGTCGACGACGTCGAGGCCGAGCACGCCCGCCTCACCGCGCTCGGCGTCACGTTCACGCAGCCCCCCACCGACATCGGTCCCGCGGTGGTCGCGGTGCTCGACGACACGTGCGGCAACCTGATCCAGCTCATCGCCGCCAAGGCATGAGGCCCGACGTCAGGCGGGTGCGTCCAGACGAGCGACCACGTCCGCGTCGAGCGTGAGCCTGGCGCCCGCGACGGCGTCCTCGACCTGCTCGACGCGCGTCGCACCGACGATCGGCACCACGCCGTGCGCGACGAGCCACGCGATCACGACCTGGTTCGCCGACACCCCGAGCTCGCCCGCGACCTCGTGCAGCACGGCCAGCCTCGCCGTGGTGCCGGGGTGCTCGAAGAGCTCCTGCAGCGGCTTGTCCGGGCGGGTGTACGCGCCGAACATCAGCGTGTTGTACGCCCACAGCGTCAGGTCGCCCTCGGCGGCGAGGTAGTCGAACGTCTCTCCCGTCGCGAGCGTGTGCCCGCCCTCGGGGAGCCGCACGCCCGGGCGCGGCTGCAGGTACGTGTGCCGCAGCTGCACGTGCGCGAACGGTGCGACGCCCAGCTCCCGGGCCGTCCGCCGCGCCCGTTCCAGCCGCCACGTCGCGTGGTTGCTCGCCCCGAGCTCACCCACCGTGCCCTCCGCGACGAGCGCCCCGAACGCCGCGACGGTCTCCTCCAGCGGCACCGCCCGGTCCTCGACGTGCGCCCAGTACACGTCGATCCGGTCGGTGCCCAGCCGCCGCAGCGACCCCGCGACGGCCGCGCGGATCGCCGCCGCCGACAACCCCTCGACGTCGTCGAGCGTCCGGTCGCCCGGCGTGCGCGGGCGCGCCCCGACCTTCGTCGAGAGCACGACCGCGTCGCGGTTCCGGCGAGCGGCGAGCCAGCGGCCGATCGTCGCCTCGCTCTCGTCGCCCGTGCAGCCGTCCTGCCAGAACGGGTAGTTGTCCGCCGTGTCGATCCTCGTCCCACCGAGCTCGACGTACCGGTCGAGGATCGCGAACGAACCCTCCTCGTCCACCGTCGTGCCGAGCGGGATCGTGCCGAGCGCCAGCCGCAGGTCCGTCATGCCCGCCACCCTGCCGCTTCGAGCGCGCTCGAACGCAAGCCCGGGCCGACGAACGGCCGCCGGCGACCGGGTTCGTCAGCGGCGCGAGCCGAAGCGGAACGGGATCGGGATGCCGCCGCAGCAGCACACCCCGCTCACGTCCGTCTGCGCGAGCAGCACCGCCGCGTGGTAGCACGCCACGAACCTCGCGACGGTCGGGACGACGGCACGCAGGACACCGCGCTCACGGACGAGCTCTCGCACCGCCGCCGAGCACGATGCGTCGCCGTACGCGACCCGGTGCGCGCAGCTCCACCCCTTCCGCGGCGACAGGAGCCTCTGGTAGCTCGCGACGAGACGATCGACGACGGCGGCGGCCCGACCCATCGCCCCACGGTAGGTGCCGCCGGCGTGGAGGGCGCGACGAGCCGCGGACGCGTGCGGCCTGCCGTCCGCCGGGTCGAGGCGGATCTCGGCCCGCGGTCGGTCGTCCGCCTCGCCGCAGGTGGGCAGGATGGAGAGATGACCGCCACGTCCGTCGCAGCCGCAGCGAACAACGCCGCGTGGTGCGACCTCGTGTGCCGGGCAGCCGGCCTGCCGACGGTCACGCGGCCGGACCTGTGGTCCACGCCGCGCCGCTCCCCCGACGCCTATCCGGACGCCGTCACCCTCCGCGCCGGGGTGCGCGCGACCGACGTGCTCGCGGCCGTCGACTCGTCACCCGGCGCATCGGTGAAGGACTCGTTCGCCGACCTCGACCTCACGCCGCACGGGTTCACGCTCCTCTTCTCGGCACTGTGGATCACCCGCGCCGCTCCGTCGGGTCGTCCCACGAGAACCGTCCTGACGTGGCGGGTCGTCGACGCGGCCACCCTGCCGACGTGGGCGGCCGTTCACGGCCCGACCGCGGTCGGTGCCGCCGTGCTCGACGACCCCGCGGTCCGCCTCCTGATCGCGACGGACGCGCACGGCCCGCTCGCGGTCGCCGCACTCAACCGCTCGGGCACCGGGGCGGGAACGGTCGTCGGTGTGTCGAACGTGCGCGTCCTGCGCGCCGACGCCGTGACCGTGTGGTCCGACCTGCAGGTCGTCGCCCGGCGCGAGCTCGGCCCGCTCCCCCTCGTGGGGTACGAGTCGGGCGACGATCTCGACGCGCCGCGCGCCATCGGTTTCGAGCCGGCCGGCCCCCTGCGGGTGTGGACCCGGTGATCGTTGCTCGGCCCGAACGAGCCGCTGCCGGGGATGCCGTCAGCTACCAGGCGACCACGAGCAGCTGGTCGCCAGGACCCTTCGCGGCGGCCAGCACGGCACCGTCGGTCGCCCACGCGCCTGACTCGCCCACCGACCCCGGACCGCCTGCGTTGGCGGCCAGGGCGACCATCCCGTGGTCCCCAGCCCGGGCGCGCATCCGGTCACCGAGCTTGCCTTCCTCGCCCTCGACGTAGACGACCGACGCCGCATAGACGCTCGCCCCGGCGGCGGCGGCGTCCGCGGCATGCGCGGGGAACGCGGTGTCGAAGCAGATCGCGAGGGCGACCCGCTCACCGGCGACGTCGACCACGGTCGGGCCGGTTCCCGCCGAGAAGTACGCAACCTCGTCGCCGTGCAGGTAGGTCTTGGCGGCGACGACCACCGAGCCCGACGGCTGCAGGACCAGGGAGGCGAGCACGCGACCGTCGCCGTCGCTCACGGGAGCGCCGAGCACGATCGTCAGACCGGCCGCGCGGCTCAGGGCGCGCAGGTCGTCGAGCCGAGCGTCGGTCGGCGCGAACCAGCTCGAGGCGGCCGCGAGGCGGTCGAGGTCGTAGCCCGTCAGCGACAGCTCGGGGAAGAGGACGAGGTCGGCCCCGGCGTCGGCGGCCCGCGCCGCGAGCTCCCGGCCGCGGGCGAGGTTGTCGACGACCGACGGGGACGACGAGAGCTGCGCGATCGCTGCGGTGAGTGCCACGCACGGAAGTATGCGGGCATCGACCTGCGGACGATGCGACTCGACGCGGCCTGCGCTCGGTCAGAGGACCCGGGACCAGGCGACCTCGCGCTCGAGCTGGCCGCTGTCCACGAAGAGGCGCACCTGGTGCGCGGCGGGCAGCGCCGCTGCGAGCTCGTGCCGATCGGCGCTCGTGAACCCGAGCTTCTGCCAGAACGGCCCGGACCGACGCGAGAACAACCAGGCACGGCCCGCGCCGGCACCCCGGGCCTGCTCGA
This sequence comes from Cellulomonas sp., assembly GCF_017744555.1. Lineage (GTDB taxonomy): Bacteria > Actinomycetota > Actinomycetes > Actinomycetales > Cellulomonadaceae > Cellulomonas. The sequence continues at coordinate 183,931 of NZ_JAGIBD010000007.1, read as the reverse complement.
TCGCGAACCGAGCCAGGCGCGAGCCTGTCCCGGCAGCCCGGTGCTCCGGCGCGACCGCGACGCTCCTGACGAGCGCGTGCCTCCCGTCGGTGCTGAGCTCGAAGCCCGTGCTGCCGATGATCCCGCCGTCGCCGTCGCGCTGGATCCACAGCTGCACCGTGGGCTCGTCCAGCCCGGCCACCGTCAGGTCCGCTCGGTGCAGGAACTCCCGCAGGTCGTCGACAGCCGGCTCCGACACGCGCTCGACACCGCGCACGTCTCCCTCGCTCTCCACAGCCGTTCACCACCGTCCCCTGTGCGGTGCGGACCCTCGCACCCCGTGTCCGCTGTCGCTCGACGGCCGGCGACGCTCCACGACCGCACGAACGACGAAGGCCCGGACCATCGGGTCCGGGCCTTCGTCTTCTTGTAGCGGGGGCAGGATTTGAACCTGCGACCTCTGGGTTATGAGCCCAGCGAGCTACCGAGCTGCTCCACCCCGCGTCGGTGAGACAAACCTACCTCACCGACGGGGGCGACCCAAATCGGGTCCCCGTGAGCACCGTCACGTCACGGCTTGGGGTTGAGCCTCGCCTCCGCCGCGATCGCCGCGTCGATGGCCGCGTCGAGGCTCTTCTGCGCCTGCCCGTACGCCGTGAAGTCGCCGGTCGCGAGGGCCGCCTGGCCGTCCTGGATGGCCTTGTTGGCGGCCTGCAGGGCGGCCTCGAGGTCGGCGCGCGCGGACGCGTCCGTCCCGGTGTCGCCGCCCGTGTCGCCGCCGGTGTCGGGCGACGGCGTGGGGGTCGGCGTCGCACCGGTGTCGGTACCCGGTGCCGTGCCGGCGTCGCCGGCATCCGCCCCGGAGTCGCCGCCGAACACCTGGTCCAGCGCGCCGTCGAGCGTGTCGGCGAACCCGATGTTGTCGCCGAACGCCACGAGCACGCGCTGCAGCAGCGGGAACGTGGTGCCCGACGCGGCCTGCACGTACACGGGCTGCACGTACAGCAGGCCGCCGCCGACCGGCAGGGTCAGCAGGTTGCCGCGGACCACCTTCGAGTCGCCGCGCCCGAGGATGTTGAGCTCGTTGGACACGACGGGGTCGGAGGTGAAGTTGTTGTTCACCTGGCCGGGCCCGGGCACGGTCGAGTCACGTGGCAGCTCGAGCAGGCGCAGCTTGCCGTAGTCGGCGGACGGCTTGCCGGCCTCGCTGCCCGCCTCGGCGTCGACCGCGAGGTACCCGGTGAGCACGTTGCGCGCACCCGAGCCGTTCGGGATGAACGTCGACATGAGCGAGAACCGTGCCGAGTCCTGGTCGGGCATCTTGAGCGTCAGGTAGTACGGCGGCTGGGGCACGTTGACGTTCGACTTCGTCGGGTCGGCCGGGTTGGCCCAGAAGTCGTTCCCGGAGAAGAACTGGCCGGCGTCGGTCACGTGGTACTGGCCGAGCAGGTTCCGCTGCACCTTGAACAGGTCCTCGGGGTACCGGATGTGGCTCATGAGGGCGCCGTCGATCGCGGACATCGGCTGCAGCGACGTCGGGAACACCTTCGACCATGCGGCGAGCACCGGGTCCTGTGCGTCCCACGCGTACAGGTCCACGGACCCGTCGTAGGCGTCGACCGTGGCCTTCACGGAGTTGCGGATGTAGTTCACGTTCTTCGGCTGCAGGGCCTGGATCGTGGTGGACGTCTCGGTGATGGAGTCCGTCGTGGCCTCCTCGAGCGAGCGCAGCGCCGAGTAGGGGTACTCGTCGCTCGTCGTGTAGCCGTCGATGATCCACTTCACGCGACCGTCCACGACCGCGGGGTACACGCGCCCGTCGAGCGTCAGGTACGGCGCGACCTTCTCGACGCGCTCGCGCGGGTCGCGGTCGTAGAGGATCTGGGACGCGTCGGTGACGCGGTTGGAGAACAGGATCTGCTCGGACCCGAACTTCAGCGCGTACAGCAGCTGGTTCCACGGGTTGCCGATGCTCGGGCCCGCGGACACCGTCTGGGTCGGGAACGTGGTGTTCACCGCGCCGCCGGACTTGTCGTCCGGGTAGTCCAGCTCCCAGGCCTTCGTGCCCTCGGGGGCGCCGACGATCGAGTACTGCGGCGCCCGGGGGCTGAAGTAGATGCGCGGCTCGTACGTGCCCATCTCGCCGCTGGACGGGATGCCGCCCTCCCAGAAGTTCGGGGCGCCGCGCCCGGCGGTCGTGTTGCCGAACGCGGCCACCACGCCGAAGCCGTGCGTGTAGACCGTGCTGTCGTTCGTCCAGTTGCGCGCCTGCGCGTCCAGACCCGACAGGTCGAGCTCGCGGACCGCGATCACGGTGTCGCGGCTCTCGCCGTTCACCTCGTACCGGTCCACGGAGAGCGTCTCGGGGAAGTGGTAGAACGCCCGGATCTGCTCGAGCTGCTTGAACGACGGGCTGACGATCTGCGGGTCGAGGAGCCGGATGGACGCGGTGGTGTCGGCGTCCTGCCGCAGCGCACCGGCCTCGGCCGTGACCTTGGCGTCGTAGTCGCTCGTCTCGACGTCCTCAAGGTCGTACGCGGCGAGCGTCGCGTCGATGTTGCGCTTGATGTACTCGGCCTCGCGGTCCTGCTGGTTCGGCTGCACCTGGAAGCGCTGGACGACGGCCGGGTAGATCCCGCCCACCGCGATCGCCGCGACGATCATGAGCCCGACGCCGATCGCGGGCAGCCGCCAGTTGCCGCGGATCGCGGTGAGGATGAACGTGACCGCGACGAAGATCGCGATGCCCGCGAGGATCGCCTTCGACGGGATGACGGCGTGCACGTCGGTGAACGAGGCACCCTCGAACTTCGCGCCGGCCTTGGTGAGGATCGAGTACCGGTCGAGCCAGTAGTTCGCGGCGATGAGCAGCATGAGCACAGCACCGACGACGGCGAGGTGGATGCGTGCCGCGCGCGTGGTCCGCGGCGCGGTGCCGCGCTGGCCGCCGACCCGCAGGCCGCCGTACAGGTACTGCGTCGCGAGGCCCGCGATGCCGGCCAGCACGGTGACGGCCATGAGGAACGACACGACGAACCGCAGCCCGGGCAGCGTGAACAGGTAGAACCCCAGGTCGATGCCGTACTGCGGGTCGGTCTTGCCCACGCTGCCGCCGTGCATCCACAGCTGGACCGTCTGCCACTGCTGCGACGCCGCGGCGCCCGCGAACAGGCCGAGCACCGCGGGGCCGACGATCATGACGAGCCGGCGCAGCGGCTCGATTGCCTCGCGGTACTGGTCGAGGTTCTGCTGCTCCTGCGTCGACGGCGCGTACACCGGGCGCGACCGGTACCCCCAGCTCAGGCTCGCGGCGACAGCGCCGGCCATGAGCAGGAAGCCGAGCACGAACAGGATCGCGCGGGTGCCCCACTCGGTGCGCAGCACCTGCAGGAAGCCGAGCTGGTCGTACCAGAGGACCTCGGTCCAGACCTGCGCGAGCACGAGCACCAGCACGACGATCGCGCCGAGGACGACGAGGGTGGGGACGAGCGCTCCGCGCCGCCGACGGGTCGGCCGGGGGCGGGGCGGGCTGGCGAAGGTCACGGTGCTGGCTGTCCTCGTCGTCGACGGTGGGGATCGCGGCACGACCGGCGTGAGCCGGCGCGTCGGGCAGGCCACCACAGGGCGGTGGTCTGCTCGCAGCGTGAACGAGCCGGGCGCGACCCAGGTTCCCACACGGGTGCGACGATGGGCGCGTGACGAACGAGGAAGCCGCACGCGCCGCGCTCGCCGACGCGGTCAAGGAGATCGAGCACCACGTGGCCGCCGCCGGCTGGGACGGCCCCGTGCGGGTGTTCGCGCTGGTCCGCACGCAGCACGCGCTGCAGGCCGAGCCCGGCCTGGCGTCCCAGCTGACGCCCGAGGTGCTCGCGGCGGCGACCGGCGACGCGTGGCACCTGACGTCCGTCGAGCAGGAGGACCTGCCCGCGGCGCCCGACCTGGAGTCGCTGCTCGCCGGGCTGTCCTGGCCGGACGCGGTCGACGGCATGGCGGTCACCGTCGAGCGGGTCGTGCTGCCCCCGGCCGCCGAGGCGGACATGCCGGAGGACCCCGACGCCGCGCTTGAGTACCTGCTGCAGCACCCCGAGCGCGAGGACGTCCGGCTCGCCGTCGGAGCGCTCCGCGACGGCCCGTCGTGGTGCGCCGTGCGGGCGCGCGCGCACGACACGGACGACCAGGTGGGTCAGGGGCCGGACCTCGTCCCCGGGCTCGTGGCAGCGGTCCGCTCGACGTTCGACTGAGGCGTCAGCCCGCGGTCGACGACGTGCAGGTCGGCAGCGACCCGGCAGTCCCGGCGCCGATGGCCGTCATCGCCTCGCGCGCCTCGTGCAGGGTCGAGATCTTCACGACATGCAGACCGTCGGGCACGTGCCCGACGACCTCGTCGCAGTTCGACGCGGGCGCGAGGAACCACGTGGCGCCGTCCCGCCGCGCGCCGGCCAGCTTCTGCCGGATGCCGCCGATCGGGCCGACCTCGCCCGTCACGTCCATGGTCCCGGTGCCGGCGATGTCGACGCCCGCCGCCTCGTCCTCGGGGGTCATCTTGTCGATGATCCCGAGCGCGAACATCGTCCCGGCGCTCGGGCCGCCGATGTCGTCGATGCTGATCTTCACGTCGACGGGCATGTCGAACGTCGGGTCGATGTAGACGCCGATCTGCGCGCCGCCGTCGTCCTTCGTCCCCGTGACGATCGGCAGGTCGACCGTCTGGCCGTGCCGCGTGACCGTGAGGGTGATGGTGTCGCCCGCGGTGACGGCGTCGAGGTCGTCGATGAGGCTCTGGTAGTCGGGCACGGGTGAGCCGTTCATCGCGACGATGACGTCGCCCTTCTCCACCTTGTCCGCCGCGTCGGTGCCCTCGACGGTCCCGGCGACGACGAGCGTGGCCGGCACGTCGTAGCCCAGCTCGGTGAGCGCCGCGACGCTCGCGTTCTCCTGCGACGACACCATCTCGGCCTGGTTCGCCTCGTCGATCTGCTCCTGCGACGCGTCCGGCGGGTACAGCTCCTCGACGGGCCGCACGACCGACGTCGGCGACAACCAGCCCTGCAGCGCGCCGAGGATCGTCGACGGGAAGCCCGGACCACCCGTGCCGGACACCGTCGTCAGCCGCAGCTCGCCCGTCGAGTCGAACGTCTCGGCGCCGGAGATCTGGATGAGCGGCGTGCCGTCGTGCTCGCCGAGCACGTCGCGCGTCGGACCGGGGCTGTTCACCGCGTACGGCGTGGGCAGCACGACGAGGAGCGCGAGCAGCACGGCGGTGACGAGCATGCCGACGGACAGCATCAGCGAGCGCGGGCTGACCCGCTCCGGCTCGTACGGCGGGACGTCGAACGGGTCGTTTTCGTCGAGCACCCCCCGATCATCCCCCACGTGCCTGTCCGCCACGGCCGGCGCTCAGCGTCCGCGCCGCGCGCGGGCCTGCCGCCAGACCGCCGCCGTGCCGATGACCGCGACCGCCGCCCCGGCGGCACCGAGCGCCGCGGCGTCGCGTGCGCCGAGCCGCCGGCCCGCGACGGCGACCCGGCCCTGCACCCCCTCGAGCAGCAGGTCGAGGCACGCGGCGCTCGACCACTGCGCCTCCCAGCCGGCGGCCCGGAGCCGGTCCGCGGCCACGGTCCACGGGTAGACGACGAACGCGAGCTCCGCGGCCGGCGCGGGCAGCACCCCGACGCGGTGGAGCCGCTCGGCCGTCCCGAACGCGGTCGTCGCCGCGAGCTCGACCCGCCGCATGCCGGCCGCAGCCTCGACCTGCGGCGGCTCCAGCACGTCGACCGCGCCCACGGTCAGTGCGCCTGTGAGCCCGTGCTCGACCGCGAACCGCGCGGCGGACGCCACGTCGTCCACGTGCACGAACTGCCACTGCCGCGTCGCGCCGCGCACGGTCAGCAGCCGCGGCGCCTCGAAGTGGCGCGTGACGAACGTGTCGACCCCGGCCCCCACGATCGGCGCCGGACGCAGCACCGTGACCAGCGGCGTCCGCCGCCGCCCGGACCGCGCGACGACCGCCTCGACCGCGAGCAGGTCCCCGACGAGCCCGTCCTGCTGGTCGTCGGCGCCGCGGTGCAGGGGGTCGCCGTCCCGGACCACGGGCCGCTCGGGCCACGCGCCGTGCACCACGGCGGACGTCACGACGACGACGTGCCGGACCTTCGCCGCGCGGGCGGCCGCGAGTGTGCGCTGGGTGTGAGCGACGACCTCCGCCTGGCGCTCGCGCGCCGGCCGGCCGATGACCTCCCGCAGGTCGCCGGGGTGGGCGACGAGCACGACCACGTCGGCACCGGCGAGCGCCGCCTGAGGTTCGGTGGTGGGCACCTCGTCGAGCGTCTCGACCCGCCTGGGTGCGTCGGACCAGGCCGCGGCGACGGCGGCGGCGACGGGTCCGCGGCCGACGACGAGCACGAAGGCGTCGTCGGCGACGACCTCCGTGCGCCCTGAGCGAACCTGTCCGACCACCATGCCCCGTTCCTGGGCTGCGCGGTTACCGTGGTCGCAGCCGGACCCCATCGTCGCAGGAGGTTTCCGTGAGCCCCGACAACCCCGCCACGCCGGACCCCGGCGGGTCGGACGTCCCCGCCTGGGAGCAGATGTTGCGGGCCGTGCTCGGCGACGGCGCGCAGGACGCGATCCGCGAGCTGCAGGCGCGCGGCATCGACCCGGCCGCGATGGCCGAGGCCTCGGGCCTCCCGTCGGACCCGGCCGCCCTCGAGCAGGTGTTCGCGCAGGTGCAGCGCATGCTCGCGCTGTCCGGCGACCAGCCCGTGAACTGGCAGATGGCGCACGACCTGGCCCGCCAGCAGGCCGCGACGGGCGGCGACCCGTCGCTGACCGCCGAGCAGGTGCGTCAGGTCCGCGACGCGTTCGCGGCCGCCGAGCTGTGGCTCGACGCCGCCACCGACCTGCCGCCGGCCGCCGTGACGCCCGGTGCGTGGAACCGCGCCGAGTGGGTCGAGGCGACCCTGCCGACGTGGCGCACGCTCACGGAGCCCATCGCGACGTCGCTGTCGGCCGCGCTCGTCGGCGCGCTCGGCTCGAGCCTGCCGGCCGACGCCCCCGCCCTGCCCGGCGGCATCGACGCCACGCAGCTGCTGCGCCGGCTCGGGTCCGCCGTGTTCGGCATGCAGGTCGGCCAGGGCGCCGGCACGCTCGCCCGCGAGGTCTTCGGCACCACCGACGTCGGGCTCCCGCTCGTCTCGACACCGACCCCGGCGCTCGTCCCGGCCAACGTCGACGCGTTCGCCGAGGGCCTCGACGCCCCCGCCGACGAGGTCCGCCTGTTCCTCGCGCTGCGCGAGTCCGCCGCGACCCGGCTGTTCACGCACGTCCCGTGGCTGCGCGCGCACCTGTTCGGCACCGTCGAGACGTACGCGCGCGGCATCACGATCGACGCCGACCAGCTCGAGGAGGCCGTCCGCTCGGTCGACCCCACCGATGCCGCCGCCCTGCAGGCCGCGATGTCGAGCGGCGTGTTCGCCCCGCACACGACCCCGGAGCAGAAGGCGGCCCTCGAACGGCTCGAGACCGCGCTCGCGCTCGTCGAGGGCTGGGTCGACGAGGTCACCGCCGCCGCAGCGCTGCCGCACCTGCCCCACACGGTCGCGCTGCGCGAGATGGTGCGGCGCCGCCGCGCCGCGGGCGGACCCGCCGAGCAGACGTTCGCGAGCCTCGTCGGGCTCGAGCTCCGCCCCCGCCGGCTCCGCGACGCGGCAGCCCTGTGGGCGCAGATCACGCGCGAGTCCGGCCCGGAGGCGCGCGACGCCGTCTGGGCCCACCCCGACCTGCTGCCCGGCAAGGAGGACCTCGACGACCCGACCGGCTATGCCGCTCCGGGCGCCGCCGCGGTCGACGAGCCGGCCGACGTCGACCGGGCGCTCGCCGAGATCTTCGGCGAGGACCCCGGTGCGCGGGGGGTGGGGCTGGAAGGCTCGGATACCGACGGCACGGATACCGACGGCACGGACACCGGGCGGGGCACGGACGGATCAGGCACCAGCAAAGACGCCTGACCGACGGCCGGCCGCGGGACAGGGCCGAGCGACGACCGGTTCAGCGGCCTGCGTCGACCGGCGCCACCGGTTCAGCGGCCTGCGTCGACCGGCGCCACCGGTTCAGCGCCCTGCGTCGACCTGCGCCACCACGTCGACGACCTCGGCGTCGTCCGTGATCCCGCCGAGCACGTCGACGACCTCCGGGCCACCGTCGATGCCGCCGAGCACGTCGTCCAGCTCGCCGGCCACGTCGTCCTCGAACACGTCGTCCTCGCCCTCGCGCGCATCGGCGGGCGGGGGCCCCTCGCCGCCACGCCCGGTGGCGGGCTCTCCGGCGAACGCGTACCCCTCGAGGAAGCCCCGGGCGCGCTGCGTGCGCGGGTACCCCTCGAGCTCGGCCCAGAAGTCCGGGCCGTGACCCGCGTGCAGCAGGTGGTTGAGCTCGTGCAGCAGCACGTAGTCGAGCACCCACCGCGGCATGCCGCGGACCCGGTCGGAGATGCGGATGGTGCCGTCCGTCGGCGTGCACGACCCCCAGCGCCGCCCCTGGTTGGTGGACCAGGTGACGCTGGTCGGGACCGCCCGTCCGCCGAGGTACCGGGCCGACAGCTCGGTGGCGCGCGACGCCAGCTCGGTGTCCGACGGCCGCCGCCTGCGCTCCTGGGCGGCGAGCCGCGCGAGCATCCGGCGGACCCACTCGCGCTCCTGCGCATGCGTGAACCGCGCCGGGATGGCGACGATGGTGCGCTCGCCCTCGCGCCAGGCCGTGACCGTGCGCACGCGCTTGCGTGAACGGCGGACCTCGACCTGGGACAGGTCGTGCGTGGACGGCTGCACAGGTGCACGCTAGCGCCAGGCGCCCACGCGCAGCGCGCTTCACCCGACCGACGCGCGGCGCGCCGCCGCGTGATCACGCGTCCGGCGCACCCTGCGCCACTACTGTGGACGCGCGCGGGCGCGTCGGTGACGACCATGCCCGGCCGCCGGCCGGCGGTTGTCCCGGACCGGTGCACGACACCGAGGGAGGGCACCATGGCCGAGACGTACGCGGGTGAGTTCTACTGCGTGAAGTGCAAGGAGAAGCGCGAGGCGGAGGGCGAGGTCGTCGTCTCCGAGTCCGGTCGTCGCATGGCGAAGGCCACGTGTCCGGTCTGCGGCACCAAGCTCAACCGGATCCTCGGCAAGGCCTGAGCACCACCGCAGCACGTCGTCCGTCAGGGGGCACCGTCGTCGTCGACGGTGCCCCCTGAGGTGTGCCTGGGGTCGCGCGACCTGTGGACATCCCGGCGCACGGCCGTCCGGGCGCTGTCAGAGTGGCGCGGACATCGAGGAGGGTGCATGCGACTGCGACCGGGTCTGCGGGTGCTGCGCCGCGGGGACACCGAGGTCCAGGTGGGGACCGACGCGCGCTGGGCGGTCCGGCTGACCGACCTGACCCCCGCCGAGTGCCGCCTCCTGCTGTCGGTCGACGAACGCACCGACCTGGCCGCCCTGCCGACGGCGGCCCGCCGCAGCGGGGCGGACCCGGGGCGTGTCTCGACGCTCGTCGCACTGCTCGACGAGGCACGGCTGACCGACACCGATCCTGCCGGTCGGGCCCGGCCGGGTCCCGCGGCACCCGAGGCGGCCACGTGGTCGCTGCTGCGTCCGCGCGCCGACGGTGCCGACGTCGTGGCCGGCCGCTCTCGTCGCACCGTGGGCGTGATGGGCCTGGGTCCTACCGGGCTGGGCGTCGCGGTCGCACTCGCCGCCGCGGGCGTCGGCACGGTCCTGCTCGACGACCCGCGCCCCGTCCGGTCCGACGACGTGGGACCCGGCGGCTACCGCTGGGGCGACGTCGGTTCCGTCCGCGAGCAGGTCGCGACGCGTGTGCTGCGGGACGTCGCCCCGCACGTCCGCGTCGACAGCACGCAGGAGCCCGACGTGCTCGTGCTCGTCGAACGGTCCGCCGCGGACCCGGGCCGCGCCCCCGTCCTGCTCTCGTCGGCGACGCCGCACCTCTCGATCGTCGTGCGGGAGGCGGACGCGGTCGTCGGGCCGCTCGTCGTCCCCGGCGACGGCCCTTGCCTGCGGTGCCTCGACCTGCACCGCACCGACGCCGACCCCGCGTGGCCGATCCTCGTGGCCCAGCTGCTCGGCGACCCGTCTGCGCCGGCCGTCGGTCCGGACACCGGGCCCGGCGAGGTCGGGACCGTGGCGGGCGTGTGCGCCGCGCTGGGCGCCGCCGCGGTGCTCGGTCACCTCGGCGGCACGTCGTCGCACCTGCGCGGCGTGACGTTCGAGGTGGGGCTGCCCGACGTCGTCCCCCGCAGACGCACGTGGGCGGTGCACCCCGACTGCGGGTGCACCGCCCTGCCCGCCGTCCCGGCGGGTGCGCATGTGTCGACATGAACCGACGCCCTGGTCCCGGGCGGGGGCCCGGGACCCGTGGCGTCAGGCTGCGACGACCGGGTTCTTCCGCGGCCGGCCCCGACCACGCTTGGTCGGGACGACCACACCGCCGATGAACACCTGACCGCCCCAGACACCCCACGGCTCGGCCCTCTCGATGGCGCCGGCGAGGCAGCCGTCGATGAGCGGGCACTCCCGGCACAGGGCCTTCGCCGCCTCGACCTGCGCGGTCTGCTCGGCGAACCAGAGCTCGGGGTCGTTCGAGCGGCACGGGATGAGGTCGGCGAGCAGCTGGTCGAACTGCTGACGGTCGTCGGTGGTCGCGGTGCTGCCCGTGAGGGGCCAAGGGCCGGATCCGCCCTGGTTCACGGTGTCGAGCAGCGTCGTGAGCCGCACGATGTCCTCCTGATGTCCTTGCGGGTGAGCGATGGTTCCGGACCGGGACCGACTCGCTCCCCCGTCATCGGGAGGAATGAGAAAGGCCGCGGATCCGAGTGACGGACTCCGCGGCCTGTGACCGTTGTGCGGTCAGACCAGAGGAGCCCGAGGGCGGAGTCGCAGATCGGCGCCACGCTTGCGCCATGCGACAGCTCCGCCGAGCGTCGTGTACCCGGGGGCAAAGGCCGGCTGCTTCGCCGTGCTCTGCTTCGACTCGGAGATCACGCCATGAATGGCGCACGACACCGGCGTAGGCAGAGCTCGCCCCTGGGACACGGTGGAGGTGGGCACGAGGTTCCGGAGGGACACCGCGCGCTCGACGCTCGACGTGTTCGTCATGGTCATGTCCATCAGCTCGCCACCTCCTTCCGGGTCCGGGCCTCCGCCTTCACGGCGCAGCCCACGTTTCAAGGACGGGTCTCACCCTAGGGCGACGTCTGAAGGCCGGACAACCGAATTAACCGAAGAACTTCGACAAGTTCTTCAGCGGGTCCGGTTCCTCCTGAGATACGTGCGTCGAGGCACGTATCTGGACCGGTCGCGGGCCCCGGTCAGGCCCGGGCGGAGCCCTGGACCACGACGTCGACGATCTCGTCGCCGATGGTCGCGAGCGTCACCGCGCCGATGCCGCGCACCTGCCCGAGCTCCTCGCGGCTCGCCGGCCGGCGGCGGGCGACCTCGGCGATCGTCGCCGCGGTCAGCACCCGCACGGCCGGCACGCCGGTCGCGTGCGCGTAGTCGTCGCGCCAGCGGGTCAGCCGGGCCGCCGTCTCGCGGGTGACCGGATCGGCGTCGTCCGCCGTCGTGGCGGCGCGGGCAGCTCGACCCGCACCCGTCCGCCCCCGGCCGTCGGGCCACAGGTCGACGAGGAACCGGGACATCGATCGCGTCGGCCGGCTACCGGGCATGCGCGCGCGGGCGTACGAGAGCTGCAGGTGCTCACGGGCTCGCGTGATGCCGACGTAGAGCAGGCGCCGCTCCTCCGCGACCATCGCGTCGGTGTCCGCGAGCGCGGTCGGCAGGAGGCCGTCGCTCAGGCCGGCGAGGAACACGGCGTCCCACTCGAGACCCTTGGCGGCATGCAGGGACGCGAGCGTCACGCCCTCGACGGTGGGTGCGTGCTGGGCGGCCGCGCGCTCGTCGAGCTCGGCGACGAGGTCGGACACCGTCGCCGCGCGGCCGCTCGCCACCGGTGCCGCGGCCAGCTCGTCGGCCAGCGTGACGAGGGCCTGCATCGCGTCCCACCGCTCGCGGGCCGCACCGCGTGCGGCGGGCGGCTGCTCGGCCCAGCCGACGTTGCGCAGGATGTCGCGGACCGAGTCGGGCATGGCGGCCTGCGGGTCGGCGGCCCGCGCGCCACCGCGCAGCAGCACGAGCGCGTCGCGCACGTCCCGTCGGGCGAAGAACCGCTCGCCGCCGCGGACCTGGTACGCGATGCCGGCGCTCGCGAGGGCCTCCTCGAACGCCTCCGACTGGGCGTTCGTCCGGTACAGGATCGCGATCTCGCTGGGTCGCACACCCGAGCGGACCAGCCGGGCGACCGCCTGGGCGATACCGGTCGCCTCGGCGTCGTCGTCGTCGAACGCCGCGTACCGGACCTCGGGGCCGTCCGGGCGCTGGGCCCGCAGCTCGAGGGGCGCGGGCCCGCCGACGCGGCGGCTCGCGTCGATCACGTGGTTCGCCAGGTTTACCACCTGGGGCGTCGACCGGTAGTCGCGGACCAGGCGGACGAGGGTGGTGCCCGGGTGGGTCTGCGGGAACGTCGTCAGGTGGTACGGGGTCGCGCCCGCGAACGAGTAGATGGTCTGCGACGGGTCGCCGACCACGCACAGCTCGTGCCGGCCGCCGAGCCACTGGTCGAGCAGGTACTGCTGCAGCGGGCTGACGTCCTGGTACTCGTCGACCACGAAGTAGCGGTACTGGTCGCGCACCTCGTCGGCGATGTCCCGGCGCTCCACGAGCATCGCCGCGAGCAGCAGCAGCACGTCCTCGAAGTCGATGACGCCGCGCTCGAGCTTGACCTGCTCGTACGCCGTCATGAGCCGCGCGACCGCCTGCGGGTCCTCGCCGCTCGGCACCGAGCGCTCGATCGCGGTCACCGCGCGCACGTAGTCGTCGGCCGTCACGAGCGAGACCTTGGCCCACTCGATCTCGGACGCGAGGTCGCGCACGCTCACCCGGTCGACCGACAGGCCCACGCGCCGGGCCGCCTCCGCGACGACCTGCGCCTTCTGCTCGACGATCCGCGGCGCCGCACCCCCGACGACCTTCGGCCAGAAGAAGCCGAGCTGGCGCAGGGCCGCGGCGTGGAACGTGCGCGCCTGCACGCCGGTCGCGCCGAGGCCGCGCAGCCGCGTGCGCATCTCGCCCGCGGCCCGCGCCGTGAACGTCACCGCCAGCACGCTCCCGGGCCGGTACACGCCCGTGCGGATGCCGTACGCGATGCGGTGCGTGATGGCCCTCGTCTTGCCCGTGCCCGCACCCGCGAGCACGCAGACGGGCCCGCGCAGGGCGGTGGCGACAGCGCGCTGCTCGGGATCGAGCGCGTCGAGGAGGGCGTCGGCGGACATCGCGCACAGTCTCGCAGGCCGCGCCGACACGGGACGTCGGGCCGCGGCCGGGAACATGCGCGCGTGCGACCCTGTTGGACGTGACGACCGGGGCGTGCGAGCGCCCCGGCGTCAAGACTGCGACCGGTCCCCACCGGCCGCGCCGCCGAACGACGAGGACCGATGACGACGCAGACCCTGCCCCAGGCCGGCACCGTGACGATGTACTCCACCACCTGGTGCGGCTACTGCCACCGGCTGAAGACCCAGCTGGACTCCGCGGGCATCGGCTACACCGAGGTCGACATCGAGGACCACCCGGACGCGGCGGGCCTCGTCGAGCAGCTCAACGGCGGCAACCGGACCGTGCCGACCGTCGTGTTCCCCGACGGCTCCGCGCTCACCAACCCGTCGCTCGTGCAGGTCCGCGACCGCCTGAGCTGACGGTCAGCGGCCCAGCGGGCCGCCGAACCAGTCCTCGACGAGGGCCCGGGCGATCGACGACGGCCCGGGCGGCACGACCTCGCGGCGCTCGACCGCGTCCTGCAGCTCGTCGCGTGTGAACCACCGCGCGCGGGCCAGCTCGACGCCGTCGACGCGCACGTCCGTGGTCGCCGCGCGGGCGTGGAAGCCGAGCATCAGCGACGCCGGGAACGGCCATGGCTGACTGCCCCGGTACTCGACCGCTCCCACCACGACACCGGTCTCCTCGAGGACCTCACGACGCACCGCGTGCTCGAGCGACTCCCCCGGCTCGACGAACCCCGCGAGCGTCGACCAGCGGTCCGACGCCCACGCCGTCGACTGGCCGAGCAGCAGCCGGTCCTGGTCGTCGACCACGGCCATGATCACCGCCGGGTCGGTGCGCGGGTAGTGCTCCGACGCGTCGACGGTGCACGTCCGGACCCAGCCCGCCTGCGTGACCCGGGTCGCCGCACCGCAGCGGGGGCAGCGCGGGTGGCGGGCGTGCCAGGCGTCGAGCGCGACCGCCGTCGTCACGAGCCCCGCCTCGAGGGCGGTGAGGTCCGCCCCGACCACGCGCAGCGGCGACCACGTCAGCCCGTCCGGGAGCTGCGGGTGGTCCGCGGTCGACGAGCGGCGGTGCACCATCACGTCCGACGCCGCGCCCGCGCGAGGGGTCGGATGCGGGCCGCCCACGCGGACACCGACGTAGGTGACGCCGTCGTCGTCGCGACCGAGCAGCAGCAGGCGCTCGTCGTGCTCGTCGGGCTCGCCGTCCGTCGTCGTCCCGGCGGGCAGCTCGTCCGGGGCCAGCAGCGCCACCGACCCGTCCGTGACCGTCGCGACGGCGCCGTCGTCGACGAGCAGCACCCGCGTGCCGGCGTCGCGCAGCGCGGCGTCGAGCACCCCCTCCTCGACCCGGAGGGCCGCGGCCCGGTCCACGAGCGCACGGGACAGGGGCAGGAGGTCGACGATCACCGCGCCACGGTACGCGGTGCGCGACCACCCGACATCACCCCGGACAAGCGGCACGCGTGCGGACGAACCGGACCGACACGCCGCGCGCAGAGCCGGGTCGGCGGCAGGCCCCCGCCTACTCTGGGCCCGTGCCTCGCTCACCCCTCGCTCTCGCCGCCCTCGCGACGGTGGCCGTCCCGGGGCTGGACGCCTTCGACGTGCGACGGCCCGCACAGCCCGGGACGGACTACGACGTCGCCGTGGTCATCGACTCGACCCGCCGCCGCTGGGTGGTCCGCGCCCCGCAGCACGCCGCGGCTGGTGCCGCGCTCGAGGCCGAGGTCGCGCTCATCAGCCGGCTCGCCGACCACGTCGAGGCCGGTCGGCTGCCGTTCGCGGTGCCGCAGCCCGTCGGGTTCGCGCACCTGCCCGAGGGTGGACGCGCCGCGGTGCACGCCGAGATCCCCGGCGACCCGCTGCGGGTGGAGGCACTCGGCCCCGGACCGGGGCTCGCCGCGTCCGTCGGCCGCGCCCTCGCGGCGCTGCACGAGCTGCCCACCTCGCTGGTCGAGGACGCCGGGCTGCCCGTCTACGACGCCTCGGCGTACCGCGAGCGTCGCCAGGCCGAGGTCGACGAGGCCGCCCGCACCGGCAAGGTGCCGACCGGGCTGCTGCGCCGCTGGGAGGCCCAGCTCGAGGACGTCGCCCTGTGGCGGTTCACGCCGACGGTCGTGCACGGCGACCTGTCCGGCGACCGCGTGCTCGTCCGCGACGGCGCCGTGTCGGGGATCCTCGGGTGGGGCGACACCATCGTGGCCGACCCTGCCGACGACCTGTCGTGGCTGCTCGTCGGTGCCGCGCCCGACGCCGCCGACTCGATCATGGAGGCGTACCAGCTCCGCCGGACCGAGCTCATCGACCCGCACCTGGCGCGCCGCGCGATGCTGGCCGGCGAGCTCGCGCTGGCCCGGTGGCTCATGTACGGAGTGCGGTCCGGGAGCGACGAGGTCGTCGAGGACGCCGTCGGGATGCTCGAGGACCTCGACGCGCACACGAGCGAGGCGGCCGACGCGGAGAACGTCTCGTACGCCTGACGCTCGTCCGCTGCGCGGGCGGACCGCTCTCGCACTACCTGGCGGGGTCGCGTTCGCTCGTGCGGTCGCCGTCCCTGGAGCGACCACGTCCGCTGCGGCCGTCGCGCTCGGCGGTCGCGTCCGGTCGCCACGCGTTGCCGACCTCGCGCCGCACGTTCGGCACGGTCCGACGGCCCTGCTCCGCCCGCTCCTCTGCGGACGTCGCGGCATGCAGGAGCGCGGTGATCTGCACCTCGTCGAGCAGCCGCTGCGGATGCACCGTCTCGCCCGTGCCGACGTAGCAGAAGGCCGCCCGGACCCGGTCGAGCGGGGTGCCCGTCCAGCGCGACCACGCGAGCCGGTAGACCGCGAGCTGCAGCTCGCGCGAGGCGCGGGACGCGTCGTCGGTCGGCGGGGCACCGGTCTTCCAGTCGACGACGATCACGGCGTCACCGGCGCCCGTGCCGTGCGGCTCGGCGTCCTCGTCGGGGAAGACCGCGTCGATGCGGGACCGCAGGACGTACCCGTCGACGGACGTCTCGACGTCGACCTCGACGGCCAGCGGCGTGCGGTGCGCCCACGGGGTCGCGAGGAACGAGTCGCGCAGCGCCTGCTCGTCGAGGTCCACCGCGAGGGAGTCGTCGTCGGCGCCCGGCAGCGCGTCGACGTCCACCAGCGACGCCGCACCGAACCACCCCTCGACCCACGCGTGGAACCGCGTGCCGCGACGGGCCTGCGCGGACGGCTCCGCGGGCACCGGGCGGCGCAGGTGCCGGGCGAACTCGCCGGGGTCGGCGTCGAGCCGGACGAGTGCGGACGCCGACAGGTGGGCGGGGAGCTCGACCTCCCGGTCGGGGGTGCGTGCGCGCTCGTGCTCGGCGAGCAGCCTGTCGGCGAGCTCGTCCCACCGCGACCGCGATGCCGGCTCCTCGGCCGGTTCCGCGGCCATCGCCGCCCGGACCTGGGCCGCGGCGACTTCGACGGCGGCTCGGCGCCCGCCCGCGCCCTCGACCGCGAACGGGTCCGCGGGCCACGTCGCGGACACGGTCAGCGACGCGCGCGGGTTCGTCTCGCCGTCAGGCGGCGCCGCCGACCAGTCGTCCGTCTCGACGAGGCCCGACTCCGCGAGCTCCTCGAGGAACGTCGACAGCGCGCGGACCCGGGAGCCGTCGCCCCACCACGCGGCCGTGAGCAGCAGGTCGCTGCGCGCGCGGGTCACGGCGACGTAGGCGAGCCGGCGCTCCTCGGCCACCTCGTGGTGGCCCGCGTCGAGCACGAACCGCTTGCGGCGCTCCTCGAGGTCCTTCGGGTCGGCGGCACCGGCGTACGTGAACTCCGGCAGGTCGTGCCGGTCGCCGCGCAGCGGGTACGGCAGCGTGCCGAGCCCCGTCAGCCACGCCGAGTCCTTCGGGCCGTCCTTGCCTCGTGTCGCCGTCGCGGGCAGGCCGCCGTCGACGAGACCAGCGACCGCGACGACGTCCCACTCGAGGCCCTTCGCGGCGTGGATCGTGATGATCTGCACGGCGTCCGGGTCGGGCTCCGACACCGGCATGTCGAGGCCGCTCTCCCGGACGTCCGCCGCGTCGAGCCACGCGAGGAAACCGCCGAGCGTCGGGTGGTCGGCGGACCGCGCGAACTCGACCGCGACGTCGCGGAACGCGTCGAGGTGCGCGCGGGCGCGTCCCGGGGAGACGCCGGCGCGAGCGGCGACCTCGATGTCGAGCCCGAGCAGCCGCTCGGCCTCCGCGACCAGCTCGGGGACGGCGAGGTAGGTGTGGGCGCGCAGCGCGCTCAGCAGGCCGGCGAGCTCGACGAGCCGGCGACGGCCTGTGTCGGTCAGCGCGCGGCCCGTCGCGCTGCGCCAGCCGGGTCGCGGCAGGTCGTCGAGCGCGTCGACGATGCTGCGCTGGTCGACGACGTCGGCCTCGACGCCGTCGACGGGCCGGCCTCCGCCCGGGTGCCGGGCCGCGAGCTCGCCCGCCCACGCGCCGAGCGCATGCAGGTCCGCGGCACCCAGCCGGGTCCGCGCGCCCGTGAGCAGCCGCATGAGCGCGTCGCCGCGCGTCGGGTCGTGCGCGGCCTGGAGCGCGGCCACGAGGTCCACGACCTCCGGCGTCGACAGCAGGCCCCCGAGCCCGACGACCTCGACGGGCAGGCCCGCGGCACGCAGCGCCACGCGCAGCGGCTCGAACTGCGAGCGCTTGCGGCACAGCACGGCCGCGGTCACGCGACCGGCTCCCGCGGCGTCCGCGGGACGCCACCGGGCGGCGACGAACTGCGCGACAGCCTCGGCCTCGGTCTCGAGCGTCTCGGCGACGTGCGCGTGCACATGGCCCTCGCCGGCCCCCGGGCGGGCGGCGAGCACCGGGACCGGCACGCGGCCCGCCGGCGTCCGCAGCGGTGCCGCGACGTGGTTCGCCGCGTCGAGGATCCGCTGGTCGTTGCGCCACGACGTCGACAGCGCGTGCACGTCCGCCGGCCGCCGGGTGCCGTCGGCGTCGACCGCCGGGAACGACGTCGGGAAGCCCTCGAGCCCGCCCGCGCTCGCCCCGCGCCAGCCGTAGATCGACTGGTGCGGGTCGCCGACCGCGGTCACCGGGTGGCCGTCGCCGAACAGCGAGCCGAGCAGCGTGAGCTGGGCGTACGACGTGTCCTGGTACTCGTCCAGCAGCACCACGCGGTACCGGTCCCGCTCCCCCGCGCCGACCTCCGGCACGTCACGCGCGAGCCGGGCCGCGAGCGCCACCTGGTCGCCGAAGTCGATGGCGTCGGCGGCCCGCTTCCGCTGGCGGTACTCCGCGACGAGGTCGAGCACCCGCGCGCGCTCGCCGAGCGACCGGATCAGCCGCTTGACCTCGGCGTACGGCTCGCGGGGCGGGTCGCCCGCCGGTGTCGCGACGATCGCCTCGATCACCGCCTCGACCTGGCGCCTGGCCTCGTCGGCCGTGAGCAGGTGCTCGTCGAGCGCGCCGGACAGCGCCAGCACGGCCTCGACGACGGTCGACGTCGCCGCGTCGGTGTCGAGGTCGCCGCGCCACGCCTCGACGACGTCGCTCGCGAGCTGCCACTGCGCAGCCTCGCCGAGCAGCTTCGCCGACGGGTCGAGCCCCAGCCGCAGGGCGTGGTCCGAGACCAGCGACGCCGCGTAGGAGTTGTACGTCGCGATCGTCGGCCGGGCCAGACCGCCCAGGACGTCGTCGGGCCCGCCGCGCGCGTCGCCCGCCGACCCCGGCAGCACGACGCCGGCCTCGGCGGCTGCCCGCCACAACCGACGCAGCCGCCGACGCACGCGGTCGGAGAGCTCGGCCGCGGCCTTGCGCGTGAACGTCAGGCCCAGCACCTGCTCGGGAGCGACCAGCCCGTTGGCCAGCAGCCACACCACCCGGGCGGCCATCGTCTCGGTCTTGCCGGACCCCGCTCCCGCCACGACGAGCGACGGCGTCAGTGGCGACTCGATGATGCGCCGCTGCTCGGGCGTGGGCGGGTGCTGGCCGACGAGCAGCGCGATCTGCTCGGCGTCGAGGAGCGTCATGCGACCACCTGCCCGCCCTCGGCACGCACCGGGCACGCCCGCCGGACGGGGCACCGGTCGCACAGGTCGTTCGCGGTGGCCTCGAACGTCGACGCCGCCATGCGCTCCGCGACCTCGTCGACCAGCACCCGGGCCCAGCTCGGCCCGTCGGTCTCGGGGCCGAGCGGGTCCTGGCGACGGACGGCCGCGCTCGCGCCGGTGCCGAGGTACACGAGCTGCGCGCCCGCGCTCGTCGCCCCGGCCGGGAGACCGTCGAACGCGCCCGCGTCGACCGCGAGCTGGTACGCGCCGAGCTGCGGGTTCTCGGCCGCCTTCGCGACCGACGGCGGCGAGGCGCCCGTCTTGAGGTCGACGACGCGGACCGTCGGCGTCCCGTCGACGTCGCCGTCGAGCTCGACCCGGTCCACGGTTCCCCGCAGCACGGCCCGCGCGGTGGTCGTCGAGAAGCCACCCTCGACGAGCACGGGCTCGCCTGCCGTCCGCAGGTAGGCCGCGAGCCGGTCGACCATCGCGTCGGCCTTGCGCCGCGTCGCCCGGGCGGGCCACCCGTCGCCGAGGCCGAGCTCGCCCCACCGCCGGTCGAGCGCAGCCATGAGCTCGTCGCGCGTGCCCTGCGGATGCTCCTGGGCGATGGCGTGCACGAGGGTGCCGAGCGTCTGCCCGCCGCTGTCGGCCGCCGTGCCGCCCGCGGACTCGAGGGCCCACCGCAGGGCGCACCGCTGGGCGGTCTCCACCTTCGAGGGCGACACCGGGACGAGCTCGTCGGGCCCCCACAGCGGAGCGTCGGTGGACGGGTCGGCGAGCCCGTGCCAGGCGTCGGGGTCGGCACCCGGGACGCCCGCGGCGGCGAGCCTGGCGAGCGTGCGCGCCCACGCCGGGTCGGGCTCGGTACGGTCGTCCGCCGCCTGCTCCAGGCGTCCGCGCAGCTCGGCGACCAGGCCCCGCAGGTCGAGCGGCGCGGCGACGGACGTGCGGCGCGTGTCGACGTCGGAGTCCGAGGGCTCGACGAGGTCGAGGAACGGCGACGGCTGCTGGTCGGCTTCCGCGACGGCCGTCACGACGAGCGTGCCGCGCGCGCGGGAGCAGGCCACCGCGAACGACCGCAGCTCGTCGGCGAGCACCGCGGCGCGGGCGGCCGCGGCCTGGGCACCCGCGTCCGCGCCGTGCACCGCGCGACCCTCGACGACGTCGACGAGCGCCTGTGCCCCGAGCAGCGAGTCCCGCAGCCGCAGGTCAGGCCACACGCCCTCCTGCACGCCGGCGACCACGACGAGCTGCCACTCCTGTCCCGCTGCACCGGCCGGGGTCAGCACGGGGACGGCCTGCCGGCGGGCGCGCGCCGCGAGCGAGTCGGACGGGAGGTCCTGGGCCTGCAGCCACTCGACGAACGCGCCGGGCGCGGACTGCGGCATCCGGTCGACGAACGTCTCCGCGGCACGGAACAGCGCCAGCACCGCGTCGAGGTCACGGTCCGCGCGCTCGCCCGCGGCGCCCCCCGCGAGCGCGGAGCGACGCCACGCCTCGGCCGTCCCGGCGGCGTGCCACAGCGCCCAGAGCACCGTCTGCGCGTCGGCACCGGGCAGCGCGGCCGCGTCCCGCCCGCGCGCGAGCACCTCGGCCAGGTGGGCGACGGGCCGGGCGACGGACGGCGGCAGGGTCGAGGCACGCCCCCGGTCCCCGAGGACCTCGACGAGCAGCGCGTCGCTCGTCCGTCCGCCGCCGCCCGCGAGCTCCTCGGCGCGCAGCGCACGGCGGACGCGGCGCAGCGCCACGGCGTCGAGCCCGCCGAGCGGCGAGCACGCGAGCCGGGCGGCCGTCGGGGCGTCGAGCTCGACCGCACCGACCACGACGCGCATCGCGTCGAGCAGCGGACGCACGGCGGGCTCCTCGCGGAGCGGGACGTCGCTGTTGAGCACGCTCACCGGCACGGAGGCACCCGCGAGCGCGCGGCGCAGCGCCGTGACCTGCGCTCCCGAGCGGGCGACGACGGCCATGTCCGACCACGGCACGCCCTGCTCGACGTGCGCGGTCCGCAGGGCGCGGGCGACGTACGCCGCCTCCTGGGCACCGCTCGGCAGCACCGCGGCACGCACCTCGCCGGTCGCCGCGTCGGGGTCGCTCGTCGCACGCCGGTGCTGGACGGCCCCCACCGACCCGATCCGGGACGTGACGCGCCCGACGACCTCCCGCACCGCAGGACCGTGCCGTCGCACCGTGCCCAGCACGACCGTCTCGGCGCCGAGCTCGCCGGGACCGACGCCGAGGACGGACGCCCGACCGACGAGCGTGGGGGCCGCACCTCGGAACGTCTGCACGGCGATGTCGGGGTCGGCCAGCAGCACGACGCGCGCGCCGTCGTCGGCGAGCACGCGCAGCAGCCGGGCCGTCGCCGACGTGCTCTCCTGGTGGTCGTCGACCACCACCAGCCGCCAGCGCGGCCGCGGCGCCCGCGGCACCTCGTCGTCCCACGCCAGCAGCGCCTGCGCGGCCTCCTCGACGACCACCGCAGGGTCGAGCCGCTGCCCGAGGTCGGGTGTGCCGGACCGGAGCTGGATGACGTCGAGGTACTCCTCGTACACGGTCGCCGCAGCGACCCACTCCGGCCGGTCGTGCGTGCGCCCCAGGTCCGCCAGGTCGACCGGGTCGAGGCCGCGCTCGGCCGCGCGCATGAGCAGGTCGCGCAGCTCGTCGCGGAACGCGCGCATCGCGACCACGTCGTCACGCACGTGCGGCGGCCACGCGAGCGGCACGCCCTCGCCCGCGACGTGGCCCGCGAGCAGCTCGCCGAGCAGCAGGTCCTGCTCGGCGCCGGACACCAGGGCAGGCGGAGGCTCGCCGAGCAGGGACGCGCGGGCCCGCAGCACCGCGAAGGCCGCGGCGGCAGGCGTCTGGACGAGCGCGCGGCCCGACGTGGTCCGCAGGCGTGCGCCGAGTCGGTCGCGCAGGTCCGCTGCCGCTCGGCGCGCCGGAGCGAGCAGCAGCACGTCCTCCGGCCGCATCCCACCGGCGACCGCGGCGACGACCGTCTCGAGCGCGACGGTCGTCTTGCCCGTGCCGGGCGCACCCAGCACGAGGAGCGCGCCACGACCGCCGTCCACCGCCCGGGCCACGGCGGACCGCTGCGCGTCGTCGAGCGCCACCGGCGACCCCGGCCCGGAGAGAGGGCTGTCCGCGAGCGACGGGCGCACGAGGCGCAGCGCGGTCGAGGACGTCACGCGGTCGATCCCATCACGGACCACCGACACCGGCGTGGACCTTCGACCCGGGGCGCCGCGCGCGCCGGCAGCACCCCGAGCAGGGCCACGACGAGCTCAGACGACGAGGTCCCAGGTCAGGGGAACGGCCACGGGTTCGGCAGGCACGGCGCGACCTTGTACGACTGCTGCTGCATGACGGACGCCACGGCGCCGGGCGTCGTGCACTGGTCGTGACCGTGCCCGAGCAGGTGGCCGACCTCGTGGTTGACCAGGTACTGGCGGTAGGCGGCCTTGTCCTGCGCGTACTCCTGCGTGGCGAGCACCCAGCGCTTGAGGTTGAGCACCGCGTGCCCGGCCCGGCCGCACGACACCTCGCCCTCGGTCTCGAGCGGCGCGCACAGCACGTCGACGCTGGTGGGCGACGCGAGCATCACCCGCAGCTCGGCATCCCCGTCGGTGCGCGCGAACGACATCGACCCGTCGTGGCCCCAGCTGCGCGGGTCGTTGAGCGTCGCCATGACGGTCGCCGCGAACGCCCGACCGTCGACCGCGAGCCCGTCCTCGACCTCGACACGGATCGTCCGCACCTGGCCCGTGCCGGGTCCGGGGTCCGAGCCCGGCACCACCGAGAACGTCCCGGCCCCCGCCTCGGGCACGTCGGCCGCGCGCAGGCCCGCCGCGAAGTCGACCTGCGTGAGGCCCGGCGGAAGCGCGAGCACCGCCGGGGCGTCGTCCACGAGCGCCTGCGGCGTCGGCGTCGGCACGGCGACGAGGGCGTCGTCCTCGAACGGGGACCGCTGCGCGTCCGCGCGGCTCACCGCGTCGGCGCGCTCGACGAGCCCGGACGGCGCAGGCAGCTGCGCGGCGGGCTGCGCGCGCATCGCCGCGACCCGGCCGACGACGGCGTCGAGCGCGGCCGCCGGAGAGCCCGTCGAGGTGGTGAGCGCGGTACCGGCACCGGCGACCAGCCCGAACGCGCCGACGCCGAACGCGACCACGATCGTGCGCGCCGACCCGGAGCGCGACCGCCGGTCGCGACGCCGCTGCCGGGACCCCGTCGGCGGCTCGGCACGCCGGCGCCCGCGCGTCCGTGCAGCGTCGGGCATCCGGGGGACGTCGGCGGGTGTCACCCGGACATGGTGCCATCGATGACACACGGCGTGGCTACCATGCCGGGATGACCGGGACGGACGACTCACCTCCACGGGCCCGCAACCCGCGCATGGGCCGGGACGAACGTCGCGCCCAGGTGCTCAAGATCGCCCAGGACCTGTTCGCCACCGAGGGCTTCCACCACGTCTCGATGGACGACATCGCCGACCGCGCCCAGGTCAGCAAGCCGGTGCTGTACCGGCACTTCCCGTCGAAGCTCGACCTGTACCTCGCGGTCGTGGACCAGTGCGGCGCCGACCTGCTCGCGGCCGTGGAGAGTGCGGTCGAGCCGATCGAGCAGGGACCGGTCCGCCGCGGCGACGGACGCGCCGTCGTGTCGGCAGTCGTGCACGCCTACATCATGTTCGTCGAGGTGGCCGGGGAGTCGTCCGCGCTGCTGTTCGAGTCCGACGTGACGCACGACGCGGACGTGCGCGCCCGCGTCGAGCACGCCTCGGCCGAGGCGTCGCGCCGGATCGCCGGGGTGCTCGGCCAGGTCACCGGGCTCGGCCCCGACCAGTCGGCCACGCTCGCCGTCTCCCTCATCGCGATGGCGCAGGGCGCCGCGACGCACCGGTTCCGCTCCACCGGCGGCGTCGACGCCGAGAGCACCGCCGACCTCGTGGCCGAGCTGGCGTGGGGCGGCGTGGCCGGGCTGATCCGGCCCGACTTCGTCTACGAGGACGCCTAGGATCGCCTGGAGGCGGACCAGGTCGGTGGACCGGCGCCCGACGACTGCGAAGGGGACGTGAAAGAGATGACGGTGGAGATCACGATCGGCGTGCAGAACCTGGCACGGGAGATCGTCCTGGAGACCGAGCAGACGGGTGACGAGGTCGCGGCCGCCGTCGCCTCGGCGCTCGACGGCCAGGCCGTGCTCGAGCTCCAGGACGTGCGCGGCCGGCGGATCATCGTGCCGACCGCGACGATCGGCTACGTCGAGATCGGCTCGGAGGCCAAGGCCCGCGTCGGCTTCGGGACCATCTGAGGGCCCTCCCGACGGACGAACGAGCCCGCGTCGACCTCCTGGTCGGCGCGGGCTCGTCGTCTGTGCAGGTCACGCGGTCAGGCCGAGCCGGGACATCCGCCGGGTGTGCTGTGCGGTGAGCTCGCCGAAGAGCTTGGTGGGCGCGTTCGCCGGGGCCGCCACGACGTCGGTCCCCGCGTTCTGCTCGCCACCGCCGGGCTGCTCGGCCGCGGCGCCCTCGCTGACGAGCCGGACGAGCCCCGGCCGCTGCACGAGCAGCCGCTGCACGACGCCGAGGGCCTCCCCCACGAGCCGGCGGCCCCACAGCGCGAGCCGCGCGGACAGCACGTCGTCCGCGCCGCCCGCCGCGTCGAGCTCCGCGACGGCGAGCTCCGCGTGCGACGCGTCGTCCAGCACCTCGAGCACCACGCGGCGCGACTCGGGGTCGAGCCCCTCGGCCGCGAGCCGGCAGAAGTCGTCCGCCACGCCGTAGCCCACGTACGCCTTGAGCAGACGCTCCCACCAGGTGGCCGGCTGCGTGCGCGCGTCGAAGTCGTCGAGCACGTGGTCGAACTGGCGCAGTGCCGCGACGGGATCCGCGCCGAGCTCGGCGATCCGGGCGAGCACCCGCTCGCGCCGCTCGACGGCCGCTGCCGCGAACCGGCTCAGCTCGAGCCGCTGCTCGGTGGTGGGGGCCTCGGCGGCGTCGGCGGCGAGCCGCGCGAACGCGACGTCCTCCAGCTGCGCGACGAGACCGAGCAGCTCGATCGTGTCGGGCTCGCGGGAGGTGGCGACGGGGGACGTGGTGGCGCCGGTGACACCCGGACGTGCGTGCGTCGTCATCCGAAGATCGTAGACCGCCGGGGTTGCGCAGGCGTCCGGCCGGTGAACCTGTGGGGTGGAACGTGTGACGCGCGCGACGCTCGCCCCGGCTGGCGGGACCCGTCCGATACCCTGTACGGGTACATCGGTTGCCCGGTCGTCACGGTGGGGGCGTCGTCCCCGGTTCAGCGACCATCCCGCGCAGCCCCGGACACGTGGTCCGGAGTCGCTCGCGGGAGGACTTTCACGATCGGCTGCCGGCCACTCACGTGGTGACGACCGCTGTCGCCCGGGACGCCCCCGACGCCCGTCGGCCCCGGACCGCGCGCGGCTCACCACCCTCGCAGCGAAGAGTCGACCGTGACCACACAGACCAGCACGAACGCGCCCGAGGAAGCGGCTTCCGCCCTCGCAGCGCCCATGACCCGCCCGCTCAAGAACACGTACTCGTCCGTCCAGGCGGTCGACGCGTCGTTCGCCGACTTCGACGTCCGCCCGGAGATCGTCCAGGCGCTCGCCGACGCGGGCATCACGCACCCGTTCCCCATCCAGGCGATGACGCTGCCCGTGGCCCTGTCGCGGCACGACATCATCGGGCAGGCCAAGACCGGGACCGGCAAGACGCTCGGCTTCGGCGTCCCGCTGCTCGACGCCATCGTGGCGCCGGGCGAGGACGGCTACGACCAGCTCCCCGCCGCCGGCAAGCCGCAGGCCCTCGTCGTCGTCCCGACGCGCGAGCTCGCCGTGCAGGTCGCGGGCGACCTCGCGACCGCGTCGGCCCGCCGCACGGTGCGCGTCGTGCAGGTGTACGGCGGCCGGGCGTACGAGCCGCAGATCGACGCGCTGAACAAGGGCGTCGAGGTCGTCGTCGGCACGCCCGGGCGCATGATCGACCTGCTCAAGCAGCGCCACCTCGACCTGTCGCGCGTCCGCACGGTCGTGCTCGACGAGGCCGACGAGATGCTCGACCTCGGCTTCCTGCCGGACGTCGAGACGCTGCTGGCGGCGACCCCCGCGTCGCGCCACACGATGCTGTTCTCGGCGACGATGCCCGGGGCGGTCGTCGCGATGGCCCGCCGGTACATGACGCAGCCGACGCACATCCGCGCGGCCGACCCGGACGACGACGGCCAGACCGTCAAGAACATCAAGCAGGTCGTCTACCGCGCGCACGCGCTCGACAAGGTGGAGCTGCTGGCCCGCATCCTGCAGGCCAACGGCCGCGGCCTGACGATCGTGTTCGCGCGCACCAAGCGGACGGCGGCGAAGGTCGCCGACGAGCTCGTCGAGCGCGGCTTCGCCGCCGGCGCTCTGCACGGCGACCTCGGCCAGGGCGCCCGCGAGCAGGCGCTGCGCGCGTTCCGCCACGGCAAGGTCGACGTGCTCGTCGCGACCGACGTGGCCGCGCGCGGCATCGACGTCGAGGACGTCACGCACGTCGTCAACTACCAGTGCCCCGAGGACGAGAAGACGTACCTGCACCGCACCGGCCGCACGGGTCGCGCGGGCAACAAGGGCACGGCCGTGACGTTCGTCGACTGGGACGACATGCCGCGCTGGGGCCTCATCGACAAGGCGCTCGGCCTGGGCATCCCCGAGCCGGTCGAGTCGTACTCGAGCTCGCCGCACGTGTACGCCGACCTCGACATCCCCGAGGGCGTCAAGGGGCGCCTGCCCAAGGCGCAGCAGACCCGCGCCGGGCTGGCGGCCGAGGCGCTCGAGGACCTGGGCGAGACGGGCAAGCGCAGCGGTGGCGCAGGCGGTGCCGGTGGCCGTGGCGGCGACCGGACGCGCTCGGGCGGTCGTCCCGCGCGCGAGGGCGACGCCCCTCGCGAGGGTGGCCGTCGCCGTCGTGGCGGTCGCGGTGGTCGCGGCGAGGGCGCGGCGAGCGCACAGGCCGAGGGCGCGTCGAGCGCGCCGGCCGAGGGCACGTCGACCGTTCCGGCGACGACCGACGGTCCCGCCGAGGGCGGCTCGTCGACCGGTGGCGCACGCCGCACCCGCAACCGTCGCCGCACGCGCGGTGGCCGTCCGGCCGGCGGCGAGGCCGCCGCGCCCGCGCCGAGCGAGGGCTGAGGACCGGCGCCGACCTGGCGCAGCACGACGTGAAGGGTGGGTCCGCCGCGGCGGGCCCACCCTTCGTCGTCCGCGCCGTCAGGCGCTCTGGATGAACGCCTCCACGGCGTCGGCGACGAGCTGCACCGCGATCGCGGCGAGCAGCAGACCGGCGATGCGGGTGACGAGCACGGTGCCGGAGTCCTTGAGCACGCGGTGCACGACGTTGGCGAACCGCATGGCCAGGTAGAGGCACACGTGCACCGCGACGACGCCGAGCGCGATCGCGATCCAGTCGTGCGAGGTGGACAGGTCGGCCTGCTTGACGAACACCATGGTCGCGACGATCGCGCCGGGCCCCGCCAGCAGCGGCGTGCCGAGCGGGACGAGGGCCACGTTGACCTTGGCGTTGCCCGACGGCTCGGGCTCCTCCATCTTGCCGGTGAGCAGCTCCATCGCGACCACGAGCAGCAGCAGCCCGCCCGACGCCTGCAGCGCCGCGAGCGAGATGTGCATGTAGCTGAGGAGCTGCTGCCCGAACACCGCGAACGACACGATGACGCCGAAGGCGACGAGGATCGCCTGCCGCGCCGCCCGGTTGCGCTGCGCGCGCGTCATCGCGCCTGTCAGCCCGAGGAAGATCGGCACGGTCCCGGGCGGGTCCATGATGACGAACAGGGTGATGAAGACGGAGATGAAGAGCTGGAGGTCGAAGAGCTCGCTCATGCCCGGATCACGTCCACTGCTCCCTGCTCCTCGATCGCGGCCAGCGCCGACGGCTCGGTGAGATTCTCTCCCAGCCGGTTGGCCTTGCCGTCCCCGTGGTAGTCGCTCGACCCCGTGACGAGCAGCCCGAGCCGCTCCGCGATCGCGGTGAGCCGCTCCCGCTGCTGCGGCGAGTGGTCGCGGTGGTGCACCTCGATGCCGCCGAGCCCAACCGCGGCGAGCTCGTCGAACACCGCGTCGGGCACGATGCGGCCGCGCGCGTCAGCACCGGGGTGCGCGAACACGGGCACTCCCCCGGCGGCCCGGATCGCGCGGACGGCATCGGGTGCTGCGGGCGCGTAGTGCGGCACGTGGTAGGGGCCGTCCGCGCGCAGCAGCCGCGCGAACGCGGCGTCGCGGTCCGGGACGACGCCGTTCGCGACGAGCGCGTCCGCGAGGTGCGGCCGACCGACGACGACCGCGTCCTTCGCCTGCGCGAGCACGTCGTCCCATGTGATCGGGAAGTCCGCGGCGAGCAGGTCGACGATCGCGCGGGCCCGGCCGAGCCGCGCGTCGCGGGTCTTGTCGAGCTCGGTCACGAGCGCCGGGTGCGTCGGGTCCTGCAGGTAGGACAGCAGGTGCACGCTGATCCCCCGCGAGCGCGCGGACACCTCCGTGCCGCGGACGAGCGTGACGCCCACGAGCTGGGCCGCCTCCGCGGCCTCGTCCCACCCGGCCGTCGTGTCGTGGTCGGTGAGGGCGACGACGTCGAGACCGGCCTCCCCTGCCGCCAGCACCACGTCGGCGGGTGACTGCGTGCCGTCGGAGGCCGTCGAGTGGGTGTGCAGGTCGATGCGCATCGGGCCAAGGTATCCGGCGGACGGGCCTGCGCCCGCACCGGCCCGGGTCGAGCCGCGCCGGGCGCCGGTGGGAGACTGGCCCGATGACCTCGGACACGACGCCTGACACCCCGGAGACCCCGACCAGCGAGCAGCCGCTCGCGGACCGAGGGAGCAACCGGTCCCAGCGACCGGGGTCGGCGGAGTTCCTGCGCTTCGTCACGTCGGGCTGGGCGGAGCGTCCCGCGTCGACCGCGACCCGCAGCCCCGCCGCGGACCACACGGCGGCCCGGCGATCGGCGCTGTCGGCGAAGTTCCCGGGCGAGCGGCTCGTCGTGCCGGCCGGCGCGTTCAAGGTCCGCTCCAACGACACGGACTACCGGTTCCGGCCGCACTCCGCGTTCGCGCACCTCACGGGCCTGGGCATGGAGCAGGAGCCCGACGCGGTACTCGTGCTGCACCCGGTCGAGGACGGCACGGGCGACGACGGCAGCGCGCACCACGCGGTGCTGTACCTGCGGCCGCTCGCGGGCCGGGACACCGAGGAGTTCTTCTCCGACTCGCGGTACGGCGAGTTCTGGGTCGGCGCCCGTCCGACGCTCGAGGACATGGAGACGACGACGGGCATCCGCACGGCGCACCTCGACGACCTGCGGGACGCGCTCGCGAAGGACGTGGGCGCGGACGGCGTGCAGCTCCTCGTCGTGCCGGACGTGGACGAGGCCGTCGAGGCCGTCATCGAGGAGATCCGCGCGGCGGAGGCGTCGGGTGAGCGCGACACCGCGCTGGCCGAGTCGCTCTCGGAGCTGCGGCTGGTCAAGGACGCGTACGAGGTCGAGCAGATGCGCCTCGCGGTCGACACGACGATCGAGGGCTTCGAGAAGATCGTGCGGGCGCTGCCGGCCGCGCAGGCGCACGCGCGCGGCGAGCGGGTCATCGAGGGCACGTTCATCGGGCACGCCCGCCAGGAGGGCAACGCGGTCGGCTACGAGACGATCGCGGCGGCGGGAGAGCACGCGACGACGCTGCACTGGATCGACAATGACGGCCCCGTCCGGTCGGGCGAGCTCGTGCTCGTCGACGCGGGCGTCGAGATCGACAGCCTGTACACCGCCGACGTCACGCGCACGCTCCCCGTCGACGGCACGTTCACCGAGGTGCAGCGCCGGGTCTACCAGGCCGTGCTCGACGCCGCCGACGCAGCCTTCGCCGTCGCGAAGCCCGGCACGAAGTTCCGCGACGTGCACGCCGCCGCGATGGAGGTCATCGCCGCGCGACTCGACGAGTGGGGCCTGCTGCCGGTGAGCGCCGAGCAGTCGCTGCTGCCCGAGAACCAGCACCACCGCCGCTGGATGGTGCACGGCACGAGCCACCACCTCGGCCTCGACGTGCACGACTGCGCGCAGGCCCGGGCCGAGCTGTACCTCGACGGGATCCTCGAGCCGGGCATGGTGTTCACGATCGAGCCGGGCCTGTACTTCAAGTCCGACGACCTGCTGGTCCCCGAGGAGTACCGGGGCATCGGGGTGCGGATCGAGGACGACGTGCTCGTCACGGCCGACGGCAACGAGAACCTGTCCGCCGCGCTGCCGCGCGACCCCGACGCCGTCGAGGCGTGGATGGCCCGCCTCCTGGCCTGACCCCGCCGCCGGACGATCGGCCCGCGGCCTCTGTCGAGGTCGCGGGCCGTCGTGCGTCATCCCCCGTCGGAGCACCTCGCCCCGACCCACGGCCTCTCGGGGGATCTCATGATGGACGGATCGCACCTGCTGGCGGTGCTCGCCGGGCAGACGACCGCGGCACTCGCCGCGAGCGCACGGCCGGACGCACCTGTCGTCGAACCTGCCGAGCCGCGCGACCCGCGCGTGCACGGGCACCGCTGGTGGAGAACGGTGTGGCGCGTGCGCCGGGCCCGGGGCGTGGAGCCCTCCCCCGTGTCGTGAGGGCGGTCAGCCGCAGTCGGGCGCGGGCTGGTCGATGCGGCTCACGGTGGCGTCGGTCGGGTAGATGCGCGTGATCGACAGGACGGCCGCGTCGGTCGCGCTCGGGTTGGCGACGTAGTGCGTGCCGACCTCGGTGAACGACGTGCCCGCGGTGAACGTCTGCGTGGTGCAGTGCCCGTGCTTGCCGGGCGTGGTGCGCTCGACCGTGCCGGACTTCACGACCACGACGACGATCCCCGGGTGCGAGTGCCAGCCGGAGAACTCGAGCGGCTCGTACGTGAGGTCGAACGTCGCCACCGTGGTCGGCTGCTTGACCGTGAGCTCGACGCCGTCCTGCTCGACGCGTAGCGGGTGCCGGCCCGCGCTGCCGTCGAGCGGCCCGCTGACGAGGTCGCTCGCCTCGGGCGGGTCGGTGGAGGGCGGTGTGGCGGCGGCGGACGACACGTAGACGACCCCGAGGAGCCCGGCAGCGAGCACGGCGACGACCTGCTTCTTGGCGTTCATGGGACACCCGTTGTCGATCGCGTGGAGCGCGGAGTGGGGCCGACGCCGGTGCGGCCGGTGCGGTCCTGACGACCGGGTCGTCAGCCGGGCGGCGGCCCGGGTGGCGTGCCCGGTCCGGATGGCGTGCCCGGTCCGGATGGCGTGCCTGGTCCGGATGGCGTGCCCGGTCCGGACGGTCCGCCCGGTCCGGACGGCGGCCCGGGAGGGGCGACCGGCGGCACGGTCGGCGAGCCCGTCGGCGGCCCGGAGGGCGCGGACGGCGGCGGGTACGTCACGGCGGCGTCCGACGGCGGTCCGCCCGGGATGACGGCGGCGGGCGGCCGGACGACGCCGGACTGCACCCCGCCGACCTCCCGCAGGAGCTCCCGCGCCTTGTGCGCCTGCTCGGTGCGGCACAGCACCGCGTACGACGACGCGACGATCTGGCTCGACGACGTGAAGTCCCGCCGCCCGCGCGTGAACGAGTACGGCACGACGGAGAACAGGAGGCCGAACGCGCCGCCGATGAGGATCGCGGGCAGGAACGGGCTGCGCGAGCCGGGGGCCGTGAACAGCGAGAGCAGCAGCCCGACGAACAGGCCGAACCACGCCCCGGACACGAACCCGCCCATCGCGACGCGGGGGTAGGACAGTCGCCCGGTGACCCGCTCGACCATCTTGAGGTCGGTGCCGACGATCGTCACGAGCTGCACGGGGAACGCCGAGTCGGCGAGGTGGTCGACGGCGCGCTGCGCCTCGAGGTACGTCGCGTAGGCCGCGATGGTCTCGCCCTGCGGCGGGGTCGGGGTGCGCGGAGGCCTCGGCTGGCCCGAGAACGACATGCGGCGATCCTCCCCCGAAGCGCGCCCCGGCGCCAGGGCAGGACCGTGATCGCGCAGGTCAGCGACGGTGTGCGCGTGGTGCCAGGGCCGAGGTGGGGCTGTTGGTTAGGCTGACCGGCGTGAGCAGCGTCGGGACCCGGGTGTTCGTCGCGCGCCTCGCCGGGACCATCGTCTTCGACCCGCTCGGTGACCAGGTCGGGCGGGTGCGCGACGTCGTCGTGCTGGTCCGACCCAAGGGTCCGCCGCGGGCGGTCGGCCTGGTGGTCGAGGTCGCCGGACGGCGCCGGGTGTTCCTGCCGTTGACGCGCGTGACCTCCATCGACGCGGGGCAGGTCATCTCCACGGGCCTGGTGAACATGCGCCGGTTCGAGCAGCGCGCGTTCGAGACGGTCGTGGTCGGCGAGCTGCTCGACCGGACGGTCGACTTCGTGGACGGCTCGGGGCAGGCGTCCATCGAGGACGTCGCGATCGAGCTGCAGCGCAACGGCGACTGGGTCGTCACCAAGCTGTTCGTCCGGCGGCACCGGCCCGGCAAGTCCGGTCTGCTGCGGCGGCGCGGCGAGACGGTGCTGGTCTCGGTCGACGAGGTGACGGGCCTGGCCCGCCGGTCCGCCGAGCAGGGCGCAGAGCTGCTGCTCGCGCAGTACGAGGACCTCAAGCCCGCCGACCTGGCCGACGTGCTGCACGACCTGGGTCGCGCGCGCCGGCTGCAGGTCGCGACCGCCCTCGACAACGAGCGCCTCGCCGACGTGCTCGAGGAGCTGCCCGAGGACGACCAGGTGGCGATCCTCCAGGGCCTGGAGCTGACCCGCGCGGCCGACGTGCTCGAGGCGATGCAGCCCGACGACGCCGCCGACCTGCTCGGCGAGCTGCCGGACGCGCAGCAGGCCGAGCTGCTCGGCCTCATGGAGCCCGACGAGGCCGAGGACGTGCGACGCCTGCTGGCCTACGAGGACAACACCGCGGGCGGCCTGATGACCACCGAGCCGGTGATCCTGGGCCCGGAGACGTCGATCGCGTCAGCGCTCGCGCACGTGCGCCGACAGGACCTGACGCCCGCGCTCGCGTCGATGGTGTTCGTCGCCCGCCCGCCGCTGGAGACGCCGACGGGCCGCTTCATCGGCGTCGTGCACCTGCAGCGCCTGCTGCGCGAGCCGCCGCACGACGCGATCGGCTCGATCGTCGACACGGACATCGAGGCGGCCCCCGCCGAGGCCCCGCTGCTCGCGGTGACCCGGCAGCTCGCCACCTACAACCTGCTCGCCATGCCCGTGGTCGACGCCGAGAAGCGCCTGCTCGGCGCGGTGTCCGTCGACGACGTCCTCGACCACCTGCTTCCCGAGGACTGGCGCGAGACGGACGACGACGAGAACCCGACGCCCGCGGCCGGGCCGACCGCGGGGGGCCGTCGTGGCTGACCGGCTCGACCAGCCGCGCGAGACGCGGCGGTCCCTGCTGCCGCGCGCGCAGTTCGACGAGGACACGTCGGGCAAGATCGCGGAGAGCATCGCGCGCTTCCTCGGCACGCCGCTGTTCATCATCTGGCTCACGGTGTTCTGCATCGTGTGGCTCGCGTGGAACGCGAACTGGGGGCCGGACCGCCCGCGGTTCGACGACCCGTCGAACGGCTTCACCGTCCTCACGCTGATGCTGTCGCTGCAGGCGTCGTACGCCGCCCCGCTGATCCTGCTGGCGCAGAACCGGCAGACCGACCGCGACCGCGTGCAGGCCGAGCAGGACCGGCAGCGCTCCGAGCGGAACCTCGCGGACACCGAGTTCCTGGCCCGCGAGATGGCGGCGCTGCGCATCGCGCTGTCCGAGGTCGCGACGCGTGACTTCGTCCGCTCGGAGCTGCGCAACCTGCTCGAGGACCTCGCGGAGGAGCGCGAGGCGGAGGGGCGGCCCGACCAGGGGTCCGACCGCACCTGACGCCGCAAGGGCCTTTCGGCGACCGAGCGGCGCGCGGGACCGACCTACGATGGGCGCCATGTCGTCGAACGCCGCCCACCCGACCTCCGGCGCCGAAGGGACCGACGGCCTCACGGCGGCGGTCCACGAGGCGCTCGCGACCGTGCTGGACCCGGAGATCCGCCGGCCGATCACCGAGCTCGGCATGGTCCGTTCGGTCGACGTCGACGGCAGCCGGGTACGGGTCGGCATCGATCTCACGACGCCGGGCTGCCCGCTCAAGGAGACGCTGACGCGCGACGTCACCGCCGCCGCGGTCGCGGTCGACGGAGTCACGGACGTGGTCGTGGACCTCGGCGTGATGAGCGCCGACCAGCGGGCCGCGCTGCGCACGCTGCTGCGCGGCACGGACGCCGAGCCCGTCATCCCGTTCGCCCAGCCGACGTCGCTGACGAAGGTGTTCGCGATCGCGTCGGGCAAGGGCGGTGTCGGCAAGTCGTCCGTGACGGCGAACCTCGCGGTCGCGATGGCTGCCGACGGGCTGCGGGTCGGCGTCGTCGACGCGGACATCTACGGCTTCTCGATCCCGCGGATGCTGGGGGTGACGCGGCAGCCGACGAAGGTCGACGACATGCTGCTGCCGCCGGTGGCGCACGACGTGAAGGTCGTGTCGATCGGGATGTTCGTGCCGCCCGGGCAGCCGGTGGTCTGGCGCGGGCCGATGCTGCACCGTGCGCTGCAGCAGTTCCTCGCGGACGTGTTCTGGGGCGACCTCGACGTGCTGCTGCTCGACCTGCCACCGGGCACGGGCGACATCGCGATCTCGGTCGCGCAGCTGCTGCCGGGGTCCGAGATCGTGGTGGTGACGACGCCGCAGGTCGCGGCCGCGGAGGTCGCCGAGCGGGCCGGGTCGGTCGCGGTGCAGACGCGCCAGCACGTGGTCGGGGTCGTCGAGAACATGTCGTGGCTGCCGCAGCCCGACGGGTCACGGCTCGAGCTGTTCGGCTCGGGCGGCGGGCAACGCGTCGCGGAGAACCTGTCGCAGCTCACGGGCGGCGACGTGCCGCTGCTGGGCCAGGTGCCGCTCGACGTGCGGCTGCGCGAGGCGGGCGACGGCGGCACGCCCGTCGTGCTCGCGGAGCCGGACTCCCCCGCGGCGCAGGCGCTGCGGTCGGTCGCGACGTCGCTCGCGGCTCGTCGTCGGGGCCTCGCGGGCCGCTCGCTCGGACTGACGCCCGCGGGGCGCTGAGCGGCTGACCTGCCGCGTCGCGGCGTCCGCGCGCGCCGTGTTGGTTTATGTTCGATCCGGTGCGATGATGTCCGGGTGTTGGCCACGCAACGCCAGGAGCAGATCCTCGCCGCCGTGCGCCTGCACGGCGCCGCCCGCGTCGCCGACCTCGTCGAGAGCCTCGACGTCTCGGACATGACGATCCGGCGGGACATCGCCGAGCTCGCGCGCGCCGGCCTGGTCCGCCGCGTGCACGGCGGGGCGGTCGCGCCGGACGCCGCGGGCCGCCCGACCGACGAACCCGGGTTCGACGCGAAGCGCGAGTGGTCCGGGCCCGAGAAGCAGGCGATCGCCCGGGCCGCCGCCGCGACCGTCGAACCGGGCCAGGCGATCGCGCTGTCCGCCGGGACCACCACGTACCTGCTCGCCGAGCTCCTCGCGGCGGACGTCGGCCTGCGCCCGCTCACGGTCGTGACGAACGGCCTGCGCGTCGCCGACGTGCTGCACCACGCGCCGTCGTCCGCCGGCCTCGAGGTCATCCTCACGGGCGGCGTGCGGACGCCGTCGGACGCGCTCGTCGGCCCGGTCGCCGACGCGACCCTCGCGCACCTGCGCGTCGACCGGGCCTACCTGGGCGTGCACGGCCTCGACGCCGACGGGCTCACGACCCCGAACCTCGCCGAGGCCGCCACCGACCGTGCCCTCATGGCGAGCGCCGCGGCCACGACTGTGCTCGCCGACCACACCAAGTGGGGCGTCGTCGGGCTCGCCCGCATCGCCCCGCTCGACGAGGTCGACACCCTGCTCACCGACGACGGCCTGCCCGACGAGGTACGTCGACGCCTCTGCGACCTGCCCACCCACCTCACGCTCGCCCCCCTCGGAGCCGCACAGTGACACCTGCAGTGACCGCCGACGTGCGCAAGACCACGACCCACCTCGCGGACGGCCGCGAGCTCATCTACTTCGACGACACCGAGCCGTACGTGTCGGGCGCGCAGACGCGGCGGCTCGACGACCCCCGCCCGCTCCCGGACCGGTTCGCGCCCGTGCCCGACGAGCACGGCGTGCCGCAGCCCGTCACCGGCCCCGAGCTGCGTCGCGACCCGCTGACCGGCGAGTGGATCGCCATCGCGGCGCACCGCATGAACCGCACGTTCCTGCCGCCCGCCGACGCGAACCCCCTGGCCCCCGCGCGGCCCGGCGCCACGTACCAGGACGGCGAGATCCCGGCCGAGGACTACGACGTGGTGGTGTTCGAGAACCGCTTCCCGTCGCTGCTCGCCGTGCCGGGCGCGACCGACGCAGAGCGCCACCGCGACGACGAGCCGCTGTGGACCGTCCGCCCCGCCGCCGGTCGCTGCGAGGTCGTCTGCTTCTCCGCCGACCCCACGCAGTCGCTGCGCACCGTCGGCCCGCGCCGCATGCGCACGATCATCGAGGCGTGGGCGGACCGCACCGCCGCCCTGGGCGCGCTGCCCGGGATCGAGGAGGTGTTCGTCTTCGAGAACCGCGGCAAGGAGATCGGCGTCACGCTGCACCACCCGCACGGGCAGATCTACGCGTTCCCGTACCTCACGCCGCGGACGACGCGGATGCTCGAGCAGGCCCGTGCGCACCACGCCGCGACCGGCCGCCTGCTGGGCCGCGACGTGCTCGACGCCGAGCTCGAGCACGGCGAGCGCGTCGTGCTCGAGTCGGAGCACTGGGTCGCGTACGTGCCGTTCGCCGCGCGCTGGCCCGTCGAGGTGCACCTGGCCCCGCGCCGCGACGTGCCGGACCTCCCGGCACTGACGGACGACGAGCGCGCCGACCTCGCGACCACGTACCTGACCCTGCTGGACCGGCTCGACCGGTTCTTCGAGGACGACGGTACGAGCATCCCGCTGCCCTACATCTCCGGGTGGCACCAGGCCCCGGTCGGCGAGGGCCGCGACGTCTCCCGCCTGCACCTCGAGGTCATCTCGGTGCTGCGCGCCCCGCACAAGCTCAAGTACCTCGCGGGCGTCGAGTCCGGCGCCGGCGCCTGGATCAGCGACACGACGCCCGAGAAGATCGCGGCCCGGCTGAAGGAGCTCGCGTGACCGCGATCGACCGGCTCGCCCCCTGGACCGTCGACGAGGGCTCCGCGCGCGCCCGCACGCTGTTCGTCGACCGGTTCGGCACCGACCCCGACGGCGTGTGGTCCGCGCCCGGCCGCGTGAACCTCATCGGCGAGCACACCGACTACAACGACGGCCTCTGCCTGCCGATCGCGCTGCCCCACCGCACGTACGCCGCGGTGCGCGTGCGCGACGACTCGCGGATCAGACTCGTGTCCGCGCAGGAGGCGGGCGACCCGCGCGAGGTGGACCTCGCCGGCGTCGGCCCGGGGACGGTCGACGGCTGGCCCGCCTACGTCGCGGGTGTCGCGTGGGCGCTGCGGCAGGGTGGTCACCGGGTGGGCGGCTTCGACGTCGCGATCGACTCGTGCGTGCCGTACGGCGCGGGCCTGTCGTCGTCGGCGGCGCTCGAGTCGTCCGTCGCGATCGCGCTCGACGCCCTGCACGACCTGGGCCTCGGCGCGGACGACGCGGGCCGCGCGACGCTCACGGCGCTGTGCGTCCGCGCCGAGAACGAGATCGCGGGCGCGCCCACGGGCGGCATGGACCAGGCGGCGTCGCTGCGGTCGCAGGCCGGTCACGCGCTGCTGCTCGACTGCCGCGACGGGGCCGTGCGGCACGTGCCGTTCGACCTCGCCGCCGAGGGGCTCGCGCTGCTGGTCGTCGACACGCGCGCCGAGCACGCCCTGGTGGACGGCCAGTACGCGGCTCGGCGCGCGTCGTGCGAGGCGGCCGCGGCCCGGCTCGGGCTGCCGTCGTTGCGGGCCCTCGCGGACGACGAGCGGGGCTGGGGCTGGGCGGTCGACGCGCTCGCCGGCTCCCCCGACGCCGACGTCGAGGTGCCGCGGGTCCGGCATGTCGTCACCGAGATCGGACGCGTCCGCGACCTCGTCGCGCTGCTCGACGGCGCGCGTGTGCGCGAGGTCGGGCCGCTGCTCGACGCGTCGCACGAGTCGTTGCGCGTCGACTACACGGTGTCGTGCCGCGAGCTGGACCTGGCGGTCGCGACGGCCCGCCAGGCCGGGGCGCTCGGTGCGCGGATGACGGGCGGCGGGTTCGGCGGGTCCGCGATCGCACTCGTCGAGCACACGGACGTGCAGCGCGTGCGGGCGGCGGTCGCGGACGCGTTCGCGGCGGCCGGGCTTCGAGCGCCGGCGTTCCTGGTGGCGACGGCGGAGGCTTCGGCGTCCTGACGCCCTCTTCGCGGTGACGGCGGGCGGCGCTCACGGGCGCCCGCGCGCCGTGCGGCGGACCCTGCCGCGTCGACGAGATGCTCGCGGGCCAAACCGACACATCTACAGCGCATCGCGCAGTAGTGTCGTCCACGCGGTAACCCCACGCATCCTCCCCCGGGTGGATCCGCAGGTCACCGCGCCGCCGCTAGCGTGCGGCTGCACCACCCGTCCGCGCCCGCCGCACGACGCGAGGAGTTCCGCCCCATGGGGGTCACCCGCAGGTACATCTTCCCGACGCTCCGGATACTCATCTGGGCCGTCATCGCCGCCACGCTCGTCAAGATCGCCTTCAACGGCGCGTCCGTCGAGACCGAAGACACGTCGCTGCACCCGACCGGGCAGCTCGTCGAGCCGACGGTCCAGGTCGCGACCGGCACCGTGACCAACGCCGTCACCGTGCAGGCGAGCGTCGTCGCGGACCCGGCGGTCGTGGTCCGCGCGACGCTCGCGGGCACCGTCTCGAAGCTGCTCGCCAAGGACGGCGACGTCGTGGCCGTCGACACCCCGATCCTCCAGATCCGCCAGGAGACCCCACAGGACCCCGTCGTGACGACGAACGCCGAGACGGGCGAGCAGACGACGACCGAGCGCGCGCCCAAGGTGACGATCGAGACCGTGAAGGCCAAGGTCGCCGGCACACTGAGCCTGCCGACGCTCAAGGACCAGGTCGTGGCCGTCGGCGACCAGATCGGCACCATCGCGCCGGGCACGCTGTCCGTCAGTGGCACGCTCACGCCCGACCAGCAGTACCGGCTCATCGGCGCGCCGTCGCAGGCCACGGTCACGCTCAACGGCGGACCCGCGCCGTTCGACTGCACGGGCGTCAAGATCGGCGCGGCCGCCACGACGTCGCAGCAGCCCGACCCGAACGCCGACCCGGGCGCGCAGACCCCGGCGTCCGGGACGGTCAGCTGCGCGGTCCCCGCCGGCGTCACCGCGTTCGCGGGCCTCGGCGCCACGCTCGCGATCACCAACGGCACCGCGGCGGACGCCGTCGTCGTGCCCGTCACGTCGGTGCAGGGCACCGTGCAGAAGGGCAACGTCTGGGTCGTCGGACCCGACGGGACCAACGAGAAGCGCGAGGTCGGGCTCGGGCTCACCGACGGCGAGAACGTGCAGATCACGTCTGGCCTCGCAGCGGGCGACGAGATCCTGCAGTTCATCCCCGTGCCCGGTGGTGCGGGCGGCGACCCGTGCGACCCGAGCTCGAAGACCTACGACCCGAGCATGTGCGCCGGATGAGCCTCCTCGAGCTCACCGACGTCACCCGGTCGGTCCGGCTGCCCGACGACCGGATGCTGCACATCCTGCAGGGCGTCACGCTCACGGTCGGCGCGGGCGAGCACGTCGCGGTCGTCGGCCGGTCGGGCACCGGCAAGTCGACGCTGCTCAACATCCTCGGGCTGCTCGACGCGCCGACCTCGGGCGAGTACCTGCTCGAGGGCGTGCCGATCGCGCGCCTGTCGAACCGCGCGCGCACCCGCCGTCGCGGCCGCGACTTCGGGTTCGTCTTCCAGCAGTTCAACCTGCTGCCCGGACGCACGGCGCTCGAGAACGTCACCGCTCCCCTGCTCTACGCCCGCGGACGGCAGTTCTGGTCGCGCACGCGACTCGCCGCGGAGATGCTCACCCGCGTCGGGCTCGGCGACCGGCTCGACACCATGCCCGAGAAGCTGTCCGGCGGCGAGCAGCAGCGCGTCGCGATCGCCCGCGCGCTCGTCCGCGGCCCGCGCGTGATCCTCGCCGACGAGCCGACGGGTGCGCTCGACGTCGAGACCGGCGGCGAGGTCATGGACCTGCTCGACGAGATCGCGTCGCAGACCGGCGCCGCGCTCGTGACCATCACGCACGACCTCGCCGTCGCGGCGCGCGCCGAACGGCAGTACCGGCTCACCGACGGCGTTCTCGTCCCTATCCGCCTCGACCGCGACAGCGACTGGGTCGGCGACGTGCCGACGCTCGTCGCGGACCGCTCGGCCGTCGCAGAGCGGCGCCTGCTGCCGACGGGCGTCGACCTGGGCCCCGACCGGCGCGGCGACCTCGGCGCCGGCCAGGGCTCCGACCTCGGCGCCGAGCTGGGCTCCGACCTGGTCTCCGACCTGGGCGGCGACCTTCGCGCCGAGCTGGGCTTCGGGCGCGACGAGGACGGGGCCCGCGCATGACCGGCGTCGTCGGCGCGCTCGTCGAGGCGTGGGACGAGCTGCGCATCCACAAGCTGCGGGTGCTGCTCGCGCTCATCGGCGTCGCGTGCGCGGTCGCCGCAATCACCGGGGTCACGGCGGCGGTGTCGATGCTCAAGCAGGCGTTCCAGGAGGACGCCGACCGGAGCATGGGCCGGCAGATCACGCTCACGGTGCAGGTGTACCCCCAGGGCCCGGACGCGACGATGACGACCGACGTGGATGCCGTGTTCGCGCAGGTGCTCGACCGGTACTCCATCGAGTACTCGAGCCGCCAGGAGTGGAACCAGGTGCTCGCGCGGTTCCCGGACGGCACCCGCCAGCTCCAGGTGACGGTCGTGGACCCGGACTACGCGGTGATCAACCGGACCGTCCCGTCCCAGGGCCGCTGGTTCACCGACGCCGACGCCGAGGCATTCGCCCCGACCCTCGTGGTCAACGAGTCGTTCCTCACCGCGTTCGGGCTGACCGACCTGTCCAGCCATCCGACCGTGCAGCTCGGCGGCGAGGCGCCGGTCCGCGCGACCGTCGTCGGTGTGATGAGGAACGACTGGCCCGAGGCCGAGCCGATGGCGTACGTCCTGTACGACCAGCTGCACCGGTGGATCGGGTCCGACGGCAACGCGGGACCGCCCGGACAGGCCACCACCGGGCAGGCCGCGGCGAACATGATGCAGTCGTACCCGATGATGCAGGTCTGGGTCCCGACGGGGTCGGCCACCGAGCTCGCCGACGCGATCGAGCACGACGTCTCCTCGTCGGTCCCCGGCTGGGGCGTCGACGTGTCACCCAA
This sequence comes from Cellulomonas sp., assembly GCF_017744555.1. Taxonomy (GTDB): domain Bacteria; phylum Actinomycetota; class Actinomycetes; order Actinomycetales; family Cellulomonadaceae; genus Cellulomonas. The sequence goes on along the minus strand of NZ_JAGIBD010000007.1, from coordinate 142,111 downwards.
CGGCGACGGGCGTGACCCGATCGGGCGGGCGACGAAGTGGGTCGGCATCGGCGTCGGTGGGTTCGCCCTGCTCCTCGGCGGGCTCGGCCTGGTGAACATCGCGCTCGTCACCGTGCGGTACCGGATCCGCGAGATCGGCATCCGGCGGTCGTTCGGCGCGACGTCCGGGCGGGTGTTCTTCGGGGTCATGCTCGAGTCGGTCGTCGCGACCGTCGTCGCCGGGCTCGTCGGGGTCGTGATCGCGGTCGCGATCATCAAGAACATCCCGATCGAGCGGGTGTTCGGCAGCCAGATCGCGGACATGCCGCCGTTCCCGGTGTCGGCCGCCCTCGTCGGTATGGCGTGCGCGACGGCCGTCGGCGCGCTGGCGGGGATCATCCCCGCGACCGTCGCCGTGCGGGTCAAGGTCATCGACGCCATCCGGTACTGAGCGCCGCTCACCCGGGGCCCGGGCCGACCTCCCCCGGGGAGCGCCGGCCTGGGCCTCCGCCGTCAGCCGGCGCTCTCGTCCGACCCGTCCTGCTCCGCCGCCTCCCGCGGACGCAGCGAGCCGCGCGTCACGTCCTCGTGCAGCACGTAGAACAGCGAGTACGGCCGGCCGTCCGGGTCGATCGGACGGGCCGCGAACTCCTCGAGCAGGGCGTTCACGCGGTCGGTGAGCTCCGCGTGACCGGCCTCGTCGAGCCGGAGGCCGAGCCGGGCGGACTGGACGGCGTCGAGGTCCGGCACGAGGGCGAGCTCCTCGAGGAACGCGTCCACGAGCACGCGCGTCTGGCCCGACCCGCCCGGTGTGCGCCAGGACTTGCGGGTCGCCCGGTACGGGACCTCCCGTGATCCGCGAGCGCCGCGCCGGACGGGCTCGGCGACGAGGAACCCGCGGTCGACGAGCGTACGGACGTGGTGCAGGACGGTCGCGGGGTTCTTGTCGAGCCGGGCCGCGATCTCTCGGTTGGTGAGCGCCTCGTCGAGGCAGAGCCGCAGGATGCGGATGCGCAGGGTCGACGCGAGGGCGCGGGCGTCCGCGTCGCGGTCGGCGGCGGTCGACGTCGCCGGCTCGGGGTTCGACCTTGGCACGGACGCGGGCTCGGACGTTCGCCGGGGCTCGGGCTGGACCGCTGTCATGCGCCCATCCTCTCACTGATTGACTTATCCCAATCACTTCGTCCATCCTGGCTCCGTGAGCACCACGACGCCCCCCGCCACGACCCACCGGTCGCTGATCCACCACGCCGACTTCCGCCGACTGTGGACCGGCGACGCGTTCGGCCAGCTCGGTGCGCAGCTCACCGGCCTCGCGCTCCCCGTCTACGCGGTGCAGCACCTCGCCGCGACCGAGTGGCAGATGGGTGCCCTCACCGCCGCCGAGACCGCAGCGTTCCTCGTCATCGGCCTGCCGGCGGGCGCGTGGGTCGACCGGATGCGCAAGCGCAAGGTGCTCATCGTGTCCGACCTCGTGCGGGCCGTCGTGCTCGCGGTCGTCGTCGCGGCCGCGGTCACGGGCAACGCGTCGATGTGGCTGCTCATCGGCGCCGGCCTGGTGGTCAGCGCCGCGAGCGTGTTCTTCGACGTCGCGCACCAGAGCTACGTGCCCGGCCTCGTCGGGCTCGACCACATCGTCGAAGGCAACTCCAAGCTGCAGGCCACGCAGTCGGTCGCGCAGATCGCGGCTCCGGCCCTCGGCGGCGTGCTGCTGCGCGTCGTGACGGCACCCGCGCTCATCGGCATCAACGTCGTCACGTACCTGGTCTCCGCGTTCGCGGTGGGACGCATCACGCACGAGGAGACGCCACCGGCCCCCGAGACCCGGCGCCCGCTCAAGACCGAGATCGCCGAGGGCCTCTCCTTCGTCGTCCGCCAGCCGCTGCTGCGCCGGATCGTCGCGTGCACGTCGCTGTCCAACCTGTTCAACTCGATCGCCGGCGCCGTCACCGCGATCTACGTGCTCCGCACGCTCGACCTCGGCACGGCCGCGTGGGGCACCGTCCTGTCGGCCTCCGCGATCGGCGGGCTCGTGGGCGCCGTCGTCGCCGACCGGCTGGCACGCTGGGTCGGCGAGGGCCGGATCATCCCGCTGTCCGCCCTGCTCTGCTTCCCGACGTACGCGCTCATCCCGCTGTCGGCGTCGACGTCGATCGACCCGCAGGTGCTGCTCATCGCCAGCGGCGTGACGTTCTACTTCGCGGTGGTCGTCTACAACGTCGCCCAGGTGAGCTTCCGGCAGCGGCTGTGCCCACCCGCGCTGCTCGGGCGCATGAACGCGTCCGTGCGGTTCATCGTCTGGGGCACCATGCCCATCGGCGGCCTGCTGGGCGGCTGGCTCGGCACGCGCGCCGGCGTGGTCCCGACGCTGTGGGTCGGCGCGATCGGCATGCTGGTCGCCGCGCTGCCGGTGCTCCTGTCGCCGATGCTCCGCATGCGCGAGCTGCCCGTCCCGTCCCACGACGAGCCCGCAGACGCGGTCGACGACGCCGAGGACGACGCGCTCCTCGACGCCACCCCGAGTCCGCACACCGCCCCGGGCGGCCCCGCGGGCACCACGGGCGAACCGCCGGTCGGCTGACCGTCAGAGGTCGTAGACGACCACCACGGGCGCATGGTCCGAGAACCGCGCCGCGTACGTCTCGGCCCGGTCGACGGTCGCGCTGACCGCGGCGTCGGCGAGGTCCGGCGTGGCGAGCTGGTAGTCGATCCGCCACCCCGCGTCGTTGTCGAACGCCTGCCCCCGCCAGGACCACCACGTGAAGGGCCCGGGTCCGTCGCCACCGAGCTCGCGGCCCAGGTCGTGCCACCCCAGGTCGTCGATCCAGCGGTCCAGGTACGCGCGCTCGCGCGGCAGGAAGCCGGCGGACTTGAGGTTGCCCTTCCAGTTCTTGATGTCGACCTCGCGGTGCGCGATGTTCACGTCGCCCGCGACGACGGCGTAGCCGCCCTGCTCGGCGATGTCGGCGAGCCGCGACGTGACGTGGTCGAGGAACGCGTACTTCTCGTCCATCGAGGGCGTCCCGACCGTGCCGGAGTGCAGGTACGTCGACACGACCGTGAGTGTGCGCGCCGGGGCACCGTCGTGCCCGGGGAGCGCGAGGTCCGCCTCGACCCACCGGCCCGAGTCGCCCGTCACGCCTGTGCGCAGGCCGATGCGGATCGCGTCCATCGGCAGCCGCGACGCGATCGCCACACCTGCCCGGCCCTTCGTCTCGCTCGCCTCGTGCGCGAGGTGCCACTCGTCGCTCGACAGGTGGTCCGCGAGGATCTCGTCGGTCGCCCGGACCTCCTGCAGCAGCAGCACATCGGGCCGACGGGCTTCCAGCCACTCCCCCATGCCGCGCTTGAAGGCGGCCCGGATCCCGTTGACGTTGACGCTCGCGATGGTCAGCACCGGACCATCCAACACGACCTCACCGACACCCCCGCCGCACCTCGCGTGAGGTGCCGGTCACGCGACGGGCAGGCTCAGGCGGTGCCCTCGAACGCGGCCTCGATCGCCGCGATGTCGAGCTTGGTCATCGTCAGCACGGCGGCCATCGCCCGCGCCCGGGCAGCCGGGTCGGCGTCGTCCCCGAGCATGTCGTTGAACCCCGCGGGCACGACCTGCCACGAGACGCCGAACCGGTCCTTGAGCCAGCCGCACTGGCTGTGCTCGCCGCCGCCGGCGACGAGCGCGTCCCAGTAGTGGTCGATCTCGGCCTGGTCGCCGCAGTCGAGGACGAACGAGAACGCCTCGTCGAGCTGGAACGCGGGACCGGCGTTGAGCAGCGTGACCTGGTGGTCGTCGAGCAGCAGGTCGACCACGAACACGGCCCCCTCGGGGACGTCGGGCACACCCGGCGGCGCCTTGACGACCGACGTGATGGACGAGTTCGGGATGAGGGACACGTAGAACTCGGCGGCCTGCTCGGCCTGGTCGGCGAACCAGAGGTGCGTGTGGATCCTGCCCATGACGATCCCTCCCGAGACGCGGCGCTGCGGTCAGGGTCCAGGCTGCCACCGGGAGCCGACATCGGCCGGACGACGAGACGGCCGCCCCGGGGAGGTCCCCGGAGCGGCCGTCAGCACGAGCTCAGGCGGACAGGCGCTCCGCCGTGTCGACCACGTTGCTCAGCAGCATCGCGCGCGTCATCGGCCCGACGCCGCCCGGGTTGGGCGAGACCCACGCCGCGACCTCGCGCACACCCGGGTCGACATCCCCGACGACCCGGCTCTTGCCGGTCTCGGGGTCGGTCGCGCGGGACACACCCACGTCGACCACCGCGGCACCCGGCTTGACCATGTCGGCCGTGATGATGCCGGGCACGCCCGCGGCCGCGATGACCACGTCGGCGTTGCGGGTGTGCTCCGCGAGGTCGACGGTCCCGGTGTGCGTGAGCGTGACGGTCGCGTTGAGCTCACGGCGCGTCAGCAGCAGCCCGATCGACCGCCCGACGGTGACTCCGCGCCCGACGACCACGACGTCTGCGCCGCGCAGGTCGACGTCGTGCCGCAGCAGCAGGTCGACGATTCCGCGCGGCGTGCACGGCAGCGGCGACGTGACGGGCTCGTTGACCCGCAGCACCAGGCGCCCGAGGTTCGTCGGGTGCAGCCCGTCGGCGTCCTTGTCGGGGTCGATCAGCTCGAGCACGCGGTTGGTGTCGATGCCCTTCGGCAACGGCAGCTGCACGATGAACCCGGTGCAGGCCGGGTCGTCGTTCAGCCGGCGCACCGCGGCCTCGATGTCCTCCTGCGTCGCGGTCTCCGGCAGGTCTTCGCGGATGGAGGCGATGCCGACCTCGGCGCAGTCCTTGTGCTTGCCCGCCACGTACCAGCGCGAGCCGGGGTCGTCGCCGACGAGCAGCGTACCGAGCCCGGGGACGATGCCACGGGCCGCGAGCGCGGCGACCCGCTCGGTGAGCTCGCCCTTGATCCGGGCCGCGGTCGCGGTCCCGTCGAGGATCTGTGCCGTCATCAGTACTGCTTCAGGTCGCCGTACAGCGGGAAGGCCTCGGTGAGCTTGGCCACCCGGGCCTTGAGCGCCTCGACGTCGGTCGCGGCACCGTTGACCAGTGCGTTCGCGATGATGTCGGCGACCTCGGTGAACTCGGCGTCGCCGAAGCCGCGGGTCGCGAGCGCGGGCGTGCCGATCCGCAGGCCGGACGTGACGCGCGGGGGGCGCGGGTCGAACGGGACGGCGTTGCGGTTCACGGTGATGCCGGCGGCGTGCAGGAGGTCCTCGGCCTGCTGGCCGTCGAGGTCCGAGTGGCGCAGGTCGACGAGTACGAGGTGCACGTCGGTGCCGCCGGTGAGCACGGAGACGCCGGCCGCGGCCACGTCGGGCGCGTTGAGGCGGTCCGCGATGAGGCGGGCGCCGTCGAGCGTGCGCTGCTGGCGGGCCTTGAAGTCCTCCGTGCCGGCGACCTTGAACGCGACGGCCTTCGCGGCCACGACGTGCATGAGCGGGCCGCCCTGCTGGCCCGGGAACACGGCGGAGTCGATCTTCTTGGCGTACTCCTCCTTGCTCAGGATGAAGCCCGAGCGGGGGCCGCCGATGGTCTTGTGCACGGTCGACGACACGACGTCGGAGTGCGGCACGGGCGACGGGTGCAGGCCCGCGGCGACGAGGCCCGCGAAGTGCGCCATGTCGACCCAGAGCTTCGCGCCGACCTCGTCGGCGATGGACCGGAACGCCTCGAAGTCGAGGTGCCGCGGGTAGGCGGACCAGCCGCCGATGATGACGTCGGGGCGGTGCTCGAGCGCCGCCTTGCGGACGGCCTCGGGCTCGACGAGGAACGTCTGCGGGTCGACGCCGTACGACGCGACGTCGTAGAGCTTGCCGGAGAAGTTGATCCGCATGCCGTGCGTGAGGTGGCCGCCGTGCGCGAGCTCGAGACCGAGGATCTTGTCGCCCGCGTTGATGAGGGCGTGCAGCACGGCGGCGTTCGCCGTCGCGCCCGAGTGCGGCTGGACGTTCGCGTGCTCGGCGCCGAACAGGGCCTTGGCGCGGTCGATCGCGATGTTCTCGGCGATGTCGACCTGCTCGCAGCCGCCGTAGTAGCGGCGGCCCGGGTAGCCCTCTGCGTACTTGTTGGTGAGCACGGAGCCCTGCGCCTGCAGGACGGCCTTCGGCACGAAGTTCTCGGACGCGATCATCTCGAGCGTGCCCTGCTGGCGCGCGAGCTCGCCGTCGAGGACGGCGGCGATCTCCGGGTCGAGCTCGGAGATGTTCTGGTCGAGGATCGGGGTGTTGTCGGCGCTCATGGACACTCCTCAGGCATCAGCGGACGGCTTGTCGAAGCTCGTGGTCGCACCCGGCACACGGACGGGCACGCACACCAGCGGTGTGGTGACCGTGGGCCCAGGCGTCCGACCCGAAGTCTGCTGCTGCGTCGCTCCCCGGTGGTTCCCCACCTCTGCGCCAGTCGCGACCGGGACAGGCTACCAAGCCGGAGCCGGTTCCGGTCCCGCGATTCCGCGGCCCGGGCGGCCGGCGTCAGCAGCAGCGCGCCGACGGGTGGGCGTCCTGCTCCGCGTGCCGGGCGCGCCAGTACTCCTTCTCGGTCACCGGGACGGCGCCGGGGTGCGTGCGCGCGAGGTGCGCGACGTAGCGCGCGTAGTCGCGGTCCCCGAGCAGCGTCGTGGTGTACCAGCGGACGGCCGCGCCGGCGCGCACGATCCCGCGGACGACACCTCGTCCGCGAGCGTCCGTCCGGCGCCCGACGGCGGTCGCGTCGCTCATCTCGCCGCCACGCTCCCGACCCGGTCGGCGGCGCGCGCGTCCCACTGCGCCTGGACCTCACGCTCGGCGGGCGTCGGGATCATGCCCTTCGGCGCGAACAGGCGCGACGGCACCTCGGGGTCCTCGGTGGTCGGCAGGCCACCGGCCCGCACGGACCGCACGACGACCACGACGGCGGCGAGGACGACCACCAGCACGAGGCCGGCGAACACGATCGACAGCGTCCCCTGGATCGCGGTGTTCCGGATGACGGCGTCCATCTCGGCGGGCGTCTTCGCGACGCCGAACGACTGCTCGCCGGCGGCACGCGCGTCCTGGAACGCGCGATGCTGCGCCCAGTACCCGATGCGCGGCTCGGCGCTGAAGACCTTCTGGTACGACGCGGTCATCGTGACGGCGAGGTCCCACACGAGCGGCAGCGCGGGGATCCACACCCACCGGTAGAGCCGTTTCTTCACGACGACGACGGTGACGACGGTGAGCGCGACGGCGGCGAGCAGCTGGTTCGCGATGCCGAACAGCGGGAACAGCGTGTTGATGCCGCCGAGCGGGTCGGTGACCCCCATGAGCACGATCGCGCCCCACAGGGCGACGACGACGAGCGCGCACAGCCACGCGCCGACGCGCCACGACGGGTCCCGGAACCTGCGGCCCGGGCCAGGGAGGTTGCCGAGGCTGTCGGACAGCATGAACCGCGCGACGCGCGTGCCGGCGTCGACCGTCGTGAGGATGAACAGCGCCTCGAACATGATCGCGAAGTGGTACCAGAACGCCGCGAGCCCGGAACCGCCGACGACGCTGCTGAGCACCTGCGACATGCCGAGTGCGAGCGTCGGCGCACCGCCGGTCCGCGAGACGACGGACTCCTCCCCGACCGCCGTCGCCGCCTGCTGGATCTCCCCGGGCGTGATCGGCGTGCCGCCCAGGCCGAGCCCGTTGACGTACGCGGCGGCCGTCTCGGCCGTCCCACCGGTCGCCCCCGCCGGCGCGTTGATCGCGAAGTAGAGGTGCTGGTCGATGACCACCGCGGTGACCAGCGCCATCACGGCGACGAACGACTCCATCATCATGCCGCCGTAGCCGATCAGCTTGGCCTGGCTCTCCTTCTCGAGCATCTTCGGCGTGGTGCCCGACGCGATGAGCGAGTGGAACCCGGACAGGGCGCCGCACGCGATCGTGATGAACAGGAACGGGAACAGCGCGCCGGCGAACACCGGCCCGTCGCCGCGCAGCGCGAACTGCGACACCGCGGGCGCCTGCACCTCGGGACGCGCGACGAGGATGCCGACGGCCAGCAGCACGATCGTGCCGACCTTCATGAACGTCGACAGGTAGTCGCGCGGCGCGAGCAGCAGCCAGACGGGCAGCACCGAGGCGGCGAACCCGTACGCCGCGAGCCACCAGGCGAGCGCGACGGGGCTGAGCGTGAACCAGTCCTGCCCCCACGACGTCTCGGCGACCCACCCGCCCGCGACGATCGCGAGCAGCAGCAGCCCCACGCCGATGAGCGTGACCTCCGAGACCCGTCCGGGCCGCAGCACCCGCAGGTACACGCCCATGAACAGCGCGATCGGGATCGTCATCGCGAGCGAGAACACGCCCCACGGGCTCTGGGCGAGCGCGTTGACGACCACGAGGGCGAGCACCGCGATGAGGATGATCATGATGACGAACACGGCGACCAGCGCCGCGACTCCACCGACCCGGCCGAGCTCGTCGCGCGCCATCTGCCCGACGCTGCGCCCGTGCCGCCGCACGGACAGCGCGAGCACGAGGTAGTCCTGCACGGCACCGCCGAGCACGCAGCCGACGATGATCCAGACGGTCCCGGGCAGGTAGCCCATCTGGGCCGCGAGCACGGGGCCGACGAGCGGGCCGGCGCCGGCGATGGCCGCGAAGTGGTGGCCGTACAGGACCCGCCGGTCGGTCGGCATGAAGTCCTTGGCGTTGTCGAGCTGCTCGGCGGGCGTCGCGCGGTCGTCGCGCGGCCGCACGATGCGGGACTCCACGAGCCGGGCGTAGAAGCGGTACGCGATGACGTACGTGCAGACGGCCGCGAACACGAACCAGACCGCGTTGACGTGCTCGCCGCGCACGAGCGCGAGGACCGACCATGCGACGGCGCCCAGCACCGCGACGACGACCAGCCCGACCCGACGGGCGGGCGGCGCCGGGCCGCGTTCCACGACGCCGACCGGAGGGAGCTCCGGGTCGGTCCGGACGAGCTCGACCTGCGACTGCGCGACCATGCTGCCCCCTGCGGCGTCGTCGACGAATCGCAGGTCACGCTACGCGGGGCCGGTCCGGCCGCAACCGGGCCGCCCTCCTGCGGCCGAGGTGCCCGCAACGCGTTCAGTCGCGCGCCGCGGGCTCCTCGAACACGGCGAGCCACCGCTTGAGCAGGCGCTCGAGCTGCGCGACATCGTCGGCGTCGAGCGCGTCCAGGAGCCGGCGCTCGTTGACCATGTGGTCGGTGAAGGCGGCGTCGATCACGTCCTTGCCGTGCGGGGTGAGCGCGACCACGCGGCCGCGCCCGTCGACGTCGCTGGGCCTGCGCGTGACGAGCCCGGCGCGCTCGAGCCGGTCGACTCGCTTGGTCATCGCCCCGGACGTGACGAGCGTGTTGGCGGCGAGGTCGGTCGGCGTGCGCTCGTAGGGCGCGCCGGCCCGACGGAGGGTCGCGAGGACGTCGAAGTCACCCTCCCCGAGCCCGTGCTGCTGGTAGATCGCGGTGAGCTCCGCGGTGACGTGCCCCGCGACGCGGTGCAGACGCCCGATGACGCCCTGGGGACGGACGTCGAGGTCAGGGCGCTCCGTACGCCACGCGCGCTGGATGAGGTCGAGCCGGTCGGGACGGTCGTCGGTCACAGGGGTCGACGATACCTTCCGTGGAAGCTAGATTGTCTTCCATGGAAGACACTTCGGCCCGCTGGTCGCTCGTCACCGCCGTCGCCCCGATCACCTGGGGCACGACCTACTGGGTGACCCGGCACGCGCTCCCTGCGGACGCCGCCCTCTGGGGTGCGGTGCTGCGCGCGCTGCCCGCCGGGCTCGTCCTGCTCCTCGTCGCGCGGCGTCTGCCCCGTGGCGCGTGGTGGTGGCGGTCGCTCGTGCTCGGCACGCTGACGATGGGCGCGTTCTTCGCGCTCGTGTACGTCGCCGCGCAGCTCCTGCCGACGAGCGTCGCGTCGACCGTCATGGCGACCTCGCCCGTCGTGATGATGCTGGTCGCGTGGGCCCTGCTCGCGCAGCGACCCCGCCCGCTCGCCGCCGTCGGCGCCGGGCTCGGCGTGGTCGGCGTCGCCGCGACCGTGCTCACCGGAGGCGGCACGATCGACGGGCTCGGGCTGCTCGCGTCGGTCAGCGCGATGGTCATGGCGAGCGTCGGGTTCGTGCTCGCGGCGCGCTGGAGCGACGGCGTCGACGTCGTGTCGTCGACCGCGTGGCAGCTCGTCGCGGGCGGGCTCGTGCTCGTGCCCGTCGCGCTGGTCGTCGAGGGCGGCCCGCCGCCCCTCGACGGGCGCGCGCTGCTCGGCTTCGCGTACGTCTCGCTCGTCGCGACCGCCGTCGCCTACCTCGCCTGGTTCACCGGCCTGCGCCACCTGCCCGCGGGCACGGTCGGGCTCGTCGGGCTGCTCAACCCCGTCACCGGCGTGCTGCTCGGTGTCGCCGTCGCGGGCGAGCACCTGTCCGCGCTGCAGGTCGCGGGCGTGCTCGTCGTGCTCGCCGGCGTGCTCCTCGGCCAGCCGACCGTCGATCGCGCCGTCGCCCGCCGCCGCACACGCCGGGGACCCTCCGCTGTCCTCGTGGACGTCGGGCGGTCGGGCCGCAGGTCGTGACCACGTGGGGAAATCTTCGCAGGTCAGCAGAGCACAGCGGGTAGCGTCCTGGTGCCACTGTCCGGCTGTCCAGCACGGACCCACGTCCCGAGGAGATCGTCATGACCCACCCCGACCAGGTGCCGAGCGGCCCCCCGTCCGCCCCGCCCGTCGCCCCTCCCGTCGCGCCCGCGTACCCCGTCCAGCAGGAGGTCGGCCCGGCCGTCGAGCGCCCCGCGTCGCTGACCCGCGCCGTCCAGCTGATGTACGTCGGTGCCGCGCTGAGCCTCGTCGGCATCGTGATCGGCTGGGCCACGCAGGACACGATCCGCGACGGGATCGCCAAGTCGGGCACCGACCTCTCGGCGGACGCGCTCGACACCGCCGTCATGATCTCGCTCGTGCTGGGCACGGTCGTCGGCCTGATCGGCGTCGGCCTGTGGCTCTGGATGGCCGCGGCGAACAAGGGCGGCCGGTCGTGGGCCCGCGTCGTCGCGACGGTGTTCGGCGGCCTGAACGTCGTCTTCACGCTCTACGGCTTCACGACCGGCGTCACCCCCGCGACCCTCGTCAGCCTGGTGTCGGTCGTGCTCGCGGTGGTCATCCTGGTGCTGCTGTGGCGTCCCTCGTCCTCGGAGTACTACCGCGCGCGCTCCGCGGGCCGCGCCTGACGCACGACACGCCGGGCGGGGTGACCGGCACCCGCCCGGCGTGTCGTATCCGGGTCGTCAGCGTCGGGTCGACGACGACGTCAGGCGTCCGCCCGGTCGTCGTCGCCGAGCATCTTGCGCAGGTACGAGTAGGTGAGGTCGCCGGCGGTCCGGTCGTGCTCGAACTCGTAGCCGTGCTTCTCGTAGAGCGCCAGGTTCTGCAGCGAGTCGCGCCCGGTGAACACCCAGACCTCCTCGATGCCGTCCGGCAGGTACGGCAGGATCGCCATGAGCAGGCGCGTGCCGACACCCCGCCCCTGCAGGTCGGGGGCCACGGCGAACCGTCCGAGCGTGGCCTTGGTGCCCTCGATGAGGACGCGGATCGAGCCGATCATCCGGTGCCCGCTCCAGGCCCCCAGCGTGATGACGCCCTCGGCGTCGAGGTCGGCGCGGAGCTCGTCGAGCGTCTGCGTCAGGGGCGGGATGTTCGGGTCGCCGTACTGCTGCGCCTCCGTGACGAACGCCGCGCGGCGCAGGGTGAGCAGCTCGCCCGCCTCGTCGTGGGTGACACTGCGGATGGTGAGGTCGTCCTGCGTCATGCGGCCCATCGTGTCAGCCGTGCGCGCGGGCGCACTACTCTCGGTGCTCGTGTCTCAGAGTGCAGATGTGCCGACCCACTGGGTGCTGACGTTGTCCTGCCCGGACCGCCCGGGGATCGTCCGGGCCGTCGCGGGGCTGCTCGCGGACCACGGCGGGAACATCACCGAGTCGCAGCAGTTCGGCGACCCGCTGTCGGGACTGTTCTTCATGCGGGTGCAGGTCACGGCGTACGCGCCGCGCGACGTGCTCGAGGCGGCGATGACGCAGGTCGCGCGCGACTTCGCGATGACCTGGACCCTCGACGAGCACGGCCGGCCCATGCGGACGCTCGTGATGGGCTCGACCGCGGCGCACTGCCTCAACGACCTCGCGTTCCGCCAGCGGTCGGAGAACCTGCCCGTCGACCTCGTCGCGGTCGTCTCGAACCACACGTCGCTCGCGCCGCTCGCCGACTTCTACGGCATCCCGTTCCACCACGTGCCGGTGACGAGCGCGACGAAGGCGCAGGCCGAGGCCCGGCTCCTCGAGCTCGTCGACGAGCTCGACGTCGAGCTCGTGGTGCTCGCGCGCTACATGCAGATCCTGTCCGACGACCTGTGCCGCGCCCTGGCCGGCCGGGTCATCAACATCCACCACTCGTTCCTGCCGTCGTTCAAGGGCGCGCGCCCGTACGCGCAGGCGCACGACCGGGGCGTCAAGCTCATCGGCGCGACCGCGCACTACGTGACGGGGGACCTCGACGAGGGGCCGATCATCGAGCAGGACGTCGAGAGGGTCGACCACACCCGGGGAGTCGAGGACCTCGTGGCGCTCGGTCAGGACGTGGAACGGCGCGCGCTCGCCCGGGCCGTGCGGTGGCACGCCGAGCACCGGGTGCTGCTCGACGGGCACC
>NZ_JAGIBD010000007.1:0-129436 GCF_017744555.1 Cellulomonas sp. | reverse complement strand
GCTGACGCCGACGGCGACCCGGACCGGCCGCCGGGCCGGCCGGTCCCTCACGCCGGTCCCGGGCCGCGCGCTCTCAGCGCTTGCCGCCGCCGAGCAGGCCGCCCAGCAGCCCTCCGACGTCGAGCCCGCCGCCTGAGCCGCCGCCCAGGAGGCCGCCGAGCATCCCGCCGAGCCCGCCTCCCCCGGAGCCGCCCCCCGGCGCGCCGCCTCCCCCGCCGAGCAGGCCGCCCAGCAGGTCGGTGAGCCCGCCACCGGACGACGCGCCGCCGCCCGACCCCGACCTGCCGCCCATCTGCTTGGCGAGGAACGAAAGGACGATCGGCGCGAGCAGCGGGAGCACCTTGGCGATGATCGACGCGTCGGGGGTGCGGCTGTCGGACGCGAGCGCCTGCACGACCTGGTCCTGGTTCGACCCGAACACGTTCCGGACGATCTTGGCGCCGTCGCCGGTGTCGACCTGGTCGAGATCCACCCCGCCCTCGACGAGGGCCGGGTCCTTGGTGCCGATCGCACCGGCGAGCGACGCCGCCCCGGCGGGGTCCTGGGCGTTCGCGTGCAGTCCGCCGACGAGGGCCGGCAACGCCGCCGCGACGGCCCGCTCGGCGGTCGCTCGGTCGACGCCGAGCCTGGTCGCGAGCTGGTCGATGTTGATCGTCGACGCGATGTCGTCGAGGGACGTCACGGGGCCTCCTGGTTTCGGGACCGCGCCGCTCACCACGGGCGACGCCGGCCGGGTGCGGGTACGCGCCCACGCTACGGACGCGACTGGTGACCGGCCACCGGTCGGACGAGCACGGACCCGGCGGCGCGAAACCTTTCGCCGTCGGCGCGCGCCTTGACCCCGTGACGCACCGGTGGGGATGCTCCAAGGGCTCCTGAATCGATATCGAAATTATCGGTGCCCGGAGGCCATCTCGGCCACGCCCGGACCCTGGCGTCAAGGAGGACACCATGGCTCGATCCCGCTCGCCCTGGCGGCGCAGCCTGGGGGCCGCCGCCGCACTCCTCACCGGTGCACTCGCGCTCGGTGCCGCGACCCTCGCCGTCGCCCCCGTCGCGCAGGCGGCGTCCCTCACGCAGGTGACCGGCTTCGGCAGCAACCCCGGCGGTCTGGCGATGTACACGTACGTGCCGGACAGGCTCGCCGCCAACCCCGGCATCGTCGTCGCGGTGCACTACTGCACCGGGTCGGCGTCGGCCTTCTACAACGGGACGCAGTACGACGAGCTCGCCAACCAGTACGGCTACATCGTGATCTACCCGTCGGCCACGCGGCCCGGCGCGTGCTTCGACGTGTCGTCGACGCAGGCCATGAGCCACACCGGCCAGAGCGACCCCGCGAGCATCGTGCAGATGGTGCGCTGGGTGCAGCAGCAGTACCGGACCGACGCGAGCAAGGTGTTCATCACCGGGACGTCCTCGGGCGCAATGACGACCGAGCTGCTGCTCGCCGACTACCCGGACGTGTTCGCCGCGGGCTCCGCATGGGCGGGCGTGCCGGCGACCTGCTTCTCGACGGGCGGAGCCGCACCCGGCGCCACCAACCAGGCCGGCTGGAACAGCCAGTGCGCGAACGGCCAGCTCAACAGGACGGCACAGCAGTGGGGCGACCTGGCCCGCGGCGTCTACCCGGGCTATGCCGGCGCCCGTCCGCGCGTGCAGCTCTGGCACGGCACCGCCGACACGACGCTGAGCTACAACAACTTCGGCGAGGCCATCGAGCAGTGGACCAACGTGCTCGGCGTGAGCGCGACGCCGGCCTCGACGGTGGTCTCCGGGAACACCACGCGCACGCGGTACGGCAGCACGGGCGACCAGGCGCCGCTCGAGGCGAACAGCCTGCAGGGTGTCACGCACAACATCTCGGTCGACGCGAAGGCGGTCATCCACTTCTTCGGGCTCGACTCGACGACACCGACCCCGACCCCCACCCCGACGACCCCGACGCCGACGCCGACGCCGACGCCGACGCCGACCCCGACGCCGACGCCGACGCCCACCACGCCGACACCGACCCCCACCACGCCGACGCCCACCCCGACGAGCGGTCCTGCCGTCTGCGCGGTGACGTACGGCGTCAACCAGTGGAACACGGGCTTCACCGCGAACCTCACGATCAAGAACACGTCCGCGACCACCGTCAACGGCTGGACCCTCAAGTTCACGTTCCCGTCGGGCCAGACCGTCACGCAGGCATGGTCCGCCAAGGCCAGCCAGTCCGGGTCCGCGGTGACGCTCACGAACGAGTCGTGGAACGGCTCGCTCGCGCCGGGCACGAGCACGCAGATCGGCTTCAACGGGTCGCACAGCGGCACCAACACAGCGCCCTCGTCGTTCACCCTCAACGGCGGGGTCTGCGCGGTCGGCTGACGCAGCGGCCACCACGCGCACCGGGCCGCACGGCCACCCTCGGCGGGGGGTGACCGTGCGGCCCGGCTCTTGGCGCGCCCGGCTCCTGTCCCGTCCGGCTCTTGGCGCGCCCGGCTCCTCTCTCGTCCGGCTCCTGTCGCGTCCGGCTCCTGTCGCGTCCGGAAGCGTCGCGGCGGCCCCTGCGTCGCCCACCCCGCTCGCACCCCTTGACACCACCGGACGACAGGCGCAGAGTTGTAATCAACCGATCGGTTGATCAATAGAACGGTTGGAGAAGATGGTGGTCGACCCCCTGGCGGACGAGCGGCTCGACCGGGCGTTCCTCGCCCTGGCCGACCCGGTCCGTCGCCGGATCGTCGCCCGGCTCAGCCGTGGCCCCGCCACGGTCAACGAGCTGGCCGCACCGTTCGACATCAGCAAGCAGGCCGTCTCGAAGCACATCCAGGTGCTCGAGCACGCGGGCCTGGTGACCCGGTCGCGCGATGCGCAGCGCCGCCCGGTGCACCTCGACGCCGCCACCCTGGAGGCCCTCACCGCGTGGATCGACCGGTACCGGCTGATCCACGAGCAGAGCTTCCGGGCGCTCGACGCGGTCCTCGCCGCCCAGGCGGGCACCGCCACGAACCAGCAGGACGACACCCGCACGCAGCAGACCGAGCAGGAGGCAGGATCATGAGCAACCCCGTGACGATCGACGCGCCCGAGGGCGTGCCGTTCATCGACATCACCCGCGAGTTCGACGCCCCGGTGGCGGCCGTCTTCGAGGCGCACCGCCAGCCGGACCTGGTCAGGCAGTGGATGGGGCCGCGCGACCTCGCGATGGACATCAAGGAGTGGGACTTCACGTCCGGCGGCTCGTGGCGCTACGTGCACACGACCACCGATGGGGAGGCGTACGAGTTCAACGGCGTCTTCCACGTGGTCCGCGAGAACGAGTTCGCGATCCAGACGTTCGAGTTCGGCGGGTACCCCGACGTCGTCGCGATCGAGTCCATCGCGTTCGAGGACCTCGGCGACGGCCGCAGCCGCGTCCGGATCCACTCCACGTACCCGTCGCTCGAGTCGCGGGACGGCATGGTCGCGAGCGGGATGGACCAGGGCCTCACGCAGGGCTACGAGCGGCTCGACGCGCTCGTCGCCTGACCGCCGACGCCGCGAGGGCCCCCGACCGGATCCGGTCGGGGGCCCTCGTGGCGCACCGAGGCGGTCAGCGCAGCGCGGCCGAGTGCCGCACGAGGCTCTCGGAGAGGGTCGTCGCCCCCGTGATCGCCGCGAGGATCGACTCGTAGCTGGCCGTCGCGGCGTCGAACGAGCCGTTGTTGCGCCCGTGCCGCAGCACCTCGATCCGGTCGGACACCGCGCGCACGTCGTTCATGTTGTGGCTGATGAGGATCACGCCGAGACCCAGGTCCCGCAGCCGCTCGATGTACGTGAGGACCTCGGCGGTCTGCGCGACGGACAGGGCCGCCGTGGGCTCGTCGAGCACGACGATCCGCGGCGAGCCGATGAGCGTGCGCGCGATCGCGACGGCCTGCCGCTGGCCCGCCGACAGCTCCGACAGGGGCGTGCGGACCGAGGGGATCCGCAGCGTGAGGTCCCGCAGGATCTGCCGGGCGACCTGCTCCATCTTGCCGTCGTCCAGCAGCATCCCGTCCGTGAGCTCGCGGCCGAGGAAGATGTTCGACGTCACGTCGAGGTTCCCCGCGAGCGCGAGGTCCTGGAACACCGTGGCGACGCCGAGCGCGTGCGCCGCGGACGGCGACGGGATGCTCTGCTCCTCACCGTCGATCTCGATGATCCCGGAGTCGGGTGCGAGCACGCCGGAGATGATCTTCGCGAGCGTCGACTTGCCGGCGCCGTTGTCGCCGACCAGCGCCACGACCTCGTGCGCGTGCACGTCGACGTCCACGCCGACGAGCGCCTCGACGGCCCCGAAGCGCTTGCTGATCTGTCGGAGCGACAGCAACGGCACGCGTGCGCTCACGCCCATGTCCTCACCTGCTCCTCGTTGGGCACGTGGTCCTTGCAGTGAAACCCCAGTGTCTGTGGACGTCAATCGTCCCCCACCGCCTCGGCCAACGCGCGCACCGGTTCGTCCGAACGGAGGACGAAGTCCGTCGACTGCAGCACGAGCTCGATCGCGCCGATCACCTCGGCGCGGTGCCCGAGCTCGGCGGGCAGCACCTCGAGAGGCGCGATCTGGTTGAGCAGGACGCGGTGCCGGATCGCCTCGCGCAACGGGCCGAGGAGCATCTCGCCGGTCTCGGCGAGCTCGCCGCCGACCACGACGCACTGCGGGTTCACCGCCATGGCCAGGCCCGCGACCACGGCACCGATCGACGCGCCCGCGTCGGCGATGACCCGTGCGCAGCCCGGGTCGCCGTCCATGGCGCGCTGGATCACGTCGCGCAGCGCCATGGTGCCGTGGCTCGCGCGCAGCGGCTCGAGGAGCGCCTGCGCACCGACCACGGTGTCGAGGCAGCCGCGGCTCCCGCACCGGCAGATATCACCCTGCGGATCGACCTGGACGTGCCCGATCTCCCCCGCCGTGCCCGCGAAGCCGCGGTGCAGCTGGCCGCCGAGCACGATGCCCGCGCCCGTCCCGTAGGACGCACGGACGTAGACGGAGTCGCGGTAGCCGCGGGACGCGCCGAGCGCGCTCTCGGCCAGCGCCCCCAGGTTCGCGTCGTTGTCGACGAACACCGGGCGAGCCAGCCGCTTGGACAGGACGTGCGCGATGTGCACCTCGTCCCAGCCGCGCATGATGCCGCGCACGGAGATCATCCCCGTCGCGGCGTCGACCGGCGCAGGCACGCCGATCCCGATGCCGACGACCTCGTCGAGCGACGACCCGACGCGCTCGAGCAGGTCCGCGATGAGCAGCGCCGCGCGGTCCAGGCTCGTGTCGACCCGGTGCTCGTGCGGCAGCGGGAGCGTCTGCTCCGCGACGACCTCGTGCGTCACGTCGCCGAGCGCGATGCGCATGTGGCGGTGCCCGATGTGGATGCCGACCGCCAGACCCACGCGGCGGGCGAGCGTGACCATCTGGGCACGCCGCCCGCTGCGGGTGGTGCTGCGGGTGTCGACGACACCCGCAGCGAGGAGCTCCTTGACGATCGTCGAGACGGTGGCCGCCGACAGGCCCGTGGCGCCGGCGAGCTCGACCTGGGTGAGCCCGCCGTGCCGGTGCACCGTCTCGACGATGAGGGCCCGGTTCGCCTCGCGCAGCGAGGACTGCGAGCCTGACATGGCTACCCGTCCTCCCACGGCCGCGAGCCTAGACCGGGACGGCATCCGCCCACGTCAGGTTGGGGTTCCTGGCGTGGGCGAATGTCCGACCTCAGCGAGCCGCGCCGGCCCGCCGCTTGTTGTAGATGTCGAACGCGACCGCGAGCAGCAGCACGAGGCCCTTGACCATCTGCTGCACCGACTGGTCGATGCCCATGAGCTGCATGCCGTTGGACATGACGCCCATGATCAGACCACCGACGACGGCACCGGTCACGCGACCGACACCACCCGTGGTGGACGCGCCGCCGATGAAGCAGGCGGCGATCGCGTCGAGCTCGAACATGTTGCCCGCACCGGGCTGCGCGCTGTTGGACCGCGACGAGTACACCGCGCCGGCGACCGCCGCGAGGAAGCCCATGTTGACGAAGATCCAGAAGTTGACCTTCTGCACCTTCACGCCGGACAGCTGCGCGGCCGACAGGTTGCCACCGATCGCGTAGACGTGACGGCCGAACACGGTCTTCGTGGTGACGACGACGTACACCATGATCAGGACGCCGAGGATGATCAGCACGATCGGCAGGCCGCGCGAGCGGGCCAGCTGGTACGCGAATGCCATGACCACGAGGGCGACCAGCACGAGCTTCGTGATGAAGATCGGCATCGACTCGACGACCTGCTGGTACTTGATGCGACCGGCGCGCGTGCGGAACTGGCTGACGACGTACCCGACCACGGCGACCGCCGCGATGACGAGCGTGAAGACGTCGATGCCCTGGCCGCCGAGGAAGCCGTTGAGGAAGCCGCCGGCGATCTTCTGGTACTCGGCCGGGAACGGCGACAGCGAGACGTTGTCGAGCACCTGGTACGTCATGCCGCGGAACAGGAGCATGCCGGCCAGCGTCACGATGAACGC
This sequence comes from Cellulomonas sp., assembly GCF_017744555.1. Lineage (GTDB taxonomy): Bacteria > Actinomycetota > Actinomycetes > Actinomycetales > Cellulomonadaceae > Cellulomonas. The sequence continues at coordinate 122,919 of NZ_JAGIBD010000007.1, read as the reverse complement.
GGGGATCCCGACGTACGCGACCCAGAAGCCCTGCCAGCACCCGACGACCAGGCCGACGGCGAGGGCGGCGAGGACACCGACCCACCACGGCTGGCCGTTCTTGATCACGATCACCGCGGAGACGGCTCCGGTGAGCGCCACGACCGAGCCGACCGACAGGTCGATGTGCCCGCCGACGATCACGATGAGCATGCCGATCGCGAGGATCAGGATGTACGAGTACTGCAGGACGATGTTGGTCACGTTGCCGGGGCTCAGCAGCGTGCCGTCCGTCAGGATGGTGAACAGCCCGACGATGGCCACGAAGGCGATGAAGATCCCGCTCTGGCGCAGGTTCCTCGTGAAGAGGTCCTTGAACCCTGCTACGGCAGTCATCGAACCTGGTCCCTTTCCTTGGTCATGAGCTGCATCAGGTTCTCCTGAGTGGCCTGCTCACGCGGCAGCACACCGGTGATCCGGCCGGCCGAGAGCGTGTAGATGCGGTTGCAGATGCCGAGCAGCTCAGGCAGCTCGGACGAGATCACGAGGACCGCCTTGCCCTGCTCCGCCAGCTTGTTGATCAGCGTGTAGATCTCGTACTTCGCGCCGACGTCGATGCCGCGGGTCGGCTCGTCGAGGATGAGGACCTCGGGGTCGGTGAAGAGCCACTTGCTCAGCACGACCTTCTGCTGGTTGCCGCCGGAGAGCTTGCCCGCGAGCGCCGCCACGGTGGGCGCCTTGATGTTCATGCTCGCGCGGAAGCTCTCGGCGACCTTGGTCTCCTCGTTGGCGTTCACCCAGCCCAGCCGCGAGACCTTCTTGAGGTTCGCCGCGCTGATGTTGTTCCGGATGTCCTCGATGAGGTTGAGGCCGTACTTCTTGCGGTCCTCGGTGGCGTAGGCGATGCCGTGGTCGATGGCCTCGGCGACCGTGCGCGTCTTGATCTCCTCGCCGCGCAGGTACACGCGGCCGGTGATGTTGCGTCCGTACGTGCGGCCGAACAGCGACATCGCGAGCTCGGTGCGACCGGCGCCCATGAGCCCGGCCAGCCCGACGATCTCGCCGGCGCGGACGTTGAGGCTCGCGCCGTCGACGACGATGCGCTCGGGCTGCGTGGGGTGGTGCACGGTCCAGTCCTCGATCCGCAGCACCTCGTCGCCGATGTTCGGCTCGTGGGGCGGGAAGCGGTGCCCGAGGTCGCGGCCGACCATGCCGCGGATGATGCGCTCCTGCGTGACGCCGTCGGCCTTCATGTCGAGGGTCTCGATGGTGCGGCCGTCGCGGATGATCGTGGTGTTGTCGGCGATCTCGGCGATCTCGTTGAGCTTGTGGGAGATCATGATGCACGTGATCCCCTGCTGCTGCAGCTGACGCAGGAGGCCGAGCAGGTGCTCGGAGTCGTTGTCGTTGAGGGCGGCGGTGGGCTCGTCGAGGATGAGGAGCCGGACCTCCTTGGACAGGGCCTTGGCGATCTCGACGAGCTGCTGCTTGCCGACGCCGAGCTGTCCGACCGGGGTGACCGGGAGCTCGTCCAGGCCGACGCGTGCCAGCAGGGCTGCGGCGTCCGCGTTCGCCTGGTTCCAGTCGATGACGCCGCGCTTGACCCGCTCGTTGCCGAGGAAGATGTTCTCCGCGACCGACAGGTACGGCACCAGCGCGAGCTCCTGGTGGATGATGATGATGCCCTGGGCCTCGGAGTCGTTGATCGACCCGAACTGCACCTCTTTGCCGTCGAGGAGGATCGTGCCCTCGTAGTCGCCGTGCGGGTAGACACCCGACAGGACCTTCATCAGCGTCGACTTGCCGGCGCCGTTCTCTCCGCAGATCGCGTGGATCTCGCCGCGCTCGACGGACAGGGAGACGTCCTGGAGGGCCTTCACACCGGGAAACGTCTTGGTGATGGACTGCATCTCGAGAATGGGGTCAGCCACGCGACCTCACCGTCCTTCCTTGCGATGGGCCCGACCGGGGCCGACCGGCCGGCGCTGCCACGAGGGCGGGCGCCGACCGGTCGGCGGTCGGAGCTAGACCGGTCAGCCGGCCTGGCCGCTGGCCACCTCGTCGGCGGTCCAGTAGCCGGAGTCGATGAGCAGCGGCTGGATCTCGTCCTTGCCGACGATGTCGGAGCTCAGGAGGTAGGACGGGACGACCTTGACGCCGTTGTCGTACGACTCGGTGTCGTTCGCCTCGGGCGTGCCGCCCTTGAGGAACGCCTCAGCGGTCTTGACGGACTGGTCCGCGAGCTTGCGGGTGTCCTTGAAGATCGTCGACCACTGCACGCCGTCGTTGATCAGCTTGACCGAGGCGATCTCGGCGTCCTGGCCGGTGACGATGGGCATGCCGTCGGCGATGCCGGGGCCGTAGCCCGCGTTCTGCAGGGCCGTGATGATGCCGCGCGACAGGCCGTCGTACGGGGAGAGCACGCCCTGGACCTTCGAGCCGTCCGAGTACGTCGACGTGAGGAGGTCCTCCATGCGCTTCTGCGCCGTCTCCTGCAGCCAGCGCAGCGTGGCGACCTGCTCGATGTCCGTCTGGCCGGACTTCACGACGAGCGTGCCGTCGTTGATGTACGGCTGCAGCGTGTCCATCGCGCCCTTGTAGAAGAAGTGCGCGTTGTTGTCGTCCAGCGAGCCCGCGAAGAGCTCGACGTTGAACGGGCCCTTCTTGTCGCCGGGCGAGCCGTCCGCCTTGAGGACGCCGAGGCCCGTGAGCAGCGAGGTGGCCTGCTGCACGCCGACCTTGTAGTTGTCGAACGTGACGTAGAAGTCGACGTTCTCGCTGTCGCGGATGAGGCGGTCGTACGCGATGACCGGGATCTTCGCGTCGGCGGCGGCCTGCAGCTGGTTCGCGAGGGCCGTGCCGTCGATCGAGGCGATGATCAGGAGGTCGGCGCCCTTGGTGATCATCTGGTCGATCTGCTGCTGCTGGGTCGGGATGTCGTCGCCCGCGTACTGCAGGTCGACCTTGTACCCGGCCTTCTCGAGACCCGACTTCACGGCGTCGCCGTCGGCGATCCACCGCTCCGAGGTCTGCGTCGGCATCGCGACGCCGACCGTGAGGTCACCCTTGTCGCCCGAGGCCGCACCCGTGGAGTCGTCCGTGCTTCCGGCGCCGCCACCCGAGCACGCGGCGAGGCCGAGTGCGACAACCGCACCCATCGCCGCGAAAGTGATCCGTCGCATGTGCTCTGCTCCTTCTCGTCGTTGAGAGATCCGGGACGACGGACCTGCGAGCGCGGTGCTCGGCAGTCCCCCGCAGCCGCTCCGCCGCTCGGGCCGTGTCCCGACTGCGTCCGCGGTGATGTGGGTCACCGGAGAGGCAGTGCCCATACGTTCTTGTATTCGGTTCTCGAAGTCAAGCGGGGATGACCCCTCCGCGCATTACGAACTCATCACGATCAGGTCGCAGATCGGCCCGGTATGTGAGCGCTAACAGTCGAACCCATCGGGTCCGATACTTCCGTTGCGTTCGACGGGTGAATGCATCGTGCCCGCTCGGCTTCGCCACGGTCCAGGGTGCGGGCGGCTGCGGCCCAGCCCGCGAGACGAACGGCGGCGGACGAGCCCCACCAGGGCCCGTCCGCCGCCGTCCTTCATCTTCACCCGGTCGTGAGAGGTCTGCGGCCCCCTCACCACCGGTCCCCTACGTCCGGCTCACCACCAGCCGTGACCCGACGAGTGCCCCGGGTACGCCTTCTCGACGAGCACCGCCACGGTCCGCGCCGGCACCGTCACGGTGCCGGTGCCCGACGCCCACGTGGTCCCGCGGACCACCGGGTCGCTCCCCCGCTGCTGCACGGGAGAGAGCTGCAGCCGGTGGCCCTCGAGGTCGGCGACGGTCTGCGTCGTCGCCTCGTCGGAGGCGTTCACCACGACGAGCACGCCCTCGAGCGAGCGGTCCACGTCGTTGCTCCAGCACCGCTTCTTCGGGTCCCAGCCCGCCCGGTCGTCGATCCGCATCACGACCACGCCCGGGTCGGCGTCCGGCCCGGAGCCCGGGAACGACACCTTCTGCTCGATGAGGTCCGCCGACCCGAGCCGGAACAGCGGGGTCGAGAACCGCAGCCGCAGCAGGTCGTCGGCGGCCTTCGACGCGGTCGCGATGTCCGCGGGCGTCGGCTTGAGCGCCGGGTCCGCGAGCAGCGGCTGCTGGAACGGCCACTTCGACTCGTTGTCCGCCTTCGGGGGCAGACCGCGACCGAAGCCGTTGTCCTGGCCCGACAGGTCGAGCACGTTGAACCAGTCGCCCGAGTTGTAGCTGTTGCGGTCGAGCGACTTGCTGCGCAGCAGGTCGGCGCCCGCGTGCCAGAAGCTCGGCGTCTGGGCGAGGGCCGTCGTCGCGAGGCTGACCGTGTTCATGCGCACCCGGTCGGCCATCGGGGTCGACGTCGGCAGCTTGTACGTCAGCGAGTCCCACAGCGTCTCGTTGTCGTGCGCGTCGACGTACGTGATGACCTCCTCGGGCGAGTCCGCGTAGCCGGCGGGCTGGCCGTTGTAGTCGATCTCGCTGCCCTTCTGCACGGTCCCCGCGCTCGTCTCGAACGCGAAGTCGCGCAGGTTGCCCGCCATGCCGAGCCGCACGAGGTCGGCGTCGTGCTGCGCGCGGGCAGCCTGGTCGGCCGCCGATCCGTTGACGGGGTCGCCGTTCGGGTCGGTGCCGCCGCCCGAGCCGAAGCCCTGGATGCGCGGGTTGGCGTCGAACGGGCCGCCGCCGCGGACCGCGTCGCGCAGCCGGTCGGAGAACGTGCCGATGCCCGTCCCGCCGAGCTGGCCCTGCGTGGCCTGCGTGAACAGCGCGTTGTCCGCCACCTCGCCGAAGTTCCAGCCCTCGCCGTACAGGTAGACGTTCTTGCCGTCGACGCCGTCCCTGCGGACCGTCAGCGCGTCGAGCGCCTTGCGGACCGCCTTCATGTTGTCGACCGAGTGGTGACCCATGAGGTCGAAGCGGAAGCCGTCGACCTTGTAGTCCTTGGCCCACGTGACGACGGAGTCGACCATGAGCTTGCCGGCCATGGCGTGCTCGGTGGCGACGTTCTGGCAGCACGTCGACGTCTCGACGCCGCCGGTCGCGTTGAGCCGCTGGTAGTAGCCCGGCACGACGCGGTCGAGCACCGACCCGGGGTTCTGCCCGCTCGCCGTCGTGTGGTTGAACACCTGGTCGAGCACCACCTGCAGGCCGTCCGCGTGCAGCGCGCCGACCATGGTGCGGAAGTCGGCGACGCGGCCGCCGCCCTCCTGGTGCACCGCGTACGAGCCCTCGGGCGCCTGCCAGTGCAGCGGGTCGTAGCCCCAGTTGAACCCGTCGGTGTCGGCCACGGCCATGACGCACGCCTGCTGCTGGTCCGAGTCCGGCGGGAGCGACGCGAGGTCGCACGCCGGGGTTGCCTGCTTGCTGCGGTCCTCCTCGATCGACGCGATGTCGAACGTCGGCAGCAGGTGCACGGTCGTGAGGCCTGCGTCGGCGAGCTCGCGCAGGTGCGCCGTGCCGGCGCTGCGGTCCGCGAACGCCAGGTACGTGCCGCGGTGGGCGGCCGGCACCGTGGTGTCCGAGATCGAGAAGTCGCGCACGTGCAGCTCGTAGATCGTCTGGTCGACGGGCTTGACGACCGGCTGCTTCGCCTTCTCCCACGCCTTCGGCCGGAACGCCTTGTCGTCGAGGTCCACGAGCACCGAGTGCGTGCTGTTGAGCGTCAGCGCGACCGAGTACGGGTCCGTGACCTGGTTGACCTCGACCTTGCCCGTGGTCGGCGCGAACACCGTGACCTCCCACAGGTACGCGGCGCCGGCCCACTGCTTGCGGCCGTCGACCGTCCACGAGCCATCGGACTCGCGGTGCGCGGCGACGCGCGTCGGCGTCCCGGACGTGTCGAGCCCCGCCTTCGTCGCGGGCCACACGAGCAGGTCGACATCCTGCGCGGTCGGCGCCCAGAGGGCGAGGTGGGGCAAACCGCGCGACCACGTGGTGCCGAGCGCGCGCTTGCCGGCGGCCTTGGCGTACAGGTCGTCGAGCACGCCCGGGATCTGCACGCCGGTCGCGGCCTGCAGCGTGCCGTCCGCCGTCGCCTGCGTGACGAGCAGCTCGCCGCGCAGCAGCTCCTTGACGGCCTTCTTGTCGGCGCCCACGTGCAGCGCGACCGAGCCTGCGAGCTGCGGGAAGCGCTTGAGCTGCTTGTCGGTGAGCCCGCCCGCGTCGTACGTGAGCGGCACCGGGGTGCCGTCCTCGCCGCTCACCGCCCCGTCGACCACCGCGAGCGCGCCCGTCGCCGACGAGTGCAGCTGCCACGACAGGGTGGTCGGGTCGGTGCCGGCCGGCACGAGGTTCGCCGGCCACGCGATCGTGGACGCGTCGACCCACTGCGCGAGCGACTGGCCGGTGCCCGGCAGCGGTGGCTCGCTCACCTCGACCGTGAGGATGTGCGTCGCGAGCACGTACGAGAACGTCACGGGCTTGCCGCCGGGCGCCGAGAACGGGATGTTCGCGCCGCCGGGTGCGCCGCCGGCTCCGTAGTTCTCGTCCCAGGACAGGTTGTGTGCGACCTTCACCTCGTACGCACCCTCGGGCAGCTTGTCCGTCGTGAACGTGTACGTGCCGTCGCCGTCCGGGTCCTCGAGCAGCGTCGCGAGGCAGTCGGGGGCCCAGTCGCCCTCGCAGCCGAGCTCGCTGTTCGTGGAGCCGGGGACCGTGAGGATCGGCCCCTGCGCGGTGCTGGTGAACCAGTGGGTGACCGGGTCGTAGTAGAACGTCACGGGACCGTCGGCGGCGAGCGTGTACGTCACGTTCGCGCCTCCGGGCGCGCCGCCCGCGCCGTAGTTCTCGTCCCACGAGCCGCCGACCGCGACCTTGTACTCGTACGTGCCGGCGGGCAGCGTGAACGTGCCGTGGTAGATGCCGTTCGAGAACTGCGTGAGCTTCGCCTTGTCGCAGTCCGGCTGCCAGTCGCCCGGGCATCCCATCTCGGAGTTGTGGCTGCCGGGAACGGTGACGAGCAGGTCGCCGCCACCTCCGCCGCCCGTGGTCTCCTCGCCGTCGACCCGGTTGCCGACCGACGCGAACGTCGAGCCTGCCGCCCTGTCACCCGCGGCGTCGACCGTGACCGCGCGGTACTCGACGAGCGTGCCGGGGGCCAGCCCGTCGAGGTCTGCGAAGACCCCCGGGGCGGTCGTCTCGGACGTGCCGAGCGGCGTCCACGTGTCGTCGCCGACCACCCGGTACGCGAACGAGGTCTGGCTCCAGACGTCGTCCGGCACGTCCGCGCTCACCGGCACCTGGCCGCTCAGGCCCGCGCCGGGCGCCGGTGCCGTCACCGTCACCGGACCGGCCGTGGCGGGCGCGGCGACCTGCGCGTCGGCCCGCAGGACGATCGCGCCCAGCGCGGGGATCGTCACGGACACCGTGCCGTCGGCGGCGGCCGTCGCGCCCGTCGTGGTGCCGTACAGCGCGCCGAAGTGCGCACCTGGCGTGAGCGTGTCGATCGTGACCGTCGCGGGGGACGTGCCGTTGTTGAGCGCGACGAGGTGCTCGACCTTCTCCGTCGCGTCGACGCGGCTGAACGCGTACACCGCGCCGTTCGAGTACCGCTCGATCTGCGCGCCGTCCTTCAGGGCCGGCGTGCTCTGCCGGAGGTCCGCGAGCGCCTTGATGTGCTGGTAGAGCACGCTGTCGGTGTCGTAACGGTCCACCGAGCCCGCCGTCGTGCCGTCGAGCAGGGGCTGGTTCGCGTACTCGTCGACCTGGGTCGCGAACATGTCCTGCCGCGCGTCCTTGTCGCTCCCGTTCATCGACCCGGCGCCCTCGAAGCCCTGCTCGTCGCCGTAGTAGACGACCGGCTGGCCGCGCGACAGGAACATGAGGTCGTGCGCGAGCTCGGAGCGCGCCTGCGGGTCGGACCCGTCCTTGACGAAGTAGCCGATGCGGCCCATGTCATGGTTGCCGAGGAACGTCGGCAGGGCCTGCGCGTTCGTCGTCGGCGTCGTGTACCGGTCGTCGCCCTGGTACAGCGTGTGCAGCAGGCCGGCAGACGCGCCGCGCGCGTAGTTCGACGCCGCGGACTGGAACGTGAAGTCGAGCACGGCGTCCATGTCGCTGTCGCGCAGGTACGGCGACAGCTTGACCGGGTCCGCGTCGTAGACCTCGCCGAACATGAAGAAGTCGGGGTTGCCCTGTGCGGTCGCGTGCGCGTGCACCGCCGTCGTGAACTTCTGCCAGAACTCGAAGTTCACGTGCTTCGCGGTGTCGATGCGGAACCCGTCGACACCGAGGTCGACCCACCCGTTGTAGACGTCCACGAACCCGTTCACGACCGCCGGGTTCTCCGTCATGAGGTCGTCGAGGCCCGAGAAGTCGCCGTACGTCGTGGACTCACCGGAGTACGTCGAGTCGCCGCGGTTGTGGTACAGCGTCACGTCGTTGAGCCAGTCCGGGACCTTGACGTGCTCGTCACCCGGCTTGAGCACCGGCGTGTACGGGAACGACGTCGCCGGGTCCATGGTCGGGAACGTGTCGCCGCCCGCATACGTGTGCGGGTCGAAGGCGTTGCCGTCCGCGTCCTTGTACGGGCTCGTGCTCTGCGGGATGTACGTGTACTTCTGCTGCGCGTAGTCGATGACGTCCGCGGTGTGGTTCGTGATGATGTCGAAGTACACCTTGATGCCGCGCGCGTGCGCGTCCGCGATCAGGGCCTCGAGCTCGGCGTTCGTGCCGAGGTGCGGGTCGATCTGCGTGAAGTCGGTGATCCAGTAGCCGTGGTACCCGGCGGAGACGTTCGCGCCGGTGCCCTGGACGGGGCGGTTCTTGAACGACGGCGTCAGCCAGATCGCGGTCGTGCCGAGGCCCTCGATGTAGTCGAGCTTGTCGCGCAGACCGGCGAGGTCGCCGCCGTGGTAGAAGCCCTTGTCAGTCGTGTCGAGGCCCGTGGTGAGCCGGTCGCCGGCGAGCCCGCCGGTGTCGTTGGTCGGGTCCCCGTTGGCGAACCGGTCGGTCATGGCGAAGTAGAACGTGTTGCCCGCGCCGGGGTCGCGCACCGGGTCGGCGACGATCGCGTCGTCGGCCGCCGTGTAGTCGCCCGCGAGGTCGAGCGGGGTGAGGGCCGTGCGGTGCGTCGTGTCGTCGTACGTGAACCGGATCGTCGACGGCCCGGCGACCACGAGCGGCGTGTCGGCGCTGCCGCCGTCACCGCCGTACGACTCGTCCCAGGCGTCGTTCAGCGCGACCTTGTAGTGCCAGGTGCCGGCCGGGACCTGGAGGTCGGCGCTGTAGTGGCCGCTCCCGTCCGGGGTCAGCTCGGTCGCGGCGCACGCGGGCTGCCAGTCCTCGGTGCAGCCGAGCTCGCTCTGCAGGTCACCGACGAGGGCCGCGGTGCGGTCCGCGGCGGCGGCGGGCGCGGCGCCCACGGCGGCCGTGGTGCCCGCGAGCGCGAGGACCACCGCGAGACTGGACAGTCCCGCTACCGGTCGGGACAGGACGGGGGTGCGGCGCGGCATGGCGACTCCTTCGTCGTCCCGGCACGGCCGTGTGCCGGGGGTCAGCGCCGACCGTACCGACTTGCGGCAAGTTGCAGCAAGGCTTTCAGACCAATCGGTGAGATCGGCACGAAGAGGACGCTATCGACGCCGCGCCGGATCGCATCCGGACGGGCCGCCCGTCGACGGACCGTCACCCGACGGCCACCTGCCGGTGGCGGGCGCTGCGACACCCGCCACCGGCCGGGGACTCAGCTGCCCAGGCTGAAGTCCCCCATCCGGACCGTGGAGTCGAACACCAGGTAGACGTCGTGACGACCCTGCAGGCCCGCGCGCCCAGGGCCATGGCCGTGGCCCCCGCCCGGCCCGCGGCCGCCGTCGAGCGCGGCCGTGACCGTCGCGTACGTGTACCTGTCCCCTGTGCTCGCCACGGTCGCGGTCCCGACGAGCCGTCCGGTCGGCGAGTCGAGACGGACCTGGATGGTGCCGTTCGCGGCGTCGGCCTTGGCGACCGAGGCCGTGAACGTCGTCGTGGCCTTGCCGAGGTCGGCGTCCTTGAACGCGACCCAGCTGCCGGCGGCCGTCTGGATCGACGTGCCGGACTCCTTCGAGCGGTCCACGAGCTCGATGCCCTGGTACGCGTCGAAGTTCTGCGCCTGTGTGGTCCTCGACAGGTCGCGGGCGGGGATCTTCTCGCCCTTGACCTGGACGACGGCCTTCTGGCGGATGTCCGCCGACGAGGCGCCGACGAGCACGTCGTACGCGCTGGTCTCGACGACCCACTTCTCGCGCGTCACGTCCCAGTGGCCGAGGTCGGAGACCGGCACCGTGAGCTCGACCACCTGCGTCTGCCCCGGGTCGAGACTGATCCGGTCGAACGCGCGCAGCTGCCTGATCGGCTGCGGGTCGCGCGAGTCGCGCTGGTGCGTGTAGAGCTGCACGACCTCGTCACCGGCCCGGCGGCCGGTGTTCGTGACGTCGACGCGGGCGCGCAGCGTGCCGTCGAGCAACGTGTCGACGCGCAGGTGGGAGTAGCGGAACGACGTGTACGACAGGCCGTAGCCGAACGGGTACAGCGGCTTGGTGGTGTCGTACAGGTAGGTCTGGCCGCTCGAGATGATGTCGTAGTTCATCAGGTCGGGCTGCAGGTCCGAGGCGCTCGCGGGCCACGTCTGCGTGAGCCGCCCGGCGGGGTTGGTGTCGCCGAACAGCACGTCTGCGACCGCGTGCCCGGTCTCCTGGCCGGCGTGCGTGGTCCACACGATCGCCGGGACGTGCTGCTGGAGCCACGTGATGGTGTCCGGGTAGCTCGTCTGCAGCACGACGACCGTGCGCGGGTTCGCCGCGACGACCGCCTTCACGAGTGCCTCCTGGCCCTCGGCCAGGTTGATGTCCGTGCGGTCGTGGTCCTCGCGGCCGTTGATGAACGGCATGCTGCCGACCACGACGACGGCGACGTCGGCCGCCTTCGCCGCCGCGACGGCGGCGTCGGTGCCGCTGGAGATCAGCTCGCGGGAGAACTCCGTCGCCTGGTCCGCGGTCGCGGCGCCCAGCGCGAGCGCACCGTTCGCGTCGACCGTCAGGTACTGCTTGCCGTACGACGGCGCCCAGCTGTACGCCGACTCGTAGCCCGCGTACTTGAGCACGACGTTGCCGTCGGGCCGGTCCTCGATCGTGAACTGCTGCTGCACGAACCAGCCGTTGGGTTGCGCCTGGTCGTTCGCGAAGCCGCTCCAGTTGTAGCCGACGTACTTGCCGTTGGCGGCGCTGCGCAGCGTGACGATGCCGCTGCCCCAGTCGAAGACGTCGAACTGCGCGGTCGCGTCGGCCGTGGTCGCGCCCTCGGTGATCGCCGCGCCGGACTCCCCCGCACCGCCGCTCAGGTACTTGCCGGTCGCGGGGTCCTTGAGCGCGATGCGGTCGACGCCCTCGATGCCGGTGACCGTGCCGCCGGCGCCGACCCGCTCGGTGATGCCGTCGAGCGCCGTCACCGTGTAGGGCGGCGTGCCGCCGTACCAGTCGGTGTACGTGGTGTCGGCGAGCGGCCCCACGACGGCGACGCTCTTCGTGCGGTTCGCGTCGAGCGGCAGCGCGCCCCTCTGGTTCTTCAGCAGCACCACCGCCTCGTCGGCGGTGGTGCGTGCGAGCTCACGGCTCGCGGGCGTGTCGACCGCGTCCATCGTGATGCCGCCGTACGGCCCCCCATCCGGGTCGAACTCGCCGAGCCGGAACCGGATGGACAGCTCGTGCGACGCGGCGGTGTCGACGTCCTCCTGGGTGAGCAAGCCTTGCGCGAGGGCCTCCTTGACCGCGGCGATCGTCGGCTGGGGGTTGTTGTCGTTGACCGTGTGGTTGTCGAGGCCCGCCTTGATGAGCGCCGCGTCGGCCTCGGCCTGCGTGTCGTAGTAGTCCTCGGAGTCGACGAGGTTCGCCGGGGCGTTCGCGTCGCTCACGTTGAACAGGGTCTTGTCGGTCCACGACCGCACCGTGCTGTCGAGCGTCGGGTCGACCGTGGCCGGGCGTCCGTTGACCAGGTTGTACGACGCCATGACGCCCGTGGCCGCGTCCGCGCTGATCGCGGGCTTGAACGCCTGCTCGTCGTACTCGTGCAGCACGCGCGGCGGCACCGACGAGTTGCTCGTGTCCCGGTGCACCTCGTTGTTGTACGCGAGGTAGTGCTTCAGCGTGGGGGCCGCCTTCAGGTAGAGCGGGTCGTCGCCCGACATGCCCTTGCCGTACGCGGTCGACATTGCGCCCGTGAGCACCGGGTCCTCGGAGTAGCCTTCCTCGTTGCGGCCCCAGCGCGGGTCGCGCAGCAGGTTGACGACGGGCGCCCACAGGTTGAGCCCCCACATGCCCGGGTCGGTCGAGTGGTACCCGCGCGCCTCGTCGCCCACCACGGTGCCGACCTGGTGCAGCAGGTCGGTGTCCCACGTGCTCGCGAGCCCGACGGCCTGCGGGAACGTGGTCGCGGTGGCCGTGTGCACCGCGCCGTCGGCCGGCGACGTGGTCCACGCCAGCCCGTGCAGCGCCTCGGTACCGCTGCGGAAGTGCCCGATGCCGAGCCGCGGCACCGGCAGCGGGAACTGGTGCAGCAGCGAGATCTCCTCGTCCTGCGTGAGCCTGCCGAGCAGGTCGTCGATCCGCGTCTGCAGCGGCAGGCCCGGGTCACGGAACGGGTAGTCCTCCGCCTGGGCGGAGGTGGCGGGCACGAGCCCGACGAGCGCCAGGCACACGACGCCCGGCACCGCCCAGCGGTGCCTCGATGAGAACCTCACAGCTGGAACCCCCTCGGTCCACGGCGTCGCTGCGCCGCGCAGTGTGGTGTGGTTCGCCATCCGTCAGGGCAGGGGAAGCCGCCGCACGACGTGGTGCGGTGGTGCGACGGGGGCCGGCGCCCGGTGCGATCTCCCGACGGCTCTGACGGTCGATGACGAGGGACGGTGCCGACGGCATCGAAGCGCTTCGACACGCCGGCAATGACGACCGTAGAGGCTGTCCGTGACGGGTGTCAACGGGCGACTTCAGCTGCTCGAGGCGCTCTGGGCGTCCTCGGTGGTCAGGTGGCGCGCAGGCGCTCCACCCGGTCGGCAAGGTCGTCCACCGCGTCGTCCGCGACCTCGACGAGCTTGTCGCGGCTCGTCGCTCCCGACACCAGCGTCACGTGCCGCGGCCGCACGCCGAGCGCCTCGGCGAGCGCACGGAGGGCCGCCTCGGTCGCGGCGCCGTCGACCGCGCGCGCCGTCACGGCGACCACCAGCCGGTCGCCGTGCAGGCCACCGACGGACGTCCGCGACGCCCCCGGACGCACCCGGACCGCGAGGCGCACGCGCGAACCTTCCGGTCGGATCAGGCGCGGCTCAGACCAGTCCGAGCACGCGGACCGCGTCCCGCTCCTCGACGAGCTCCGCGACCGACGCGTCGATGCGCGCCCGCGACGGACCGTCGACCTCCAGGCCCTGCACGATCCGCCACTCGCCGCCCTCGGACGTCACCGGGAACGACGAGATCAGCCCCTCCGGCACGCCGTACGAGCCGTCCGACACCACGCCCGCCGACGTCCAGTCCCCCGCCGGCGTGCCGTGCACCCACGACCGCACGTGGTCGATCGCGGCGTTCGCCGCCGAGGCCGCCGACGACGCGCCGCGCGCCTCGATGATCGCCGCGCCACGCTTCGCGACCGTCGGGATGAACGTGTCCGTGACCCACGCGTCGTCGGCGACCACCTCGAGCGCGGGTCGGCCGCCGACCGTCGCGTGCGACAGGTCCGGGAACTGCGTCGCCGAGTGGTTGCCCCAGATGGTCAGGCGCGCGATGTCCGCGACGCGTGCGCCGGTCCGCGTCGCGAGCTGCGACACCGCCCTGTTGTGGTCCAGCCGCGTCATCGCCGTGAACCGGTCCGCCGGCACGTCGGGCGCGTGCTGCTGCGCGATGAGCGCGTTCGTGTTCGCCGGGTTGCCCACCACGAGCACCCGCACGTCGTCGGCCGCGCCCGCGTTGATCGCCTCGCCCTGCGGCTTGAAGATGCCGCCGTTGGCCGACAGCAGGTCGCCGCGCTCCATGCCGGCCGTGCGGGGTCGCGCGCCGACGAGGAGTGCGACGTTCGTGCCGTCGAACGCCGCGCGCGCGTCGTCGAAGATGTCGATGCCGTCGAGCGTCGCGAACGCGCAGTCGTCGAGCTCCATCGCCGTGCCCTCCGCGGCCTTGACCGCTTGCGGGATCTCGAGCAGTCGCAGCCGCACCGGGGTGTCCGCGCCGAGCATCTGGCCGGAGGCGATGCGGAACAGCAGCGCGTAGCCGATCTGGCCGGCGGCACCGGTGACGGTCACGTTCACGGGCTGGCTCACGGGCACGGACGGGCTCCTTCGGTCGGCCGACGGCAGGCACGCGGCAGGCCCGCGCTACGGGCACGCTACCCCGGCGGGCCGCACCGGGCGACGGGCGGACGCCCCGGCCGGGCCGCGCGTCGCCGTGGGCGCCGGACGGCCGCCCAGGTGGATCGTGGACACCCGACGAGAGGGACGCGGCACAGCACTACCCTCCGTCCGGAATGTCCCCTCGTCGAAGGAGCTCGTCCATGCGCGTCCGCTCGTCCCTGCGCCGCTCGATCACCGCGCTCGTCGGCGCTGCCGCGGTCACGGCGGGCGCCGCCGTCGCGACGCCCGCCCAGGCCGCCATCATCTACGCGGGGCCCTACTCGTCGCTGTCCACCTGCGAGAGCGTCCGGTTCGCGTACGAAAAGGGAGGCGCCATCAAGACCGAGTTCTGGTGCTTCAAGCACGAGGGCAAGTGGTACTTCGGGTACAGCATCCGCTGACCGCATGATGTGGGCTGCGTGACACGACGGCGCCCACCCGTTCCGGGGTGGGCGCCGTCGTGTCGTGCGGCGTGCGAGCGCCGGTCAGGCCAGCTTCGCCGCGAGGTTCGCGTCGAGCGTCGCGAGGAACTCCTCGGTGGTCTGCCACGGCTGGTCGGGGCCGACGAGGGCCGCGAGGTCCTTCGTCATCGCGCCGCTCTCGACCGTCTCGACGACGACCTGCTCGAGCGTCTCCGCGAACTGCGTGACCTCGGGGGTGTTGTCGAGCTTGCCGCGGTGCTTGAGGCCACCCGTCCACGCGAAGATCGACGCGATCGGGTTCGTCGACGTGGGCTTGCCGGCCTGGTGCTGGCGGTAGTGGCGCGTCACCGTGCCGTGCGCGGCCTCGGCCTCGACGGTCTTGCCGTCGGGCGTCATGAGCACCGACGTCATCAGGCCCAGCGAGCCGAAGCCCTGAGCGACCGTGTCGGACTGCACGTCACCGTCGTAGTTCTTGCACGCCCAGACGTAGCCGCCCTCCCACTTCATGGCCGCGGCGACCATGTCGTCGATGAGGCGGTGCTCGTACGTGAGGCCCGCGGCGTCGAACTGGTCCTTGAACTCGGTGTCGAACACCTCCTGGAAGATGTCCTTGAACGCGCCGTCGTACGCCTTGAGGATCGTGTTCTTCGTCGACAGGTACACCGGGTAGCCGCGCTGCAGGCCGTAGGCGAACGAGGCCCGCGCGAAGTCGCGGATCGACTCGTTGAAGTTGTACATGCCCATCGCGACGCCACCCTCCTCGGGGTACGTCACGACCTGCTGCGTGATCGGCTCGGAGCCGTCCGCCGGCGTGTACGTCAGCGTGAGCGTGCCCGCGCCGGGGACCTTGAAGTTGGTCGCCTTGTACTGGTCGCCGTGCGCGTGGCGGCCGATGATGATCGGCTTGTTCCAACCCGGGACCAGGCGCGGGATGTTGCTGATGATGATCGGCTCGCGGAACACGACGCCGCCGAGGATGTTGCGGATCGTGCCGTTGGGCGAGACCCACATCTTCTTGAGGCCGAACTCCTCGACGCGCGCCTCGTCGGGCGTGATCGTCGCGCACTTGACGCCGACGCCGTGCTCCTTGATGGCGTTCGCCGCGTCGATCGTCACCTGGTCGTCGGTGGCGTCGCGGTTCTGGATCGACAGGTCGTAGTACCGCAGGTCGACGTCGAGGTACGGGTGGATCAGGCGGTCCTTGATGAACTGCCAGATGATGCGCGTCATCTCGTCGCCGTCGAGCTCGACGACCGGGCCGACGACCTTGATCTTCGCCATGCGGGATCTCCTGTGATGGGGACTGGTGAGGAGGCCGGCCGGGACGGCGGTGGTGACGCAGCGCAGGCCGGCGCGGGTCCGCGGACAAGATTACTCGACATCGAGAGATCTCCGGGCACGGGTGCACGACAGGGCGACCCACCTCGGGTGCCCGCACAGCACGCGCACAGCGGGCGCAGCGGAAAGCGTCCGAGGCACGGCCTTCCCGTGACCTGGGGCGACGGGTCCTGGCATATTGGGCCGGATCAACGGCGAACCCGGCGGACCTTCAGCGCCCGTCCGCGGCCGACCGTCCCGCACGCGACACGACAGGACCGACATGTCCCACGACACCCCTGCCCAGCCCGCCGGCACGCCCGACCCCGAGGACGTCAGCGCCGCCGCTGCCGCCGACGACGCGGCCCCGGCCGCGCCGGTCGAGCCCGCCCCGGCAGAGGCGCCGGCCGCCGCCGCCCCGGTGCCGCCCGCGCCGGTGCCGCCCGCGCCCGTCCAGCCCGAGGCCGTGGAGCCCGAGGCCGACGACGAGGTCGACGCGTACGTCGTGCCCGCCGGCACGGTCGTGACGGCCGGCCCCGGCCTCGTGTCCCGTGTGGGCGCCGAGGCGTTCGGCACGTTCTTCCTCGTGCTCGCCGGCCTCGGCACCGCCCTGTACGCACAGGTCACCGGTGCTGGTGCGCTCGCTGTCGCCCTGGCGTTCGGCGTGGCCGTGCTCGCCGGGATCGCGGCCGTCGGCCACGTCTCGGGCGGCCACTTCAACCCGGCCGTGACGTTCGGGGCGGCCCTCGCCGGCCGCACCAGCTGGAAGGACGTGGTGCCCTACTGGCTCGCGCAGCTCGTCGGCGGTGCCGCCGCCGCGTGCGTGCTCTACGTCGTCATCACGACGCTGCCCGCCCTCGACAAGAACGAGAAGAGCTTCTTCTCGTCGGTGGCCAACGGCTACGAGGCGCACTCGCCGATCGCGGCACAGACGCAGGGCCAGGGCTTCTCGTGGATCGGCGCCGGCCTCATCGAGCTCGTCGTCGCCGCCGTGTTCGTCGGCGTCATCCTCGCGGTCACCGACCGCCGCTCGGCCAAGGGCAACGCGCCGGTCGCGATCGGCCTGACGCTGTCCGCACTCATCCTCGTCGCGATGCCCGTCACGAACGCGTCGCTCAACCCGGCCCGTTCCGTGGCCGCCGCGCTGTTCAGCGAGAGCTGGGCGTGGCACCAGATCTGGCTGTTCTGCGTCGCGCCGCTCGTCGGCGCCGCGATCGCGGCGCTCGTCTACCGCGCGTTCGCGGCCGAGCCGATCGAGGACAACCTCCTCGAGGAGGACGAGGTCTACGTCACGACCGACGACGTCGTCGTGGTCGAAGGCCGCTGACCTCAGCCGCATCGTCACGGACGCCCCGGGCCGCTCGGCCCGGGGCGTCCGTCGTCTGCGACGCCGCGCGCTCAGCGCGAGCCGGCAGGCAGGATCAGGGCGAGGAAGCCGATGCCCCCGGCGAACATCAGGAGCACGAGCACGTCGAACGGGCGCGACCGCACCGACACGGCGACAGGCCCCGGGGACGGCAGGACCAGCCGCACGACGGCGCACACGGCCGCCACCGCCGCGAGAGCGAGCGCACCGGCCCTCGTGCTGACCAGCAGCGCGACCGCCACGGACACGAGGATGCCGGCGCTCGTCCACCACAGCGACGCGTTCCTCGACGCCTGCAGCGACGCCCGCGCGATGGACCGGGGGTCGAGCGCCGCCTCCTCGACGGGCACAGGCCCGGTGCCGGCGGGCGCCTCGACGGGTCGCCCGACGGGGCCGCCGTGCACACGCTCCTGGACCATCGATCACCCCTTTCCCCGGGAGACTACCGTTGCCCGGGTGACGGCCCGGACCCCCGCCCCGCCTGTCGTGGCCGACGCGCCCGCACCGCCGCCCGCTCCCTCGCCGGGGCCGCCCCGTCACGTCGCCGTCGCCGGCGCGGGCCTCGCTGCGACGCAGACGGTCGCGGCGCTGCGCGAGGCGGGCTTCGACGGCCGGGTCACGGTGCTCGGCGCCGAGACGGTTCCGCCGTACGACCGGCCGCCGCTGTCCAAGCACCTGCTCGACCGCCCGCGTCCGACGTGGCTCGCCGACGAGGTCGGCGCCGACCTGCGCACGCTCGCGGACGACGTGCGGCTCGGCACGCCCGCGTCCGGCCTCGTCGTCACCGGTGCGGGCGTGGAGCTCGCGACGCCGCACGGTGCGGTCGCCGCGGACGCCGTCGTGCTCGCGACCGGGGCGGCGGCCGTGCGGCCTGCCGGGTGGTCGGCCGCGCTCACGCTGCACACGGCGGACGACGCACGGGTGCTGCGGGAGCGGCTGGGGCCGGGGGCGCGGCTCGTCGTGATCGGCGCCGGGTGGATCGGGGCCGAGGTCGCCGGGGTGGCAGCCGCCGCGGGGGTCGACGTCACGGTCGTCGAGGCCGCCGCCGGGCCGCTGGGGTCCGCGCTCGGAACCGCGGTCGGGGGGCTGACCGCCCCTTGGTACGCGGCTGCCGGGGTGCGGCTCCTGTGCGACGCGCAGGTCGTGGACGTGCGCGCGGACGGAGTGACGCTCGCGGACGGCCAGGTGCTACCGGCCGACGTCGTGCTCGCGGCCGTCGGTGCGCGGCCTGCGACCGCGTGGCTCGCCGGTGCCCTCCCCCGCGAGACCGACGGGTCCCTGCGCGTCGACGAGGGGTTCGCCGTCGTCGGCGCGCCCCGGCACGTGCGAGCCGTCGGCGACGTCGCGCTGCGCCGGTCCGCACGGCACGGCTGGGTGCCCGGCGGGCACTGGGACGGCGCCCTGCGCGGGCCCGAGGTGCTCGTCGCCGACCTGCTCGGCGTCGCCGGGGTGCTCGCCGACGTCGCCCCCTACGTCTTCTCCACCCAGCTCGGGCACGAGCTCGCGCTGTTCGGGCAGCCGGGGCCGGACGACGACGTGGTGCTGCGGGGCGACCCGTCCGGCGGCGACGGCTGGACCGCGGTGTGGTTCCGTCCCGGCGCCGACGACGCGGCCGCGATCCTCACGGTCGACCGTCCGCGGGACGTCGGCGCCGCACGGCGGCTGTTCGGGGCACGCGACCTGCCCCGGCTCGACCGGCGGCTCGTGCGCGATCTGGCGCACCCGCTGCGCGAGACGGCCCTGACCTGACGAGCGTCCGGCGCCGACCGGCGACCGCCTGGTCGTCTCCGCGGCCGCGGTCCGTCAGCGCGGGCCGTCAGCGCGGGCCGTCAGGGTGGGCGAGGTCGTAGGCGCGGGAGAGCTTCTGCGGCACGACCATGCGCCAGGCCTCCACGACGAGCTCGCGGGCCTCGCCCGGGTCGAGGGCCGCGAGCTCGGCGTGGACCCAGTTGAACCGCAGGTCCGACTCCGCGGGGAAGTGGAAGGTCTGTGGGTCCCCGCCGACCAGTGCCGCCCGCTCCTCCTTCGGGAAGGCGAAACCCATGACCTTCTCGTCGAGCGAGAAGGCCACGTACACGAGCTGACCGACGCGGAACTTCAGCCGCCCGCGCACGTAGACGGGGTAGGACCGCTCGAGCTGGGTGCCGAGCGCACGGACGTCGTCGACGACCGCCATCGTTCAGCGCCCGGCCGAGGCATCGGGGACCCGACGACGCAGGAGCTCGTACTGCTCCCGTTGCCGACGCCGAGCAACGGGCAGTCGAATGACGATCGCGCCGCCCCAGGCAGCGAGGAAGTGCTGCCGGAGCTCGTCGGCGGTGGTGGCCATGCCCGCACCATCCCACCGGCCGCCGACATCGCCCCGAGCGTTGCCGTTGGCCGCCCTGCCCAGGACCCGCGGCCGGGAGGCGCGCAGCTCGCCCCTCCCCGCCGACCGGCGCAGCTCGTCAGTGGGCGAAGTGGCGCGTGCCCGTGAGGTAGAGCGTGACGCCGGCGGCCTGCGCCGCGGCGACGACCTCCTCGTCCCGCACCGAGCCGCCGGGCTGCACGACGGCGCGGACACCGGCGTCGAGCAGCACCTGCAGGCCGTCGGCGAACGGGAAGAACGCGTCCGACGCGGCGACCGCACCACGCGCGCGGTCGGCGCCGTCGGCGTTCGCCCGCTCGACGGCCAGCCGGCACGAGTCGACCCGGTTGACCTGCCCCATCCCGACCCCCACGGACGCCCCGTCGGCCGCGAGCAGGATCGCGTTCGACTTCACCGCACGGACCGCGCGCCAGGCGAACACGAGGTCCGTCAGCGTCGCGTCGTCGGCCGGTTCGCCCGCAGCCAGCGTCCAGCCGGCGGCGACGTCACCCGGGGCGTCGAGGCGGTCGACGTCCTGGACCAGCACGCCGCCGCTCACGGCGCGCTGCTCGCGGCGGGCACCGCCCTCGAGGCCCGTCACGCGCAGCAGGCGCACGTTCTTCTTGCGGCTCAGCACCTCGACGGCCTCGGGCTCGAAGTCGGGCGCGACCACGACCTCGGTGAACACCGGCGCGATCTGCTCGGCGGCCGCCGCGGTGAGCGTGCGGTTGGTCGCGATGACACCGCCGAACGCCGACACCGGGTCGCACGCGTGCGCCTTGGCGTGCGCGTCCGCGACGTCGGCGCCGACCGCGATCCCGCACGGGTTCGCGTGCTTGATGATCGCGACCGCGGGGGCGTCGTGGTCGTGCGCCGCCCGCCAGGCGGCGTCCGCGTCGACGTAGTTGTTGTAGCTCATCTGCTTGCCGTGCAGCTGCTCGGCACCGGCCAGGCCGCGGCCCGCGGCGCCGTCCGGCGTGAGGTACAGGGCGGCCGCCTGGTGCGGGTTCTCGCCGTACCGCAGCACGTCCGCGCGCGTCCACGTGGCACCGGCGAACGCCGGGAAGGCCGCGTCCTCGTCGGGCGCGTAGTCGCCGGCGAACCACGACGCGACCGCGACGTCGTACGCGGCCGTGTGGGCGAACGCCTGCGCGGCGAGCGACCGGCGCTGGGCCAGCGTGAAGCCGCCCTCGGCCACCGCGGCGGCCACGTCGGCGTACCGCGCGGGGTCGACGACGACGGCCACGCTCGGGTGGTTCTTCGCCCCGGCGCGCACCATCGACGGTCCGCCGATGTCGATCTGCTCGACGCACTCGTCCGGGCCGGCGCCGCTCGCGACCGTCGCGGTGAACGGGTACAGGTTGACGACCACGAGCTCGAACGGCGCGATGCCGAGCTCGTCGAGCTGGGCCAGGTGGTCGGGGCGGCGGGTGTCGGCCAGGACGCCCGCGTGCACGCGCGGGTGCAGCGTCTTGACGCGGCCGTCGAGGCACTCGGGGAAGCCCGTGAGCTCCTCGACCGGGGTCACGGGGACGCCCGCGGCAGCGATCGTCGCGGCCGTCGAGCCGGTCGACACGAGCTCGACGCCCGCGGCGTGCAGGGTCGTCGCGAGCTCGACGAGGCCGGTCTTGTCGTACACGCTCACGAGCGCTCGACGGATGGTGCGTCGGGCGGTCTCGTCGGCGGGGGCGCTGGGCACGGGCACGGAGGCGGACATTCGCTCACTCCTGGGTCGACGCGGGCTGCGGTGGGACCCAGGCACCCAGGCGGGCGGTGCTCTGCAGGGGACTTCGGCCGCTCCCCGGTGGTTCTCCCCACCTGCGCCAGTCACGACCGTGCACGAGTGTAACCGGCGAGCCGGCCGCCTCGGGAGCGGCTACGCGCCGATCCGCGCCGAGCGTCCCTCGACCACCAGGCCCTCCCGGACGATGCGGCCCACGACGTCCACGAGCAGCGCCCGTTCGACGACCTTGATCCGCTCGTGCAGCGCGCCCTCGTCGTCGCCGTCGAGCACCGGCACGGCCTCCTGCGCCAGGATCGGGCCCGCGTCCACGCCCTCGTCGACCACGATCACGCTGCAGCCGCTCACCTTGACGCCGTACGCGAGCGCGTCACGGACGCCGTGCGCACCGGGGAACGACGGCAGCAGCGCCGGGTGCGTGTTGACGATGCGGCCGCCGAACCGCCCGAGGAAGGACGAGCCGACCAGCTTCATGAAACCGGCGAGCACCACGAGGTCGGGCGAGAAGACGGCGACGGTCTCGGTGAGCGCCGCGTCCCACGCGGCCCGGTCGTCGAAGTCCGGGAGCGCCACCACGGCCGTGGGGACACCCGCGTCACGGGCGATGTCGAGCGCGGCGATCCCGGACCGGTCGGAGACCACCCCGACGACACGCCCGCCGAACGCCGGGTCGTCGTGCGCCGCCAGGAGCGCCGCGAGGTTCGAGCCGGTGCCGGACACGAGGACCACGAGCCGCCCGGCGGTCCGCGTGGACGGCTCGGGTGGACGGGGCGGCTCGGGGTGCTGCGCGTTCACGCGGGCGACCCTACCCCGGCGGCGGCACGGGCCGAGCCGGGACGTCCGACGACCACCAGGTGGACGCGCGATGACCAGGACCACAGCCCGGTGGGCGAGAATGCCGGGGTGAGCAACCCGTACGCCCCGCCGGAGGACCGTCCGCGCACGCCGGACGCCCCGTCGGACGCACCGTCGGGCGTGCCACCCGCCGGCCCGCCGACTCCGCCTCCGGCCCACCGGTACCCGCACGACGCGCGTCCCGGTGGCGGCCCCGGCGCACCGCGTGACGACCGACCGACCGAGGTCGCGCCCACGGACGCCAAGGCCGCGACGCGGAGCATCAGCCTCGCGCGGACCACCGGGCTGCTCGTGCTCGCGTCCGTCCTCGTCCTGTCGTTCCCCGTGCCGTGGCAGGCCGCGTCGCTCGGGTTCGGGCTCGCCGCCGCCGTGACCGCGATCCGCGGCCTCGCCGTCGCGCTCCGCGGCCGCGTCCGGGGCGGCGTCCCCGCGGTGCTCGGGGTGCTGCTGCTGGTGTCGGGCATGCTGTCGCTCGTGTCGGCCAGCATGCTCGTGCTCTGGGGGCCGCAGCGCGACCATCAGGCGTGCCTCGCCGGGGCGCTCACGGTCACGGCGAAGTCGCAGTGCGAGGCCCAGTACCGTCAGGACATCGAGGACTGGCGGGTGTCGCTCGAGGAGCGGTCCCGCCCCTGACCCGGTCGGGCGTGATCCTGGCCCGTCGCCGGGCCGTCGGACGCACCGGCGCGGCCCGACGCAGACCGCAGCCCCGCCGTCAGCCGGCGTCGGACCGCCCGGTCCGTCGGCAGCGCCGCCAGCGCGGCACCCACCAGCACGCCCGCGGCGGCCGCGAGCCCCACCAGCCACCCCTGCGCGCCCACGTGCTCCAGCCGCCCCGGCCCGGCCGCCCCGCTCGCGAGCGTGACCACGACCGCGCACGCCACGGCGACGACGCCACCGAGCACACCCACCGAGGCGGCTGACGACCACCAGGGGCCGCCCGTGGTCCGGCGGTGCACGTACCAGCCGGCCAGCACGCCGACGAGGACGAGCACGGCCGGGGCACCCCACGTCGCGGGCCCCACCGCGTCGGGCGTCGGCAGCGCACCGAGCATGGGCACGGCCGGCAGCGGGGCGGCGACGACCCCGTCGGGCGCGAACTGCGTCCCGGTCCCGACCCCGAAGCCCGGACCCGCGAGCCAGGCCAGCGCCCACACGACCAGGTTCGGCACGAACGCGAGCTCGGCGACCGCCAGGACGATCCCGCCGACCGCGTCCAGCCCCAGCCCGCGGACCACGTCACCGATCGTCGCGCGGCCGGCCACCACCCACAGCGCGGTCAGGAGCGCCGAGACGAGCACGAGCATCGCGACCGCCAGCAGCCCTGCCGCCGCACCGACCCGCACCGGCGCCGCCACGCGGGTCCACGCGGGACGGGTCAGGCGACGCCACGACGGAGCCTCCGGGCGGCGGAGCAGGCCGAGCCCGAGCCCCCCGCCCGCCACGACCGCCGCACCCGCGGCCGCGCGCAGGCACGCGAGCGGCCCGGCGCCGACCAGCAGCGCGACCAGGACGACGAACGCGACGTACGCGGCCACCCCGGCGGCGAACCCCGTACGCGTTGCCGTGCCGGACCGGCGCGCCGACGCGTAGCACGTGAAGACTGCGAGCAGGCCGATCCCGAGCGGGACCAGCGTGACCGCGACACCGCCGACCTCGGTCGGCATGCCGTGGCCGAGGAGCCAGACGGACGCACCCACGACCACCGCACGCCACCAGCTCACGCCCTCGTTCGTGGGGTCCGCCGACGTCGCGACGAACGCGGCGATCGCGGGCAGCACGATCGCGAGCAGCGACAGCAGGGCCGCCTGCACGGCGGCGAGCGCGCCCGTGGCCCAGCGGGGGGCGCCGTCCAGCGCGCTCGCGAAGAACTGGGGGCGCGTCGGCACCTCGTCGGACAGCACCCGCCGACGGGGACGCTGCGCGACCGGGGTTCCCCCCGTCCGGGGGCCAGTACCACTCACCGGGTCATCCTCCCCGGGCCCGGCCGCCCGGGACCGGACCACGGTCGGCGCGTCGGGCCCCGGACGCCGACGACCCGGTGGGCGCAGGGCCTCACCGGGTCGTCGGAGCCCGTCCCGAGCGGACGGGTGGAGCTCAGGAGAGCAGTGCGCGGGCGAGCTGCGCCGTCTCGGACGGCGTCTTGCCGACCTTGACGCCGGCGGCCTCGAGGGCCTCCTTCTTCGCCTGGGCGGTGCCCGACGAGCCCGACACGATGGCGCCGGCGTGGCCCATCGTCTTGCCCTCGGGGGCCGTGAAGCCCGCGACGTAGCCGACGACCGGCTTGGTCACGTGCTCGGCGATGAACGCCGCGGCCCGCTCCTCGGCGTCGCCGCCGATCTCGCCGATCATCACGATGACCTCGGTGTCGGGGTCCGCCTCGAACGCCTTGAGGGCGTCGATGTGCGTGGTGCCGATGATCGGGTCGCCGCCGATGCCGATGGCCGTCGAGAACCCGAAGTCCCGCAGCTCGTACATCATCTGGTAGGTCAGCGTGCCCGACTTCGAGACGAGGCCGACGCGGCCGGGGCCCGTGATGTCCGCCGGGATGATGCCGACGTTCGACTTGCCGGGGCTGATGAGGCCGGGGCAGTTGGGGCCGACGAGCTGCACGCCCTTGTCCTGCGCGTGCGCGAAGAACTCGGCCGTGTCGTCCACCGGGACGCCCTCGGTGATGATGACGACGAGCGGCACGCCCGCGTCGATCGCCTCGATCACGGCGCCCTTGGTGTGCGCCGGCGGCACGAAGATGACGGACACGTCGGCACCCGTCTTGTCGACGGCCTCCGCGACGGAGCCGAAGACGGGGACGTCGACGTCGCCGAAGGACTGCGTGGTGCCGGCCTTGCGCGGGTTCACGCCGCCGACCACGTTCGTGCCGGAGGCCAGCATGCGGGTCGTGTGCTTGGTGCCCTCGGAGCCCGTCATGCCCTGGACGATGACCTTGGATGCCTCGGTCAGGAAGATCGCCATGGTGGTGTCTGCTTCTCTCTGCGTCGTCTGGGGGTCTCAGGCGTTGGCCAGCTCGGCAGCCTTGTCGGCGCCGCCGTCCATGGTGTCGGCGAGCACGACGAGCGGGTGCCCGGCCTCCGTGAGGATGCGGCGACCCTCCTCGACGTTGTTGCCGTCCAGGCGGACGACGAGCGGCTTGTTCTCCTCGTCGCCGAGGATCTCGAGCGCGTGCACGATGCCGTTCGCGACCGCGTCGCACGCCGTGATGCCGCCGAACACGTTGACGAACACGGACTTGACCTGCGGGTCCGTGAGGATGATGTGCAGTCCGGCCGCCATGATCTCGGCGCTCGCGCCGCCGCCGATGTCGAGGAAGTTGGCAGGCTTGACGCCGCCGTGCTTCTCGCCGGCGTAGGCCACGACGTCGAGCGTGCTCATCACGAGCCCCGCGCCGTTGCCGATGATGCCGACCTCGCCGTCGAGCTTGACGTAGTTGAGGTCCTTCTCCTTGGCGGCAGCCTCGAGCGGGTCGGCCGCGGCGGCGTCCTCGAGCTCGGCGTGGTCCGGGTGGCGGAAGTCGGCGTTGGCGTCGAGCGTGACCTTGCCGTCGAGCGCCACGATCTCGCCGTCCTCCGTGAGGACGAGCGGGTTCACCTCGACGAGCGTGGCGTCCTCCTGGTCGTACACGGCCCACAGCTTCTGCAGCACGGCGGCGACCTTGGCCGCGATCTCGGGCGACGTCTTCTCGGGGAACCCGGCGGCGGCGACGATCTCGTCGGCCTTCGCCTGGTCGATGCCGGTGCGCGGGTCGACGGCGACGCGGGCGAGCGCCTCGGGACGCTCGACGGCGAGCTGCTCGATCTCCATGCCGCCCTCGACGGACGCCATGGCGAGATAGCGACGCTCGGCCCGGTCGAGCAGCACGGAGAAGTAGAACTCCTGCGCGATCTTCGCGCCCGCGGCGATCATCACGCGGTGCACGGTGTGGCCCTTGATGTCCATGCCGAGGATCTCGCCGGCCTTCTCGGCCGCCTCGTCCGCGGACCGGGCGAGCTTGACGCCGCCGGCCTTGCCGCGGCCGCCTGTCTTGACCTGCGCCTTCACGACGACCACGCCGTCCTGCCCGCCCAGGAGCTGCTCGGCGCCCGCGCGAGCCTCCTCGGGGGTGGTGGCGACGACGCCGCCGAGCACGGGCACGCCGTGCTTCTCGAACATGTCACGTGCCTGGTACTCGAACAGGTCCACCTGGTCCGGTTTCCTCTCGTTGACCGGCGATCCGCGCCCTCGGTCCGGCCGCTTCGCCCCGATCGATGGTAGCCGCCGGGCGAAGATATCTTCACATCGAGAGATGTGGCGTACGCGACCCCCGGGCACCCTGCGAGCGCTAGCGTCCAGGCACCCGATCCGACGAGGAGCGATGCCCCGTGGCCGTGCCGACGCCCGTCTCGGTCCCGCTCCTCGCCCGCACGCCACAGCGGTCCGCCGTGCTCGCGGCCGTCGCCGCGCGGGTGCCCGACCCCCGTCCCCTCGGCCGACCTGTGATGGTCGCGGTGGACGGGGTCGACGGGTCGGGCAAGTCGGTGTTCGCGGCGGAGCTCGTCGCCGCGCTGCGAGCGGCCGGGCGCACCGTGGTGGCAGCGTCCGTCGACGGGTTCCACCGGCCGCGCGACGTGCGGTACCGGCGCGGCCGGTCCTCGCCCGAGGGGTTCTGGTCGGACTCCTACGACTACGACGCGCTGCGCACCGAGCTCCTCGACCCGTTGGCCCCCGCCGGGACCCGGCGGTTCCGCCGCGCGGTCCGCGACGTCGCGACCGACGCCACCCTGGACCTCGCACACGAGCACGCGGCGGACGACACCGTGCTCGTGGTCGACGGCATCTTCCTGCAGCGGGCCGAGCTCGACGCGTGGTGGGACCTCACCGTGTTCCTGCAGGTGGGGTTCGACGAGACGTTCCGGCGGATGGCGGTGCGCGACGGCTGCCCGGCTGACCCGGCGGACCCCGCGAACCGCCGGTACGTCGAGGGCCAGCGGCTCTACCTCGCGGAGCGGGACCCTGCCGGACGGGCCGACGTGGTGGTGGACAACACCGACGTCGGGCGGCCGGTGCTGCTGCGACGCTGACGCTCACGCGCGGCCGCCCGTCAACAAAGGTTGACAGCCCTCCTGACGTCAACCTATGTTGACGTCATGTCCGACGACCTCATGACCGCCGCAGCCGGCGACGACCCCCGCGAAGGGCTGCTCGCCGTGCACTCCCTGCGCGTGCTCGCCGACCGCCTCGAGGCGCTGCACGTCGAGCGTGCCCGCAGCCTCGGGTGGTCGTGGGAGCAGATCGCCACCGTGCTGGGCGTGAGCCGCCAGGCCGTCCACAAGAAGTTCGGAAAGAGGTTCCGCTGATGTTCGAGAGGTTCACCAAGGACGCCCGCGGCTCGGTCGTGCAGGCGCAGGACGAGGCCCGACGGCTCGGCGCCGACCGGATCGACTCCGCGCACCTGCTGCTCGGCGCCGTGTCCGACCCGGCCTCCGTCGCCGCCCGCGCGCTCGCCTCGCTCGGGCTCGACCACGACACGCTCGCCGGCACGGTCCGCGCGCTGCCGCACGGGGCGATCGACGCCGACGCCCTCGCGGGCGTGGGGATCGACCTGGAGTCGGTGCGCACGCAGGTCGAGGCGACCTTCGGGCCTGGTGCGCTCGACGAGCCGCTCGAGACCCGTGGGCGCAAGCACCTGCCGTTCGAGAAGGACGCCAAGAAGGCCCTCCAGGTGGCGCTGCGCGAGGCGATCCGGTTCTCGATGAACCGCATCGACACCGGCCACCTGCTGCTCGGCATCGCCCGGCTCGACGGCACGCCCGGCCAGCAGGCCCTCGCGACGGCCGGCCACGGCGTGCGCGACGAGCTCGAGCGCGCGGTCATGGCCGCCTGGGCCGACGCTCCCGTCGCCTGACGTACGGCTCCCGCGGGACACCCTCCGAGGGGCCGGCGACCGGCGGGCCGGCGACCGACGGGCCGGCGACCGATGGGCCGGCGACCGACCACCGCGCCGAGGAGGTGCCATGACCGCCGCGCGCCCGAGCCTCGTGCGGGCCCTGACGTTCGGGCCGGCCGCCTACAGCTTGACGACGGGCGAGTACCGCAGGAGCAGCCGCTTGGTCCCTTCGGACCCGAAGTCGACCTTGACCACCGCGTTCGGCCCTGCGCCCTCGAGGGCGACGACCGTGCCGAGCCCGTACGAGTCGTGCGTGACGCGGTCGCCGATCGCCAGGTTCGGGATCGCGGCGTCCGACCGCGGCGTCGCGGACCCGAACTTCGCGCCGGTCGACGGCAGCGAGGGCCGGGACTCGCGCTCCGACCGGCTGCCCGACGCGTACCCGCCAGACCCGTAGCCGCCGGACCCGTACCCGCCGGACCCAGAGCCCCGCGAACCGTAGCCACCCGACCCGGACGAACCCGACCGGTTGCCGCCCGAGCCGAAGCCGGAGCCCCAGCCGCCGCGCAGCTGCGACGTCGACGACTCGCGTCGCCGCCAGTCGATGAGCTCGTCGGGCAGGTCGTCGAGGAACCGGCTGGGCGGGAACTCGTTGGGCACGCCCCATGCCGTACGCACGGCCGCCCGCGAGATGTACAACCGCTCCCGGGCGCGCGTGAGCCCGACGTAGGCGAGCCGCCGCTCCTCGGCGAGCTGGTCGGTGTCGGTGAGCGACCGCATGTGCGGGAACGTCCCGTCCTCCATGCCCGTGAGGAACACGACGGGGAACTCGAGGCCCTTGGCGGTGTGCAGCGTCATGAGCGTGATCACGCCCTGGTCGGCAGGCTTCCCGGCGCCGTCCTCGTCGTCGCCGCCGTCGGGCGTCGGGATCTGGTCGGAGTCCGCGACGAGCGACACGCGCTCGAGGAAGTCGGCCAGGTCGCCGTCGGGCTCGCTCTGCTCGAACTCCGACGCGACGGCGTGCAGCTCGGCGAGGTTCTCGACGCGCGACGCGTCCTGCGGGTCCTCGCTCGCGCGCAGCTCCGCGAGGTAGCCCGACCGGTCGAGCACTGCGCCGAGCACCTCGGCCGGGCCGGCCGTCGAGGCGAGCACGCGCAGGTCGGTCATCATGTCGGCGAACGCCTGCAGTCCCGTGACGGCGCGGGTGCCCAGTCCGGGCACCTCGTCGAGCCGGTCGAGCGCGGCACCGAACGAGATCCGCTCGCGCTCGGCGAAGCTCGACACCATCGCCTCGGACCGGTCCCCCAGCCCCCGCTTGGGCACGTTGAGAATGCGGCGCACGTTGACGTCGTCGTCCGGGTTCGCGATGGCCCGCAGGTACGCGACGGCGTCCTTGATCTCGCGGCGCTCGTAGAACCGCGTGCCGCCGACCACCTTGTACGGCAGGCCGACACGGATCAGCACCTCCTCGAGCGCCCGGGACTGGGCGTTCGCGCGGTAGAAGATCGCCACGTCGCCCGGGCGGACGCCGTCGGAGTCGCCGAGCCGGTCGATCTCCTGCGCGACGAACCGGGCCTCCTCGTGCTCGGTGTCCGCGACGTACGCGACGATCTGCGCACCCTGGCCCGAGTCGGTCCACAGCCGCTTGGGCTTGCGGCCCGGGTTGCGGCTGATCACGGCGTTCGCGGCGGACAGGATCGTCTGCGTGGAGCGGTAGTTCTGCTCGAGCAGGATCGTGCGCGCGTCCGGGTAGTCGGCCTCGAACTCCAGGATGTTGCGGATCGAGGCGCCGCGGAACGCGTAGATCGACTGGTCGGCGTCGCCGACGACCGTGAGCTCGCCGCGCGGCACGTCGTCCTCGTCCGCCGAGGCGCCTGCGGCCGTCACGCCCACCAGCTCGCGGACCAGCACGTACTGCGCGTGGTTGGTGTCCTGGTACTCGTCGACGAGCACGTGCCGGAACCGGCGCCGGTAGTGCTCCGCGACCGCGGGGAACGCCTGCAGCAGCTGCACCGTCGTCATGATGAGGTCGTCGAAGTCGAGAGCGTGCGCCTGCCGCAGCCGCGCCTGGTAGCGCGTGTAGACCTGCGCCAGCGCGGCGTCGAAGTCGTTGGTCGCTCCCCCGCCCGACGTCGCCGCGAACTGCTCGGGGTCCACGAGCTCGTCCTTGAGCGCGGAGATCTTGTTCGCGAGCGCCTTCGCCGGGTAGCGCTTGGGGTCCAGGTCCAGCTCGCGTGCGACGAGCGTGAGCAGCCGCTGCGAGTCGGCGGCGTCGTAGATCGAGAAGCTCGACCGCAGGCCCAGCGTCGCGGCCTCGCGCCGCAGGATCCGCACGCACGCCGAGTGGAACGTGGACACCCACATGTGCCGCGCGGACGGGCCGACGAGCCCCTCGACGCGTTCGCGCATCTCGGCGGCGGCCTTGTTGGTGAACGTGATGGCCAGCACCTCGCCGGGCCGCGCCCGACGGGTGGCCAGCAGGTGCGCGATGCGGTGCGCGAGCACGCGCGTCTTGCCCGAGCCGGCGCCCGCGACGATGAGCAACGGGCCGCCGTGGTGCACGACCGCGTCGCGCTGCTGCGGGTTGAGCCCGACGAGCAGCGCGTCGGCGGCAGCCTGGCGACGGGCGAGACGCTCCTCGTCGTCGTGACCCTGCTCGTCCTGGGGGCGAGGCGCGACGACAGTGGGCAGGCCGGAGGGCTCGCCGGTGTGCTTGCCGGGGCGGGCGGCCGGCGCGGCGGGACCGGCGGCGGGAGCGCCTGCCTGAGCGAGGCCGGGCAGCGGCAGGGCGAGGTTCTCGAAGAGCGACGTCATGGCACCACCAGAGTAGGCGTCGCGTCCGACATCCCGGTGCGACGACGCGGTCGTGGACGGTCCGCGCCGGTCACGTGACGAGCAGCCCCACGACCCACACCGCGGTGCTGAGGAGCGCACCGGCGAGCTCGACCAGGATCGTCAGGCCCGTGGCCTGCAGCGCCGCGACCGTCGCGCGCCAGGCCGTCGCGCCGTCCCGCAGCCGCACCAGCTCGGCGAGGAACGTGCCGAGCAGGAAGCCCACGGGCAGTCCCACCACGGGGATGACGAAGAACCCGACGATGCCGAGGACCCCGCCCCAGATCAGCGTGGACGGCGGTACCCCGGCGCGCTTGAGGTGGCGGCCGGCGAGGAAGTACTTGCTGACCTCCGCGGCCGCCGTGACCAGGAGTGCGACGACCGCGACCGTCCAGCCCGCGGCACCACCCGTCATGACGCCCCACACGACGACGGCGCCGAGCACGAGCAGGGCGCCGGGCAGCACCTGGACGACGACGCCGACCAGGCCGACCACGATGACGAGGCCGACGAGGACCTCTCCGAGCGGGCTCACGGACGCCGACCCTAGCGGGAGAGCCGGCGTCCGCCAGCGGGGATCAGCGCCAGAGCACCGCGATCGCGACGTTGACGACCGTGAGGCCCGCGATCGCGCCGAGCAGCCCGCGCGTGACCTTCTCCGGGCGACGCGTGCCGTAGACCACGAGGCCCGTGACCACGAGCGCGATGACGAGCTTGACCGCGATCTTCGTGTTGTTCGGGTCGTGGATCTCGTCGCTCGCCGAGGCGATCCCGACCATCAGGATGCCGGTCACGAGCGCGGTGAGGATGCCGTGCAGCACGCCCGTGGCGATCTTCGGCTCGCGCAGGCTGACGAGCGTGCCGCCGAGCACGATCGCCCAGCCGATCAGGTGGAGGACGACAAGGAGGTGGTAGAGGAAGTCCATGCGGGTCAGGGTACTCGATCTGACACGGCGTCAGATAAACGCTTCTCGATCAGAGCAGCCGCCGCGCCGCCGCCCAGCGCGTCAGCTCGTGCCGGCTCGACAGCTGCAGCTTGCGCAGCACCGCCGACACGTGGGTCTCGACCGTCTTTATCGAGATGAACAGCTCCGAGGCGACCTCCCGGTACGAGTAGCCGCGCGCGATCAGGCGCATCACCTCGCGCTCGCGCGCGGAGAGCCGGTCCAGCTCGTCGTCGCCGGTCGCCACGTCGCCGGCCGCCGCGCCGAACGCGTCGAGCACGAACCCCGCGAGCCGCGGCGAGAACACCGCGTCACCGCCCGCGACCCGCAGCACCGCGTCCGACAGCGCCGTGCCGTCGATCGCCTTCGTCACGTAGCCACGCGCACCCGCCCGGATGACGGCCACGACGTCCTCCGCCGAGTCCGACACGGACAACGCGAGGAACCGGGTGTGCGACGCGACGTCCGCGCACGCCTTGATGACCTCGGCGCCCCCGCCGCCGTCGCCGCCGGGCAGGTGCACGTCGAGCAGCACCACGGGCGGCTGCAGTTGGTGCACCACCGAGATCGCCGAGTCGACCGTGTCCGCCTCGCCGACCACCCGGACGCGCGCGTCGAGCGACGCGAGCACCCCCGTGCGGAACAGGTGGTGGTCGTCGACCAGCACCACGTCGACCGGCGTGTCGACCGGCACCCCCGGGACCGTCGGGACCTCGCCGCTCATCGTGCGCCTCCTTCGTCGTCCACCGGGGCCACCGGCGGTGGCACCTGCGGGTCGAGCCCGCCGACCGGCACCCCGGCCGCGACCGGCCCCGCGGCCGGCGCTGGGGCCGGTGCTGGAGCCGGCACGGCAGCCGGTGCTGGAGCCGGCCCCGCAGCCGGTCCTGCCGCCGGTGCCAGGAGCGGGTCGGCCGCCGCCGTCGTCGACCGTACCGGCACCCGGAGGTGCACCTCGGTGCCCCGCCCCGGCCGGCACGTCACGGTCGCGGTCCCCCCGCGCCGGCGGACGCGGCCCATGATCGACTCGCGGACGCCGAACCGGTCGGGCCCGATGGCCTCGACGTCGAACCCGTCGCCGTGGTCGCGCACGAACACCTCGACCTCGGCCGTGCCCACCTCGAGATAGAGCGACACGGGCGGGCGGCCGTGCACCACTGCGTTGACGAGAGCCTCGCGGGTGGCCTGGATGAGCGCCTCGGTGTCCGCGTCGGGCACCCGGTCGCCCACCAGCACGGCCTCGATCGCGACGGGGTCGCCGGACGGCCCGGAGCGGGAGTCCTCGACCTCCGCGACGACCCCGCGCACGGCCGCCGCGAGAGATGTACCAGGGGCGGGTCGCTCGTCGTACATCCACTCGCGCAGCTCGCGCTCCTGCGCGCGGGCCATGCGGGCGACCTCGGCCGGGTCGTCCGAGCGGGCGCGGATCAGGGCGAGAGTCTGCAGCACCGAGTCGTGCAGGTGGGCGGCGATGTCGGCGCGCTCCGACTCGCGCGCGCGTGCGGCACGTTCGTCGCCCAGCTCGCGGACCAGCCGCAGCCACCACGGCGCGAGCACCAGGCCCGCGCCGACGATCACGGCGACCGCCGCGACCACCGCCTGCACGAGGACCCCCGCCTCGACGCCCCGGCCCGTGCCCTGGCCGATGACCAGCAGCACACCGGCACCGGCGAGCACCAGACCACCGACCAGTCGCAGCACGCTCACGGGGGTGCGGCCTCCCGCCCGCTCCCGCAGTCGGCCCCGCTGCACCGCGTCGAGATTGCTCCACGCCAGACCCACGCCTGCGAGCACGACGAGCACCGGCAGCAGCCACTGCAGGTTGAGGTCCGCGCCTGAGCGCATCGCGATCAGCAGCGCGGCGCCCACCACGAGCACGACGCCCACCGCGATGTCCGTGAGCGGCAGCCGTCGGCCCGGCTGGATCAGCCCCTGCCGGGTCGCGAGCCGCGAGACCGCACTCGGTCGGGCCTCGCGCGCGGCATCCGCCGGGTCGCCCGCCGGGACCGTGAGCCACCAGAAGATGTAGAGGAACACCCCTGCGCCGGCCAGCGGTGCCAGCAGGACGAACGCGAGCCGCACGAGCCCCACGGGCGCGTGCAGGTGCGCGGCGAGGCCCACGGCGACGCCGCCGAACCAGCGGCCGTGCTCCGGGCGCCGCAGCGGCAGCCGGGTCGTCGGCGCCGTGGCGGCGGGCGGGGTCCATGACGGGTGCACGGACCGATCGTCACACGCCCGGGGTCCCTCAGGGCCCCATCCGGGCCGACTTCAGGGGCGCCCGGCCCCACGTTCAGGGTCGGTTCAGGGTGGCACCCGATGCCGTCCGCGCGGGCCGGGCGGCACGATCGAGTCATGGACACGAACCCCTCTGCCGAGGAACCCGCCGGCTTCAGCGCCGGACCCGGCGCCGGACCGACGGCGCCTCCGGCCGGGAGCACCGGCCCCGCCCCCGGGCCTGCGGGCGGCTACGCGCCGTACGGCCCCTACCCGGCGACGGGCCCGACACGCCCGCCGGGCGAGAACAGCTTCTTCGCGGGCATCCGCCGCACCGGGCTGTTCCGCGGCGACGACCGCTGGATCGCGGGCGTGTCCGACGGCGTCGCCCGGCGGTTCGGGCTCGACCCGCTGCTCGTGCGCGGCCTGTTCGCCGTGACCGTGCTGCTCGGCGGCCTCGGCCTCATCGTGTACGGCGTCGCGTGGGCGCTCCTGCCGGAGCAGCGCGACGGTCGCATCCACCTCGAGGAGATGATCGCGGGGCGGTTCGACGTGGCCCTGCTCGGGGCGCTCGCGTTCGTGCTCGTCGGGTTCGGTCGTGGCGACCACTGGTTCTGGTTCTGGAACGGCCCGCCGGGATGGGTCCAGGCCATGCTGTGGCTCGCGTTCGTGGTCGGCGGCATCGCGCTCGTCGTCGTCGCG
This sequence comes from Cellulomonas sp., assembly GCF_017744555.1. GTDB lineage: Bacteria > Actinomycetota > Actinomycetes > Actinomycetales > Cellulomonadaceae > Cellulomonas. The sequence continues at coordinate 87,951 of NZ_JAGIBD010000007.1, read as the reverse complement.
CTCAACCGCCGTCAGCCCGTGCCGCCGCGCGCCGCCGGGTACCCCCCGTACGGTGCGGCTGCTTCGGCACCGGCCCCTGCGACGGGAGCCCCCGCACGCCCGACGTACCCGCCGTCGGCCTACCCCGCGTCGGCGTACCCGACCGCCCCGGTCACGGCCCCCGCAGGTCCCGCCGCGCCCTCCGCGTCGACGACCGCCCCGACCCACCACCGCGACCGGCGCCAGCAGACGACCACGTACCCGACCGGTACGCCCGTCGGCGGCTACGGCCCGACCGCCCCCGTCGGCGGCTACGGCCCGACCGCGCCCCTCGGCGGCTACGGCCCCACCGCCCCTGCCGGTCCCGGCAACCCGCCGCCGCCGTACGGACCCGCCACCGCCGTCCGCCCGACTCCCCCGCCCGCCCCGGTCAAGGCCCCGAAGCCCCCCAAGCCCCCGCGCTCGGGCCCCGGCGTCGCGATGGTCGGCATCGTCGTCGCCCTGAGCCTGCTCAGCCTCGCGGTGCTGCTCCTCGCGGAGCGCAGCGGCGACTTCGACGGTCCCGTGCTGCTGACAGCGCTGGGCGTCGCGATCGTGCTCGCCGGCCTCGGCATCATCGTCTCCGGTCTGCGGGGCCGCACGAGCGGCACGCTCGGGTTCCTCGCGATCGTCGCGATCCTCGTCGCCGGACCCGTGGGCGCCAGCTCCGGCGTCGGCGAGTGGTGGTGGACCGACGGCGCGCACCGCACGTTCAGCGCCGCGGCCGTGCAGGTCCCCGACCGGGTCACCGCCGCGCGCGGCTACAACCTCGGCTTCGGCGACGTGACGGTCGACCTCACGCAGGTCACGCTCACCAACGAGACTCTCGACGTGCCCGTCTCTCTCGGCGCGGGCGACCTCACGATCGTCGTCCCGGACGACGCCGGGGTGGTCGCGGACGTCCGGCTCGGCGCCGGGAGCGTCACGTGGGACGTCGACGGGGAGCAGACCAAGAACGACGGGGTCGGCATGGGCACCCTCACCTACTCGAACGACCAGGCCGACACGGGCACGCCGCAGCTGCACCTGCACGTCGGTGTCGGCGCCGGCGACGTCCGGATCACGGAGGAGAACCGATGAGCACGCAGGACACCCGGCCGGACGACGGCCCGGACCCCCGGCCCGACGAGGACGTGACCGCCGTGCTGCCGCCGGTGGACGAGCAGGTCGACGAGCAGGGCGACGCGCAGGTCGACGAGCAGGTCGACGACCAGCAGGCTGACGCCGCGGACGCGCAGGACCGGCCGACGGCCGTCCTGGCGGCGGTGGACGACGACTCCGAGGCCGTGCCGGACGCGCAGGAGGGCACGTCCGGCACGGCACCGGCCCTCGCCGAGGACGCGGCCGAGGACGGGGCAGGGGCCGCGCCCGAGGTCGACGAGGCAGCGACCGCCGCGGCCACGGCCGTCGAACCGGTCGAGCACCCCACGCTCGTGCTCGACTCGCGCGAGGAGGACGCCACGGCCGTCGAGCCGGCTGAGCACCCCACGCTGGTGCTCGACTCGCGCGCGGAGGACGCCACGGCCGTCTTCCCCGTGCCGACCGACGACGCACCGGACCACCGCGCGGACGAGCTCCCCGTCGACGAGACGATCCCGCTCGTCGCCGCGGCGACTCCCGCTCCCGCAGCCGCGCCGAGCGCGCCGCTGCTCACGCCACCGCTGCCGGACCACGCAGCCGCGCAGCCGGACCCGACCTCCGCGGCGGTCTCCCCGGCCGTACCGGCCAGGCCCCGCCCTCGCCTGCGGGTGAGCACGGTCGTGTGGGGCCTGGTCATCGCGACGATCGGCGTGGGCATCCTGGCGTGGGCGTCAGGTTTCTCGATCGATCTGCAGCTGTCGGTGATCGTGCTGCTCGCGGCGGCCGGCACGGCGCTGCTCGTCGGGTCGATCGTGTCGGGGGCGCGCAGCTCCCGGCGCTGAAGGCGGCGCACGTGAGGCCCGATCCCCGTCGTCGGGGGCCGGGCCTCAGGCCGTGCCGGGGCGGTGCCGTCAGACCGCCGGGTTGGCGGCCGGTGCGGTCTCCGTGACCCCCGGCGTGGTCTCGACGAGCACCTTCCTGCCGGCGACCGCGTGCAGCGCCCAGCCGATGAGGATCAGCACGATCCCGGTGCCGACGACCAGGAGGCCGACGCCGAAGGCCACGACCGAGGTGAACAGCGACGCGCGCAGGAACGACGCGGTCATGACGGTCGAGCGGGTCGGGTCGTCCTGCGGCAGCTCGGCGTAGGTCTTGCCGTCCGAGGCCTCGAGCGCGTGCTTGTTGATGACGGCGGCCTGGACCCACGCCTCCCAGGGGGTGTCGACGAGCTGGCCCTGGAAGTTGCTCGCGTCGTCCGACACGGTGATCTTCTCGGCCGCGAGGTTGCTCGAGACCGCCCCCCACGTGATCGCGCCGAGGACGATGTACACGACACCGGCGATGATCGTCAGCAGCGCGAGGACCCGGACGGTCCCCGACTTGTCCCCCACAGCAGTTGTCGACATGTTCCCGTTCCCCTTCTGTCCCCACAGCCGGGGCCCGGTGCTCCGGACCCGGTCACCTGATGAGCTCACGAGAGAAGCGCCCTGCCAGATCGACTGTAGCGACGCAGGTCGGGACACACACGACCAAAGGGACGAACGCGGCTGCGGCGAGTCGTGGGGGCGAGTCGCGGGTCAGGCGAGCGAGCGTGCGCGGGCGTACTCGGCCTCGGCGTGGCCGAGCACGTCGGCCCACCCGAACGCGGGTCGCACGGCACGGTTGTGGGCGAGGATCCCGTCGAGAAGGCGCCGGTCGCGCGCGAGGTGCACGACGGCCTCGGTCATCTCGGCGTCGTCGGCGACGAGGAGCCCGTCGACGCCGTCCTGCACGAACTCGGCGACGCCGGTGCCCTTGCGGGCGACGACCGCGAGGCCGGAGGTGCGTGCCTCGAGCGCCGCGATGCCGAACGCCTCGAGCTCGGCGACGGCGAGGAACACGTCGGCCTCGCGGTAGGCCTCGCGGACGGCGGCGCGCGTGAGGCGTCCGCGCAGGTCGACGACGTGCTGCAGGCGGTGGCGCGCGACCGTGGCCCGCACGCGGGTCGCGGCGGGGCCGGAGCCGATGAGCGACAGCCGGAGCGCCCCCGGGGGCAGGCGGTCGCGGGCGGCGGCAACGAGCTCGACGAGCGGCACGGCGCGCTTGCGGGGGGCGAGGCGCATGGTGGCGACGAGCCGCAGCGGACCGCGTTCGGCGTCGACGGCCGTGGGTGCCGTCGCGTCGTCGGACGGTGCCCAGGCGTCGAGGTCGAGGCCGTTCGGCAGGATCGAGACGGGGGCGTCGAACACCCGGCGCACGCGTTCGGCGGCGACGGCGCTCACCGCGCTGAGGGCCGCCCGGGGGTGGGACCAGTGCGTGCGGTGCACCGCGGTCCGCAGCGCGGGGATCACGCCGTCGAGCATGCAGTGCCACGTGATCGCGGTGGGCAGCCCGCGCTCGAGCGAGATCCGCGAGCCGTCGAACGCGAACGGCGACACGAGCCCCGCGTGCACGTGGACGACGTCGGGCGCCAGGGACGCGTAGGCGTCGCGCAGCAGCCGCGAACCGACGGGGTTGACCGGGAGGTCGAACGGGATGCGGGCGCCGAGCCGGTGCACGTGCACGCCGTGCTCGACGTCGACGACGCCCCCGCGCTCCCCCGCCGTCCCGAGCGTCGCCGTCAGGACGTGCACCTCGTGCCCCGCGGCCGACTGCCGTGCGGCCAGGTCCGCCACCTGGGACTCGATCCCTCCGGTCCTCGGGGCGTAGCAGTCGGAGACGTGGACGATCCGCACCGCGACAGGCTAACCGTGAGTCCGTCGCCCGGCGGCCCGGACGCGCGTCACCGGGCGGCCGCGTCCTCGATCGCCGCGAGGGTCTGCCGGTGGACCCGGCGTTCGAGCACGAACGACATCACCGGCACCACACCGGCGGCGGCGAGCGACGCGAGCCGGCCCAGACGCCAGCGCATCGTGGACCACAGGTCGACGACGGTGACGAGGTACACGACGTAGATCCACCCGTGCGCGAACGCGACCCACGCCCCGATGACGGGCTTGGCGTGGCCCTCGGCGTCGACGCCGTTCACCTGAAGCACGTACTTGAGCACGATCTCCAGGCAGAGCAGCAGCAGCATGGTGCCGGTGATCCAGGCCATGACCCGGTAGCGCGTGAGCGCCCCGCGGGCACGGCGGACCCACGGGTCGACGGTCACGTCGCCCGCCGGCCCGCTGGTGGGTGTCTCGGTCACTGGTGTCCTCTCGTCGCTGCGTCCGTGCTCCGTCACTCCCACTCGATGGTGCCCGGCGGCTTGCTCGTGACGTCGAGGACCACCCGGTTGACCTCGGGCACCTCGTTGGTGATGCGTGTCGAGATCGTCGCCAGCACGTCGTACGGCAGCCGGGTCCAGTCGGCCGTCATGGCGTCCTCGGACGACACGGGTCGCAGCACGACCGGGTGGCCGTACGTGCGGCCGTCGCCCTGCACGCCGACCGAGCGGACGTCCGCGAGCAGCACGACGGGGCACTGCCAGATGTCGCGGTCGAGGCCGGCCTTCGTCAGCTCCTCGCGCGCGATGACGTCGGCTGCGCGGAGCACGTCGAGCCGCTCCTGCGTGACCTCGCCGATGATCCGGATGCCGAGGCCGGGGCCCGGGAACGGCTGACGCCATACGATCGCCTCGGGCACGCCGAGCTCGAGGCCGACGGCCCGCACCTCGTCCTTGAACAGGGTGCGCAGCGGCTCGACGAGCTCGAACTGCAGGTCGTCGGGCAGGCCGCCGACGTTGTGGTGCGACTTGATGTTCGCCGCGCCCTCGCCGCCGCCCGACTCGACGACGTCGGGGTACAGCGTGCCCTGCACGAGGAACTTGACCTCGGCGCCGTGGTCGCCCGCGTCCGCCACGACCTCGCGCGCCGCGTCCTCGAACACGCGGATGAACTCGCGGCCGATGATCTTGCGCTTGGTCTCCGGGTCCGTGTGGCCCGCGAGCGCGTGCAGGAACCGCTCGCGCGCGTCGACGACCTTGAGCTGCACGCCCGTCGCGGCGACGAAGTCCTTCTCGACCTGCTCGGCCTCGCCCGACCGCAGCAGACCGTGGTCGACGAACACGCAGGTCAGCTGGTCGCCGACGGCCTTCTGCACGAGCGCCGCAGCGACCGACGAGTCGACGCCGCCGGACAGCCCGCAGATCACGCGCGCGTCGCCGACCTGGGCCCGGATGCGGGCCACCTGCTCGGCGACGACGTTGCCGGGGTTCCAGTCGGGCGCGAGGCCCGCGCCCTCGTAGAGGAAGTTCTCGAGCGCCTTCTGGCCGAGCGGCGAGTGCTTCACCTCGGGGTGCCACTGCACGCCGAACAGGCGGCGGCTGCGGTCCTCGAACGCGGCGACGGGGCTGCCCGCCGACGTCGCGAGCACGTCGAACCCGGCGGGTGCGGCGTGCACGGCGTCGCCGTGGCTCATCCAGACGGTCTGCTGCTCGGGGCTGCCCGCCAGCACGGTTCCGGCGTCGGTGATGTCGACGGACGTGCCGCCGTACTCGCGCTGGCCGGTCTGCGCGACCGTGCCGCCGAGCGCCTGCGCCATCGCCTGGAAGCCGTAGCAGATGCCGAGCACCGGCACGCCGGCCTCGAACAGCGCCGGGTCGACGAACGGCGCACCGGCGGCGTACACGGACGACGGCCCGCCCGACAGGATGATCGCGGCGGGGTCCTTGGCCAGCAGGTCGGCGACGGACGCCGTGTGCGGGACGATCTCGGAGTAGACGTTGGCCTCGCGCACGCGCCGGGCGATCAGCTGCGCGTACTGCGCACCGAAGTCGACGACGAGGACGGGGCGGTGGTTCGCGGGGGCGGCGTCGGCGGTGTGCTCAGGCGTCTGCGTCACCCCCACAGGGTAGTCGGGCGAGCGGTGCTCTCCGGCACGGCGTCCGCTCTTCGGCCGGTGTGCCAAGAGGCGCCCGAAAACGATTGCTGGCCTGTCGGTACCGCCCCGTAACGTTGACGCTCGTGCGCTCCCTCCCCCTCGACGACCCCGGCACGCCGCCGCTCACCGGCCCGGTCGCGCTCCTGTGGTGGCTGGCCCGCCGGCAGTGGGGCATCCTCCTCGTCGCCGTCGGGCTGGGCATCGTCATGTTCGCGTGCCAGGCGACCCTGCCCGCGCTGACCGGGCGGGCGATCGACGGCGGGCTCGCGCACGGCTTCGGCCCCGACCTGTGGCGCGCCGCCGGCGCCCTCGGCGTGCTCGGCGTGGTGAGCGCCACCGCGTCCGCGATCGGCCACCGCTACGACATCGCGAACTGGCTGCGCGCCGCGTTCACGTCCTCCCAGCTCGTCGGGCGGACCGTGTCGCGGTCCGGCCACGCGATCACCGCCGAGCTGCCCACGGGCGAGGTCGTCTCGGCCGTCGCGAACGACGCGTTGCGCATCGGCGAGGTCTACGCGGTTGCCGCCCGGTTCATCGGGAGCATCGTCGCGTACGGCGTCGCCGCCGTCGTCATGCTGCGGCTGTCCGTCACGCTCGGCCTCGTCGTGCTCCTCGGCCTGCCGACCGTCGCGGTCGCGCTCGGCCTGCTCGTCAAGCCGCTGCAGCGCCGGCAGGTCGCGCAGCGCGAGGCGTCGGGGCGCCTGACCACGCTCGGCTCCGACACCGTCTCCGGGCTGCGCATCCTGCGCGGCATCGGCGGCGAGGGCGTGTTCAACGCCCGGTACCGCGAGCAGTCCCAGGTCGTGCGCGGGCGAGGCGTCGCCGTCGCGACCACCCAGTCGTGGCTCGACGCGCTGCAGGTGCTGCTGCCCGGCCTGTTCGTCGCCGCCCTGATCTGGCTCGGCGCGCACATGGCGCTCGCGGGCGAGATCACGCCCGGCCAGCTCGTCGCGACGTACGGCTACGCCGCGTTCCTCGCGTGGCCCGTGCAGAACGCGACGATGATGCTGCAGGCCGCGACCCGCGCCCACGTCGGCGCCGGCAAGGTCATCAACGTCCTCAAGGTCGTGCCCTCGACGGGTGCGCGTCCGGCCACGGCCGAGGCGCCGGCCGGTGCGGTGCCGCTCGTCGACGAGACCAGCGGGGTCACGGTCGAGCCCGGGCGCGTGGTCGCGCTCGTCGGCGCCGACCCGGACGAGTCCGCGCGCATCGCGACCCGGCTCGGCCGGTTCGACGACGAGGGCGAGGCGGACACGCCGGTGCGGCTCGGCGACGTGCTGCTCGCGGAGATCGACAAGGACCACGTCCGCCGCCGGATCGTGGTCGCCGAGGCGACGCCGCACCTGTTCTCGGGCGTGCTCGCCGAGGAGCTCGACGTGCACGGCGACCAGGACGAGGACCGCCTGCTCGCCGCGGTCGCGCTCGCCGACGCGCACGACGTGCTCGACTCCGTGCCCGACGGGCTCGCGGGCGAGCTGCCCGAGAAGGGCCGGTCGCTGTCCGGCGGCCAGCGGCAGCGCGTCGCGCTCGCCCGGGCGCTGCTGCTCGACCCGGAGATCCTCGTGCTCGTCGAGCCGACCAGCGCGGTCGACGCCCACACCGAGGCGCGGATCGCGGCGCGGCTCGCGGACGCCCGACGCGGACGGTCGACGCTCGTCGTCACCGCGTCGCCGCTCGTGCTCGACCACGTCGACGAGGTGCAGTTCGTGCAGGACGGGCAGCTCGTGGCGCGCGGCACGCACGACGAGCTGCTCTCCGGCGCGGCCGGTGCGCTCACCGCCGACGCCTACCGGCGCGTCGTCGGCCGCCACCTCGACGAGGAGGCCGCCGAGGACGCCGCCGACCTCGACCTGCTCTCGGGGCAGGACACCGTCTCGCAGGGAGGAGGACGCTCGTGAAGCTCCCCATCGCCGACTCGGCCGCCGTGCGGGCGTACGCCGCCCACCTGCTGCGCACGCACCGCCGTCCGCTCACGAGGATCGCGACGCTGCACACGCTCGCCGCGGTCGCGGGTCTCGCCGGGCCGTGGCTGCTCGGACGGCTCGTCGACGCCGTGAACGACGGCACGACCGTCTCGGCCGTCGACCGGCTCATCGCGTTCGGCGTGGCCGCCGTGCTCGCGCAGACCGTGCTCATCCGGTTCGCACAGAAGTCGTCGATGGTGTTCGGCGAGATGGTGTTCGCCCAGCTCCGCGAGGAGTTCATCGAGACCGTCACGTCGCTGCCGCTGTCCACCGTCGAGCGCGCCGGCACGGGCGACCTGGTCGCGCGCACGACGAACGACGTCAACCGGCTGCAGCACGCCGTCCGTTTCGGTGTCCCCCGCGTCATCGTCGCAGTCGTCACGATCACGCTCACGGTGGTCGCGAGCGTGCTGATGTCCCCGCTCGTGGCGCTCGCGATGTTCGTCGGCGTGCCCGGGATGCTCGTCGTCGTCCGCTGGTACCTCAAGCGCGCGACGCCCGCGTACCAGCGGGAGTCGGCGTCGTACGCCGCTCTCAACGGCACCATCACGGAGTCGGTCGAGGGCGCCCGCACGGTCGACGCGCTGCGGCTCGGCCCGCGCCGGCTGCGCCGCGTGAACGCGGACCTGCACGAGGCGTTCCTCGCCGAGAAGGAGACGCTGCGGCTGCGCACGGTCCTGTTCCCCGGCATCGACCTCGCGTTCGTGCTCGCCCCCGTCGCGGTGCTGCTGTGGGGCGGGTACCTGGCGTCGAACGGCTACGTCTCGCTCGGCGCGGTCGTGACGATCGTCATGTACACGTACCAGGTGACCGGCCCCGTCTGGGAGCTGATCTTCTGGATCGACGAGATCCAGGTCGCGGCGACGTCGCTCGCGCGCATCGTCGGCGTGCAGCTCGTGGACCAGGACCGCGAGACACGCGGGGGCACCCCGGCCGACGAGGACATCAGCGCGCGCGGCCTGCGGTATGCGTATCGCGAGGGGCACGACGTGCTGCACTCCATCGACCTCGACCTGCGGCACGGCGAGCGGCTGGCGGTCGTCGGGCCGTCGGGTGCGGGCAAGTCGACGCTCGGCCGCATGCTCGCCGGCATCCACCCGCCGACCGGCGGGACGGTCACCGTCGGCGGCGTGCCGCTCGTCGACCTGCCGCTCGAGGACCTGCGCGGGCACGTCGCGCTCGTCACGCAGGAGCACCACGTGTTCGTCGGGACGCTCGCGGACAACCTGCGGCTCGCCGACGACACCGCGACCGACGCCGACCTGGAGCGCGCGCTGCGGGCCGTCGAGGCGTGGGACTGGGTCGCCGCGATGCCCGACGGCCTGGCCACCGAGGTCGGGTCCGGCGGCGCCGCGCTGACACCCGCGCAGGCCCAGCAGGTCGCGCTCGCGCGGCTCGTGCTGCTCGACCCGCACACGCTCGTGCTGGACGAGGCGACGTCGCTGCTCGACCCGCGCGCGGCCCGGCACCTGGAGAAGTCGCTGTCGGCCGTGCTGGCGGGCCGCACGGTCGTCGCGATCGCGCACCGGCTGCACACCGCGCACGACGCCGACCGGGTCGCGGTCGTCGACTCGGGCCGGATCTCGGAGATCGGCCCGCACGACGAGCTCGTGGCCGCCGGCGGCGACTACGCCGCCTTGTGGCACTCGTGGCAGCACGAGTGACATGACCGGCCCGATCACGCTGCGAGGGGGTGTCGTCCTTCCCGACGACGCCCTCTCGTGGCGTTTCTCCCGGTCGAGCGGGCCGGGCGGCCAGTCGGTGAACACCGCGGACTCGCGCGCCGAGCTCTCCGTCGACCTCACCGCCGTGCTGTGGGCGGTCCCGGAGCAGGAGGAGCGGGTCCGGGGGCGGCTCGCGGGCCGGCTGCGGGGTGACGTGCTCACGGTCGCCGCGTCCGAGCACCGCTCACAGCTGCGCAACCGGGAGGCCGCGCTCGCGCGGGTCGTCGCCGTGCTCGACGACGCGCTCACTCCCCCACGACCGCCCCGCCGGGCGACCCGACCGAGCCGCGCGTCGCGCGAGCGGCGGGCCGCCGGCGAGAAGCAGCGGCGGGCGGTCAAGGAGCTGCGCCGCAGGCCACCGCTCGGCTGACGCGACGCGCACGTCGACCCGAGGGCTCGCGCGCCGGTGCGCGAGCGCGGCCGCCTACCGTCCGAAGTCGGCCGACGACGCGGGAGGCCACGTGGCGAGCCAGCGACGGACGATCACGCGGTCAGCCGCCGCGGCCGTCACGCCGACGCGGGAGCCTGCGGCGGCGTCGGCGGCCCGGCCGCCGTGGGCTCGGCACCGGGGTGCCCCGGACGGACCCCCGCGGCCTCGTCGCGCACCAGCCGCAGCCAGAGCAGCACCGCGAACCCGCCGAACAGCCACCACTGCGCCGCGTACGCGAGGTTCTGCAGGTTGAGCCCGGCGCCGGGCTTGCGCGGCGGGTCGAGCAGCACGACGGCGCCGGACTGCGCGGGGTCGGACGACGCGACGACGAGGTACCCGGTGTAGATGGGGCCGCCCCACACGTTGAGCAGCTCGGCGGACGAGACCGCGTCGGCCCGGCCGGCGGACGATGCCCCGTCGCCGAGGTGGACGCCGTCGCCGGCCTGCTCGGACGCCTGCAGGTACCCGACGAGCGCCACGTCGCCGGCAGGCGGCACGTCGGCGTCGGACGGCGTCGCGACCCAGCCGCGGACCACGGGCAGCACCGCTCCCCCGGGCTCGCGCAGCGGCGTCACGACGAGGTACCCGGTGACCCCGTCGTGCGCGCGGTCGCCGACGAGCACTTGCCCGGCGGCGTCGTACGTGCCGGTCACCGCCACCTTGCGGCTGACCATGTCGCCGCGGAACGACGTCTGCGGCGTGAGCACGTCGGCGAGCGGCACGGGCGGTGCGGCGACGAGCTCGGCGACGTGCCGGTCCTCCGCCTTCGCGCCCCGCACCTGCGCCCGGTCGAGCTGCCACGCCCCGAGCCGGGCGCACACCGCCGCGGCCGCCAGGAACACGACCAGCAGCACGATCATCCGAGGGCGCACGGCGGCGCGCAGCAGCGTCGTCTGCGGGCGCGGCTCGGTCACGCCGCCACGGTAACCCGGCGGACCGTCGACCTCGGTCGCCCGCGGCGCCGGCAACCGCGTGCGAACGGTCACTGACCTGCACGTGGACCGGCGGTGACGGGCGGCGTGGCATCGACCACAGCAGTGCGTCCGCGCCGCGAGTGCGGTTGTATGACTGGTGGGCGTCGACGTGACTGGCAGGGGGTTACCGGGACGTACGTCCCGAGTCGCGGCCCCGTCCCACGCAAGGCTGGCATCGGCACCGGCGGCCCTGTCGCCGGAGGACCTTCGGACGATCACGGGGAGCAAGCATGAGCACGACGACGTCGGCGTCCACCGCCTGGCGCACCGGAAGTGGGGAGGTCGAGACCGAGACGCTCGAGCGCATCGACAAGTGGTGGCGCGCCGCGAACTACCTGTCGGTCGGTCAGATCTACCTGCTGGACAACCCTCTGCTGCGCGAGCCGCTGACCCGTGACCACGTCAAGCCGCGCCTGCTCGGCCACTGGGGCACGACGCCGGGCCTCAACTTCCTGTACGCGCACCTGAACCGGGCGATCGCCGAGCGGCAGCAGTCGACGATCTACATCATCGGCCCGGGCCACGGCGGCCCCGGCCTCGTCGCGAGCGCGTACCTCGACGGCACGTACTCCGAGGTCTACTCCGACATGACGGAGGACGAGGAGGGTCTGCGGCGGCTGTTCCGGCAGTTCTCGTTCCCGGGCGGCATCCCGTCGCACGTGGCCCCCGAGACGCCCGGCTCGATCCACGAGGGCGGCGAGCTCGGCTACGCGCTGTCCCACGCGTACGGCGCGGCGTTCGACAACCCGGACCTGCTCGTCGCGGCGATCGTCGGCGACGGCGAGGCGGAGACCGGCCCGCTGGCCACGAGCTGGCACTCGAACAAGTTCGTCAACCCGGAGCACGACGGCGTCGTGCTGCCGATCCTGCACCTCAACGGGTACAAGATCGCGAACCCCACGGTCCTCGCACGCATCAGCGACGAGGAGCTCGACTCCCTCATGGTCGGCTACGGGCACAAGCCGCACGTGTTCGTCGCCGGGTTCGACGACGAGTCGCACGTCGAGATCCACCGCCGGTTCGCGACGCTGCTCGACGAGGTCCTCGACGAGATCGCGGAGATCAAGCGCCGCGCGCGCGAGGGCGACGAGCAGCGCCCGATGTGGCCCATGATCGTGTTCCGCACGCCGAAGGGCTGGACGGGCCCGGCGACCATCGACGGCAAGAAGACGACCGGCTCGTGGCGCGCCCACCAGGTGCCGCTCGCGAACGCGCGGGACACCCCGGAGCACCTCGACGTACTGCGCCAGTGGCTCGAGTCGTACAAGGTCGAGGAACTGTTCGACGAGAACGGCCGCGTGCACGACGACGTCCGGGCGATCAACCCGGTCGGTCCGCTGCGGATGAGCGACAACCCGCACGCGAACGGCGGCCTGCTCCTCAAGGACCTGCGGCTGCCGGACTTCCGCGACTACGCGGTCGACGTGCCCGCGCCCGGCGGCTCGATCAGCGAGGCGCCACGCGTCCTCGGCCAGTGGCTCACGGACGTCATCCGGCAGAACCCGGAGAACTTCCGGATCTTCGGGCCCGACGAGACGGCGTCGAACCGTCTGCAGGCCGTGTTCGACGTCACGGACAAGCAGTGGAACGCCGAGTTCTACGGCGCGGACGTCGACGAGCACCTGGCCCGCGCGGGCCGTGTGATGGAGATGCTGTCCGAGCACCAGTGCCAGGGCTGGCTCGAGGGCTACCTGCTCACCGGCCGCCACGGGCTGCTGACGAGCTACGAGGCGTTCATCCACATCATCGACTCGATGTTCAACCAGCACGCCAAGTGGCTCAAGGTCACGAACGACATCCCGTGGCGCCGGCCGGTCGCGAGCCTGAACTACCTGCTGTCGAGCCACGTGTGGCGCCAGGACCACAACGGGTTCAGCCACCAGGACCCCGGGTTCATCGACCACGTGGTGAACAAGAAGGCCGAGGTCGTCCGGGTGTACCTGCCGCCGGACGCGAACACCCTCCTGTCGACGTACGACCACTGCCTGCGCAGCCGTCAGTACGTCAACGTGGTCGTCGCCGGCAAGCAGCCCGCGCCGAACTTCCTCACGATGGACGAGGCCATCGCGCACTGCACGCGCGGCCTGGGCATCTGGGACTGGGCGGGCACGGAGGTGCCCGGCGAGAAGCCCGACGTCGTCCTCGCCGCCGCCGGCGACGTGCCGACGCTCGAGGTGCTCGCCGCCGCCGACATCCTGCGGCGCGAGCTCCCGGAGCTCAAGGTGCGCGTCATCAACGTCGTCGACCTCATGCGGCTGCAGGACGAGCGGGAGCACCCGCACGGCCTGTCCGACCGGCAGTTCGACGGCCTGTTCACGCCCGACAAGCCCGTGGTGTTCGCCTACCACGGCTACCCGTGGCTCATCCACCGCCTCACCTACCGCCGCACGGGCCACAGCAACATCCACGTGCGCGGGTACAAGGAGGAGGGCACCACCACCACGCCCTTCGACATGGTGATGCTCAACGACCTCGACCGGTTCCACCTCGTGATCGACGTCATCGACCAGGTCCCGCACCTGGGCACCGCGCAGGCGGGGCTCCGGCAGAAGATGGTCGACGCGCGCCTGCGGGCCCGCGAGTACACGCGCGAGCACGGCGACGACCTGCCGGAGGTCCGCGACTGGGTGTGGCCCGACGCGGGCGACGCCGCCGACACCGGCGAGGTCGCCGCCACGCTCTCGACGGGCGGCGACAACGAGTAAGACCGCACGACGCCCGGGCGGCCGGCGACCCCGGCCGCCCGGGCACTGATCCACCACCGCACCAGGAGACGACCACCGTGGCCCGCAGCATCTATCTCGCGTCCCCCGAAGGGGACTCCGGCAAGTCGATCGTGGCCCTCGGCCTCGTCGACCTGCTCACCAGGACCGTCCAGCGCGTCGGGGTGTTCCGCCCGGTCGCCCGGTCCACGGAGACGCGGGACTACGTCCTCGAGCTGCTGCTCGCGCACGACGGCGTCGACCTCACGTACGACGAGTGCGTCGGCGTGACGTACGAGGACGTGCTGGCCGACCCGGAGGCGGCCCTCGGGGTCATCGTGCAGCGGTTCCACGACGTGGAGCGGCGCTGCGACGCGGTCGTCGTGGTGGGCACCGACTACACCGACGTCGCCGGGCCGACCGAGCTGGCCTACAACGGCCGGATCGCGGCGAACCTGGGTGCGCCGGTGGTGCTCGTGGTCAACGGGACGGGCAAGAAGCCGGCGGCGGTGCACCAGACCGCCGAGGTCGTCATCGCGGAGATGCACGCCAACCACGCGCAGGTCGTCGCGGTCGTCGCGAACCGGTGCTCGACGGGCCGCGTGGACGACGTGGTGCGGGCGCTCGCCGAGGGCACCGGGCTGCCGTCGTTCGCCCTGCCCGAGCACCCGCTGCTCACCGCGCCGACCGTGCGGCAGGTCGCCGACGCGGTCGGCGGCAAGCTGATCCACGGCGACGAGGACCTGATGTCGCGCGAGGTGCTCGACATGCTCGTCGGCGCGATGTCCGTGGAGCACCTGCTCGACCGGATCGCCGACGGCGCCATCCTCATCTCGCCGGGCGACCGGTCCGACATCCTGCTGGGTCTGCTCATGGCGCACCAGGCGGAGGGCTTCCCGTCGCTCGCGGGCATCGTGCTCAACGGCGGGTTCCGCCCACCGGAGGTCATCACGCGCCTCATCGACGGCCTCGGCACGCGGCTGCCGATCATCCAGACGGACCTCGGCACGTTCCGGTCGGCGAGTGCCGCAGCGGCGGTCCGGGGTCGGCTGTCCGCCGACTCGCCGATCAAGGTCGACACCGCGCTGGCGCTGTTCGAGGCCCACGTGGACGGCGCCGCGCTGCTGGCCGCCCTCGACGTCGCCCACCCCGAGGTCGTCACGCCGCTCATGTTCGAGTACGCGCTGCTGGACCGGGCCCGGTCCGACAAGCGGCACATTGTGCTCCCGGAGGGCGACGACGACCGGATCCTGCGCGCCGCGTCCACGCTGCTGCGTCGCGGCGTCGCACGGCTGACCATCCTCGGCGACGAGACCGCGATCCGGGCCCGCGCGACCGAGCTGGGCCTCGACCTCACGGACGCCGACGTCGTCGACCCGCACTCGGGCCCGCTGCTGGAGCGGTTCGCGACCGAGTACACCGAGATGCGCAAGCACAAGGGCATGACGGTCGAGCGGGCCAAGGAGATCGTCCCGTCGGTCTCGTACTTCGGCACGATGATGGTGCAGCTCGGGCTCGCGGACGGCATGGTGTCCGGCGCGGCCCACACCACGGCGCACACCATCAAGCCGGCGTTCGAGATCATCAAGACCGAGCCGGGCGTCGGGAGCGTGTCGAGCGCGTTCCTCATGTGCCTGGAGGACCGGGTGCTGGTGTACGCCGACTGCGCGGTCATCCCCGACCCGACGGCCGAGCAGCTCGCGGACATCGCGATCTCGTCGGCGGCCACCGCCGTGCAGTTCGGCATCGAGCCGCGCATCGCGATGCTCTCCTACTCCACGGGCGCGTCGGGGTCGGGCGCCGACGTCGACAAGGTCCGTGCCGCGACCGAGCTCGTCCGTGCGCGGCGGCCCGACCTGTCGGTGGAGGGACCCATCCAGTACGACGCCGCGGTCGACGCGTCGGTCGCGCAGACGAAGCTGCCCGAGTCGACCGTGGCGGGCCGTGCGACGGTGTTCGTCTTCCCCGACCTCAACACGGGCAACAACACGTACAAGGCCGTGCAGCGCTCGGCCGGTGCCGTGGCGATCGGTCCGGTGCTGCAGGGCCTGCGCAAGCCCGTCAACGACCTGTCGCGCGGCGCGCTCGTGCAGGACATCGTCAACACGGTCGCCATCACGGCGATCCAGGCCCAGGCGCTCGCCGCCGGCACCACGAACGAGCCCGCGGAGGCGACGACCCGATGAACCAGCAGCACACCCACGGCACGGTCCTCGTCCTCAACTCCGGCTCGTCGTCGATCAAGTACCAGCTCGTCGACCCCGTCGGGGGCTCGGCGATCGCGTCCGGCATCGTCGAGCGGATCGGTGAGGACGCGGGGGTCGTCAAGCACACCCTCGGCGACACCACGGCCGAGCGCACCGACCCGGTGCCCGACCACGCCGCCGGCCTGCGCACCGTGCTCGGGCTGTTCGACGAGGTGGGGCCGCAGCTGTCCGAGGCGCACGTGATCGCCGTCGGCCACCGCGTCGTGCACGGCGGGTCCACGTTCACCGGACCGGCGGTCGTCGACGACGACGTGATCGGCAAGATCGACGCGCTGTCCCCGCTCGCACCGCTGCACAACCCGCCGGCCGTCACGGGCATCACGGTCGCCCGCGAGCTGCTGCCCGACGTGCCGCACGTCGTCGTCTTCGACACCGCGTTCTTCCACACGTTGCCCGACGCGGCGGCCACGTACGCGATCGACGTCGACGTGGCCCGCGAGCACGGCGTGCGCCGGTACGGGTTCCACGGCACGTCCCACCAGTACGTGTCCGGGGAGGTCGCCCGGGTGCTGGGCCGCCCGCTCGAGGACCTCAACCAGATCGTGCTCCACCTCGGCAACGGGGCGTCCGCGTCGGCCGTGCGCGGCGGCGTGGCCGTCGAGACGTCGATGGGCCTGACGCCGCTCGAGGGGCTCGTGATGGGCACCCGCTCGGGCGACATCGACGCGGCCGTGCTCATCCACCTGCAGCGCAACGCCGGGATGTCCGTCGACGACGTCGACGACCTGCTCAACCGCCGCTCCGGGCTCAAGGGCCTCGCCGGGGAGAACGACTTCCGGGCGCTGCACCAGCTCATCGAGTCCGGTGACCCGGCGGCGCAGCGCGCGCTCGACGTGTACATCCACCGCCTGCGCAAGTACATCGGCGCATACCACGCGGTGCTGGGCCGGGTGGACGTCATCACGTTCACCGCGGGTGTCGGGGAGAACGACGACATCGTGCGCGCGCTGGCCCTGGCAGGGCTCGAACCGCTCGGGATCGCGGTCGACGCGGAGCGCAACGCCGGCCGCAAGAAGGCGCCGACGCGCATCTCGCCCGACTGGACCAGCACGCTCGTCATGGTCGTGCCGACCAACGAGGAGCTCGCGATCGCGCGGCAGGCCGTCGCGACGATCGAGGCGGCGGGCCTGGAGGGCACCAGCGACGAGTCGGACCCGGCACCGGCGGCCGCCGGGCACGCGTGAGCGCCTGGCGCGTCAGCCCGTCGTGAGCCCCCACGTGCCGTGCCATGCCGTCCCCGGCGTGAGCACGACGAGGTCCGCGCCCGACCGCAGCGCGTGCGGCGGGCAGGTCATCGGCTCGATCGCGACGGACCGCCGCCGGCGCTCGGGCGGGAGCACCTGGTCCGCCGTGTAGACCATGAGGTACGGGAACGTCTCGTCGACCCACAGGTGCACCTGCCGGCCGCCAGCCGGGTCGACCAGCCGCACGACCGCCCGCCCGTCCCCGTCCCGGACGAGGTCGCCGAGCACGACGTCCATCACCTCGGGCCCGATCGCCCGCGGCGTCCGCAGGTCGAGGTGGGACCCGTCGACGGCCGTCGCCGTGGGCCGCTCGTCACGGTCCGCCGGCACCGGGAAGTGGCTGCGCGCCGGCACCTGGAGCTCGAGGTCGTCGATCCGCGGTCCCAGGGCGAGGTACGGGTGGAACCCCAGCCCGAACGGTGCGGGCTCGTCGCCCGAGCTGCGCGCCGACGAGGCCACCGTGAGGCCGTCGTCGGACAGCCGGTAGTGCACCTGCAGGTCGAGCTCCCACGCGTAGCCCGGCTGGGGTCGCAGGGTGCAGGACAGCACGACGTCGTGCTCCGTGGCGGAGACCTCGACCCAGTCGAGCCAGCGGACCATGCCGTGGATCGCGTTGCCCTGCTGCGGCTCGTCGAGCGCGACCTGGCACGTGCGGCCGCCGAACGTGTAGCGGCCGCCGGCCAGCCGGTTCGGGAACGGTGCCAGCACCTGCCCGCGCCCGTCCTGCGCGCGTTCGGCGACGCCGTAGCCGTCGAGCACCGCCAGGCCACCCAGCGCGCACTCGCGCAGGCCGGCGCCGACCTGCGTGACCACCGCCTCGTGGCCGCCCGAGCGGATGCGGTACTGCCGGCCCGAGGGCGGGGTGTCGTTCACGCGTCGTCCTCCTCGACGGCAGCGGGGTGCACGACGAGTCCAGCACCCGCGACCGTCGGAGGCCTCATCCCGTGCGGGTGAGGGGACGGGCGGCGGCCCGTTTCATCCTCCCGGGGTGATGAGGTCGCCTCGGCGCCGGTCGGACGCTGGAGGCGAACGGGTCGCCGGGGGCGGGACACGCCCCCGGGGCCTCCAGGACCTCGAGGAGCAGGGGTGTCCGACCTCGACCTGGCGCGGCTCCAGTTCGCGTCGACGAGCATCTACCACTTCCTGTTCGTGCCCATCACCATCGGCCTGGGGTTCCTCGTCGCGGTGCTGCACACCATGTGGTTCCGCTCCGGCGACCCCGAGCACCGCCGGCTGACCAAGTTCTTCGGCACCCTGCTGCTCGTCAACGTCGCCGTCGGCGTCGTCACCGGGCTCGTGCAGGAGTTCCAGTTCGGCATGAACTGGTCGTCGTACTCCCGGTTCGTCGGCGACGTGTTCGGTGCGCCCCTCGCGATGGAGGGACTCGCGGCGTTCTTCCTCGAGTCCACGTTCATCGGGCTGTGGGTGTTCGGCTGGCGGGTGCTGCCGCCGCGCGTGCACCTGCTGTCTGCGTGGCTCGTCGCGCTCGGGGCCGCCGGGTCCGCGGCGTTCATCATGGCCGCGAACTCGTGGATGCAGCACCCGGTCGGGTACACGCTCGACTCGTCGGGGCGGCCACGGCTCTCCGACATCGGCGCCGTCATGACGAATCCCGTGTTCGTCTGGGGCTACCTGCACGTGATCCTCGCGGCGCTCGTGACGGGGACGTTCGTCATGCTCGGGGTGTCCGCCTGGTACCTGCGCCGCGGCGAGCACGTCCCGCTCTTCACCCGCTCCGCGAAGCTCTCGCTCGTCGTGCTGCTGCCGGCGATCCTGCTCAACCTCGGCGTCGGCAGCCACCTCGGCGTGATCGAGGCGACGTACCAGCCGATGAAGATCTCCGCCGCCGAGGCGCAGTGGACCGACTGCGGGCCGTGCTCGTTCTCCGCGTTCCAGGTGGGCGGCGGCGAGAACGACCAGGACCCGACCAAGATCATCGCGATCCCGCACCTGCTGTCCGTGCTCGCGACGGGCACGTGGAACGGCGACGTCGCCGGCATGAACGAGCTGAACGCGCAGTACCAGGAGGAGTTCGGGCCCGGCAACTACGTGCCGAACGTCTTCGTCCAGTACTGGTCGATGCGGGTCATGGCCTACCTCGGCTCGCTGGCCGCCCTGCTCGCGCTGTGGGGCGCGTGGCTGTGGTGGCGCGGGCGGCTGCCGACCGCGCGCGTGTTCCTGTGGGTCGCGACGTGGGCGGTCGCCGCGCCGCTCGTCATGAACACCGCCGGCTGGATGCTCACCGAGAACGGCCGCCAGCCCTGGATCGTGCAGGGCCTCATGAAGACGACCGACGGCGTCTCCCCGTCGGTCAGCACCACCGAGCTCGTCCTCAGCATCGCGGTGTTCTACGGGGTGTTCGCGCTGCTCGGCGCCGTGAACGTGTTCCTCATGCTGCGGTTCGCGCGCCGGGGCCTCGAGCTCGAGCCCGACGACGCCGACGAGCCGGCCGACGGGCAGCCGGGCGTCCCGGTGCTCACGTTCTGAGGGGATGTCGATGACGCTGCCGACGGTGTGGTTCGTGGTGGTCGCGTTCCTGTGGACCGGCTTCTTCGTGCTCGAGGGGTTCGACTTCGGGGTGGGGATGCTGCACAAGGTCGTCGGCCGCACGGACCTCGAGCAGCGGGTCGCGATCAACACCGTCGGACCGTTCTGGGACGGCAACGAGGTCTGGCTCGTCGTCGGTGCGGCGGGTGTGTTCGCAGCGTTCCCCGGCTGGTACGCGACGTGGTTCTCGGCGCTCTACCTGGTCGTCGTGCTGCTGCTCGTCGCGCTCATGGCCCGGGGCGTCTCGTTCGAGTTCCGCGGCCGCGTGGACGCGGCACGATGGCGGCACACCTGGTCGTGGTGCCTGGCCGTCGGCAGCGCCGTGATCCCCCTGCTGCTCGGCACCGCGCTGGGCAACCTCCTCGCGGGCCTGCCGGTCGGCCAGGACGAGGAGTTCACGGGCACCGTCGCCGACACCGTCACGGGCTACGGGCTCCTCGTCGGGGTGACGCTGCTGGCGCTGTGCGTGCTGCACGGGGCGACCTTCCTCGTGCTGCGCACCGACGGCGAGGTCCGGCTCCGGGCGCACCGCGTCGCGACCGTCACCTTGTGGCCGGCGGCGCTCCTGCTCGTCGCGTTCGCCGTCTGGACGCCCAGCCTGTCCGACGCGCCGGCCGTGCGCAGCGTCGTCCCCTCGGCGCTCGCGGTCGTCGCCGTGCTCGTCGCCGCGCTGCTCCTGCGCGCCCACCGGGACGGCTGGGCGTTCGGCGCGACCGCCGCCGCCGTCGGCCTCACGGTCGGGTCCGTGTTCGCGGCCCTCTACCCCAGCGTGCTCGTCTCCAGCACCGACCCCGCGTACACGCTCACCGTCACCGGGACCGCGTCCGGCGAGTACGCGTTGCAGGTCATGACGGTCGTCGCCGCGTTCCTCGTCCCCGTCGTCCTGCTCTACCAGGGCTGGTCGTACGTCGTCTTCCGCCGTCGGGTCACGGGCCCGCCGGTCCCCGCACGCCCGGACCCGGTGCCGGGTCCGTCCACCCCGCTCGACGAAGGAGCCCTGACATGACCCTGCACGGGAAGGTGGCCGTCGTGACCGGCGGCAACAGCGGGATCGGAAAGGCGGTCGTGCTCGCCCTCGCCGAGGCCGGCGCGAACGTCGTCATCGACTACGTGGCGAACCCCGAGGCGACCGAGCTGCTCGAGAAGCAGGTCGCCGCGCTCGGCGACAAGGCGATCGGCGTCCAGGCGGACGTGAGCAAGGTCGCCGACCTCGAACGCCTCGTGGCGACGACCGTCGAGACGTTCGGGCGGCTCGACGTCATGGTGAACAACGCCGGCATCGAGACCCGCACGTCGATCCTCGACACCACCGAGGAGCAGTACGAGAAGGTCATGGAGATCAACCTCAAGAGCGCGTTCTTCGGCACCCAGATCGCCGCCAAGCAGATGATCAAGCAGGGCACGGGCGGCCGCATCATCAACATGACCTCGGTGCACGAGGACTGGCCGATGCCGGGCAACACGCCGTACTGCCTGTCCAAGGGCGGCATGCGGATGCTGACCCGGACCGCGGGCGTCGAGCTCGGGCCGCAGGGCGTCCAGGTGGTCGGCGTCGGTCCCGGTGCCGTGGCGACGCCGATCAACACCTCGACCATGGCCGACCCCGAGAAGATGAAGACGCTCGACGCCGCGATCCCCCTCGGCCGGATGGCGGAACCGAGCGAGATCGCCTCGCTCGTGGCGTTCCTCGCCGACGAGGGCGCCTCGTACCTCACCGCCACGACGGTGTTCGCGGACGGCGGCATCATGCACAGCAGCCCGGGACTGTGACATGGCCGACCACTACGACGTCGTGATCGTCGGCTCGGGTGCGGGGGGCGGCACGCTCGCACACCGGCTCGCGCCGTCGGGCAAGCGGGTGCTCGTGCTCGAGCGCGGCGACTGGCTGCCGCGCGAGATCGAGAACTGGGACGCGACCGCGGTGTTCGTCGACAACCGGTACGTGTCCCCCGACACCTGGTACGACGGCGCCGGCACGCCGTTCCAGCCGCAGGTGCACTACGTCGTCGGCGGCGCCACGAAGTTCTACGGGGCGGCGCTGTACCGGCTGCGCGAGCAGGACTTCGGCGAGCTGCACCACCACGGCGGGCTGTCGCCGGCGTGGCCGATCGGGTACGACGAGCTCGAGCCGTACTACACGCAGGCGGAGTCGCTCTACCAGGTGCACGGTGCCCGCGGGGAGGACCCCACCGAGCCGCCCGCGAGCGCCGGGTACCCGTACCCGCCGGTCTCGCACGAGCCGCGCATCCAGCGGCTGTTCGACGACCTGACGGCGATCGGTCTGCACCCGTTCCACTCGCCGTCGGGGGTCCAGCTCGACGAGGCGAACCCGGCGTTCAGCCGGTGCATCCGGTGCGGCACGTGCGACGGCTTCGCGTGCCTCCTGCACGCCAAGTCCGACGCCGACGTCGTCGCGGTGCGGCCCGCGATCGAGCACCCCAACGTGACGCTCGTGCGCAACGCCGAGGTGCGCCGCCTGGAGACGGACGCGAGCGGGCGGACGGTCACGGACGTCGTCGCGGTGGTCGACGGCGAGGAACGTCGGTTCAGCGGTGACGTGGTCGTCGTGTCGGCCGGGGCGGCGAACTCCGCGCGCCTGCTGCTGGCCAGCGCCAACGACCGCCACCCGCGCGGCCTCGCGAACGGGTCCGACCAGGTGGGCCGCAACTACATGTTCCACAACAGCCGCGCGTTCCTGGCGATCTCCCTGGAACGCAACGACACGCGGTTCCAGAAGACGCTCGGCCTCAACGACTACTACTTCGGCGACGACGCCTTCCCCTACCCGATGGGCAACGTGCAGATGGTCGGGAAGTCGTCCGCGCCGATGTACCGCGGCGAGAAGCCCGTCGAGGCGAGGCTCGCACCGCTGTTCGCGCTGCAGGACGTCGCCGAGCACGCCGTCGACTTCTGGTTGTCCACCGAGGACCTGCCCGATCCCGACAACCGCGTGACGCTCGCCCCCGACGGGCACGTCGCCCTGAGCTACACGCCGAACAACCGGCAGCCGCTCGACGAGCTGTACCGGCGGGTCAAGGACAACCTCGGCCACCTCGGCATGCACCCCCACCACCTCGTGCCGCGCGACGTCTACATGAAGAACGACATCCCGGTCGCGGGCTGCGCGCACCAGGCCGGCACCGTCCGGTTCGGCACCGACCCCACGACGTCGGTGCTGGACACCGACTGCCGCGCGCACGAGGTGGACAACCTGTACGTCGTCGACACGAGCTTCTTCCCCAGCATCGGCGCCGTGAACCCCGCGCTCACGGCCATGGCCAACGCGCTGCGCGTCGGCGACCACCTCCTCGCCCGCCTCGGCTGAGCCCTCGGACCTCCCAGGAGTCGTCGTGACCTCGAACAGCCCCACCTCGCCCTTCCCGCCGATCGCCGAGTACGCGTTCCTGTCGAACTGCCACACCGGTGCGCTCGTCGCACCGGACGGCTCGGTCGACTGGTTGTGCGTGCCACGGTTCGACAGCCCGAGCATCTTCGGCAGCCTGCTCGACCGCGGCGCCGGCTCGTTCCGGTTCGCGCCCTACGGCATCAACGTGCCGACGTCGCGCGCGTACGACCCCGGCACGAACGTGCTCGTCACCACGTGGCACGGCGTGAACGGCTGGGTCGAGGTCCGGGACGCCCTGACGATGGGCCCGCGCACGGGCGAGGACGACACGACTCCCCACACCCGGCCGCCCGCCGACGACGACGCCGAGCACCTGCTCGTCCGGACGGTCACGTGCCTGGACGGCAACGTCGAGATCGAGCTGGTCTGCGAGCCTGCGTTCGACTACGGGCGCACGCGCGGCACGTGGACGCTCGACGCACCGGGCGGCAGCACGGCCGACATCAGCGTCGGCGACGTGCACCTGCGCCTGCACAGCGACCTCGCGCTCGGGGTCGAGGGCGGCGACTCCGTCCGCGGGCGGCACGTGCTGTCGGCCGGTGACACCGCGTTCGTCACGCTGTCCTGGGCGACGTCCCTGGACGGGCCGAAGGACGCCGCCGACGCCGTCGACCGGATCAGCCGGACCCGCGACTTCTGGCGCCGCTGGCTCAGCAGGGCCCGGATCCCCGACCACCGGCTGCGCCCGTACGTCGAACGGTCGGCCCTGGCCATCAAGGGTCTGACGTACATGCCGACCGGCGCGACCGTCGCGGCGCTGACCACGTCGCTGCCCGAGACGCCGGGCGGCGAGCGGAACTGGGACTACCGGTACACCTGGATCCGCGACTCGACGTTCACGCTCCAGGCGCTGCACTACCTGCTGCTCGACTGGGAGGCCGACGAGTTCATGCAGTTCGTCGCGGACGTCGAGCCGGTCGCGGACGGCGGGCTGCAGATCATGTACGGCATCGACGGCCGCCGGGACCTCACGGAGTCGACGCGCGACGACCTGACCGGGTACCAGGACGCCCGGCCCGTCCGGATCGGCAACGGCGCGTTCGACCAGCGGCAGAACGACGTGTACGGCTCGGTGCTCGACTCGATCCTGCTGCACACCCGGCGCAGCGAGCGGCTGCCCGAGCGGCTGTGGCCGCTCGTCGAGGCCCAGGCGCGCTGCGCGTCCGAGATCTGGCGTGAGCCCGACCAGGGGATCTGGGAGGCGCGCGGCAAGCCGCAGCACTACGTGTCGTCGAAGATCATGTGCTGGGTCGCAATGGACCGGGCGGCGCGGCTGGCCGAGATCCGCGGCGAGCCCGACCTCGAGGCGCAGTGGTCCGCCACGGCCGACGAGATCAAGGCCGACATCCTCGAGCACGGGGTGGACGGCCGTGGCGTGCTGCGACAGCACTACGACACGGACGCGCTCGACGCCTCGACGTTGCTCGCCGCGCACTTCGGGTTGCTCCCCGGGACCGACGAGCGGCTGCACGCGACGGTGCTCGCCATCGCCGACGAGCTGTCCGAGAACGGCTTCGTGCTGCGCTACCGCACCGACGAG
The DNA here is from genome assembly GCF_017744555.1 of Cellulomonas sp. Classification (GTDB taxonomy): domain Bacteria; phylum Actinomycetota; class Actinomycetes; order Actinomycetales; family Cellulomonadaceae; genus Cellulomonas. The sequence goes on along the minus strand of NZ_JAGIBD010000007.1, from coordinate 63,213 downwards.
ACGGACGACGGCATGTCGGGCAAGGAGGGCACGTTCATCATCTGCTCGTTCTGGCTCGTCTCGGCGCTCATGGTCGTCGGGGAGGAGCAGCGGGCGCTCGACCTCATGGAGCGGCTGCTGCGCATCGCGTCGCCGTTCAACCTCTACGCCGAAGAGTTCGAGGTCGGCGCGGCCCGGCACCTCGGGAACTTCCCGCAGGCCTTCTCCCACCTCGCGCTCCTCGAGGCGTCCGCCCGGATCATCCTGGCGGAACGGCTGCGGGAGATGTCGCTGTGACGACCGCGCTCGTGCTGGGCGGCGGGCTGGCCGGCGTGGCGGCCGCGCAGACGCTCGGCGCGGCCGGCGTCACGACGACCCTCGTCGACCGCGCCGACTACCACCAGTTCCAGCCGCTGCTGTACCAGGTCGCCACGTCGCAGCTCCCGGCCGAGGACGTCGCCCGGCCGCTGCGCACCATCTTCGCGTCCGCCCCGGGCGTCGAGGTGCTGGTCCAGGATGTCGTCGCCGCGTCGTTCGCCGACCGCAGCCTCACGCTCGACGACGGCCGCACGCTCACCGCCGACCACCTCGTGGTCGCCGCGGGCGGCAGCCCGAACTTCTTCGGGATCCCGGGCGCGGCCGAGCACACGTTCCCGCTGTACTCCGTCGCGGACGCCGAACGGCTGCGCCGCCACCACCGCGCCCTGGTGACGGAGGCCGCCGGCGCACCGGTCGAGCCGGGTGCCCTGGACATCGTGGTCGTGGGCGGCGGCCCGACGGGCGTCGAGGTGTCCGGCGCCCTCGCCGAGCTGTTCACGGCGCTGCGCAAGGCAGGCCGGCTGCCCGACGAGGGCCGCGTGCACCTCGTCGACCGCGGTCCCGCGGTGCTCGGGCCGTTCTCCGAGCGCGCGCAGCAGTACGCGCACCGCAAGCTCACCGACGACGGCGTGCTGCTGCGCCTCGGCACCGGCGTCGACGCCGTGCACCCCGACCACGTCGAGCTCAGCGACGGCACGCACCTGCCCACCCGGACCGTCATCTGGGCCGGCGGCGAGAAGGGGCCCGCTGTCCTCGCGGCGGCGGGTGCGCCGACCGGCCGGGGCGGCCGGCTCGACGTCCGCGCCGATCTCTCGGTCGACGGCTTCCCCGGCGTGTGGGCCGTCGGCGACGTCGCCAACGTGCCGTCCGGGCCGGGCGAGGGTGTCCCGACGCTCCCCCAGCTCGGCTCCGTCGCGCAGCAGTCCGGGCGCTGGGCCGCGGAGAACATCCTGCGCACCACGCGCGGCGAGGGGACCGAGCCGTTCCGCTACAAGGACAAGGGCATCATGGCGATGATCGGCCGGAACGCGGCCGTCGCCGAGGTCGGCCGGCACCGGCACGAGGTCGACGGGCCCGTCGCGTTCGCCGCGTGGCTCGGCGTGCACGCGATGCTGCTGAGCGGCGTGCACAGCCGCACCGACGCGTTCCTCAGCTGGGCGTGGGACTACTTCGACCGCGACCACGCCGCGACCGTGGAGTCGCACGACAGCCCCCGGCGGATCGCCTGGGGCGACGCCACGGACGACGTCCCGCACATCGACCTGGAGCCGCCCAGGGTCTGACCTCGGCCGACGCCGCGCCGGTCCCGCCGGTCCCCCACCCTGGACCCGGGGCCCGGGCGGTGCCGCGCCAGGCGTTCGGGGGTAGCGTCCAGAGACGTGGATGCGACTCCTCCCGATTCGCACGATTCGTCCGCCACCGCCCTCGCCACCGAGACGCCGCCGAGCCCGCGCGCGCGACGCAGCCGCCCCGCGCTCGTCGTCGTCCGGCGCGACGCGCTGCTCGACCTCGTCACGACGTCACCGGCCCGGGTCGTGGCGGTCGTCGCCCCACCGGGGTACGGGAAGACGACCCTCCTGACCCAGTGGGCCGACCGTCTCGGCGACGACGTCGTGGTGCTCACGTGCCGGCCGGGCACGGACGCCGGGGTGCTCGACGGCGCGTTGGCCGACCTGCTGGCCGGTCCGCCCCGCACGCTCCTCGTGGACGACGTGCAGGCGCTCAGCGACGCCGCGAGCCTCGACGCGCTCACCCGGCTCGTGGACCGGCTGCCGCCGAGGTGGCGGCTCGCCCTCGCCTCCCGGTCGACCCTGCCCGTCGCCACCGCCCGCCTGCGCGTGCACGGCGAGCTCCTCGAGATCGGTCCTGACGACCTCGTGCTCGACGTCGACGAGGCCGCCGAGCTCCTGGCCGGGACCGGCGTCGAGCTCGGCCTCGAGGAGCTGGGCGACCTGCTCGCGCGCACCGAGGGGTGGCCGGTCGCGCTCGCGCTGGCCGCGATGGCCGTGCAGGAGTCGTCCCGCCGGCCCGGCGCGTCCGGCCCGCACCCGGCGCCGTTCACGGGCGACGACCGGTTCATGCGGGACTACCTGCGCACCGAGCTGCTGGCCGGCCTGTCGCCGCGCGACACGTCTCTGCTGGTGCGCACCTCGATCCTCGACGAGCTCTGCGGTCCGCTGTGCGACGCCGTGCTCCTCACGTGGTCGAGCGGCGCCGACCTGGAGCGGCTCGCCGGGTGCGGGGTCGTGCTGCCGGTCGACCGCGGCGGCGAGCGCTACCGGTGCCACCCGCTGCTGCGCGACCTGCTCCGGGCGGAGCTGCACCGCAAGGAGCCCGCGCTCCTGCGGGCGCTGCACCGCCGGGCCGCCGCCTGGTACGCCGACGCGGGTGTCGGCGGCGCCGCGATCGAGCACGCGCACGCGAGCGGCGACCAGGCGCTGCTGGCCGGGCTCGTCCTCGGCTGGGCGCAGCGCACGTGGGCGGTCGGGCGCGTCGACCGTGTGCGGCGCTGGATGGCCTGGCTCGAGGAGGCGACGGAGCTCGACACGTTCCCCGCGGTCGCGGCGCACGCCGCGCTGACGTTCGCGCTGGTCGGCGACCCGGTGCAGGCCGAGCGCTGGTCGGACCTGGCGACCCGCGCCGTCCACCCGGGCACGCTCGCCGACGGGAGCACCATCGAGGGCACGGTCGCGTACCTGCGGGCGATCGAGGCTCGGCACGGGCTCGACGCGATGCGCACGGACGCGCAGGAGGGCTGGGCGGGGCTGTCCCCGGCGAGCCCGTTCCGCGCGACGATGCGGCACACCGCGGGCCTGGCGGCGCTGCTCGACGGCGACGAGGACGGCGCCGACGTCCTGTTCGCAGACGCCGTCGACCTGGCCGTCGCGTCGGGCGCGGAGCCGCTCGCCGCTCTGGCCCTGTGCGAGCGCGCGACCGTGGCCGCCGCGCAGGACCGCTGGCCGGACGTCGACCGGTTCGTGCACGCGGCCACCGACCTGCTGCGCGACGGACGGTACGACGCGTACTGGTCGAGCGCGCTCGTGCACGCCTGGGCCGCCCGGATCGCGCTGCGGGCAGGCCGCCGCGGCGACGCGCTCGTCCACATCGACCGCGCGCTGGCCCTGCGCCCGTTGCTCACGCACGCGCTGCCCGTCGTCTCGACGCAGGCGCTCGTCGAGACGGCGCGCGTGCTCGTCGGGCTCGGCGACCTGCCGACCGCCTCCTCGGTGATCCGTCAGGCGCGGGACGTGCTGCGGCGGCGCCCCGAGCGCGGCGACCTGCCCGACCGGGTCGCGGCCGTCGACGTGCTCGTCCGGGAGGTCGCCGCGGCACCGCTCCTGCCGGACACGCTCACCCCGGCCGAGACCCGGCTGCTGCCCTTGCTGTCGACGCACCTCACGTTCCCGGGTATCGCGGAGCGGCTCGGCGTGTCGCGGAACACCGTGAAGACGCAGGCGATCTCGGCGTACCGCAAGCTCGGCGTCTCCTCGCGCAGCGAGGCCGTGGCCCGCTGGGAGCTCCTCGCCGCGCGCGGGGCGTGACGGGACTCGAGGCGTGACGGGCCGGGGCGGCACCCGCCGGCGTGCCCGACGGGTCAGGGCAGCCGCGCCGCCTTCATGGCCCGCAGCACCTGCGTGTACACGCGCGGCCACGTCTCGGTGCCGAGGTCGAACAGCCGGTGCAGGCCGACGCCCGGTCCACCGAGGACGCCGTGCACGCCGTGCTGCACCGCGACCGTCTGCACCCGGGTCGTCTCCCACAGGCCCTCACGGCCGTGCCGGTGACCGAGGCCCGACGCACCGACTCCACCCTGCGGCGCCGCCATCGAGCCCCACGTCGACACGTAGCCCTCGTTGACGTTGACGGTCCCCGCCCGGACCCGCGCGGCGAGCGCGGCGCCCCGGCGGGTGTCCGCGGTCCAGATGCTCGCGTTGAGCCCGAACTCGGTGTCGTTCATCGCGGCGACGGCCTCGTCGTCCGACGCGACGCGGTACACGGCGACGACCGGGCCGAACGTCTCCTCCCGGAACAGCCGGGCCTCGGGCGGCACGTCGGTGAGGATCGTCGGCTCGTAGAACCACGGACCCAGGTCGGTGCGGTGCACGCCGCCGGCCAGCACGGTCGCACCGTGGCCGATCGCGTCCTCGACGTGCTCGACGACCGTCGCGAGCTGTGCGGCCGACGTGAGCGACCCGACGTCCGAGCGGTAGTCGAGCCCGGCACCGAGCCGCAGGTCGCGCGTGCGGCGGGCGAAGGCGTCGAGGAACTCGTCGGCCACGTCCTCGTGCACGTAGATGCGCTCGATGCTCACGCACACCTGCCCGGTGCCGACGAAGCTCGCGCGCACGGCCCCCTCGGCGACGACCTCGACGTCGACGTCGGCCGCGACGTACATCGGGTTCTTGCCGCCGAGCTCGAGGGTGGCCGGCACGAGCCGCTCCCCCGCTTGCGCGGCGACGACCCGGCCGGTGCGCGTCGAGCCGGTGAAGCTCACGTGGTCGCAGTGCTCGACGACCGCGGCGCCGACCGTCGGGCCGTCGCCGACGAGCACCTGCAGCAGCCCTTCGGGCAGCCCGGCGTCCTCGAGCAGCTCGGCCGCCCACAGCGCCGTCAGCGCCGTCTGGGGGTCAGGCCGCAGCAGCACGGCGTTGCCCGCGACCAGGGCGGGCAGCACGTCGCCCAGCGTGAGCGTGAGCGGGAAGTTCCAGGGCGCGACGATGCCGACCACGCCGACCGGGTGGCGCAGCACCTTCGTCGTCGTGAGGCCGGGAATCAGGCCCGGGACGCGCCGGGGCGCGAGGTACCGGCCGGCACGTGCCGCGTAGTGGCGCGCGACGATCGCGATGTCGCACACCTCCTCGAACGCCGAGACGCGCGCCTTGCCGGACTCGAGCTGGATGAGGTCGAGCACCTCGCTCTGCCGCTCCAGCACCAGGTCGTGCACGCGGGACAGCACCGCGGTGCGGTCGCCGAGCGGGCGCGCGGCCCACAGCCGGTGCGCCGCGCGCGCCCGGCGTGCCGCCCGGGCCACGTCGTCGGGCGTGGACAGCGGGACGGCCGCGATGGGGCCGCCGGTGAACGGGGCGTACGAGGTGTGCGTCGCCGCACCGGGCGACGCGACCACGCGCGCGAGCAGCGTGCGCACGTCGTCGGGCTCGAGCACGTAGGTGGCGAGCGGGTCGGTCTCGGGGTCGTGGAGCTCCGCATGTCCGGGGTCGTGCGCCATGCGCGCCAGGGTACGCGCGCCACCCGTGGAAGCCACGCGCCCCGCCCCGGGGACACGGCCGAGCGATGCCGCGGGGGGTGTGGGGTCCGCCCCGCGACACCGCCGTTCGGGGGTCGCTTCGTCGCCTACAGCCCCAGGGTCGCGCGCACCTCCGGGACGAGCAGGCCGACGACGGCGCCCCGGGCCGCGACCGCGGACCCGGCCGCGAGCGCCGCGGCGGCCATCGTCTGGCACTGCGCCGCCGTGTGGTGCCGCAGCGCGTACCGCACCGCCGGCACGGCTCCCGCGGACATCGACAGGCTCGTCACGCCGAGCCCGACGAGCACGAGCGCGAGCACGGGGTCCGATGCCGACTCGCCGCACACCCCGACGGGCTTGTGCGCCTGGATCCCGGCACGTGCCGTGGCGTCGACCAGGTCGAGCACCGCAGGCTGCCACGGGTCCAGCAGGTCGGCGAGCTCGCCGCGGAGCCGGTCGGTGGCCATCGCGTACTGCGCGAGGTCGTTCGTGCCGAGCGACACGAAGTCGACCTCGGCGAGGATTTCGCCCGCCCGCAGCGCGGCCGCGGGGACCTCGATCATCACGCCGACCTTCGCGATGCCGTGCGCCCGGGCCCGCGCCGCGAAGTCCCGCGCCTCGGCGGCCGTCGCGATCATCGGTGCCATCACCCACGGCGCGGCCTCGGCCTGCGACTGCGCGCGCCCGAGGGCGGCGAGCTGCGTCTCGAGCAGCTCAGGGTGCGTCCGGACGAGGCGGTATCCACGGACGCCGAGCGCCGGGTTCTCCTCGTCGGGCTGCGTCGCGAACGCGAGCGGCTTGTCGGCGCCCGCGTCGAGCGTGCGGACCACGACCTTGCGGTCCCCCAGCGCTGCCAGCGCCCGCGCGTACACGGCGGCCTGGTCCTCCTCGGTCGGCGCGGTGGTCCGCTCGAGGAACAGCACCTCGGTACGGAACAGCCCGACGCCCTCGACTGCGCCCGTCGCGACCCGCTCGGCGTCCTCGGCGGTGCCGATGTTCGCGAGCAGCTGGACCCTGCGGCCGTCGGCGGTGCCGCCCGGCGCGGTGTCGGCCGCGAGCGCCTGCTCGACACCGGCGCGGCGGTCGAGGTCGGCGCGCTGCGCCTCGTCAGGGTCGGTCGTCACGGTCCCGGCGGCGGCGTCGACGGCCACCTCGGTGCCGTCGACGAGCGCCGTCGCGCCGGCCACCCGGACCACGCACGGCAGGCCGAGCTGGCCCGCGATGATCGCGGTGTGGCCCGTCGGCCCGCCGAGCTCCGTGACGATCGCGAGCACGTTCGCCAGGTCGAGCGCCGCGGTGTCGGCGGGCGCGAGGTCCTTCGCGACGACGACGGACGGCCGGTGCAGCTCGGGCACGCCGGGCGCCGGGAGGCCGAGCGCACGCGCCACGACCCGGTCGCGCACGGAGCGCAGGTCGGTGACGCGCTCGGCGAGGTAGCCGCCGGCCTGCTGGAACATGGTCGCGAACATCTCGACGACGCCGTCGACCGCGCTCACCACGGGCTCGCCCGCGCCGATCTTCGCGAGGACCTGGCTGCGCAGCGCCTTGTCGTCGGCCATCTGCGCGGTCGCGGCGAGCACGTCGCGCACCGTGCCGGTGGCCCGCGACGACTGGTCGCGCAGGCCTTCGGCGACGTCGGTGAACGCCCGGTCGACGACCTCGCGACGCGTCTCGACGTCGGCCTCGACCCCGTCGACCAGCAGCGGCGCGTCGGCCGGGACGTGCGGCGCGGGCTGCACCTGCGCGACGGGTCCGACCACGCCGCGCCGGCCGACGCCGACGCCGTGCAGCACGCGCTCGACGGTCGGGGCGGTCATGACGCGCCGCCCGGTGATGCGGGCGCGTCCTCGGCGTCGAGGTCGGTCGCCAGCAGCGCGACGAGGTCGTCGAGCGCGGCCTCCGCACCGTCGCCCTCCGCGGCGAGCGTGACCTCCTCGCCGTGCGGGACGCCGAGGGACATGACGAACAGGATGCTGCCCGCGTCCACGGGCTCACCGCCGGGGCGGGCGATCGTCACGGGGACGCCGCTCGCGGCGACGGCCTGCGTGAACAGCATCGCGGGACGGGCGTGCAGGCCGACGCGGGAGGCGACGACGACGGTGCGCTGGACCATGGTGGCTCCTCGGTTCGACAAGAGGGGGATCAGGCGGTCTGGGCGACGAGCTCGGCCTGCTCGTCGGCGACGTGCTCGGCCTGCAGGACAGGGTCGCGACGGGTCGTCTTGAGCGCGATGACGACGAGCGCCGTCACGACCATGCCCGCGGCGACGGCGAGCACGAACCACCACGGGTGCGAGATGAGCGGCAGCACCCAGATGCCGCCGTGCGGCGCGCGTTGCGCCGACCCACCGGCCATGACGAGCGCACCGGTGAGGGCGGAGCCGGCCACGGACGAGACGATGACCCGCCACAGGTCGGCCGCCGCGAACGGGATGGCGCCCTCGGAGATGAACGACGCGCCCAGCAGCCAGGCGGCCTTGCCGTTCTCGCGCTCGGCGTGCGTGAACAGGCTCTTGCGGACGGTCGTCGCGAGCGCCATGGCGAGCGGCGTCACCATGCCGGCGGCCATGACCGCGGCCATGATCCGGTACTGCACCGCGTCGGCCGCGAGGCCCTCGGTCGCGAGGCCCGTGACGGCGAACGTGTACGCCACCTTGTTGATCGGTCCGCCCAGGTCGAAGCCCATCATCGCGCCGAGCAGCGCGCCGAGGATCACGAGGTTGGAGCCGGACAGGCCGTTGAGCCAGCTGCTCAGGCCCTCCATCAGCGACGCGATCGGCTGCCCGATGATCACGAACATCACGAGACCCACGACGAACGAGGACAGCAGCGGGATCACGACGACCGGCATGATGCCGCGCACGCCCTTCGGGACCTTCCAGCGGGAGATCCACAGGGCCAGGAAGCCGCCCATGAACCCGGTGACGAGGCCGCCGAGGAACCCGGCGCCCACCGCGACGGACACGGCGCCGCCGACGAACCCGGGCACGATGCCCGGCCGGTCGGCGATCGCGTACGCGATGAACCCGGACAGCGCCGGCACGAGGAACCCGAACGCGAGGGCACCCGTGTGGAACAGCAGCGCCGCCCAGTCCATCCCGGACAGCACGCTGAAGTCGTTGAGCAGGTGGCTGATCGGCACCTGCGTCACGTCGATGACGCCCTGGCTGCCGTCGGCGAACTGGGCGACCATGAACCCCAGCGCGATGAGGATCCCGCCGGCGGCGACGAACGGGATCATGTACGACACGCCCGTCATGAGCCACTGCCGCACGCGCGTGCCGACGCCGGCGTTGGCGTCGACCTTCGTCGCGGGGGCGGCGGGTGCCGCGGGTGCACCGGCGACGGGCGCGGGCACCCCGGCCTCGACGGCGGCCGTCGCGGCGGCGATGACGCCGGGTGCGTCGTGCACGGCCTTCTTCACGCCGACGTCGACGAACGGCTTGCCGGCGAAGCGCTCCTTGTCCTTGACCTCGAGGTCGGCGGCGTAGATGACGCCGTCCGCGGCCGCGATGATCGCGGGGTCGAGCGGCGTGGACCCGGCGGCGCCCTGGGTCTCGACGTGGACCTCGTGACCGGCGGCCTTGCCGGCCTGCTCGAGGGCCTCGGCGGCCATGTACGTGTGGGCGATGCCCGTGGGGCACGAGGTGACGGCGACGAGCTTCATGAGGGGACCACCTCTCGGGTGATGATCTCGGCCACCGTCGCGGGGTCGGTGGCGTCCTTGAGGGACTGACGGAACGACTCGTGGACCAGGCGGCGGGCGAGCGCCGCGAGGATCTGCAGGTGCGCCGCGTCCCCGCTGTCGGGGGCGGCGATGAGGAAGACGAGCGTCGCGGGCCCGTCGGGGGCGCCGAAGTCGACGCCTGCCGGCACCTTCCCGACGGCGAGGCTCGGGGCGGTCACGTGCGCCGACCGGGCGTGCGGGAGGCCGATGCCGCCCGGCATGCCGGTGGCCATCTGCGCCTCGCGGGCACGGACGTCGGCGTGGAACCCGTCGGCGTCCGTCACGCGGCCCGCGGCGGCGAGCAGGTCGATCAGCTGCCGGGTCGCGGCGTCGCGGTCGGCGGCGACCACGTCGACGGCGACGAGGTCAGGGGTGATCAGCGGTGTGCTCACGGTTCACAGCTCCTTCAGTGCGAGGTGGTGCGCGGGGTTCTCGACGACCCGGACGGCGCCCAGGTCGATGTCCTCGGGTGCCGGGACGGCGGTGCCGGGCAGCAGCACGGCCGCCCGGCCGAACGCGACGGCCTGACGCAGCCGCTCGGGGGCGTGCCCCTCGGCGGCCAGGAAACCGGCGAGCGTGGTGTCGCCGGCGCCGACCGTCGAGACGGGCACGAGCGGCGGGCCGCCGGCCCACCAGACGGCGTCGGCGAGGATCAGCAGTGCGCCGTGCGCGCCGAGACTCAGCAGCACCGCCCGGGTCCCCTGCGCGATCACGGTCCGCGCGGCCTCGACGGCGTCGCCCACCGTCACGATGTCCTGCCCGACGAGCTCGGCGAGCTCCTCGTCGTTCGGCTTGACGAGCGTCAGACCGCCCGAGCGGACGGCCCGAGCCAGCGGCAGCCCGGACGTGTCCAGGGCGAACGGCACCGCGTACCGGGCGGCCAGGCCGGCGACCCGGACGAAGAACGTCTCGCTCGCACCGAGGGGCAGGCTGCCGGCCCCGACGAGCGCCCGGGGGCGGTTGACGAGCTGCGCCTCGACGGCCGCGAGCAGCGCGTCGACCTCGTCGGGCGTCAGCTTCGGGCCGGGCGCGTTGACCTTGGTCGTCGCGCCACCGGTCTCGACGAGCGTGAGGTTGGTCCGCACGTCGCCGCCGACCGGCACCGGCACCACCGGCACGGCCCGCTCGCCGAGCAGGTCGACGAGCCGCGCCCCGTCCGCGCCGCCGGTCGGGAGCACCGCGAGGGACGGGACGCCGTGCCGGATCAGCACGCGCGAGACGTTGATCCCCTTGCCGCCGGGGTGCACGTGCGCGCCGGTCGCGCGGTTGACCTCGCCGCGCACGAGCCGGTCGAGCTCGAGGGCCCGGTCGAGACTGGGATTGGGCGTGAGGGTGACGATCATGCGCACATCACCCCTCGGGCGACCACGGTGACGATCATGCGCGCACCACCCGCGGTCCGGCGGCCTCGATCTCCTCGACGAGCTCCGTCGCGGCGCCCGTGTCGGTGATGACGGTGTCGACCTCGGACAACGGCGCGACGTGCGCGAAGTCGACGCGGCCGAGCTTGGTGTGGTCGGCGAGCACCACGGTGCGCCGCGCGTTCGACACGAGCGCGCGCTTGACCGCCGCCTCGGCGAGGTCAGGGGTCGTGAGGCCGTGCTCGACGCTCAGCCCGTTGGTCCCGACGAACGCGACGTCGGCGTGGATGTCCGCGAGCGCCGCGAGCGCCCACGACCCGACCGCCGCGAGCGTCCGGCCGCGGACCGTGCCGCCGACGAGGTGCAGCGTGATGTTGGGCCGCGACGCCAGCAGGGTCGCGACGGGCAGCGCGTGCGTGACGACGGTGAGCTCCCGGTCGGTGGGCAGCATCTCGGCGAGGCGCACGGTCGTGGTGCCCGCGTCGAAGACCACCGCACCGCTGTCCGGGACCTCGTCGAGCGCGGCCTTGGCGATGCGCTCCTTCTCGCCGGCGAGCACGCCCTCCCGGTCGGCGAGACCGGGCTCGAAGCCGAGCCGCTCGACCGGGATGGCCCCGCCGTGCACGCGGCGGACGAGGCCGTGCCGCTCGAGGGCGGTGAGGTCACGGCGGATCGTCTCCGGCGTCACGTCGAGCTCGTCCGCGAGGCCGGTGACGTCGACGCGGCCGTCGGCGCGTGCTCTGACGAGGATCTGCTGGTGTCGCTCCGGTGCGTACACGTCGACTCCGTTGCCCCGTGGGCGGCGCCTGTCGCCTGCCTCGTGCCGTCCAGAGTCGTCCGATTCACCCGAACTGTCAAGAGATTCGGGCAGATTCGGACTCAATCAAATGTCTGTTCGGACATCGCCGCAGGTGGTGCCCTGTCCGTCTCACCCTCCTCCCACCACCGGCGGGCGCCAGCGGGGAGCGGCCCGGCCGCCGGGCGCGCACCCCGGAAGCACGACGACGCCCGGGCCGGTCCGTCACGGACCCACCCGGGCGTCGTCGTCGGTGCAGCCGGGCTCGGCGCCCGGCGATGCTCAGTGCGGCTGGTACGGAGACACGACGACCTCGACCCGCTGGAACTCCTTGAGGTCCGAGTACCCGGTCGTCGCCATGGCCCGCTTCAGCGCGCCGATGAGGTTCAGCGTGCCGTCGGCCGTGTGGCCGGGGCCGAACAGGATCTGCTCGAGCGTGCCCGCGGTGCCGACCTCGACCCGCTCGCCGCGCGGCAGGTGCGGGTGGTGCGCCTCGGGCCCCCAGTGGAAGCCACGTCCGGGCGCCTCGGTCGCCCGCGCGAGCGCGGCACCCAGCATCACGGCGTCCGCACCGCACGCCACGGCCTTGACGAGGTCGCCCGAGTGCCCGACGCCGCCGTCCGCGATGACGTGCACGTACCGGCCGCCCGACTCGTCGAGGTAGTCGCGCCGCGCGGCAGCGACGTCCGCGACGGCCGTCGCCATCGGCGCGTGGATGCCGAGCGACACGCGCGTGGTGTGCGCCGCTCCCCCACCGAACCCGACGAGCACGCCCGCCGCCCCGGTCCGCATGAGGTGCAGCGCCGCCGTGTAGGTCGACGCGCCGCCGACGATCACCGGCACGTCGAGCTCGTAGATGAAGCGCTTGAGGTTGAGCGGCTCGGCCCGCCCGGACACGTGCTCGGCCGACACCGTCGTGCCCCGGATCACGAACAGGTCGACGCCCGCGTCGACGACGGTCCGCCAGAACTCCTGCGTCCGCTGCGGCGAGAGCGCGCCCGCGACCGTGACCCCTGCCGCGCGGATCTCCTTGAGGCGGGCGGTGATGAGCTCGGGCTGGATGGGCGCCGCGTAGATCTCCTGCATGCGGCTCGTCGCCCGCGCCGGGTCGAGCGTCGCGACCTCCGCGAGCAGCGCCGTCGGGTCCTCGTACCGGGTCCACAGGCCCTCGAGGTCCAGCACGCCCAGGCCACCGGCCTCGCCGAGCGCGACGGCGGTGGCCGGGCTCATCACCGAGTCCATGGGCGCCGCGACGACCGGGAGGTCGAAGTGGTACGCGTCGATCTGCCAGCCGACCGAGACCTCCTCGGGGTCCCGCGTGCGCCGCGAGGGGACCACGGCCACGTCGTCGAAGGAGTACGCCCGGCGGCCACGCTTGCCGCGCCCGATCTCGATCTCGTTGCTCACCGCACCAGGCTACCGGCGCCCACCCCTTCCCCCCGCGCCGCCGTCGCGTTGCGCGGCACGCCGGGCGCGGTGCCCGGGCCTGTGGGCGGTCGGTGCGAACCTGGGCGCAGCGGGGCCGGGACGGACCGCGGCAGGGACGGGTACGTGAGGACGAGGTGCGATGAGCTGGAGCGACGGGCCGCTGCTGGGGTTCGACACGGAGACCACGGGGATCGACGTCGACCACGACCGGATCGTCACCGCGGCCCTCGTCCGCCGCGACGGCACCGGGACGCACGTGCGGACCTGGCTGATCGACCCGGGTGTCGAGATCCCCGAGGCCGCCGCCGCCATCCACGGCGTCACCACCGAGCACGCCCGCGCGCACGGCGGGGCCCCCAAGCCCGCGCTGGACGAGATCGCGACCGTCCTGGCCGACGCGTTCCGCCAGGGCGTGCCGGTCGTCGCGTACAACGCGGCGTTCGACCTGTGCCTGCTCGACGCCGAGCTGCGCCGCCACAAGCTCCCGACGCTGCCCGACCGGCTGCTGGGTGCCGCCCGTCCGGTCATCGACCCCCTCGTGCTCGACCGTGCGGAGGACCGCTTCCGCAAGGGCAAGCGCAAGCTGGTCGACCTGTGCGGCTTCTACCAGGTGGTCGAGTCCGGGTCCCTGCACAGCGCGGACGTCGACGTCGTGGCGACGCTCGACGTGCTGGAGCGGCTCGTCGGGCGGTTCCCGCACCTCGCCGACCTGGACCTCGACACGCTGCACGAGTACCAGGTCACGGCGCACCAGGCGTGGGCCGAGGGCTTCAACGCGTGGCGCGCCGAGAAGGGCCTCGACGGCCCGGGAGCCGAGGGCGTGTGGCCGGCCCGGGAGCCGGTCGGCACGCTCTGGTGAAGGGTCGGGTCAGCGGCCGGACGAGTAGTTCGGCGCCTCGACCGTCATCTGGATGTCGTGCGGGTGCGACTCCTTGAGCCCCGCCGGCGTGATCCGGATGAACTGCCCGCGCTCCTGCAGCTCCGGGATGGTGTGCGCCCCGACGTAGAACATCGACTGGTGCAGGCCGCCGATCAGCTGGTGCGCGACGGCGCCGAGCGGGCCGCGGTACGGCACCTGGCCCTCGATGCCCTCGGGGACGATCTTCTCGTCGGTCGACACGTCGGCCTGGAAATACCGGTCCTTGGAGTACGACACGCGCCCGCGGGACGCCATCGCACCGAGCGACCCCATGCCGCGGTAGTGCTTGTACTGCTTGCCGTTGACGAACACGAGGTCGCCGGGCGACTCGTCGCACCCGGCGAGCAGCGACCCGAGCATCACGGTGTCCGCGCCGGCGACGAGCGCCTTGGCGATGTCACCCGAGTACTGCAGCCCGCCGTCGCCGATCACCGGCACGCCGGCCGGCTTGCACGCCTGCGCGGCGTCGTGGATCGCGGTGACCTGCGGGACGCCGACGCCGGCGACCACGCGCGTGGTGCAGATCGAGCCCGGACCGACGCCGACCTTGACGGCGTCGGCACCCGCGTCGACCAGGGCCTGCGCGCCCGGGCGGGTCGCGACGTTGCCGCCGATCACCTGCACGTGACGGGTCCCCGGGTCGGCCTTGAGGCGGCGCACCATGTCGAGCATGAGCCGGGCGTGACCGTTCGCCGTGTCGACCACGAGCACGTCGACGCCGGCCTCGACGAGCGCCGTGGCCCGCTCCCACGCGTCGCCGAAGAAGCCGATCGCGGCACCCACCACCAGGCGGCCCTCGGAGTCCTTGGTGGCGTCGGGGTACTGCTCGGACTTCACGAAGTCCTTGACGGTGATGAGGCCTCGCAGGATGCCGGCGTCGTCGACCAGCGGGAGCTTCTCGATCTTGTGCTTCGCGAGCAGCGCGGCGGCGTCGTCGCGCGCGATGCCGACGGGCGCCGTGACCAGCGGCATCGCGGTCATGACCTCACGCACGCGCCGGGTCTCGAACTCGTGCGGCGGGACGAAGCGCAGGTCACGGTTGGTGATGATGCCGAGCAGCCGGCCGCCCTCGCCGACCACGGGCAGGCCGGACACCCGGTAGGTGCCGCAGAGCCGGTCGAGCTCGGCGAGCGTCGCCTCCGGGGACGTCGTGACGGGGTCGGTGATCATGCCCGACTCGGAGCGCTTCACGAGGTCGACCTGGTGCGCCTGGTCGGCGATCGACAGGTTGCGGTGCAGGATGCCGATGCCGCCCTGGCGCGCCATCGCGATGGCCATGCGCGACTCGGTCACGGTGTCCATGGCGGCCGACAGCAGCGGCACGCGCACGGTGATCTCGCGGGTCAGCCGGGTCGTGGTGTCGACCTCGCTCGGGATGACGTCGGTCTCCCCGGGGAGCAGGAGCACGTCGTCGTAGGTCAGCCCGATCCGCGCGAAGGGGTCGGCAGGCGAGTGTCCCAGCTCCGTCATCCAGACAGGATACGTCGGCGCCGGGGCACTCCCGCCGATGGTCCCGCTGACCGGACGCGTGAGGACCGGCACACCCGTGGGCACACCTGCCGGCACACTGACGGTCGCACCGGCAGCACGTTCAGCGGATGAGCCCCCGCCGCAGCCCGATCGCGACCGCCTGCGCGCGGTCCTTGGCCCCGAGCTTGCGGAACAACCGGCGCGCGTGCGTCTTGACGGTGTCCTCGGAGAGGAACAGCTGGGCACCGATCTGCGCGTTCGACTGCCCGTTGCTCATGCCCACGAGGACCTCGATCTCCCGCTTGGTGAGCGCGGCACCCGTCGCGACGCCCGTGGGCACGGGCGCGGCGGGCTCGGAGGCGTCGCGCTCGTCGTCGACGGCCACGGCCGTCAGCGGGCGGGCCACGGCGGTCCGGCCGGCACCGTCGACCTCGTGCGCGACGGCGGGGCTCGGCACGTCGACGCCGGGAGCCCGGCCGTTCGAGCCGGCCAGCACCGGGCTCGCCAGGATGTGCGCCGCCACTGCGGACAGCTCGGGACGGCCCACGTCGGGCGCCAGGAAGCCGCGGGCGCCGAGGGCCAGCGCCCGGTCGAGCGCCGCACCGTCGTCGGGCGACGCGAGCAGCACGACCGCGGCGCCGGGCGCGACGGCACGCAGCCGGCGGATCGCCTCGGTCGAGCCGGGGGCGGGCAGGTGGGCGTCGAGCAGCACGATGGTCGGCGGGATGCGCCGGGCGAGCGACACCAGCTCGTCCACGCCGGCTGCGGCGCGGACGGGGGTCAGCGCGGGCACTCCGATCGACGTGACGACCAGACGCTCGCGCACCACTGCCGAGCCGTGACAGACCACGACTCCTGCCATGGGTGCTGCTCCCCTCGTCGTCGGTGACCGGCAGCCGTCAGGGTCGACGACGGTGCCGCTGGGTTGTGCCCGCCATCGCGGTCACGAGGTCCTTATCGGCCAACGTGGCCTGGGAAGTTAGGCACAGCCTGAATTGTCACGCATGCGTCACGGTGGTTCGTCCGCCGTTGCGGGACCTGTCAGGAATGTCGAGCGCCGGTCAGGCGACGGCGGGTCGGCGTCAGCCCGTCGGGCCTCTGCCGGCGACCGCGAGGACCTCGTGCAGGAGCCCGGTGAACGACCGGGCGACGTGGACCGAGCGCTCGACGGGCACCGCGTCCCAGGCCGCGGCCGGCACCATGACGAACTGGGGGACGTCGGGGCGGTCGTGCGCGAGCCGCGCGACCGCGGACAGGTCGGGATCGTGCCGCCGGCCGACCGTGACGACGGCGACCGCGCGCGTCATGACGACGAGCTCGACCGCGTGGTGCGGGCCGACCGGGCCGCCGACGATCCGGGCGTCGGACCCCTCGGCGGCCAGGGCGGCGGCGAGCGCGTGGGTCACGAGCGGCCGAGGCTCGCCGGGCGGCACGAGCACGAGCACGACGGGCGCGCCGACGGCCGGCGGACGACCGGCGTGCACCCGCAGGGCCTCGAGGGCCGCGGACCGCAGCGTGAGCTCGGCGTCGACGCCGGGGGTGTCGACGACGGTGCGGCGCGCGAGGTCGCTGAGAGCCGGCTCGACCAGCGCGGTCCACCACCCGGCGACGCCGCCCCGGCTCGCGACGCCGTCGAGCCCGAGAAGGCGCGCGCACCGGCCCGGGTCGCCCGCGAGGGCGGCGTCCACGAGGTCGGTCGGGGTCGCGGTCAGGTGGGCCCGACCGAGGGCGGTGGCCTGACGGGGGACGTCGGAGGTCGGTGCCGCGACGCCGTCCGCGGGCGTGGCGGGCCGGACGTCGGTCGCGAGCGCGACGCGGGCGGCTTCGCCCGGGGCGACGCCGTCGAGCGTGAGACGGCGCATGACGAGCAACCGGTCGACGTCGACCGCGCTGTACCGCCGGTGGGCGCCCGCGGAGTGCTCGGACGGCCCGAGCCCGTACCGCCGGTCCCACGTGCGCAGGGTCGCGGGCGCGACGCCGAGACGACGCGCGACGGCCGCGACGGCGAGGGCAGGTGCGAGGTCGGCGACGGCCACGTCGTCGGTCGTCGTGACGGCCGGCTCCTCGTCGCGCTCGGGGACCATGACGCGATTCTGCCAGGCCTCGCCGGGCGCACCCGTCGGGACCGGCGCGGCACTCGGGCGAACCGGTCAGCCTCACGACCTGCGCCGACGGGCCAAATCGAGTCATCCCTCCAATGGGCGACACAGTCTTGAACAACTTCTGGCGCGGTTGTAACGTGGCGGCACATCGCTTCACCCGCTGAAAAGCACGCGGGCTGCACCACGACGACGCAGGAGCTGACCGACCGCCCACCGCTGGGTGGTCGCGAAGACCGAGGAGGAACGCATGGCCGAGATCTCGCGGTTGCCCGGTCCGGTGATGGACCTCTGGGAGTGGCAGTTCGACGGCGCATGCCGGGACGCCGACCAGGACCTGTTCTTCCACCCCGAGGGCGAACGCGGCTCGGCCCGCCGACGCCGCGCCGAGGCGGCCAAGGCGATCTGCGCCACGTGCCCCGTCCTCAAGGAGTGCCGCGAGCAGTCCCTCGCGGTGCGCGAGCCCTACGGCGTGTGGGGCGGCCTGTCGGAGGACGAGCGCGCGGCGATCCTCGCGCAGCGCAGCGCACGTCGCGCCGCCGTCTGACCTGCCGCCACCAGGAACGACGAGAGCCCCCTCCCATCCGGGAGGGGGCTCTCGTGCGCAGGGCGCCGGCCGCGACGTCGGTCGTCAGCGGCCCGGCGCCCCGTCAGTCACTTGACGACGACCGCGAGGATGTCGCGCGCCGACAGGATCAGGTACTCCTCGCCGGCGTACTTGACCTCGGTACCGCCGTACTTCGAGTAGATGACCTTGTCGCCGACCGCGACGTCGAGCGGGACGCGGTTGCCGTTGTCGTCGACACGGCCCGGGCCCACCGCCAGGACCTCGCCCTCCTGGGGCTTCTCCTTGGCGCTGTCAGGGATGACCAGACCCGAGGCGGTCGTCGTCTCGGCGTCGAGCGTCTTGACGACGATCCGGTCCTCGAGGGGCTTGATGGAGACCGACACAGCGGACCTCCCCTTCGCATGTGAGTCGTTCACTGATGTCCGTATGGCGTGCCGTCCACGTCGTCGCGGGTGCCGCGGCCGGTGACGCCGTTGGCATTCCCACGTGGAGAGTGCCAGCGCCCCAACTCTAGGAACGGGTTAGCACTCGGTCAAGGCGAGTGCCAACAGGGTCGTCCGGCGACCGTGCCGGCCGCCCCAGGTGCAAGGATCACCGCATGGACGCCGCCGGTCTCACGTCGCTGCTCAGCCCGGACGGGTGGGCCCTCCTGGCCGCGCTGCCGCCGTACGACGAGGCCCGCGCGATGGCGCTGTCCACCCGGCTGCGCGAGGAGGGCCTGGACCCCACGCTGGTCGCCGCGGCCCTCACCCAGTCGCGCCTGCGGGCGAAGGCCCGGCCCAAGCTCGGCGAGTTCGCCGACGGCATGCTCTTCACGCCCGCGGGCCTCGAGCAGGCCACCCGGCTGACGGTCGCCGCACACCACGCCCGGCGGTACCGCGACGCCGGCTGCACGCACGTCGCCGACCTCACGTGCGGCATCGGGGCCGACTCGATGGCGTTCGCGGCCGTCGGGCTGCGGGTGCTCGCCACGGACGTCGACGAGGCGACCGCAGCCGTCGCGACCGTCAACCTGCGCCACTTCCCCGAGGCCGTCGTGCGGCACGGCGACGGGCTCGCCCTCGACCTCGTCGCGGAAGGGGTCGACGGCGTGTACGCCGACCCGGCGCGGCGCACGTCGTCCGGCAGCCGGCTGTTCGACCCCGCCGCATACGCACCACCGCTCGACGCCGTCCTCGCGCTGCGCGAGACGGTGCCTCGGCTCGGCCTCAAGCTCGGACCGGGCGTGCCGCACTCCGCGCTGCCCGACGACGCCCGTGCGCAGTGGGTGTCGGTCGACGGCGACGTCGTCGAGCTCGGCCTGTGGTTCGGCACGCTCGCGCCCGAGGGTCCGGGCCGCTCGGCGCTCGTGCTCGTCGGCGACCAGGCGCACGCCGTGCACGGCACCCGGGCGGTGGCCGACGTCGGACCGGTCGCCGCCTACCTGTACGAGCCCGACGGGGCGGTGATCCGGGCGGGGCTCGTCGCCGAGGCCGCCGAGCGGGTGCGCGGGACGCTCGTCGACCCCACGATCGCCTATGTGACGTCCGACGAGCTGGTCGAGGACCCCGTGCTGCGGGGCTACCGCGTGCTCGACGTCATGCCGTTCGGGCTCAAGCGGCTGCGCACCTACCTGCGCGAACGTGGCGTCGGGCGGATCACCATCAAGAAGCGCGGCACCGCCGTGGTGCCCGAGCAGCTGCGCAAGCAGCTCGACCTGCGCGGCGACGCCGAGGCGACGGTCGTCCTCACGCGCGTCGCCGGGCACCAGGAGGTCCTCGTGGTGGAGCCCGTCTGATGGCCGCGCCCGTCACGCTGCCGTTCGCCCGGTCCGAGCGGTCCACCGTGGGGATCGAGTGGGAGATCGCGCTCGTCGACGCCGACTCCGGCGACCTGCGGCAGGCCGCCGAGGCCGTGCTCGCGGCCGTCCGGCCGGACGACGGGACCGACAACCCGCACATCAAGCAGGAGCTGCTGCTCAACACCGTCGAGATCTCGTCGGGCAAGTGCCGCACGATCGCCGAGGCCGGCGCGGACCTGCAGCGCTCGCTCGACGAGGTCGCCGCCGCCGCCGCTCCCCTGCGCATCGACCTCATGGGCGGCGGCACGCACCCGTTCGCGAACTGGGCGCAGCAGAAGGTCACCGACAAGGAGCGGTACGCGACGCTCATCGACCGCACGCAGTGGTGGGGCCGGCAGATGCTCATCTACGGCGTGCACGTGCACGTCGGCATCGAGGACCGGACCAAGGTGCTGCCGCTCACGCGCGCGATGCTCACCGTGTTCGCGCACATCCAGTCGCTGTCGGCGTCGTCGCCGTTCTGGGCCGCGAAGGACACCGGCTACGCGTCGAACCGGGCCCTGCTGTTCCAGCAGCTCCCGACCGCGGGCCTCCCGTTCGGGTTCGAGCAGTGGGAGCAGCTCGAGCAGTACGTGGGCGACATGATGCACACCGGCGTCATCGACCAGTTCGACGAGGTGCGGTGGGACATCCGCCCGTCGCCGCGGTTCGGCACGCTCGAGATGCGGATCGCCGACGGCGCAGCCAACCTGCTCGAGGTCACCGCGATCTCGGCGCTCACGCACTGCTTCGTCGAGCACTTCTCGTCGATGCTCGACCGCGGCGAGGCCCTGCCGACGCTGCCACCGTGGTTCACGCAGGAGAACAAGTGGCGCTCCGCGCGGTACGGCATGGACGCGATCATCATCACGAACGCGGCCGGCGACGAGGAGCTCGTCACCGACTCGGTGGGCCGGTGGCTCGTCGAGCTCGCGCCCGTCGCGGAGCGGCTCGGGTGCACCGCGGAGCTCGAGCAGGTGCGCGTCATCCTGCGGCGCGGGGCGTCGTACCAGCGGCAGCGGGCCGTCGCGCGGCGCAACGCGGGCGAGCTCGACTCCGTGGTGAGGTCACTGGTCGCGGAGATGAAGGCCGGCCGCCCGCTCTGACGGCCGCGGGCGCGACACCGCGACCTCGCCGTCACGGCACGGTCGTCGCCAGCAGGTCGTCCCACCGGGCGGTGACGGCGCCGGTCGTCGTCGCCCCCGACAGGTACGTCATGAGACGGACGCCGCCCGCCGCCTGGAGGGTCGCCGTCGAGTCCGTCGCGGTGTACTGCCAGCCCGCCGGCTCGGCCGCGCCGTCGAGCCATGCGCGTGCGCGCAGCGTCGTGGGTGACGTGCCGACCGCCTGGGTGCGGACGTGCAGCACCGCGCCGGGCGTCAGCGTGACACCGGCGAGCGTCCCGCCCGCGAGCGCGGTGCCGCTGCGGACGAGGTGCAGCTGGACTCCCCCGCCCGCGAGCACCTTGATCCGCGCGGCGTAGTCGGCGGTCCCGACGACGCGGCCGGACAGGGCCGCGTACAGCGTGTTGTCGGGGATGCCGGACAGCGAGACGGTGGCCTGTACGTCGGTCGACGTCGACGAGACCCCGGCCAGCGTGCCGGTGAGCGTCGCGCCCGGTGAGACCTGCTGCAGGCCGGTACCACCCGCCACCGAGAACGCGGTCGTCCCGCCGCCGAGCGTCCAGGTCCCGCCCGTGTCGGCCGAGCCCCAGGAGCGGGTGGCGGTGCGCGTGAACGTGTCGGCGGCGAGCGTGCTCGACGGGGGTGGCGGTGCCGTGACCGTGACCGTGCGGGTCGCGGTGCCGGTCGCGCCGTCGTCGTCCGTCACGGTGAGCGTCACGGTGTACGTCCCGGCGGCCGCGTAGGTGTGCGTCGCCGTCGTGCCGTTCGCCGTGCCCCCGTCGCCGAACGTCCACGACCGCGCGACGACCGTCCCGTCGGGATCCGTCGAGCCCGCGGAGTCGACCGCGACCGACAGGTTCGTCGGCGTGACGGTGAAGGCGGCCTGCGGCGGCTGGTTCACCGGAGGAGGCGGGGGCGGGGACCCGATGGTCGTCGCGAGGACGTCGTCGTACGAGGCCGTGACCGCGCCGCCCGTGGTCGTGCCGCTCACGTAGGTGGAGATCCGGACGCCGCCCGGGACCTGCAGCGCCGCCGTCGAGTCGCTGGCGGTCGCGAACCACGTCGTCGGCTCGGCGGCGCCGTCGGGCCAGGCGCGCACCCGGATCGTCGTCGGCGCGGTGCCCTGCACCTGGACCCGCACGTGCAGCCGCTGACCGGCGGCGAGGACGAGGCCGGGCAGGGTGCCGCCTGTGAGGACGGTCCCGGACCGCTCGGCATGCAGCTGGACCGCTCCCGCGGGGAGCACCTTGAGCCGCGCGCCGTACTCGGTCGAGCCGACGAGCCGGCCCGCGACCGTCGCGTACAGCGCGGCGTCGGGGATGCGGTCGAGCGCGACCGTCGTCGTCAGGTCCGTCGCCGTCGACGCGACCCCCGTGAGGTTCGCCGTCACCGTCCCGCCGGGCAGCGGCGCCTGCCGTCCCGCGCCGCCGGCCACCGTGAACCGCGCGGCGCCGCCCGTGAGCGTCCAGGTGCCGCCCGTGTCGGCCGTGCCCCAGGCGCCCGTGAGCGTGCGCGTGAACGTGTCGGCCGCGAGCGGGGGCGGCGGTGGGGGCGGGGCGGTGCCGCCCATGTCGTACGGCAGCACGAACGCGCTGTCGTCGTCGGTCTCGAACCGGGCGAGCGTCGGCGAGTAGGTGACGGCCGTGATCTGGTTCTGCGCCGGGTCGAACGTGTAGTACCGCAGCCACCCGTCGCCGCCGTGCGCGCGTCCCTGGTAGTCGCTCAGCACCGCGTGGACCGGCTTCCCGCACGTGTTGGTGTCGGTCCGGCGGGCCTCGGACGCGTCGCCCGAGTAGAAGTGGCCGTTGACGACCAGGAAGATCGAGCAGCTCGTCGACACGAGGTCGTCCCAGAGGTCCTGGCCGCTGTTGCCGCCGTCGGACCGCAGCACCTGCGTGCTCAGCGCACCCGTGACGTCGACGTACGAGTGCGTCACGAGGATCGCGCGGCGGTCCGGGTAGGCGGCGAGCACCCGACGGGCCCACGCGAGCGCCACGTCGGGCGGGTTGTACTCGAGGTTGAGCACCAGGAAGTCGAGGCCGGACGCGCTGAACAGCGCGTAGCTGTCGAGGTTCTGCCGGTCGACCTCGTCGGGCCCGAACTGGTTCTGCCCCAGGTACCCGCCGTACGACGCCGCGGGAGAGCTCCACGACGCGCCCGCGTACCGGCTCGGCGGGAAGAACTGCTGGTACAGCGGCGCCGCGCCTGTCGTCAGGTCCATGTCGTGGTTGCCGGGCACGACGGTGTTCGGGACGCCGGCGGCGTCGAGCACCGCGAGGTGGTCGGACGCGCGCTGCCACTGCACGGTCGACGTGTCGACACCGACGATGTCGCCGAGCCCGGCGACGAAGGCCAGGTTCAGGTCGGTCCGGTGGTCGACGATCCACTGGGTCTGCGCGGCCATGATCGGGTCGTTGGCGGTGCTGCTCACGTAGTTCTGCGTGTCGGGGACGACGAGGAACGTGAACGGCGCAGGATCGTCGGCCGCCGCGGGGGCGGGCGGGATGCCGACGACGAGCGCAGCGAGTGCGAGCAGGGTCGCGGCGGCGGACCAGCGGCGGCGGGTGGGCAGGGCCGCACGCGCGGATGGGCCGAGGCGGGGGCGTAGCGACATCGTCGTCTCCTCAGGACGTCCCCAGTGGACCCCTCTGGACAAACCGTGTCAATCACCCGCAAACATGACACCGACATCGCCCGCTACTTGTCATTGCCTGCTAGCGGGCAATAGCGTGTCGACATGTCCGATCCCCAGCTCCTCAAGGGCGTCCTGCCCATGCTGGTCCTCGCGGTGCTCACGGAGCACGAGTCCTACGGCTACGAGCTCGTCACCCGGCTGCAGGACGCCGGCCTCGACGAGATGTCCGCCGGCACCGTGTACCCGGTCCTCAACCGGCTCGAGCGCGACGGCCTCGTCGCGAGCCGGCTCGTCGCCTCGAGCGCCGGCCCGGCTCGCAAGTACTACGTCCCCACCGCCGACGGCAGGACCGAGCTGGCCCGTGCCGCCGCGGCCTGGGAACGCCTCGGCCGCACGGCGTCCGCCCTGCTGGCGCGGGCTCTCGCCCGTCCACCCGTACCTGGCTCCGCACCCGCCGAGGAGGCGTCATGACCACCCAGCCGACCCTGCCCCTGCGCGACCGCCTCGTCCGCGAGCGCTACCTGCTGCGCTTCTCGTGGGCGATGCAGGACTACCCGAAGAACGGCCGCATCGTGCGCGAGCTGCGCACCGAGCTGACAGCCACGGCCGCGGAGGTCGGCATGGCGCGCGCCGTGGCCGGCCTCGGGCACCCCCGCGTGCTCGCCGAGCAGTACGTCGCGGAGCTCGGCCGGCGGGTGCCGCGGTGGGGCACCGGCGGCGTCTGGGGTGCGCTCGCCGTCTCGGCGCTCGTCTGGCTCAGCTGGGCCTACGCCGCCGGCACGCTCGACACCCTCGCGGCGATGGGCGGCGGCACGGTCGAGCACACGGCGTTCGGCGCCACCACCACGTACACGCGCACGGCGGACGGCGCCGTCTCCGTCGGCACGGTCGCGACGTGGCGGCTCGCGGTCGTCTACCTCGTCGTGTTCCTGGTGCCGTACCTGGTCGGCGCCCGGGTGTGGCGCGCGTGGCACCGTCCCGAGCGCGCCGGCCACGCCGTCCCCGCCTGAGGCGACCTAGACGAGCACCTGCGTCAGCGGCATCGAGGAGTCGACGGGGATGTCGAGCGACGACGGCGGCAGCCCGCGCCGCACGACGGCCGACCCGAGCGCGGCGATCATCGCGCCGTTGTCCGTGCAGTACCGGATGGGCGGGATCCGCAGCTCGATGCCCGCCTCGGCACAGCGCTTGGCGGCCATGTCGCGGAGCTGTGAGTTGGCGGAGAACCCGCCGCCGACCACGAGCGTCGACACGTCGTGCCGACGGCACGCGGCGATCGTCTTGGCGGTGAGCACGTCGGCGACGGCCTCGGCGAACGATGCGGCGACGTCGTTCAGGGGGATCTCGCGGCCGGCGTCCTGCTGCGTCTCGACCCACCGCGCGACGGCCGTCTTGAGGCCCGAGAACGAGAAGTCCGCGGCGTGGTCCGCCTGGTCCTTGGGGGCCGTCAGGCCGCGCGGGAACCGGATGGCGTGCGGGTCGCCGTCGCGGGCGAGCCGGTCGATGTGCGGGCCGCCCGGGTAGGGCAGGCCCAGCAGGCGGCCGACCTTGTCGAAGGCCTCCCCCGCGGCGTCGTCGAGCGTCGAGCCGAGCTCGGTGACGTTGACGGTGTCGTCGATGAGCAGCAGCGACGAGTGCCCGCCGGAGACGACGAGCGCCATGACCCGCTCGGGGAACGGTCCGTCGACGAGCTCGTCGACCACCGCGTGCCCGATGACGTGGTTGACGCCGTACAGCGGCTTGCCGAGCCCGAGGGCCAGCGCCTTGGCGGCCGACGCACCGACGGTGAGCGGGCCCACGAGGCCGGGGCCGGCCGTGACGGCGATCGCGTCGACCTCGCCGAGCGACACGTCGGCGGTCGCGAGCGCGCGCTCGATCGTCGGGACCATCGCCTCGAGGTGGGCGCGCGACGCGATCTCAGGGATGATCCCGCCGAACCGCGCGTGCTCGTCGACCGAGCTCGCGACCGCGTCGACCAGGAGGTCGTGGCCCCGGACGAGCGCGACGCCCGTCTCGTCGCACGAGGTCTCGATGCCGAGGACGAGGGGGTCTGCCATGCGGTCCAGAATAGGTGGGCGCCGGGGGTGACCCACGTCACGGCCGCAGGTCGGAATGATCCACGGTAGTTGACGCTTCAATCACACATGACCACTGACGCGACCGTCCTCGACGGGCTCGACTTCCCCACCCCCAGCCTCGCCGTCTCCGACGACGTCGCCGACCTGCTGTTCCGCGAGGCCCGCTCGGTCGGCGCCTTCACCGCGCAGGACGTTACCGACGAGCAGCTCGCCGCCGTGTACGACCTCGTCAAGTGGGGCCCGACGGCCCTCAACACGATCCCGCTACGGCTTCTCGTCGTCCGCACGCCCGAGGCCCGCGCCCGGCTCGCGGCGCACATGAACGAGGGCAACCGCGAGCGCGTCCTCGCCGCCCCCGTGAGCCTCGTGCTCGCCGCCGACCCCGGCTTCCACAAGCACATCCCGACGCTCGCGCCGCACATGGCAGGCCTGTCGGACGCGCTCGACCCGCAGCTCGAGACGCGCCAGCAGATGGCCCGCACCAACGCGCTCCTCCAGGCCGGATACCTCCTGGTCGGCCTGCGGGCCGCCGGTCTCGACGCCGGCCCGATGGGCGGCATGGACGCGGCCGGGATCGACGCCGAGTTCTTCGCCGAGAACGGCTGGCAGTCGCTGTTCGTCGTCAACGTCGGCCACCGCGAGGGCGCCGGCACGCACCACCCGCGCGCACCGCGCCACACGTTCGCCGACGTGGCGCAGACCGTCTGACGACTCCGCGCACGCACGAGGGCCGCGACCCGCCCGGGGCCGCGGCCCTCGTCGTCCGCGTCAGCGCCCCGTCGCCACCGGCCGGTCCGGGTCGTTCGACCACTGCGACCACGACCCCGGGTACAGCGCAGCCTCGATGCCGACGGCAGCGAGTGCCGCGACCTGGTGCGCGGCCGTCACGCCGGACCCGCAGTAGACGGCGACCGGGCCGGTCAGGTCGCCGAACCGGGCGCGCAGCGCCTCGTCCGACAGGAACGACCCGTCCGCCGTGAGGTTCCCCGCGGTCGGCACGCTGAGCGCCCCGGGGATGTGGCCCGCCTGCGGGTCGACGGGCTCGACCTCCCCGGCGTACCGCTCGGTGGCGCGCGCGTCGAGCAGGTCGCCGTCCCAGGCGGCGGCCTCGTCGGCCGTCACGGTCGGCAGCGCACCGGGCACGAGCACGACGTCCCCGGGCTCCGGGAGCACGTCGCCCGCCTCGACACCGAGCCCCGCCGCGACCCAGCCGTCCAGCCCGCCGTCGAGCAGCCGCACGTCGGGCAGACCGGCCCAGCGCAGCAGCCACCACGCGCGTGCGGCGGACATCCCGCCGACGCCGTCGTACACGACGACCGCGCGGTCGTCCCGGACGCCCCAGCGGCGGGCAGCCGCCTCGAGGTCCGCGACGTCCGGCAGCGGGTGACGCCCCTCGGCCGGGCTGGGCGGCGCGGCGAGCTCGGTCTCCAGGTCCACGTAGACCGCGCCCGGCACGTGCCCGGCGAGGTACTGCTCGTGGCCGTCGGTGCGGCCGAGCGCCCAGCGCACGTCGAGCACGAGCGGCGGCTCGTCGCCCGCGAGCGCGGCGGCCAGCGTCGGTGCGTCCACCAGCACGTCGGACCTCGTCGTCATCCTTCGTCCCCCTCGTCGGCGGCGGCGTCGCGGCGCAGGTCGAGCCGCATGGTCCACGCGTCGGCGTTCTCCGGCTGGTAGTACCCGCGGCGCAGGCCCATCCGTTCGAAGCCGGCGCTCTCGTACAGGTGCAGGGCCGGCTCGTTGTCGACGCGGACCTCGAGCAGCACGGCCCCGGCGCCCAGCGTGCGCGCCCGGTCCAGGAGCTCGGCGAGCAGCCGCCGGCCGACCCCGTGGCGCTGGTGGGCGACGTCGGTGCCGATCGTCATGACCTGCGCGTCGAACCCGTCGAACCACAGCCCCGCGTACCCGACGAGCTCGCCGCTGACCTCGTCGACCGCGCCCACATACCAGCGGCCGGGCCCGGACAGCTCCTCGACGATCGACTCCTGCGACCACGCGCCGGCCCCGAACAGCTCGCCCTCCATCCGGACGACCGCCGGCACGTCCCGCGGGCACAGCGTCCGGACGACGACGCCGGTCATCCGAGGACGCGCTTCCCACCCGCCGAGGGGACCGCGTCCGGGCGGCGCAGGTAGAGCGGCTCGGTGTCGAGGACCTGGCCGGCGGCGACCCGGGCGAGCGCGAGGCGCGCGAGCTCGGCGGGGTCGACGTCGACGTCGAGCGCCCCCTCCGCCGCGAGCGCCGGGTAGAGCGCAGCACCGCGGCCGACGACGAGCGCGCCGTGCGTCCGGGGGTCCGCCGCGACGTCGGCCGGTGCCGCGACCTCGGGGGCGACGACGACCTCGACGTCCCCCGGCCCGTGGACCCGGTACAGCGCCCAGTACACCTCGCGGCGGCGCGCGTCCGTCGCGACGAGCACGTCCGCGCCGACCGGCAGCGTGCGCGACGCCGTCGCCGCCACGGCGTCCAGGCTCGGCACGCCGTGCACCGGGATGCCCAGCGACAGCGCGAGGGTGCGGGCCGTCACCAGGCCGACGCGCAGGCCGGTGAACGGCGCCGGGCCGGTGCCGACGACGACCGATGTGAGCGCGTGCCGGTCGACGCCGGCCTCGGCCAGCGCGGCCTCGATCATCGGGGCGAGCAGCTCGGCGTGGTGGCGGGGCTGGTCGTCGGACCGGGCCGCGAGCACGGCGCCGTCGTCGCCGACCACGGCGACCGCGACGGACGACGAGGTGTCGAGTGCGAGCACGGGCATCGGGTCAGCCTCCCACGAGGGTGTCGTCGAGGTCGGGCAGCTCCACGCCCGCCCACCGGTCGCCCACGGCCCGGACGGTCACCGTCCGCTCCCCCGCGGCGGCGTCCAGCGCCTCGTGCTCGTGGGGGTCGTGCCCGGTCGGGTCGTGGTCGCCGCGCGGGCGCTGCAGCGTGACCTCGAGGCGGTCGGCGGCGAGCGCCTCGACCCAGCCCTCGCCCCACTCGACGACCGTGACCGCCTCGTCGAGGCTCGAGTCGAGGTCGAGCGCGTCGACCTCCTCGAGCGAGCCGAGCCGGTACGCGTCGACGTGCACGAGGGCGGGTCCGCGCGAGCCGTCCTCGCGCGGGAGCGGCGGGTGCTCGCGCGCGATGATGAACGTCGGCGAGGCGACCTGGCCGCGGACGTGCAGGCCGGCCCCGATGCCCTGCGTGAGGGTCGTCTTGCCCGCGCCCAGGTCGCCGGTCAGGACCACGAGGTCGCCGGCGCGCAGCACGCCCGCGAGCGCGCGCCCGAACGCGCGCGTGGTGTCGGCGTCGCGCAGGCGGACGACGAGTCCGGAGGTCAGGTCGGTCACAGGGCCACCTCGTTCACCGCGGCCTCCATGAGGGCCGCCTCGCTGTCCACGTGCACCCGGGGCACGCGCGCGCCGACGCGCGTGACGATCTCGTACGCGATCGTGCCGGCGGCGTCCGCCCAGTCCTGCGCGGTCGGGCCGCCGTCGGCGCCGGTGCCGAACAGCTCGACGCGGTCACCGGCCCGGTCGGTGGCGCCTGGACCGAGGTCGAGCACGACCTGGTCCATGCACACGCGGCCCGTGACGCCGACGGTCCGCCCGCCGACCCGCACGGGCCCGCCGGGCTTCTCCTGCGTCCCGGACGCGTGCCGCGGCACCCCGTCGGCGTACCCGAGGGGCACGACGCCGAGCACGGTGTCCTGCGTCGTCACGTACTGGTGCGCGTACGACACGCCGTGTCCGGCCGCGACCGGCTTGACGGTCGCGAGCTCGGCCTCGAGCGTCATCGCCGGCACGAGCCCGAACGATGCCGGGTCGCCGACCTGCGGCACGGGCGAGATGCCGTAGACGGCGATCCCGGGCCGGACGAGGTCGTAGTGCACGCCCGGGTCGGTCAGCGTGGCCGCCGAGTTGGCCAGGTGCCGGACCTCGAGGTGCGCGCCCGCCTGCTCGAGCAACCGCACCGCGTCCGCGAACACGACGGCCTGCGCCCGCACGGTCGGGTGCGCGGGCTCGTCGGCGAACGCGAGGTGCGACCACACCCCGACGAGCTCGACCGCACCCTCGGCCTGCGCGGCGAGCGCCGCGGGGAGGACGTCGTCGAGCTGGGCCGGCGTCAGGCCGTTGCGGCCGAGGCCCGTGTCGACCTTGAGGTGCACGCGGGCCGTGCGACCCGAGGCGCGCGCGGCGGCGACGACCTCGTCGAGCGCCCACGCGGCGCTCACGGACACGTCGACGTCCGCCTCCAGCGCCTCGCGCAGCGGCGCGCCGGGCGCGTACAGCCACGTGAGGACGCGCGGTCCCACCACGCCGGCGCGGCGCAGCTCGAGAGCCTCGGGGACCTGGGCGACGCCGAGCCACGCGGCACCGCCGTCCACCGCGGCACGGGCCGACGGGACGAGCCCGTGCCCGTACGCGTCGGCCTTGACGACGGCCATGACCTGCGCGGTCGGTGCGTGCGCGGCCAGGGCGCGGACGTTGCCGCGGACGGCCGCGAGATCGACGACGGCACGGGCGGGGTACTCGGTCACGGCGCCCAGTGTCGCACCACCGGCCGTGCCGACCGGTCTCGTGACCGGCGCCGGCGCACGCACGCTCACAGGCGCACGAGCACGTCGGCCCTGCTCGCGGTCGCCGCGACGAGCGCCGCGTTGCGCTCGTCCGGCCCGTGCGCCCACGCCCGCGCGGCATCGGGCGCCTTGCCGAACGCCTCGTGCCGTGCGACGAGCCGTGCGAGCCGCACGGTGTCGTCGGGCGCCACGAACCAGCACTCGTCGAGCAGGCCCGCGACCGGCCCGAAGCCGTGGTCGTCGAGCAGCAGGTAGTTCCCCTCGACGACGACGAGCGGCACGTCGGCCGGCACCGCGATCGCCCCGGCGACGCCGTTGCGCAGGTCGCGGCGGTACTCGGGGGCGTACACGGTGTCGTCCGGCTGCGGGTCGCGCAGGCGGCGCAGCAGCGCGACGAACCCGGCGGCGTCGAACGTGTCGGGCGCACCCTTGCGGTCGGCCCGGCCGATCCGCTCGAGCTCGCTCTGTGCGAGGTGGAAGCCGTCCATCGGCACGATCACGGCGTCGTGCGGGTAGGCCTCGCCGACCTGGGCGGCGAGCGTCGACTTGCCGGCACCGGGTGAGCCGGCGATGCCGAGGAGCCGGCGGCCGCCCGTCGCGAGCAGGGCGTCGAGGCGGCGGCGGAGGTCCGGCGTGAGCGTCACCGGGCCAGTGTGCCCGCCTCGCGCAGCAGCTCCGCGATCGTGCCCGGCAGCGCCTCCGCGACGGCCGCCGCGTCGACCGGACCGCCGGGGTTCGCCCGCTGCGCGGCCCGGCCGTGCACGAGCGCCGCCGTGGCCGCGAGCGCCGCGACCAGGCTCGCGTCGTCGTGGAGGTCGTCGACCCGGCCGGCGAGCAGCGCGCCGAGGATGCCCGCGAGCACGTCGCCCGCCCCCGCGGTCGCGAGCCAGGCGGGCGCGTCGGCCTGCGCGTACACGGCACCGCCGCGCCCGACGACCACGGTGACACCGCCCTTGAGCAGCACCGTCGCGCCCGTCCGCTCGTGCGCGAGGCGCGCCCACCGCAGCGGCTCCGCCTCGACCCCGGCCCGGTCGACGTCGGCGCCGAGCCGCGTGAGCAGCCGGGCGAGCTCGCCCGCGTGCGGGGTCAGCACCACGTGCGGGCCGACGTGCGGGGGCAGCAGCTCGAGCGCGCCGGCGTCCACGACGGCGGCCTCGCCTCGCTGGAGCACGCCCTCGAACGCGAACTCGATGCGCCGCCGCTGCCCGGCGTCGTCCGGGGACACTCCCGGCCCGAACACCCATGACTGGACGCGCCCCGGTCCCACCACGACCTCGGGCCGGTGCGCCACGACCGTCTCGCCGACGTCGCCGAGGTAGCGCACCATGCCCGCACCGGTGCGCACGGCCGCGGTCGTCGCGAGCACCGCCGCCCCCGGGTACGACCGGGTGCCGGCGACGACACCGACCACGCCGCGCGTGTACTTGTGCGACGCCGCGTCGGGCACGGGCCACAGGGCGGCCGCGTCGGACGGCTCCAGGCGAGCGACGAGCGGGTGGCCGCCGTCGGGGAGGTCGCCCAGCCCGATGTCGACGACCTCGACGCGGCCCACCGACCGCGCCGCGGGCGGCAGGAGCAGACCCGGCTTGGCCGCCCCGAACGTCACCGTGAGGTCGGCGCCGAGCACCGGGCCGGTGCTGGTCCCGTCGTCCACGCCGATGCCCGACGGCACGTCCACCGCGACCACGAACGGGCGGTCCGGCAGCGCGGCGACGGCCGCGACGAGCTCGCCGGCCACCCCGCCGACACCGCCCCCGCGCGACCCGATCCCGAGCACGCCGTCGAGCACCACATCCGCACCCGCGACCAGCGCGACCGCCTCGTCCACCGGCACCTGGCCGCGGCCGTCCGCGACGCTCACGACCCGGCCGCCCGCGGTCCGCAACGCCGCCAGACCGGCCTCGTGCACCCGCTGGGACGTCGTCACCGCCCGCACGGCGACGCCGCGACGCGCGAGCTCGGCGCCCGCGTACAACGCGTCGCCACCGTTGTTGCCGCCGCCCACCAGGACCACCACACGTGCGCCCCCGACGCGCCTGCGCCGGTCGCGCAGCACCCCGGCGACCTGCACCGCGAGCGCGAACGACGCCCGCTGCATGAGGGGCAGCCCCGCCGCCAGCAGCGGCTCCTCCAGTGCGCGGACCTGGTCCGACGTCCATGCGACCAACACGCCACTCATCCTCCCGGTTGCGCAGGTAACGTGCCTGGCATGCGATTCGGACTCTTCATCCCGCAGGGCTGGCGCCAGGACCTCACCGGCATCGAGACGCGCGACCACTGGGCCGTCATGAACGGCCTCGCGCAGCACGCCGACCAGGGCGACGCCTTCGACTCGATCTGGGTCTACGACCACTTCCACGCCGTGCCGGAGCCCAACGGCGAGGCCACGCACGAGGCGTGGAGCCTCATCAACGCGTACGCGGCGACGACGTCCCGCGTGAAGCTCGGCCAGATGTGCACGTGCATGGCGTACCGCAACCCCGCCTACCTCGCGAAGGTCGCCGCGACGGCCGACGTCATCTCGGGCGGCCGCGTGCAGATGGGCATCGGCGCCGGCTGGTACGAGCACGAGTGGCGCGCGTACGGCTACGGGTTCCCGGGTGCCGGCGAGCGGATCGCGATGCTCGACGAAGGCGTGCAGATCTTCAAGCAGCTCTGGACGAACGGCGTCGCGACCCTCGACGGCCGGCACTACCAGGTGGACGGCGCCCAGCTGTCGCCGCTCCCGCTGCAGGTCGACGGCCCGCCGCTGTGGATCGCGGGCGGCGGCGAGAAGAAGACCCTGCGGATCGCCGCCGAGCACGCGCAGTACACGAACTTCGACGGCTCCCCCGACGGGTTCGCCCACAAGTCGGAGGTCCTGCGCGGCCACTGCGAGGCCATCGGCCGCCCGTTCGAGGAGATCACCCGGTCGGCCAACTACAACGTGATCGTCGGCGAGACCGAGGCCGACGTGGACGACAAGATCGCGTGGGTCGAGGAGCACCTCTCGCTGACCGTGCCGGACAAGGCCCCCGAGACGACCGAGGAGTACCGGCGCGGCACGCTCGTCGGGACGCCCGAGCAGCTCGTCGAGAAGCTCCAGGGCCTCGAGAAGCTCGGCATGACGTACGCGATCACGTACTTCCTCGACGCCGCCTACGACCGGACGAGCATCGAGCTGTTCGAGCGCGAGGTGGTCGCTGCGCTGCGCTGACGCCCGACGCTGCGCTGACGCCCGACGCCAGGGGTCCGCCCGGGTCAGCCGTTGCGGCTCGGGCGGACCATCGCCATGTGGTCCGGCTCGACGAACCCGTACCCCCGGTACAGGCCGTGGGCGTCCGCGGTGAACAGCGTCCACCGGAACGACGCCCCGGGACCGTCGTCGATCATCGTCGACACGATGCGCCTGCCGAGCCCGTGGCCGCGGTGCGCGGGGTCGACGATGACGTCCGCGAGGTACGCGAAGTCGATGCCGTCCGAGATCGCCCGCGCGAAGCCGACGGTCGCGCCCGTCGCGTCGTCCCACACGCCGACGACCCGCCACGACGCGTCGATCTGGCGCTCGAGGTGCTCCCGCTCGCGCCACCGGCCCCAGTACGCCTCGGTCGACAGCAGGCGCCAGACGGCGTCCCGGTCGACCCGGTCACGGTCTGCGGCGACGGTGTAGGTCGTCACGTGTCCCGCTCCGCGACGACGACCGCGGAGGCGATCCCGGCGTCGTGCGAGATCGACAGGTGGAACCGGCTCACCCCGAGCTCCTTCGACCGGGCCAGCACCGTGCCGACCACCTCGATCTCGGGCTGCGACCCCGAGATCCGTCGCACGGTGGCGTCCTGCCAGCTCATCCCCGGGGGCGCGCCGAGCGCCTTCGCGATCGCCTCCTTGGCGGCGAACCGCGCGGCGAGCGACGTCTCCGGCATCTCGCGCTCCTCGGGCGTGAACAGCTTGTCCCGCAGCGCGGGCACACGGTGGAGCGTGGCGACGAACCGGGCGACGTCGACGACGTCGATCCCGACGCCGACGATCATGCGCACACCCGCGCGCAGGACGACCGGCGGCTCACTCGACCGTGACGGACTTGGCCAGGTTGCGCGGCTGGTCCACGTCGAGGCCCTTCGCGGTCGCGAGCTCGCACGCGAACACCTGCAGCGGCACCACGGCGAGCAGCGGGGCGAGCAGCGTGGGCGACTTCGGCACGTAGAACACCTCGTCGGCGTACGGCCGGACCGCCTCGTCGCCGTCCTCCGCGATCACGAGCGTGCGCGCACCGCGCGCCCGGATCTCCTGGATGTTCGAGACGACCTTGGAGTGCAGCGAGTCACGGCCGCGCGGCGACGGCACGACGACGAACACGGGCTGCCCCGGCTCGATGAGCGCGATCGGCCCGTGCTTGAGCTCGCCGGCCGCGAACCCCTCGGCGTGGATGTACGCAAGCTCCTTGAGCTTGAGCGCGCCCTCCATCGCGACGGGGAACCCGACGTGGCGGCCGAGGAACAGCACCGACTGCGTGTCGGCCATCCACCGGGCGATCTCCCGCACGCGGCCGGCCCGGTCGAGCACCTGCTGGATCTTGTCCGGCATCGCGCGCAGCTCGTCGAGGATCGCGGTGACCTCGTCGGCGAACTTGTTGCCGCGCAGCTGCGCCAGGTAGAGGCCCAGCAGGTACGCGGCGGTGATCTGCGCGAGGAACGCCTTCGTCGACGCGACGGCGATCTCGGGACCGGCGTGCGTGTAGAGGACGGCGTCGGACTCGCGCGGGATCGTCGAGCCGTGCGTGTTGACGATCGCGAGCACCTTGGCGCCCTGCTCGCGCGCGTGCCGGACGGCCATGAGCGTGTCCATGGTCTCGCCCGACTGCGACACGGCGACCACGAGGGTGCGCTCGTTGACGACCGGGTCGCGGTAGCGGAACTCGTGCGCGAGCTCCACCTCGACGGGCACGCGGCACCAGTGCTCGATCGCGTACTTGGCGACGTGACCGGCGTACGCGGCGGTGCCGCACGCGACGACGACGATCTTGTCGACGGCCCGCAGCACCGACTCGTCGATGCGGACCTCGTCGAGCACGAGCCGGCCCTGCGCGTCCGTGCGGCCGAGCAGGGTGTCCGCGACCGCGTGCGGCTGGTCGTGGATCTCCTTGTCCATGAAGGACTTGAAGCCGCCCTTCTCCGCGGCGGCCGCGTCCCAGTCGACCGTGTACTCGCGCCCCTGTGCGGGCGCGCCGTCGAAGTCCGTGACCTCGACGGAGGTCGGCGTGATCGTGACGACCTGGTCCTGGCCGAGCTCGAGCGCCGAGCGCGTGTGCGCGATGAACGCCGACACGTCCGACCCGAGGAAGTTCTCGCCCTCGCCGAGCCCGACCACGAGCGGCGAGTCGTGCCGCGCCCCCACGACCACGTCGGGGTTGTCGGCGTGGACCGCGAGGAGCGTGAACGTGCCGTGCAGCGTCCGTGCGACCTGCGCCATGGCGGACGTCAGGTCCTTGGTCTCGTCGTACGCGCGCGCGATGAGCTGCGCGGCGACCTCGGTGTCCGTCTCGGAGCGGAACTCGACGCCCTGCGCGACGAGCTCGGCCTTGAGCGCCGCGAAGTTCTCGACGATGCCGTTGTGGATCACCGCGAGCTTGCCGGCGACGTGCGGGTGCGCGTTCACGTCGGTCGGGCCGCCGTGCGTCGCCCAGCGGGTGTGGCCGATCGCGGCGGTCGCCTCGGGCAGCGGGTGGAGGTCGATCTCCTCGACGAGGTTCGCGAGCTTGCCGGCCTTCTTGGCGGTCGCGAGCTCGCTGCCGGGGCCGACGAGGGCGACGCCCGCCGAGTCGTAGCCGCGGTACTCGAGCCGCCGCAGGCCCTCGACCACCACGTCGAGCGGACGCTCGCTGGGCACCTGGTTACCGACGTAGCCGACGATTCCACACATGGCGGGGAGTCTACCGGGCTCCTTCCGACGGACCGCCGGGCGGTGCACCCGCGGCGACGACGACGGCGCCCCGGGACGAACCGCTGCACGGCAGGGTGCGTCCGTCCGGCACAATCGTCACCGTGCCACCGTCGCTCACCCCGGCCACGCCGTACGTCGACCTGGACCGCGACGCCTGGACCCGGCTGTCGGCCTCCACGCCGCTGCCGCTCACGGACGCCGACGTCGAACGCCTCGCCGGCCTCGGCGACCCGATCGACCTCGCCGAGGTCGACGCCATCTACCGGCCGATCTCCCGGCTGCTCGACCTGTACATCGAGGCGACCCGTGCCCTGCACGCGGCGTCCACCACGTTCCTGCGGGAGGACGTCGGGGGCACGCCGTTCGTGATCGGCGTCGCCGGGTCCGTCGCCGTCGGCAAGTCCACGACCGCGCGCCTGCTGCGCGAGCTGCTCGCCCGCTGGCCCGCGACCCCGCGCGTGCAGCTCATCACCACCGACGGGTTCCTCTACCCGAACGCCGAGCTCGAGCGCCGCGGGCTCATGGACCGCAAGGGGTTCCCCGAGTCCTACGACCGCCGAGCCCTCCTGCGCTTCGTGTCGAAGGTGAAGGCCGGCCGCCCCGAGGTCCGCGCCCCGGTGTACGACCACCTCACGTACGACATCGTCCCGGGACGCGAGACCGTGGTGAACCGCCCCGACGTGCTCATCGTCGAGGGCCTCAACGTGCTGCAGCCCGCCCGGCCGACCGCCGAGGGCTCGTCGAACCTCGCTGTGAGCGACTTCTTCGACTTCTCGATCTACGTCGACGCCCGCCCGTCCGACGTGCGGCAGTGGTACGTCGACCGGTTCCTCACGCTGCGCGAGACCGCGTTCTCCAAGCCCGAGTCGTTCTTCCACCGGTACGCGTCGCTGTCCGACGACGAGGCCGTGGCGAAGGCCGAGCAGATCTGGGACTCGATCAACGCCCCGAACCTCGAGCAGAACATCCTGCCGACCCGCAGCCGTGCGACGCTGGTGCTCACCAAGGGGTCCGACCACTCCGTCGAGCGGGTTCGCCTGCGCAAGCTCTGACGCGTCAGCCCTGCGGCGTGCCGTGCGGGACGATGAGCTCGACCGGGTAGTCCGTGCTGTCGGTGCCCTCGAGCGCCGCGAGCGTGTCGTGCACGGCCTGCGTCGGCGCGCCGCACGGGTCGAGCGGGAGGAGCGGCCGCACCGCGCGGCCGAGCGCGTCGACCAGCCAGACGACGGTCCGGGTCGGCCCCTCGGCCCCGCACGTCCCCGTCGGCTCGGTGTGCGTGCGGTCGACGAGCGTGATCAGCGGGCCCAGGTCGCCCTCGAGCCGCGACTGCGTGACCGCGGCCCACGTGCCCGACGAGTCGCGCAGGCGGCCACCCGTGGTGCACGTGACGACGGCCTCGGGCGCGAAGTCCTCGGGGATCCTTCCCGCCGCGGGGACGTCCGGGTGCGCGGTGCGTCGGACCGTGCCGCCCGACGACGCCGGTACCAGCTCGAGCGCGGACAGGACCTGCGGGGCGAGGCAGTCGGCCTGCGACGCGACCTGGGCGACCGGCGCGGACGGCGCGGGGCTCCCGGCGCAGCCGGTCAGGACAGCCGACCCGAGCACGAGCGAGACGAGGGCACGTCCTGCCGGACCGCCCCCTCCTGCCCTTGCACGTCCTGCCATGGCCGCCCCCTGTGTCGTCGACCGCACGACGACGCAACCCCCTGAGGGCCGGCCCGGTGCGGGAGTGCCGACACCGACGTCGACCCGCTCCGAGAATAGGCACGCTTCCGGCCAGTCACCCCCGCTGTGACCGGATCGTTAGGCCGCGGGCTCGGATCGTGAGCGCTCCGTGACCTCCGGGCGCCGCGTCGTGGGAGGGACGGGGGTCAGGTCCCCCACCGCACGCGGTCCGGACGGCCGCGCGGCGTCGGCTCCGGCGCTCGTCCCGGCCTCGGCCGACGGGCGGCCACGGAGCCGGTCGACGACCGGCCGCCAGTGCCGCAGCACCCAGTCGACGGCAAGGCCGATGAGGAAGCCGCCCACCACCCCGACCGCGACCGCGACCCACGGGTGGCCACCGAGCCACGCCCCGGCCCCGACGCCGATCGCGGTCCCGTACAGCGCCCACGTCACGGCGGCCAGCGCCGTGAGACCCACGAACCGCCGGCGGGGGTACCGCAGCGTGCCCGCGGTCATGTTCACCGCGACGCGGCCGACCGGGATGTAGCGCGCGGCGATGATGAACGACGGACCGCGCTCCGCGAGCGCCCGCTCGGCCCAGTCGAGGGCCGCGCGCCCGCGTCGGCTCTTCATGAACCGCAGCTCGCGCACCTTGACCATGCTGCCGATCTGGTACGCGATCTGGTCCCCCGTGAACGCACCCAGCGCGGCGACGAGCATCACGAGCGGCAGGTTCGGCGCTCCCGTCGCCATCGCGAGCGACGCCATCGCGATCACCACGGACTCGCTCGGGATCGGCGGGAAGAACCCGTCGATCGCCGCGAACAGGTAGAGCACGACGAAGACCCACGGGGAGCCGGCGAGCGCGAGGGCCCAGGCCTCCAGCACGTGTCATCAGCTCCCGCGGTCGGTGACGCGCCGGTGCGGCGTCGTCCCTCCACCGTAGGTTCCCGGCCACGACGGCGACATAGGGGGAACCCCCGGGTCACCCCTGGGGCGACCCCCACCGGCCCTCGGGGGCGCTCAGGCCTCCAGCGGGAAGCGCAGCGCCTTCGCGGCCGCCTCGGGCCGGGGCTCGCTGGCCCACCGGTAGCCGAGCTCGTTCGTCGCGGCCAGCGAGCGGAGCTCGGCACGGTCGACGTACAGCGTGCCGCCGAGGTGGTCCGTCTCGTGCTGCACGATCCGCGCCGACCACCCGGTGACGACCTCGTCGAGCGGGCGGGCGGTCTCGTCGTGGCCGACGAGGTGCACCCGCCGGGCGCGGGCGACCACGGCCTGGTAGCCCGTCACGCTGAGGCAGCCCTCGTAGAACGACACGCGCTCGCCGTCGACCGGCGCGTAGCGCGGGTTCACGAGCACCCGGAACGACAGCGGCGCACGCTCCCGGGTCGCGGCGATCTCGCTGTCGCCCACGCCGACGTCCTCGAGCACGGCCAGCGCCACGGGCAACCCGATCTGCGGCGCCGCGAGACCCACGCCCGGGGCGGCGTGCATCGTCCGGCGCATGAGGGCGACGAGCGCGGCGAGCTCCTCGGCCGCGAGCTGACCGTCGTAGGGGACCGAGACCGCCCGCAGCGCGGGGTGGCCGGCCTGGACGATCGTGGCCGTGCCCGTCGGTCCGGCGTCCTCGAGCAGTCGCAGGACGACGTCACGCAGCGCGACGTCGCGCCGCCGCGCGGCGTCCGTCCCGTCGCCCGCCGCGCTCACAGGGCGAGGCGGGAGGCGACGACGTCCGCGAGGTCACGGGCCACCCGGTCGGCGTCCGCCTGCGTGGCAGCCTCGACCATCACCCGCACGAGGTCCTCGGTGCCCGACGACCGCAGCAGCACCCGCCCGGTCTCCCCGAGTGTCGCCTCGGCCGCACGGACCGCGTCCTGCAGCGGGCCGTCGTGATCCGCGCGCGTCTTGTCGACGCCCGGCACGTTGACGAGCGTCTGGGGCAGGCGCTGCACGATGCCCGCCAGCTGCTCGAGCGACTCCCCCGTGGACGCGACCCGCGCGGCGAGCTGCAGGGCCGTCAGCAGCCCGTCGCCGGTGGTGGCGTGCTCGGCCATGATGATGTGCCCCGACTGCTCGCCGCCGAGCGAGTAGCCGCCCGCGCGCATCGCCTCGAGCACGTACCGGTCGCCCACCGACGTCACGACCGTCGTGATCCCCGCCGCTGTCATCGCGAGCCGCAGGCCCAGGTTGCTCATCACGGTCGCGACGAGCGTGTCCTGTGCGAGTCGGCCCGCGTCCCGCAGGGTGAGCGCGAGGACGCCCATGATCTGGTCGCCGTCGACGAGCCGACCGGCCGCGTCGACCGCGAGGCAGCGGTCCGCGTCGCCGTCGAACGCGACACCGAGGTCGGCCTCCGACGCGACGACCGCGGCCTGCAGCTGCTCGGGGTGCGTCGAGCCGCACTTCTCGTTGATGTTCCGGCCGTCGGGCGACGCGTTGATGACGACGACGTCGGCCCCGGCCTCCCGCAGCGCCGCAGGCCCGACCTCGCTCGCGGCGCCGTTCGCGCAGTCGACCGCGATACGCAGACCGTCGAGCCGCGTGCCGATCGTCGAGACGAGGTGCTCGACGTACAGGTCGCCGGCGTTGCCGGTGTCGAGCCGGATCCGGCCGACGTCGCCCCCGAGCGGCCGGTCCCAGTCCTCGGTGAGCCGCGCCTCGATGGCCTGCTCGACGTCGTCGTCGAGCTTGTGACCGCCGCGCGCGAGGAACTTGATGCCGTTGTCCGGCATCGGGTTGTGCGA
This sequence comes from Cellulomonas sp., assembly GCF_017744555.1. Lineage (GTDB taxonomy): Bacteria > Actinomycetota > Actinomycetes > Actinomycetales > Cellulomonadaceae > Cellulomonas. The sequence goes on along the minus strand of NZ_JAGIBD010000007.1, from coordinate 22,765 downwards.
CGCGGACAGGACCACGCCGATGTCGACCCCGAGGTGCGCCGTCAGGTACGCGACCGCCGGCGTCGGCAGCACGCCCACGTTGTTGACGTCCACACCCGCGGAGGCCAGCCCGGCGGCGACCGCCGCGGACAGGAACTCCCCCGAGATGCGCGAGTCGCGGCCCACGACGGCCCGCGGCCGGTGCCCGGCGAACTCGCCTCGGGCGCCGAGCACGTGCGCGGCGGCCACCGACAGGTCGACGGCCAGCTCAGCGGTCACGTCGCGGTTGGCGAGCCCTCGGACCCCGTCGGTCCCGAACAGTCGACCCATCACAGACTCCTTCGTCGTCGTGCACGTCCGAGCGCCGGCGTCGTGCGGCGCGTCCCGCAGATGCCGATGGCCCCGGCGGTCACGTGGACCGACGGGGCCATCGGAGAAGCGCGAAGGATCAGCGCTTCGAGTACTGCGGAGCCTTGCGGGCCTTCTTGAGACCGGCCTTCTTGCGCTCGACGACGCGGGCGTCACGCGTGAGGAAGCCGGCCTTCTTGAGCGCCGGGCGGTTGTGCTCGGCGTCGATGACGTTGAGCGCGCGGGCGATGCCCAGGCGCAGCGCGCCGGCCTGGCCGGAGACGCCACCGCCGGTGATGCGCGCGACGACGTCGAAGCGACCCTCGACGTCCACGAGCTTCAGCGGCGAGTTGACGAGCTGCTGGTGCACCTTGTTCGGGAAGTAGTCCTCGAGGGTGCGGCCGTTGATCTTCCACTGGCCGGTGCCGGGCACCAGGCGCACGCGGGCGATGGCCTCCTTGCGGCGGCCGAGGGCCTGGCCGGGGGCCGTGATGCTCTGACCGCGGCCCGTCGGGGCGACCGTCTCAGAGGTGTAGGTCGTGGGCGTGTCGTCGCCCTCGAGGTCGATGTCGACCGTGGTCTCTGCCACTGGTGTCCTCGGTTCCTGTGTCTCTACGCGCGGCGGCCTCAGGCCTGCTGCGCGACCTGGGTGATCTCGAACGGCTTCGGCTGCTGGGCGGCGTGCGGGTGCTCGCTGCCGGCATAGACCTTGAGCTTGGTGAGCTGCTGACGCGCGAGCGAGCTCTTGGGGAGCATGCCGCGGACGGCCTTCTCGATGGCGCGCTCGGGGTGCTTGTCCAGCAGGTCCGAGTACGCGGTGGCCCGCAGACCACCCGGGTAGCCGGAGTGGCGGTAGGCGAGCTTGCTCTCGCGCTTGGTGCCGGTGAGGGCGATCTTCTCCGCGTTGATGACGATGACGAAGTCGCCACCGTCCACGTGCGGGGCAAAGGTCGCCTTGTGCTTGCCGCGCAGCAGCGTGGCCACGTGAGTGGCCAGGCGGCCCAGGACGACATCGGTCGCGTCGATGACGTACCAGTTCCGCTCGACGTCGCCGGGCTTCGGGGTGTACGTACGCACGGTCGTAGCCTTCGTTTCGTGTTGCGTGTCATGGGGGCTCGCACGCCGGAAGAGCGACGCCGGAGCACCCGAGGATGGCTGTCGGAGCATCCCGTCCGGCGAGTGGGAAACGCACCGGGACGCCACCGCGGCAGCCAGGTGAGAAGCCCGGCGCGCGCGACAGGGGACGCACAACGAAGCAACAGACTACCTGGCGGCCTCAGACGGGGTCAAAATCGGCTGCCTGTGACGTTCGACGGTCACCGCCGCAGCGCCCGCGACGCCTCCACCACGCGCGTCGTCAGGTCGTCGAGGGTCGGCGTGCGGACCGACCACCGCTGCCAGTACAGCGGCACGTCGAGCCAGGTGCCCGGTGCCAGGTCGACGAGCGTCCCCGCAGCCGCGTGCGCGTCGGCCTCCTGCTCGGGCACCATCCCCCACCCGACGCCCGCCGCGAGCACCGCGACGAAGCCCGCCGTCGACGGGACGCGGTGCACGGGCGCGCCGGCGAGCAGACCCGCGGCGTCGTCGTCCTCCCCGGCACCACGCTGACGCGTCCCGGCCGCCAGCGCGGCGAACCGGTGCTGCAGCGCGTCGTCAGGCCCGAACACGACGACCGGCGCGACCGCGAACGCGCGGGCGTCGACCCCGTCGCCGAACCACCTTCCCGCGAACGCGCGCGCCGCCATCGCCCGGTACCGCATCGCCCCGAGAGGACTCACCCGGCACCCCTGCACGGGGCTGCTGTCGGCGGTCACCGCGGCGAGGACGGTCCCGTCGCGGAGCATCGCGGCGGTCGCGTCCTGGTCGGCACGCCGGACGTCGACGACGACGCCGTCGGGCAGGTCGCGCAGCGCGGCCGGGAACCAGGTGGCGAGCGAGTCGGCGTTGACGGCGACCGGGAGGCGCCGCGGCCCGGCGCGCTCGTCGCTCCCGCCGGTCGCGCGCAGCGCGGTCCACGTGTCCGCGGCGAGCAGGGCCACCTGGCTCGCGAGCCGGACGACCTGCTCCCCCGCAGGTGTGGCGGCGACGGGTCGTGAGCGCCGGACGAGCACCTGTCCGACGGCCTGCTCGAGCGCACGGATGCGCTGGCTCACCGCCGACGGCGTGACGTGCAGCCGCCGCGCGGCGCCCTCGAACGTGCCCTCGTCGACGACCGCCGCGAGGGCGGCGAGCTGGTCGGGGTCGAAGGACATGAAGCAACGCTACACATGGCATCGAAACATTCGCTGGTCTTCATCATCCGCCCGACCTACCGTCGACGGCGTGACCTCCGCCCTCGCCGGGTTCCTCACCGGCCTGTCCCTCATCGTCGCGATCGGCGCGCAGAACGCGTTCGTGCTGCGCCAGGGCATCCGCCGCGAGCACGTCGGACCCGTCGTCGCCATGTGCGTCGCGGCCGACGTGCTGCTGATCGCCGCGGGCGTCGGCGGGTTGGGCGCGCTGGTCGACCGCCACCCCGTCGCGCTCGCCGTCGCCCGGTACGGCGGTGCGGCGTTCCTCGTCGTGCTCGCCCTGGCTGCCGTCCGTCGGGCGCGTACACCCAGCCGGCTCGACCCCGCGTCGTCCGGGCCCGCGGGGCTCGCGGCCGTGGTCACGACGTGCCTGGCCCTGACGTTCCTCAACCCGCACGTCTACCTGGACACCGTCGTGCTGCTCGGCAGCCTCGCCGGGCAGCAGGACGCACCGTGGGGCTTCGCCGCCGGCGCCGCGACCGCGAGCGCCGTCTGGTTCACGGCGCTCGGGCTCGGGGCGACGAGGCTCCGCCCGCTGTTCGCCCGCCCGCGCGCGTGGCAGGTGCTCGACCTCGTCGTCGCGGCCGTCATGGTCACGCTGGCCGTCGTGCTGGTGGCGTGACGGTCAGCGGGCGCGCTGCACCCGGGCGACGTCCCACACCGGCTCCGGGGTCTCGACGACCCGGCCGTCCGCGCCGAACGTGAGGAAGCGGTCGAACGTCCGGGTGAACCAGCGGTCGTGCGTCACCGCGAGCACGGTCCCCTCGAACGCCGCCAGACCCGTCTCGAGCGCCTCGGCGGAGTGCAGGTCGAGGTTGTCGGTCGGCTCGTCGAGCAGCAGGAGAGTCGCCCCACCGAGCTCGAGCAGCAGGATCTGCAGCCGCGCCTGCTGCCCGCCGGACAGCGTCTCGTACGTCTGCTCGGCCTGGCCGACGAGCTCGTACCGGTCGAGCGCCTTGCTGGCCTGCTCGCGGCCGAGTCCGGACCGGTGCGCGTCGCCGCGGTGCAGGATCTCCAGGAGCGTGCGCCCGACGAGCTCCGGGTGGGCGTGGTTCTGCGCGAACCACCCGGGCCGGACACGCGAGCCGAGCACGACCCGGCCGGTGTGCGCGACCGGCTTCACCGGGGTGTCGTCCGCCGGCTGGTGCTCGGGACCGGGGTCGCTGCCGCCGGCCGCGAGCAGCCGCAGGAAGTGCGACTTGCCCGACCCGTTCGACCCGAGTACGGCGACGCGCTCGCCGAACCACACCTCGAGGTCGAACGGCTGCATGAGGCCGGTGAGCTCGAGCCCCGTCGCGACGACGGCCCGCTTCGCCGTCCGCCCGCCGCGCAGGCGCACCTTGACCTGCTGCTCACGGGACAGCACGGTCGGCGGCCCCGCCTCCTCGAACTTGCGCAGCCGTGTCTGCGCCGCCTGGTAGCGCGACGCGAGACCGTCGTTGAACGCGGACTTCGTCTTGAGCGTGAGCACGAGCTCCTTGAGCTTCGCGTGCTCCTCCTCCCAGCGCCGCAGCAGCTCCTCCGCCCGCGAGCGCCGGTCCTCCCGGGCCTGGTGGTAGGTCGCGAAGCTGCCGCCGTGCACCCACACCGACGCCCCGACGACCGTCGGCTCGAGCGTCGCGACGTGCGTGGCGACGTGCGACAGCAGCTCACGGTCGTGGCTCACGAGCAGCACCGACTTCGACGACGCGACCAGCCGCTCCTCGAGCCAGCGCTTCGTCGGCACGTCGAGCGCGTTGTCGGGCTCGTCGAGCAGCAGGACCTCGTCAGGCCCGCGCAGCAGGGCCTCGAGCACGAGCCGCTTCTGCTCGCCGCCCGACAGGCTGCGGACCTCCCGGTGCTGCGCCTGCTCGAACGGGATCGACAGCACCGCGTCCGTGACCCGGTCCCAGCCGGCCTCCGCCTCGTAGCCACCGACGTCGGCCCAGTCGACGAGCGCCTGCGCGTACCGCATCTGCGCCGGCTCGTCGTCGACCTCCATGATCCCGAGCTCCGCAGCCGTGAGCTCCACCGCCGCGTCCCGGACCGCAGCCGGGGCCAGCGACGCGAGCAGGTCCCGGATGGAACGGTCGTCGTCGATGCGACCCACGTCCTGCCGCATGACCCCGAGCCCGCCGCTGCGCCCGACCGACCCGGCGTGCGGCTGCTCGTCGCCCGCGACGATCCGCAGCAGGGTCGACTTGCCGACGCCGTTAGGGCCGACCAGCGCGACGCGCGCACCGTCGGCGACGCGGAACGTCACGTCGTCGAGGAGCGGGCGGCCGTCGGGCAGCACGTAACCGATGCCGCCGATGTCGAGATGACCCATGCAGCAAGTGTCCCTGCTGCCCGCCGGGCGACGAACCGCATTCGTCCCCTGGCGCGCGTGCGGCCGCGGTGCGAAGGTCGAGGGCATGAGCGACACCTCCGCCACCAGCCCCGACCCCGAGCTCGGCAGCGAGGGCGACACCGACCAGCTGCCGCGGGAGGACACCCTCGTCGACCGCGGCGTCGACGACCTCCTCGACGAGGGGTACTCCCCGCCCGAGCGCCCGCGGTCCAACCACTACGGCGAGACGCCGTGGGAGGAGTCGCACCGCGAGACGATCGACCAGCGCATCGGCCAGGAGGAGCCCGAGGTGTGGGAGGTCGCGCCGCACGTCAGCGGCGACCGCGAGCCCCTGCGCGCCGGGCGCCTCGTCGCGGACGACGACGCCGTCGACGCGGGCGGCACCGACGAGTTCGCGATCGACGCCGGCGTCTCCGGCGGCGCCGCCTCGGCCGAGGAGGCCGCCGTCCACCTCATCGAGGAGGAGTACGTCGACGACCGCCGGTACCGGGACGACGACGAGGACTGACCGGTCGTGACGGCGGCCGCCCGGCGCTAGTGTCGGGCGGCATGCCGCTGCGACTCGTCCAGGTGAACGTCAAGGCCCGCGACGACGAGGCAGTCGGCCGCTTCTGGGCGGACGCGCTCGGGTGGGACCTGTCGAGCGAGGGGCCCGGCGTCACCAACCTCGAGCCGCCGGGCTTCGACTACCCCGACCCCACCGCCGTGTGCATCGACGTCGTCGCCGTGCCGGACCCCACGACCGTGCGCTACCGGGTGCACCTCGACCTCGCGACCACCTCGGCCGCCCACCAGGCCGAGCTCGTCGCGCGGCTGCAGGGGCTCGGTGCGACGCCCGCCGACATCGGACAGGGAGACGTGCCGTGGACCGTCCTGGCCGACCCCGAGGGCAACCTGTTCTGCGTGCTGGAACCGCGCGACGTCTACCGGGACACCGGCCCGATCGCCGCGGTCGTCGTCGACTGCACCGACCCGCGCACCCTGGCCCGGTTCTGGGGCCAGGCCACCGACTGGACCGTGCACGACGTGACCGACGACGGTGCCCGGCTCCGCTCGTCCGCGGGCGTCGGGCCGTACCTCGAGCTCGTCCGGACACCCGCCGCGCACGACCCCCACCACCGGTTCCACCTCGACGTGCGGCCGTACGCCGGGGACGACCCGACGGCCGAGGCCACCCGGCTGCGCGCACTCGGCGCGACCGACGCCGACGTCGGCCAGGGTGACGTGCCGTGGCTGGTGATGGCCGACCCGGAGGGCAACCACTTCTGCCTCCTCGGGCCGAGCGGGCACCCCTACCCGCAGCAGCCGGGCCGGGCGTCCACGTCGTCCGCCTGACGGCGCGCGCGCGTCTGGTCGGCACGCGCGGCCAGCTCGTCGTCCGACGGGTACCCGACCTCCTCGAGCGTGAGGCCGTGCGCGGCGACCACCGCGGCACCGCCCTCACGACGACGCCCCGCGAGCAGCTCCGCGGGCCACGTGACCGCCCGCCGCCCCTCCCCGACGGCGACGCTCGCGCCGACGAGCGCACGCACCATCGAGTGGCAGAACGCGTCCGCCTGCACGTCGGCGACCACCAGCCCCGCGTCGGGCCCCTCCGTCGGACGGCTCCACCGGAACACCTCGAGCGTCCGGATCGTCGTCGCGCCCTCGCGCGGCTTGCAGAAGGCGGCGAAGTCGTGGCGGCCGAGCAGCGTGCGTGCGGCCGAGTCCATCGCCTCGGCGTCGAGCGGGCGGCGGTGCCACAGCACGTGCGTGCGGGTCAGCGGGTCGCGGTGCTCGTGGTCGTCGCAGATCCGGTACGTGTAGCGGCGGCGCAGCGCCGAGAACCGGGCATCGAAGCCGGCAGGCGCGTCGAGCACGCGGTGCACCACGAGATCGGGCGGCAGGACGCCCGCCAGCCGCGACAGCAGCGCCTGCGTCGCCGTGCGGTCCGACCGGCCGCGCGCCGCGTGGAGCAGCACCGGCTCGACGTCGACGTGCGCCACCTGGCCGCGCGCGTGCACACCGGCGTCCGTCCGGCCGGCGACCGTGACCCGCGGTGCCGGACGGCCCAGCGGGCCCGCGCGGAGCACCGTCGCGAGCGCGTCCTCGAGCACCCCCTGCACCGTGCGCAGCGTGGGCTGACGAGCCCAGCCCGCGAAGGCCGTGCCGTCGTAGGCGAGGTCGAGGCGCAGCCGCACCGCCGGGGGCGCCGTGTCGGCGGCGTCCGGTGTGTCGGCGTCCGGTGCCGTGTCGGCGTCCGGTGCCGCGTTGGCGTCCGGTGCCGTGTCGGCGCCCGGTGCCGTGTCGGCGTCGTGCGGTCGGGCGTCGGCGTCGTGCTCCGCACCGTCGGCGCCCAGGTCGGTCGTCGTGCTCACGGGCCACCACGGTAGTCGCGCCCCACCTGCCACCCGGCCCTGTCCCGCCCCGCGTCCCGCCCTCCCGCCGGCCGGGGCCTACCGTGGGCACGTGCCGAACGCCGCACCCGACCCGTTCACGCTCGCCGTCGACTGCGGCGGCGGCGGCATCAAGGCGTCGGTGCTCGACGCGGCCGGCACCCTGCACGCCCCGGCCGTCCGCGTGCCCACGCCGTACCCGTTGCCGCCGGCGCGCCTCGTCGAGACGATCGCGGACATCGCCGCCACCCTCCCCCGCGCCGACCGCGTGACCGTCGGGATGCCCGGCATGATCCGGCACGGCGTCGTCGTCGCGACGCCGCACTACGTGACCCGGTCCGGGCCGCGCTCGGCAGTCGACCCCGACCTCGTGGCGGCGTGGTCGGGGTGCGACGTCCGGGCCGCCGTCGAGGCGAGGCTCGGCGTCCCGGCGCTCGTGCTCAACGACGCGGAGGTGCACGGCGCCGGGGTCGTCTCGGGTACGGGCGTCGAGCTCGTCCTCACGCTCGGCACCGGCCTGGGGTCGGCGCTGTTCGACGGCGGGACGCTCGCCCCGCACCTCGAGCTGTCGCACGCGCCCGTCCGGTGGGGGATGCCGTACGACCTCTACATCGGGCAGGTCGAGCGGGCCCGGCTCGGTGACGGGCTGTGGTCGCGTCGCGTGCGGCGCGTCGTCGAGGGGCTGCGCCCCGTGTTCCTCTGGGACCGGCTCTACCTCGGCGGCGGGAACGCGCGGCAGGTCACCCCGCAGGTGCTCGACCGGCTCGGCGACGACGTCGTCGTGGTGCCGAACCAGGCGGGCATCGTCGGCGGCGTGCGCGCCTGGTCGATGGCGCACTGACGAGCCACCGTTCGGACGGCCGCCCAGGGCCGCTGCCGCCGGCACGAACGCTGGTCCCGGCGGTCCCGTCACGCCTGCGCGGCGTCGCGCTCCGTCGGCACCCCCGCCCGCGCACCAGCGCCGAGCTCGTCGAGGACCTCCAGCAGCACACGCGTGAACCGCGTCGGCTGCACGAGGTTCACCAGGTGCGTCGCGTGCGGCACGACGACCAGCCGCCCGTGCCTCGTCGCCCGCAAGAACGCCCGCTCCTCACCGCGGAAGTGGTCGTAGCGCCCGTTCACCAACCACACCGGTGCCTCGATCCGTGCGAGGTCCGCCAACGGCGACGCGTCCACCATCGAGCGCATCACGTCGCCGGTCACCCGCAACGCGTACCCGCCCTCCTCCAGGTCCCGTACGGCCGCCGGTGGCAGCGCCCGCGCGACCATGAAGCGGTTGAGCCCCGCACCCTCGTCGGGCAGCCGGTTGATCAGCCGGCCGGCGAGGTCCCACCCGGACAGGATCAGCCGCCGAGGCTGGGTGCAGCAGCTCGCGGCGACCAGGCCGACGACCTGGTCGGGTCGACGCGCGGCGTGCGCGATGCCCACGTACCCACCGAGCGAGAGCCCAACGACGAGCGCCCGGCCCCCGAGCTCGTCGACGGCCCGCGACACCGTCGCGACCGACTCCTCGAGCGTGAACCGCTCGTCGAGCCGCCTCCCATGGCCGGGCAGGTCCACCGCGACCGCGACACCACCGGCGCGCTCGACCGACTCGACCTGGGCGCGCCACATGGTCCGCGACGCGCGCAGCCCGTGCACCATGACGACGGCCGGCCACATGCTCCGACCCTACGAGCCGCCGCCGGCGCGGCACCACCGACGGGGATGTCGACCCGTGACGTCCACCGGGTCCCCAGAGACACGAGAGGCCCGGACCCTGTGCGGGTCCGGGCCTCTCGTGCAGGCGGTGGTGCGTCAGGCCTTCTCGGCGTCGCCCTCGGCGGCAGCCTCGTCGGTCGTCGCGTCGTCGGCGACGGCCTCGGCCGGCGTCTCCTCGGCGGCGGCCTCGACGGTCTCCTCCTCGGCGGCGGCGGGAGCCTCGGGCTCCTCCTTCGCCTTGGGGGCGGCCTTGGCGGTGGCCTTCGTGGCCTCCTTGACGACGGCCTGCTTCGGCGAGAGCGGCTCGAGGACGAGCTCGATCACGGCCATGGGCGCGTTGTCGCCCTTGCGCGGGCCGATCTTCGTGATGCGCGTGTAGCCGCCCTGACGGTCGGCCACGGCCGGCGCGATCTCCGTGAACAGCTCGTGCACGACACCCTTGTCCTTGACGACGGTCAGGACGCGACGGCGGGCGTGCAGGTCACCGCGCTTGGCGAACGTGATGAGGCGCTCGGCGAGCGGGCGCAGGCGCTTGGCCTTGGCCTCGGTCGTCGTGATCCGCTTGTGCTCGAACAGCGACGTCGCCAGGTTCGCGAGGATCAGCCGCTCGTGCGCCGGTCCGCCACCGAGCCGGGGACCCTTGGTGGGCGTAGGCATGGTCTTTACTCCTTGAGTTCCAGTGATGGGCTAACGACGGACCAGTGCGGGCCGGTCCGTGGTTTCCCCGGCGTCAGTACTGCTCGTCCTCGACGAAGTCGCCCTCGTCGTCGCCGTAGTAGGCGCTGGCGGTCGGGTCGAAGTCGAGCGGGCTGTCCTTGAGGGTCAGGCCGAGCTCAGCGAGCTTCTCCTTGACCTCCGTGATGGACTTCGCACCGAAGTTGCGGATGTCCAGGAGGTCGGCCTCGCTGCGCGCGACGAGCTCGCCCACCGAGTGGATGCCCTCACGCTTGAGGCAGTTGTAGGACCGGATCGTCAGCTGCAGGTCCTCGATCGGCAGCGCCAGGTCCGCGGCGAGAGCCGCGTCCGTCGGCGACGGGCCGATCTCGATGCCCTCAGCCTCGACGTTGAGCTCACGAGCCAGACCGAAGAGCTCGACGAGCGTCTTGCCGGCCGACGCGAGCGCGTCGCGCGGGCTGATCGCCGCCTTCGTCTCGACGTCGACGACCAGCTTGTCGAAGTCCGTGCGCTGCTCGACACGCGTCGCCTCGACCTTGTAGGTCACCTTGAGGACGGGCGAGTAGATCGAGTCGACCGGGATCCGGCCGATCTCGGCGTCGAACGACTTGTTCTGGTTCGCGGACACGTAGCCACGACCACGCTCGACCGTCAGCTCGATCTCGAGCTTGCCCTTGTCGTTGAGCGTCGCCAGGTGCAGGTCGGCGTTGTGCACCTCGACGCCGGCCGGCGGCACGATGTCGGCGGCGGTGACCACACCCGCACCCTGCTTGCGCAGGTACATCACGACCGGCTCGTCGTTCTCCGAGGAGACGACGAGCTGCTTGATGTTGAGGATGATCTCGGTGACGTCCTCCTTGACGCCCGGCACGGTGGAGAACTCGTGCAGCACACCGTCGATCCGGATGGACGTGACGGCGGCACCGGGGATGGAGGACAGCAGCGTCCGACGGAGCGAGTTGCCGAGCGTGTAGCCGAAGCCCGGCTCCAGCGGCTCGATGGAGAACCGCGAGCGGTTCTCCGAGATGACCTCTTCGGTCAGGGTGGGGCGCTGTGCGATCAGCACGGTGTGATTCCTCTCAGCGGGCGTCCGCCATATGACGCTCCGCAGGTACTACGAGCTGGCATGCCTCGGTCCGCATGGCCAGCGGAGTCGGACGAGCGGGGCCGAGGCGGTGCGTGTCGCGGACGACGCACCGCCCCGGCCGAGCCGAGATCAGACGCGGCGGCGCTTCGGCGGACGGCAGCCGTTGTGGGCCTGCGGCGTCACGTCCTGGATCGAGCCCACCTCGAGGCCGGTGGCCTGCAGCGAGCGGATCGCCGTCTCGCGGCCCGAGCCCGGGCCCTTGACGAAGACGTCGACCTTGCGCATGCCGTGCTCCTGCGCACGACGCGCGGCAGCCTCGGCGGCCAGCTGCGCGGCGAACGGGGTCGACTTGCGCGAGCCCTTGAAGCCCACCTGGCCGGACGAGGCCCAGGCGATCACGGCGCCGGACGGGTCCGTGATGGAGACGATGGTGTTGTTGAACGTGCTCTTGATGTGCGCCTGGCCGTGGGAGACGTTCTTCTTCTCCTTGCGGCGCGGCTTGCGCACGGCGGAACGGGTCTTGGGAGGCATCTGCTTCTTCTCTCGTGATCTACAGGTCGCTGGACCGGCATCCCGGGGCCGACCGCGCGAGGCGCGTCGTCGTCCCGGGGCGTCGGGCTACTTGCGCCCGGCCTTCTTCTTGCCGGCCACGGTGCGCTTCGGGCCCTTGCGGGTACGCGCGTTGGTCTTCGTGCGCTGACCGCGCACGGGAAGGCCACGGCGGTGACGCAGGCCCTCGTAGCAGCCGATCTCGACCTTGCGGCGGATGTCCGCAGCGACCTCACGGCGAAGGTCACCCTCGAGCTTGTAGTTCGCCTCGAGGTAGTCACGGAGCGCGACGAGCTCGGCGTCGCCGAGGTCCTTCACGCGGATGTCGCCACTGATCCCGGTGGCGGCGAGGGTCTGCAACGAGCGCGTGCGGCCGACCCCGTAGATGTAGGTGAGCGCGATCTCGAGCCGCTTCTCGCGGGGGAGGTCGACGCCGATGAGACGTGCCATGTGCCTGGTGGCTCCTGTACTGCGTCGGAGGTCTTCCGCACCGCCTTCCCGCGTGCTGCGGGCCCCGGCCTCCGAGCCGGGGGTTCGCCGGTGGACCGGGCTCTCGCCCGGCACCGACCGGAGTGGCGGTGCGCTTGCCGGTCCCGTCGTCGGGACCGTCGTGCTGGACGGCCGCGTGCGGCCCTCCGTGGTGCTGCGGTGCTCGCGGGATGCGTCCCGCGTCAGGGCATCAGCCCTGGCGCTGCTTGTGACGCAGGTTCTCGCAGATCACCTGGACGCGACCGTGCCGGCGGATCACCTTGCACTTGTCGCAGATCTTCTTGACGCTGGGCTTGACCTTCATCGCGTGTTCCTCCGCCGCCGCATGAGCCTCCGGGGACCGGCGGCGTGACGGCGTGTTCGAGTGGTGATTACTTGTAGCGGTAGACGATCCGGCCGCGGGACAGGTCGTACGGGCTCAGCTCCACGACCACCCGGTCCTCGGGAAGGATCCGGATGTAGTGCTGACGCATCTTGCCCGAGATGTGGGCGAGCACCTTGTGGCCGTTGGTGAGCTCCACGCGGAACATCGCGTTCGGCAGAGCCTCCACGACGCTGCCCTCGATCTCGATGACACCGTCCTTCTTCGCCATGTCCTCCGCTAACTGTCGGTCTCATTGATCAACCCACGTCGACCCGCCCCTCGGCCCCGCGTCGTGCAGGCCCAGGCGTCGGCTCTCGTGGAGAGCATGTGCATCCGTACCGGCCCTGCAAGGACCGGAAGCTGAATGGGCGCACACACCCAACGGACAATCTTACGGCATCGCTCCTGCAGGAAGAAACCGGCGGGAGGGTGGCCCTGGTCTCACCGCAGCACGTGCCCGCCGTCGCATCACGGCAAGCGCGAGCGGGCCCCGGTGCGGCTGGCGCACCGGGGCCCGGTCAGGTCAGACCTGGTGTCAGGCGTCCTCGCCCGCGCCCTGCGTCTTGCCGCGGCGACGCAGGACCACGAGGCCCGCACCACCGAGCAGCAGGACGAACGCCACGAGGAGCGGGACCGTCAGCGACGACCCGGTCGCCGCGAGGGTGGAGCCGCCGCTCGCGGCCAGCACCTCGGACACGATCGTCGGCGTCGGAGTCGGTGTCGCGCGCGTGGTCGGCGTCGCACTCGTGGTCGGCGCAGGCGCGACCTCGACCTCGCTGGCGGGTGTCGGCGTCGGCGTCGGCGTCACGCTGACGGTCGGCGTGGGGCTCGGCGCCGGCGGGACGGGCGCGGTCTGCGTCGGCGTCGGCGTCGGGGTGGCGCTCGGCGTCACGGACGGCGTCGGCGTGGGCGTGACGGACGGCGTCGGGGCGGGCGTCGCGCCGCCGCACGCCGGGACCTCGAAGAACTCGCCGAGCTCGAAGTGCTTCGCGGCGGTGATCGGCGGCCAGCCGATCGTCGCGACCGGGTAGGACGGCGCCTTCGCACCGGTGAAGAGCGACTGCTCGCCGACGGCCTGGTCCTCCTGGACGGCCCAGCCCGGCCCGCACACGGTCACCGGGACGGCGGCGCGCACCTCCGCGAGCGTGAGCGGCCGGTAGTACCGACCGGACCACGTCGCCACGAGGTACTGCTGCGTCGAGTTCTCCCACGAGGCCCTCTTGGAGGCGTCGCGCTTGAGGTAGACGTAGGCGCCGGTCGCCGTGCCGGGCTCGACCGAGGGGGTCGGTGTGGCCTTCGGCGTGCCCCACGACGCGGACGCGGACGGTGCGGACCGCGGCCAGCCGCCGTCGCGCGAGCCGCCGTGGGCCTCCGCAGCGCCGGCACCCACCGTGATCGTCACGGCGGCGACCACCGTGGCGAGCGCGAGGGTGGTGAACGTGCGAGCAGACCGCGCTGCTCGGGACGAGGACACGGGACGAACGCTGCGCTGCATGGGCCACCCATCGTCGATACGGGCAGGCACGACGGGGGGCGCGCCTGCGGGCTCCCCCGGGCGCGCGGCGACACGCCACACACCTCACAGGGGCGGCGGGACCCCGGCCCCGCCGCGCCGCACACTATCGGACATATGCGACGAGGGAGGCGCGTTTGCGCAGATGAACGCGATTCATCTGGAATCTGGACGGATGTTCACCTGAACGGCGGACCGGACGAACCGGACAGTCGTCCGACAGGGACCCGACGACGACGTCTCAGGCGAGCGGGGCGACCTCGACGCCGAGCGCGGCGAGCGCGGCGGCGCCGCCGTCGGGTGCGGTCAGCACCCAGATGCCGTCCTCGAGCACGGCGACCGTGTGCTCCCAGTGCGACGCCCGCGACCCGTCCTCCGTGACGACGGTCCAGTCGTCGTCGAGCACCTCGGTCATGCGCGAGCCGCGCACGATCATCGGCTCCACGGCGACGCACAGGCCGGGACGCACCCGAGGCCCGCGGTCACGCGCCCGGTAGTTGAGGACGTCGGGCGGCTGGTGCATCGCCGTCCCGATGCCGTGGCCGACGTACTCCTGCACGATCCCGTAGCGCGCGCCCCCGTTGAGGCCCGCCTCGAGGGCGGCGTCGACGACGTCCTCGACGGCCTCGCCCACGACACCGAGCCGCTCGCCGCGCGCGAGCGCCGCGATGCCCGCCCACATGGCGCGCTCGGTGGTGGCGGCCAGCGCGACGTCCTCCGGGTGCCCTTCGCCGACCACCACGGTGATCGCCGAGTCGCCGTGCCAGCCGTCCACGATCGCGCCGCAGTCGATCGACACGACGTCGCCGTCCTCGAGGACGCGTGGACCCGGGATGCCGTGGACCACCTCGTCGTTGACAGAGACGCAGAGCGTCGCCGGGTACTCGTGGTAGCCGAGGAACGACGGCGTCGCCCCGCGGTCCGCGATGAGCCCCGCCGCGACGGCGTCGAGGTCGGCGGTCGTCGCGCCGGCGACGGCGTGCTCGCGCACCGCGGCCAATGCGTCCGCGACGACCAGCCCCGCCCGCCGCATGACGGCGACCTGGTCCGGGGTCTTGTACTCGATCCGCTCCCTGCCGAACATCACGTCACCCGAGGGCACGCTCAGCGAGCGAGCGAGCCGATCGCGGCGAGCAGCCGCCGGGTCACGTCGTCGACCTCCCCGATGCCGTCGACCTGAGCGAGCAGCCCACGGTCGGAGTACAGCTGCGAGATCGGGGCGGTCTGCTCGGCGTACACGTCGAGGCGGTGACGGACCACGTCCTCGGTGTCGTCCTCGCGCCCCTCGATCTCCGCGCGCTTGAGCAGCCGCTCGACGACGACCTCGGGGTCCGCGGTGATCTCCACCGCGAGGTCCAGCGCACGACCCTGGTCCGCGAGGATCGAGTCGAGCTCCTCGACCTGGGCCGCGTTGCGCGGGTACCCGTCGAGAAGGAAGCCGTTCGTCACGTCGTCCTGCGCGAGACGGTCCCGGACCATCGCGTTCGTCACCGAGTCCGGGACGAGCGCGCCGCGGGCCGAGTACTCCTGCGCCGTGCGACCGAGCTCCGTGCCGCCCTTGATGTTGGCGCGGAAGATGTCGCCGGTCGAGATCGCCGGCACGCCCAGCTCCTCGGCGAGCCGCGCCGCCTGCGTTCCCTTGCCGGCTCCCGGAGGACCGAGCAGGACCAGACGTGCGCTCATCGGAGGAACCCTTCGTAGTGCCGCTGCTGCAGCTGCGACTCGATCTGCTTGACGGTCTCGAGGCCGACGCCCACCACGATGAGGATCGACGAACCGCCGAACGGGATGTTGCTGCCGACGTTGAGCACGATGAACATCACCGTCGGGATCAGCGCGACGATCGCCAGGTAGATGGAACCCGGCGCCGTGATGCGCGTGATGACGTAGTCCAGGTACTCCGCCGTCGGACGACCCGCACGGATGCCGGGGATGAACCCGCCGTACTTCTTCATGTTGTCGGCGACCTCGTCCGGGTTGAACGTGATGGCCGTGTAGAAGTAGCAGAAGAAGATGATCAGCAGCACGTACAGCACCAGGTGCAGCGGTGCGCTCTGCTGGGCGAGATGCCGGCTGACCCACTGGACCCAGCCCGCGGTCGGGTCGCCGAACTGGGCGATGAGGCCCGGGATGGCGAGCAGCGACGACGCGAAGATGATCGGGATCACGCCGGCCATGTTGATCTTGATCGGGATGTACGTGCTGGAGCCGCCGTACATGCGCCGGCCGACCATGCGCTTGGCGTACTGGACCGGGATGCGGCGCTGCGACTGCTCGACGAACACGACCATGGCGATCACGACGACGATGACGGCGAGGACCGCGACGAACTTCGGGCCACCGTTGTTGCCGCCGGCGATCGAGCCGAGCGAGGTCGGGAAGCTCGCGGCGATCGACGTGAAGATGAGCAGCGACATGCCGTTGCCGACGCCGCGCTCCGTGATGAGCTCGCCGAGCCACATGATGAGGCCGGTGCCCGCGGTCATCGTGATGACCATGATGAGGAGCGTGACCCAGTTGTCGTCGGGGATCACGTCGACGGTGCACCCCGAGAACAGCTGACCGCTGCGGGCGACCGTGATGATCGTCGTCGACTGGAGGACCGCGAGGCCGATCGTCAGGTACCGCGTGTACTGCGTGAGCTTCGCGGTGCCGGACTGGCCCTCACGGTGCAGCTCCTCGAACCGCGGGATGACCACGCGGAGCAGCTGGATGATGATGCTCGCCGTGATGTACGGCATGATCCCGAGCGCGAACACGGAGAGCTGCAGGAGCGCTCCACCGCTGAACAGGTTCACCAGGCCGAGCAGGTCGTTGCCCTGGGACTGGTCGATGCACTCCTGCACGTTGGGGTAGGACACCCCCGGCGTGGGCAGGAACGAACCGATGCGGAACACGACCATGATGCCGATCGTGAAGAGCAGCTTGCGCCGCAGGTCGGGCGTCCTGAACGCCCTGACGAATGCGCTGAGCACCTGGTCCTCCTGGGCCGCCTGAGCGGCATCTCGTACGACCGGTCCGTTCCGGCCGTGAACGCCCGCGAATCATTGCAGGCAACGGGGCACCCTAACCGATGCCCACCAGCATGCGGAACGGGGCCGGTGGGAGCTCTGTCGGCCCCACCGGCCCCGTCCGTGAATCAGTCCTGCGCGACGCTTCCGCCGGCAGCCACGATCTTCTCCTTCGCGGACGCCGAGTAGGCGTCGACCGCGACCGAGACCTTGACCGTGAGGTCGCCGGTGCCGAGCACCTTGACGGGCTGGCCCTTACGGACCGCACCCTTCGCGACCAGGTCGGCGACCGTCACGTCGCCACCGTCCGGGTACAGCGCCGAGAGCTTGTCCAGGTTGACGACCTGGTACTCGACGCGGAACGGGTTCTTGAAGCCACGGAGCTTGGGCAGCCGCATGTGCAGCGGCATCTGCCCACCCTCGAAGCGGTCCGGCACCTGGTAGCGGGCCTTGGTGCCCTTGGTGCCACGACCGGCCGTCTTGCCCTTCGACGCCTCACCACGACCCACGCGGGTCTTGGCGGTCTTGGCGCCGGGGGCCGGGCGCAGGTGGTGCACCTTGAGGGTGCCACCGGCGCCGGGCTCGGCTGCGGCCTCGGCCGCCTTGACGGCAGCCTCGGACTTCGCCGCGGCGGTCTTCTTTGCGGGAGCCGCCTTGGCCTTCGCCGGGGCGGCCTTCGTCTCGGCCTTCGCCGCCTTCGCGTCAGCCTTCGGCTCCGCCTTCTCCGACGCCGCAGCCTTCGCCTTGGTCGTCTTCGGGGCTGCCTCCGTGGCCTCGGCCTTCGCGGGAGCCTTCTTCTCAGCAGCCTTCTTCGGAGCCGCCTTGGCGGCGGCCTTGGGGGCCGTCACCTCGTCGGCCTTCGCGTCGGCCTTCTTGTCGTCAGCCATGGTCACTCGACCTCCTCGACCGCGACCAGGTGCTGCACGGTCTTGACCATGCCGCGGATCTCAGGACGGTCCTCCTTGACGACGACGTCGCCGATCCGCTTCAGGCCCAGCGTGCGCAGCGTGTCGCGCTGGTTCTGCTTGCCACCGATGCCGGAACGCTTCTGCGTCACCTTGAGCCGAGCCATCAGGCACCTGCCTTCGCGCCCGCAGCGGCGGCCAGGCCGGCGGCCTGCGCCCGCAGGAGCGCAGCCGGGACCACGTGCTCGACCGGCAGACCGCGGCGCGCCGCCACGGCCTCCGGACGCTCGAGACCGCGGAGGGCCTCGACCGTCGCGTGGACGATGTTGATCGCGTTGGACGAGCCGAGCGACTTGCTGAGCACGTCGTGGATGCCGGCGCACTCGAGCACGGCGCGCACCGGACCACCGGCGATCACACCGGTACCCGGCGACGCCGGACGCAGGAAGACGACACCGGCAGCGGCCTCACCCTGGATGGGGTGCGGGATCGTGCCCTGGATGCGCGGGACCTTGAAGAAGTTCTTCTTGGCCTCCTCGACACCCTTGGCGATCGCCGCGGGCACCTCCTTGGCCTTCCCGTAGCCGACACCGACGGTGCCGTCGCCGTCGCCCACCACGACGAGCGCGGTGAAGCTGAAGCGGCGGCCGCCCTTGACGACCTTGGCCACGCGGTTGATCGTGACGACGCGCTCGAGGAACGCGCTCTTCTCTGCGGCGTCGCGACCGCCGCGGCCGCCGTCACGGCCGCGACCGCCGTCGCGGCGGTCGCCGCCGCCGGTGCCGCCCGCGGGCGCCCCGGTGTTGCTGCGCTGAGGAGCAGCCATCAGTGAGTCCTCTTCTTCGATGCGGGGATGGTCGTGGTCGTCACAGGGAGAGTCCGCCCTCGCGGGCCCCGTCGGCGACGGCTGCCACCCGGCCGTGGTACTTGTTGCCGCCGCGGTCGAACACGACGGCGGAGACGCCGGCAGCCTTGGCACGCTCGGCGACGAGCTCGCCGACCTTGCGGGCCTTGGCCGTCTTGTCGCCGTTCGCGGCGCGCAGGTCGGCCTCGAGGGTCGACGCCGACGCGACCGTCTGCCCGATGCCGTCGTCGACGACCTGCGCCGTGATGTGCCGGGCGGACCGGGTCACGACGAGGCGGGGACGAGCGGCCGAGCCCACGACCTTCTTGCGAAGGCGCAGGTGACGACGCTGACGCGCGATGCGCTTGCCCTTGCCGATGATCTTGATCGCCATGGCTTACTTCCCAGCCTTTCCGACCTTGCGGCGCACGTTCTCGCCCGCGTAGCGCACACCCTTGCCCTTGTACGGCTCGGGCTTGCGGATCTTGCGGATGTTCGCGGCGACCTCGCCGACCTGCTGCTTGTCGATGCCCTGCACCGAGAAGCGGGTCGGGGCCTCCACGACGAACGTGATGCCCTCCGGCGGCGAGACGACGACCGGGTGGCTGAAGCCGAGGGCGAACTCGAGGTCCGAGCCCTTGGCCGTCACGCGGTAACCGGTGCCGACGATCTCGAGCTTCTTGGTGTAGCCCTCCGTCACACCCGTGACGAGGTTCGCCAGGAGCGTGCGGGTGAGACCGTGCAGCGAGCGCGACAGGCGCTCGTCGTTCGGGCGGGTGACCACCAGGGCACCGGCCTCGTCACGCGCGACCTCGATGGGGGCGGCGACCGTGTGGGAGAGCGACCCCTTGGGGCCCTTCACCGACACCACGGCACCGTCGATGCTGACGTCCACGCCGGCCGGGACCGGGACGGGGATTCTGCCGATTCGAGACATGGCTTGCTCCTTTCCGTCTCGGACTTACCAGACGTAGGCGAGGACTTCCCCACCCACGCCCTTCTTGGCGGCCTGCTTGTCGGTGAGGAGACCCGAGGACGTGGACAGGATCGCCACGCCGAGGCCGCCGAGCACCTTGGGCAGGTTGGTCGACTTCGCGTACACGCGCAGGCCCGGCTTGGACACGCGCTTCACACCGGCGAGCGCGCGCTCACGGTTGGGGCCGTACTTGAGCTCGATGACGAGGTTCTTGCCGACGACGGCGTCCTCGACCTTCCAGCCCGCGATGTAGCCCTCCGCCTGGAGGATCTCCGCGATGTGGGACTTCAGCTTCGAGAACGGGATCGACACCGAGTCGTGGTGCGCCGAGTTCGCGTTACGCAGCCGCGTGAGCAGGTCTGCGATGGGGTCAGTCATGGTCATGGGGCTTCAGCCCTCTCTCGCCGGGGTATCTGCGTCGCCCTCCGTGAGGCGGGCGACGCAGACCTACCGACGTCGTGTTTCTTCTCTTACCAGCTGCTCTTGGTGACGCCGGGGAGCTCGCCGCGGTGGGCCATCTCCCGCACGCAGATCCGGCACAGGCCGAACTTGCGGTACACCGAGTGGGGCCGGCCGCAACGCTGGCAGCGCGTGTAGCCACGCACCGCGAACTTCGGCTTCGCGGCGGCCTTGTTCTTGAGGGCGGTCTTCGCCATTGTCAGTTCTCCTTGAACGGGAAGCCGAGGAGCTTGAGGAAAGCGCGACCCTCGTCGTCGGTGTCGGCCGTCGTCACGATCGTGATGTCCATGCCGCGGACGCGATCGATCTTGTCCTGGTCGATCTCGTGGAACATCGACTGCTCCGTGAGGCCGAAGGTGTAGTTGCCGTGGCCGTCGAACTGCTTGGGCGACAGGCCGCGGAAGTCGCGGATGCGCGGAAGCGCGGTCGACAGCAGGCGGTCCAGGAACTCCCAGGCACGGTCGCCGCGCAGCGTCACGTGGGCGCCGATCGGCATGCCCTCACGCAGCTTGAACTGCGCGATGGACTTGCGGGCCTTGGTGACCTGCGGCTTCTGCCCCGTGATCTGGGTCAGGTCGCGGATCGCGCCGTCGATGAGCTTGGAGTCCTTGGCGGCCTCGCCGACGCCCATGTTCACGACGATCTTCACCAGACGCGCGGTCTGGTTGATGTTCGCGTGGCTGAACTGCTCGAAGAGGGCCGGCTTGATCTCGTCGTTGTAACGAGCCTTGAGCCGCGGCTGCGCCGGAGCGGTGATCTCGGTCATCAGATGTCCTTACCGGAGCGCTTGGCGACGCGGACCCGGACGGTGCGGGTACGGCCGTCACGCTCGACCTGCTCGGTGCGGTAGCCGACCCGGGTGCCCTTCTTGGTCTCCGGGTCCACGAGCATCACGTTGCTGATGTGGATGGGGGCCTCGACGGTCTCGATGCCGCCGGTGCGCGTGCCGCGAGCCGTCTGGCCGGCCTTCACGTGCTTCTGCACGCGCTGCACGCCCTCGACGACGACACGCTGCGTCTCGGTGAGGACCTCGAGGACACGGCCCTGACGGCCCTTGTCGCGGCCCGAGATGACGAGGACGAGGTCGCCCTTCTTGATCTTCGCCATGGTCAGAGCACCTCCGGCGCCAGCGAGATGATCTTCATGAACTTCTTGTCGCGCAGCTCGCGGCCCACCGGGCCGAAGATGCGCGTGCCACGGGGCTCCCCGTCGTTCTTGAGGATCACGGCGGCGTTCTCGTCGAACTTGATGTACGAGCCGTCCGGACGGCGGCGCTCCTTGCGGGTGCGCACGACGACGGCCTTGACGACGTCGCCCTTCTTGACGTTCCCGCCGGGGATGGCGTCCTTGACGGTGGCGACGATGATGTCGCCGATGCCGGCGTACCGGCGGCCGGAGCCGCCGAGCACACGGATGCAGAGGATCTCCTTGGCACCCGTGTTGTCAGCGACACGCAGTCGCGACTCCTGCTGGATCATGACCTACTCCTGTCGTCCGGCGGGTTCTCGCCCCGGGGCGGGGCGAGCCTGGCCGCACGTAGTTGCCGTGATGCACACGTCGCGGCGGGTGTCGTCTTGCGATGGCACCCGCCGCCCGTGGGCAACTGGGGTGTTGCTGGGTCTTACTTGGCCTTCTCGAGGACCTCGACCAGACGCCACCGCTTGGTGGCCGACAGCGGCCGGGTCTCCATGATCAGGACCAGGTCACCGATGCCCGCCGAGCCCTGCTCGTCGTGCGCCTTGACCTTGCTCGTCCGCCGGATGACCTTGCCGTAGAGCGGGTGCTTGACCCGGTCCTCGACCTCGACCACGACGGTCTTGTCCATCTTGTCGCTCACGACGTAGCCGCGGCGCGTCTTGCGGTAGGGGCGGGCCTCCGCCACTGCCGTGGTGTTCTCGTTCTTCTCGTCGCTCATCAGTCTCACTCGCTCGCGCTCGGGGCGGTACGGATGCCGAGCTCGCGCTCACGCAGGATCGTATAGATCCGCGCGATGTCGCGGCGCACGGCCTTGAGACGCCCGTGGCTCTCGAGCTGGCCGGTCGCGGACTGGAAGCGGAGGTTGAACAGCTCCTCCTTCGACTTCTTCAGCTCGGCGACCAGCTTCTCGTCGTCGAAGGTGTCCAGCTCGGTGGGAGCCAGGTCCTTGGTTCCGATAGCCATCAGTTACCACCCTCGCGAACCACGAAACGGGTCTTCATCGGGAGCTTGTGCTGCGCGCGGCGCATGGCCTCGCGAGCCAGCGGCTCCGGGACACCGGCGAGCTCGAACATCACTCGGCCGGGCTTGACGTTGGCGATCCACCACTCGGGCGAGCCCTTGCCGGATCCCATGCGGGTCTCGGCGGGCTTCTTGGTGAGGGGACGGTCCGGGTAGATGTTGATCCAGACCTTCCCACCACGCTTGATGTGGCGGGTCATGGCGATACGAGCAGCCTCGATCTGCCGGTTCGTGACGTACGCGGGCTCGAGAGCCTGGATGCCGTACTCACCGAACGCGATCGACGTACCACCGGTCGCGGCGCCGGAGCGCCCCGGGTGGTGCTGCTTGCGGTGCTTCAGCCTGCGCGGGATCAGCACGGCTCAGGCCTCCGTTCCGGTCTCAGGGGCAGCGGCCTCGGCAGCCGGCGCCTCGGTGGCCTCGACGGGGGCGTCCGAGCGCTCACGACGCGGGGCACCCGAACGGGGGCCACGGTCGCCGCGGTCTCCACGACCGCCCTCGCCACGCGGACCACGAGCCGGGCGCGGGGCCTGGGTCGCCTGGTCGCGGGCGAACTCCTTCTCGGTCATGTCGCCCTTGTAGACCCACACCTTGACGCCGATGCGCCCGAAGGTCGTGCGGGCCTCGAAGAAGCCGTAGTCGATGTTCGCGCG
>NZ_JAGIBD010000079.1 GCF_017744555.1 Cellulomonas sp. | reverse complement strand
CAACGAGACCACGGTGGGTGAGGGATGACGCGGATCCTCGTCGTCGACAACTACGACTCGTTCGTCTACACGATCGTCGGCTACCTCGACCAGCTCGGGGCGACCACCGAGGTCGTGCGGAACGACGCCGTGCCCCCGGCGGCCGAGCGCGCCCGCTACGACGGCGTCCTGGTCTCCCCCGGGCCCGGGGCCCCCTCCGAGGCCGGACAGAGCCTGCAGGTGATCCGGGACTGCGCGACGTCGGGCACGCCGATGCTCGGCGTGTGCCTGGGGCACCAGGCGCTCGGCGAGGTCTTCGGCGGCACCGTCACCCACGCGCCCGAGCTCATGCACGGCAAGACCAGCCCCGTCGAGCACACCGGGCAGGGTGTCCTCGCGGGCCTGCCCTCACCCTTCACCGCGACCCGGTACCACTCGCTCGCGGTCGTGGACGGCACGTTCTCCGACGAGCTGGTCGTGACGGCGCGTACCAACGGCATCGTCATGGGGCTGCAGCACCGCGAGCTGCCGCTGCACGGCGTGCAGTTCCACCCCGAGTCGGTCCTCACCGAAGGTGGCCACCGCCTCCTCGCGAACTGGTTGCAGGTGTGCGGCGCCGACGACGCGGTCGAGCGGTCCGCCGGGCTGCACCCGCTCGTGCGCCTCTGACACCGGCCCGAGCGTCCGGACACGGCCGAACGCCCGGACACGGCCGAACGCCCCCGACCAGGAGGTCGGGGGCGTTCGTGGTCCAGGAGCGTCAGCCCGTCAGCCGTTGCCCTCGCCGCCGGCGTCGCCGCCTCCGCCGCCCCCGCCGCCCGACCCGTTCCCGGGGCCGGTCGAGCTCGGGGCCTGCGTCGGGGCCGGCCCGCGCGAGACCCGCAGCGTCACGCGCTGCTCCTTGGCGATCTCCGTGCCGCCGCCGGGGTCGGAGGACACCACCGTGCCCTGCGGCTCGTCCGAGGCGACGTCCTCCTGCGTCACGTTGGAGAGGCCGGCGGCGGCGAGCGCCTGGACGGCCTGGTCGTACGTCATGCCCCGCAGGTTCGTGGGCACCGTCGCGGTGGACGGCGGTGCGGCGACACCCAGGTCGATCACGGTGTTCTGGGGGACGGGCGCGCCCTCCTCGCGGGACTGCGACACGACCGTGCCCTCGGGCTTGTCGGACTCGACGCTGCTGGTGTTGACGCGCAGACCCAGGTCGCTGAGGGTCTGCGTGGCCACCTCGACGTTCTGGTCCGTGACGTTCGGGACGATCACGTTGCCCGTCGCGAGGTACAGGACCACCGTCGATCCGGACGAGACGGGAGCGTTCGCCGCGGGATCGGTCTTGGTGACGCGGTCCTTCGGCTGCGTGGGGACGTCCTCACGCTGACGGTTGGGGTCGACGACGAGCCCGGCCTTCTCGAGCTCGGCCACCGCCTGGGCCTCGGTCATGCCGGCGACGTCCGGCACGGTGACCTCGGCGGGACCCGTCGAGATGAACACCGTCACCGTCGCCCCCTTCTCGACCTCCGTCTTCGCCGCGGGGTCGGTCCGGGTCACCTGCCCCGCCGGGTACTCGTCGCTGGCCTCCTGGGAGGGCTGCGGGCTGAGGTCGGCGTCGCGGAGCTCCTGGAGCGCCGCGTCCTGCTGCATGCCGGCGACGTCGGGGACGGTCACGCCCGTCGGGGGCGGCGGGCTCGAGTTGGCGATGATCGCCCACACGATCCCGCCGACGGCGAGCAGCGCGACCGCGGCGAGCACCCAGATGAGCCAGGGGCGCTTCTTCTCCTCGTCCTCGTCCTCCGCCTGCTCCTGCGCGACCGTGGCCAGACCCGTCGGGCCCCACGGCGCTCCACCCGTCGCGGGCGGCATGGCCTGCGTCGCTGCCATCGGCGGCGCCATGACCTGCGTGGCGTCCGCCGTGGGCGCGGCGGCCATCGCGGCACCCACCGCGGGGGCGCCGACGTGCCCGCCCCGCAGCACCGCGTCGAGGTCCGCACGGAACTCCGCCGCCGAGGAGTAGCGCGCGTCGCGCTCCTTCGCGAGGGCCTTGAGCGTGATGCGGTCGAGCGTCTCGGGGACGTCGTTGGCGATCGTGCTGGGCACGGGCGGGTTCTCGCGCACGTGCTGGTACGCGACCGCCACGGGCGAGTCGCCGACGAAGGGCGGGCGGCCCGTGAGCAGCTCGAACAGCAGGCAGCCGGTCGAGTAGAGGTCCGAGCGCGCGTCGACCTGCTCGCCGCGCGCCTGCTCGGGGGAGAGGTACTGCGCGGTGCCGATCACGGCCTGCGTCTGCGTCATGGTCGCCGCGGAGTCCGCGACCGCGCGCGCGATGCCGAAGTCCATGACCTTGACGGCGCCCGTCGGGGTGATCATGACGTTCGCGGGCTTGATGTCGCGGTGCACGATGCCGGCGTGGTGCGAGTAC
>NZ_JAGIBD010000078.1 GCF_017744555.1 Cellulomonas sp. | reverse complement strand
CGCAGGCGCGCGCCGTCGCGGCGGCGAACACCTCGCTCGCGTCCTTCGGCCTCGCCGCCGACGAGGACTCGATGGCGTCCTGGAAGCGGTACTCGTGGGACGCCGCGTTCTCCGTCACCTACAACCGCGCACCGACCGCTCCGACGGACGTGCGCACCACCGACCCCGACACGACCTGCACCGTCGGCGACGGGCGTCCGTACGTCCGCAGCCTGCGTCCGACGCTGCGCGCCGTGCTGGCCGACCCCGACGGCGGCAACGTCGCGGGGTACGTCGAGGTCATCGACCTCGGCACCGGCGGTCGGGTCTGGGGACCGGCGGTGCTGCCCGGGCAGGGCTCGGGCGCCGAGCACGCGGTGCAGGTGCCCGCCGGGGTCCTGGCTGACGGTCGCAGCTACCGCTGGAGCATCCGTGGCGACGACGGCCAGCGACCGGGGCCGACGGCGTCGTGCGAGCTGACGGTGGACACCACCGCACCGGTCGTCCCGGGCGTCACCGGCGTCGCCGGCACGGGGCTCGTCGTGTACCCCGAGAGCCCGGTCGCCGCGGGTGGCCTGGGCGCCGAGGGGCGCTTCACCTTCACGAACGGTGGATCGGCCGACGTCGAGTACTACCGCTACAGCTTCCTGGGCCAGCCGCAGCGCTCCGTGCCCGAGGGAGCGGCGACGGTGCGCTTCGTGCCGACCGAGGTCGGCAGCCAGACGCTCACAGTCGAGTCGATCGACCGAGCCGGCAACGTGAGCCCGGCGCGCGTGTACCGGTTCACCGTCGGATTCCCGGCGCTGAGCGACGCGTGGCAGCTCGACGAGGCGGCCGGCTCCGTGGCGGCGAACGTCAACGGGGCCGCCCAGCCGCTGACGGTGTCCTCGTCGACCACCCGGACGGCCGGTCTCGGTGCGACGTACGACTACCCGGACGATCGTGCGCTCCAGTTCGACGCCCTCACCGACGTCGCGCGGACGGCCGGGCCCGTGGTGCGGTCCGACGGCTCGTACGCGGTGATGGCGACCGTCCGGCTCGACGACGTCGGCGGCACCTACACGGCCGTCAGCCAGTCGGGCGCCCAGACCAGCGGGTTCGAGCTCGGCCACCGCGTCGACGCGGCGTGCCCGGCCGGCACCGGTGGCCACTGCTGGGCGCTCTGGGCGACCGGGAGCGACGTGGCGTCGGCGAGCCCCGTCGTCGTGCGGTCCGCCGTCCCGGCGCGCCCCGGGTCGTGGGTCCAGCTCACCGGGATGCGCAACGCGGGGACGGGGACGCTCGAGCTCGCCGTGTGCGAGTACGGCACGCCCGACGACGCCCTCACCCCGCGTCCGGTGTCGGCCGCGCCGGTCGCGGCTCCGACGGCGTGGACCGCCGCGGGTCCGCTGCAGGTCGGCCGGGGCGGGACCCTCGCCGCTCCCGCGCGCGGGTGGCACGGTGCGGTGGGCCAGGTCCGGACGTACACGGGCCCGTTGCCGGTCGAGAAGCTCCGGGTGTCGTGCACCAACCCGCTCTCGATCACCCCGACGCTCGACCCGCCGCCGGTGACGCAGCCCGGGACCCCGCCGCCCCCGATGCCCCTCGTCAAGCCCGGGCAGCCTGGCTTCGAACCCGCGTTCGTCGCGTCGTTGTACCGGGACCTGCTCGGGCGCGAGGCGTCGTACCGCGAGCTGGTCGTGTGGACGTCGGCGCGGCGGTCGGGTGCGTCGCTCCAGCAGGTGGTCGAGGGGATCGTGAACTCGCAGGAGTGGCGCAACCGCGTGGTGAACCAGAAGTACCAGCTCTTCCTGGGACGCAACGCGGACAGCAGCGGCCTGCAGGGGTGGGTGAACGCGCTCAACCAGGGCAGCGACGTGTTCGTGGTCGAGAAGGGGATCGTCGGGTCCGCGGAGTACTACGCGCGTGCCGGCGGGACGGCGACGGGCTACGTCACGGCGCTGTTCCGCGACCTGCTCGGCCGCAGCCCGAGCGCCGGCGAGCTCAGCTCGTGGGCGGGGAGGGTGGCGACCGACGGGGCGCTCGCCGTCGCCCACGGGATCGTGTACTCCCCGGAGCACGTCAACCGCGTGATCGACCAGAGCTATCGACAGGTGCTCGGGCGTGGTGTCGACAGCGCCGGGCTGAGCACCTGGTCGACCTACATGTGGAGCGGTGGCTCGGTGGCCGGCCTGCTGGCGCGGATCACCTCGGGCGCCGAGTACACGTCGTCGCGGGTGCGCATGGGCTGACGGCGCAGCGCGCGCCCCGGGTCCGGCTACCGGACCCGGGGCCGTCGTCCGTCAGCGGGTCGTGCCGCGCTCCAGCAGGCTCACGGGCAGCACGATCTGCTCGGGCGGCGCGTCCTCGCCCGCGGTGCGCAGGTCGAGCAGGCGCACGGCGTGCTCGACGAGCAGCTCGTGGTGCGGGTCGACGGTCGTCAGCCCGGGCCACACGTGCTCGCCGAGCGCGAGCGCGTCGAACCCGACGACCTGCACGTCGCCGGGGATCGTGCGGCCGTGGTCCTGCAGCGCGGCCATCGCGCCGATCGCGACCTGGTCGGTGACGGCGAAGACGCCGTCGAGGTCGAGCCCGCGTGCGAGCGCGTCGTCGACGGCCTGCCGCCCCTGCGCGGCCTCGAGCCAGGGCGCGGGCAGCACGAGCCGCTCGTCGACGGGGACGCCGGCCGCGGCGTGGGCCTCGCGCCAGCCCTGGGTGCGGGAGCCGGAGACGCCGGGGTCGTCGTCGAGCGTGCCGCCGACGATCGCGACGCGCCGCGCACCGCGCGCGAGCAGGTGCGCCGTGGCGAGGCGTGCGCCGTCGACGTTGCCGAGCATGACGTGGTCGAACCGTGGCGGCATGGGGCGCTCGCCCAGCAGCACCAGGGGGAGCTGGGTCTGCAGGCGGT
>NZ_JAGIBD010000077.1 GCF_017744555.1 Cellulomonas sp. | reverse complement strand
CGGTGGCTCCGTCTCCCCAGGAAGGCCCACGTGCTGAAGGTCATCGCCCAGGACCTCATCGAGGTCGCCGCGATCGACACGGTGATGCCGCTGTACCGCGAGCTCGTCGTGCTGACGCGCCAGGAGCCGCGGAACATCAGCTACGACCTGTACGTCGACAGGGACGACCCGGGGCACTTCGTGTTCGTCGAGACCTGGCCGGACCAGGAGGCGCTCGACGAGCACTGCGCGAGCGAGCACTTCCGCCGCCTCGTGCCGCAGATCGACGCCTTCCAGCGCGGCAAGGACACCTACATCCTCATGACGGACGCCTTCCCGGACCTGTCCGCTCCCGTGCGTGCCGACCGCACGGGGCCGCGCTGACGTCGTGTCCGCCGCCCCGCCCAGGAGACCTCACCCTGCTGCGACCCGCGTGCCTCGCTAGGGTGTTCGCCGCCGGGGCGACGTGCGAGGCGCGCCCGCGGGACGGGACGACGGACGGAGCACGGATGCGCAGGTCGGTGGCGGTGGCGGGTGCGGTGACCCTGGCGGCGCTGCTGGGTGCGTGCACCGGCGGTGCCCCGGAGCCGGGGCGGACCACCGCGCCCACCGGGGCGGCGTCGGGCGATGCCGTGGCGCAGGTCGAGCCCGTGCTCGTCGAGGCGCTGCTCGACGGTGAGCAGGTCGCCGTCGAGGTGGGGCCGCTCGCGCTGCACGACGACGTCGGCGTGCTGCGGATCGCCGCGCCCACGCCGTCCCCCGCCCTGCGTCTGGCCCTCTGGCACGTCTACGACTCGACGTCCTCGCCCAGCCCGAACGGCGTGCGCCTCGTGGACCCCGACGCGGGGACGGTCACCACCGTGCTGCGCACCACCGCGGACCGGCCGCTCGCGACCGGCAACAGCAGCGCGGGGGGTCCTGCCACGGACGCCGCCGCCGACGCGGCCGACGGTGACGAGGTCGTCCACGCCGCGTTCCCCGCGGTCGACGACGACACGGTCGACGTGCTGCTGCCGCGGATCGGCTGGGTGCGGGACGTGCCGGTCGTGGCGGCGGACGCCGCCGGCGCACTCACCGTGCCGCCCGCGGAGCTGGCCGACGAGCCCGCGGCCGGTGCGTCGACGGCATCGCTGGAGTCGTACACCGAGTCGCTCGCCGGGCAGGTGCGGACGCGTCAGGGCGCCGACGAGGTGGAGGTCGCGGTGTCGTCCGACGTGCTGTTCGCGTTCGACTCCGACCAGCTCGCGCCCGAGGCCGACGAGGCGCTGCGGACCGCCGCAGCGCAGGTCGCCGCGCACGGCGGCGGCGCCCTCACGGTCGTCGGCCACACCGACGACCAGGGGGACGAGGCGTACAACCTCGAGCTGTCGCAGCGTCGCGCGCAGACGGTCGCCACCCGGCTCGGGGAGCTCGTCGACCTGGCCGCGTACGACGTGACCGTCGAGGGGCGCGGCGAGAGCGAGCCGCTCGTCGCGGGCACCGGCGAGGGCGAGCGGGCCGTCAACCGGCGGGTCGCGCTCGTGCTGGTCCCGTCCTCCGAGCCGGCCGACGTCGCACCGGTCGTCACGGACGCCGAGGCGCTGCCCGACGCCGAAGGGCCGGTCGCCCCGGGGGCGACCGGCGTGTCCGTCACCGACGACGGCGCGACGTTCGACGTGCGGCTGCCCGAGGTCCGGCGGGTCGGTCGCTACCTCGTGGGGGCGCTCGAGGTCACGAACACCGGAGCCGCGCCCCTGTCGCTCGGCTCGCTCGCCGTGGGTGCGTGGGACGCGCGCGGCACGCTCGACCCGCAGCTGCAGTTCGCGCCCACCAACGTGACGCTCGTGTCCGGCGGGACGCGGCTCTACCCGGTCGACTACGTGCGGGACGCGGACAGCGGCGCACGCGACCCGCTGACGGACCGCATCGTCAACGACATCGAGCCGGGAGCGACGCGGACGGTCGTGATCGTGTGGCCCGACACGGGCGAGGACGTCGTGACGCTCGACGTCGCGCCGCGCCACCACCCGGGCTCCCCGGAGAACCGGATCGCCGGGCGAGCGCCGTTCCGCCTCACGGACGTCCCTGTCGTCGAGGACTGAGCGCCCGCTCAGGCGCCGCGCACGATCCGCGGCCGGCCGGGGTCGGCGTTGTCCAGGACGACGTCGGCGCGGCCGGCCGGATCACGTTCGGCGAGGTAGAGGGCCTGCCCCTGGCGGTACCGCGCGTTCGCCGGGTCGTCGGGGTCGGGCGGGCAGCCGTCCCGCACGGCCATGCGCGCGTACGTCACGTCGAACGGCA
Organism: Cellulomonas sp.; assembly: GCF_017744555.1. GTDB lineage: Bacteria > Actinomycetota > Actinomycetes > Actinomycetales > Cellulomonadaceae > Cellulomonas. The sequence continues at coordinate 631 of NZ_JAGIBD010000077.1, read as the reverse complement.
CGTCGAGCCACACGGTGACGTCCCAGCGGTCGGCGAGCTCGGCGCGCTGCAGGAAGATCCCGTCGACCACGAGCACGGTCGTGTGCGGGACGGTACGCCACGGCAGCCCCGGGTCGGTGTCGGTACGCACGTCCCGCACCGCGGTCTTCACGCGCCGCGGGCCGCGGTCACCCGCACGCAGCGGGTCGAGCAGGACGGAGCAGAACGCCTCGAGGTCGTAGGAGTCGCGGTAGAAGCCCTCGGGGCTGCTCCGCCCGCGGCGATAGCGCTCCGCCGCGGGTCGGTGGAAGCCGTCCACCGAGGCGCGCAGCACCGCTGCGCCCCGGTCGGCGAGCGCGCCGCCCAGCGCGTCCGCGAACGTGGTCTTGCCCGCGCCGTCCACGCCGTCGACAGCGACGAGCACCGGCCGGCCCAGCGCGTCCGCGGCGGGGACGACGGCGGCGACCCGGTCGAGCATCGCGCGGCGGGAGTCGGGCACGGGACGACCGTAGCGAACCGGGCCCCGGTGACGTGACCCCGCCCACAGTCTCTTGATGTCGAGGGACCTCGGTCCCGGCGATACGATCACTGCGGCGACGCGGCCGCACCGGGCCGCCGCGGTGGTGACGAGAGGAACCGGACCAGGTGGACC
>NZ_JAGIBD010000076.1:958-3826 GCF_017744555.1 Cellulomonas sp. | reverse complement strand
GACCCGGACACCTCGCGCTGACCCGCCACCTCGGGTGGCGGGTCACGCTGAGGTGCCACGCGAACGTGTCCACCGCTCGACCCCCGCACGAGGCCGATCCCGGCACGGGCGCCGGAGCACGCCGTTTGACGATGCGCCGCGGGACGTCGTCCTGGTTGGACCGCACTGCTCCGCCCCTCGGTGCAGGCGCAAGCGCGCGGCAGCGGCGGGCCCTCCACGGCGGGCGCTCCTCCGACCGCGTCGGTCCCCTCCCATGGAGGCAGGCTCGACCGCCCTCCGCAGAAGCGCTGGCCGACGCCGCGATGATGTCCTCGTGTCGAGCCACTTCGGCAGACGTGCGGCGCTTCCGCCTTTCGGCGGCCGTCCCATCGGCGTTGCGCGGGCGCTCGACCACGCTTCTGACACGCGCGGCCTGCGCGTCCGTGGCAGTCGCACGTGCTGCACCCGGCTGATCGACCGTGTCTGGTGACAGCCCCCGCGACTGCTGCAGTCGGAGTGGTCACGATGAGCAGCTCCCCGCGCTCCGGTTCGACGACGGTCGTTCCGGCGCTACCGCAATCGGTCAGCCGGTGCCGCCGCCCCGACTGCCTTCCAGCGAGCACCTCAAGGTGCGGGCACCCGCCGCGGCGTGCGTGCACCGGTGGGCGACTCGTCGTCCGGCGGAGGGCTGCTGACTCCCCCGTCACCGCACAGCGAAGACGGCGCGACGCTCTGTCGACCCGACCACGATCTGCCGTCCACGCTCACACTCAACCTCACGCCCACGCTCACGACGAGGCCCACCACTGGTCGCCGCGCCGGCGACGGCCTTCCAGCGGACAGGGCGCGTCCGCCGAGCGGCCGTGCCCCTCGTGGGTCAGTCCCCGATCTCGACAGTCCACCGCGGAGGGACTCCCCGCGTGCGCCGCGCACACCACACCACCACACACGGCGGGTGCCACACGGGCTGCGTCCTCCTCATGTGGCGCGCCGTAGCGGGTTTGCTCCCCAGGCGTCGCATCGAGGACTCCCGCGGGCCCGGGGTCGCGGACGTTCGCGCCGGAGCACTGCGCGCCTCACGACCCCGTTGCCGCGCGAGGCCTGCATCACCACTCCCCCTGACCTCCCGCACGCCGTCGAGCGGGCGGCCCTCGTTCCCGCCAGCCGGGTACTCATCGAACGGTCGAACGCACGCAGCGTTGCCCGACATGAAAGAGCGCCCCGGGCCCTCAGGACGTGTCCGCGCCAAGCAGTCCGCCAGTTCCACGTGAAACGCCGCGTGGCACGCGGTGTTGGCGAAGACCCATCGAGCCACCAAGAGGCCTCCCCTCCATGTCGCGGTTGCACGTGAGACCCGCGACGGAGCATCTCTCCATCTGTTCCACGTGAAACCGTGAGCTGGGTCCTCCCGAGCGGGTTGCCACGTGCATACGGAACAAGGTCACTCTGATACGTCTCCGCCCAGAGACGAGCCTCGCCCCGTGCGGCGTGGTCCGACGCGACATGACGTCCGGCAGAAGACGCAGCCGGGCGGCACGTCTCTGCGCGGCCAGCCTTGCGCACGACGGCGCGAGCGCCGCGGCCTCTTCGATGTGGGTGCCTCGCGGTGCTCGTGGCGCAGTCGTCGCGTCAGAGCTCACGCCAGAACACACGCGTCGCAGCACGACGTGAGCGTCGACGCTCGTGACTCGAGGATCCGGCTCGCACGAAGCTCACCGACCGGTCGAGACCTCCCCGCTCGCCACAGCCTCCCTGCTTGCTCGCGCGCTTCACCGCGCGTGAGGATCCCCGTGAGGGCCCGCGATCAAATGTCACCGGCGGGGTCACCCCGACGGACCCCACGAGGAAGCACCCATCTGCGCCTTGGCCGGTAGGTGACGGTCGAGCGGGATACGCCGATGTGGCCGTCCACGTCAGGCAAGAGCTCACCCCTCCCCGTCACGCACCCCGGCCGCGCCGCGCTCCGGGTCACATCAGAAGGAGCCGCGGCGGCGCGTGCGTGCCAGCGCGACGTGCCCGCGCCGCTCATCCTTGGCCACCGACGACCACAGCCAGTCGAGGCCGCCTCGCATCTGACGCTCCTCGCCTGGCGCGGCAGGGTCTCCGGTCACGGCGGAAGATCTCGACATCTCGCCGGACTGCGGGGACCAAAAGGCGTCCGCCGCTGTTCCACGTGAAACCGGCCGGCTGACAGCGCACACGGCACCCCGTCCTTGCGTCCACCTTGCCGGGCTCTCGGCACGCCGCCAACGGCCGCCGACCGCGCATGGCCGATGAGCGCCACCTCCTCACGGCTCACAGCGCCGTCCACGCGCGCGGCGCCGTGGCGCTCGCGTAACGTCGGCCAGCCGGGCGTGTCGTCAGCGAGCTCAGCAGCCCGTCAGTGAGCTCAGCATCTCGTCGGTGAGCTCAGGATCTCGGGACGCATCGTCGACGAGGTACGGGGCGAGCGCCGTCGCCCTGACCCGCGAGCCGCAGCCCGGCCAAGCGCACTGATCCACGGCCCCACGCACAGCGGCGCGAGGAATCAGCGTCCCGACACCCCCGCCGCGTGACGTCGGCGTTCTGAGCAGCACCCCACGCATCAACACTGCGCGGGTGCTGTCGTGCGCCTCACGCCTCAGCTCACCGACCCATGACCGGCGACTGACAGCGCCGCGGCCGACCCCACGGACGACGATGTCTGAGCTCACGACGGTGAGCCCGAGCCGCCGGACCAGCGCGAGCCGCGCGAACTCGCGCGGCAACACCGCACACAGTTCTACCGTCGACCGCCGACCGTCGACCGTCAACCGCCGCCGACCCCGTTCCACGTGAAGCACGCGGGCGCCCCGCGCCGCCGAGGGCGCGCAGCGACCACCGTCCCGCAGCCGACGCAGCCGACGCAGC
>NZ_JAGIBD010000076.1:0-878 GCF_017744555.1 Cellulomonas sp. | reverse complement strand
CGACTCGTCGAGGAACGGCGCCGCCGCCGGCCAGGCAGGCATCGATCACGCCGTCCACACGAGACGCGCGACGTCCCGCCGCCCCCGTCGACCGATCCGGTCCGGCTGACCCCTTCATCGGGCCGCAACCGGCCAGACGGCCACGTCGCGTCAGCCGCCCGCGGGCGCCTGACTCGAGCAGCTCGGAACGCCGGGTGCCTTCGAGCGGGGTGCCCGCCATCGTCGCGACGATGCCCGTACCGACGACGTAGCGGTCGTTCTTCAGCAATCCGCACCAGGCGTACAGCACCCGGTGCGTGCGACTCTCGACCGTCCTCACCGGACGACACGTCCCGACCAGGTCGGGTCGCGACGCGTCCCGCCGCATTGAGTGCTCATTTCGGGCCTCGGCGGCGTTCCAGGAGCGCCCTTCAGAGCGTTCGCAGGCTCGTCAGGCCACCATCCTCCGCTCCGGATCGCCAGGAGGATCGTTCCTGGAGAACTTGCGGGGCCCTCGAACGCCCTGTTCCACGTGAAACACGGCCCCAAAGCGACCCACCGCTCGTCGAACGCGGGACTCCCACCCGCGCGACACCCCCACGCCGCCACCTCGCCGACCGACGAACGCCGCCCGATGGGCGTCGCGCAGAGGCGGAGCAGGACGACCTCGACGATCGAGACACCGGGACGAGAGCGCTCAGTACGACCTTCGACCCGGTGTCCGATCCGCGGCGTCGGTCTCCACTCTCACGCCAGCGGCGCGAGCCACGGACCGCTGCCGTCGCGGTCAGCTCCGGTGTGGCGGGCGTCGACCTGAGCGTGCCGGCGACCTGTGGACAAGACGCGTCTCCACTCAGCACCCGACCGCACCCACCACCGACCCGCGGTCACCACCGAGA
>NZ_JAGIBD010000075.1 GCF_017744555.1 Cellulomonas sp. | reverse complement strand
GTGTAGGCCTTCTCGTAGTCAGCGTAGGAGTCGCCGATCGAGCAGCGGCCGCCGGTGGTGTTGCCGAACGCGTAGAGGATGTGGGTCAGCCGGTCGGCCGAGCCCGAGGTCTGGACGTCCTTCACGTGGTAGTTGCGGCCGTAGACGCCCCACTCGGCGAAGTAGCCGACGACCTTCGACCCGCCCGGGGGCGGCGTCGTGGGCGTGGGCGTGGGGCTGCTCGTGGGCGTCGGGGTGGGTGTCGCCGTGGGCGTCGGGGTCGTGGTGGGGGTCGGGGTAGGGGTCGCGCCGCCGCCGGTACACGAGCCGCCGTTGACGGTGCAGGACGTCGGCGCGGCCCAGGCGCCCGAGGCGACGTAGCCCCAGGTCTGCGACGCCCCGGGCGCGAGCGCACCGGCCCAGCTCTTCTTGCTCGCGCGGTACGACTGGCCGTCGCGCGTGACGTCGGCGTCCCACGAGCTCGTGATCGCCCGGCCGTCCGGCAGGCGGAAGTCCACGGACCACGTCGCGACGCTCGTGGTCCCTGTGTTGGTCACCGTCACGGCGACCTCGTGCCCGGTGGTCCACGAGTCGCGCGCCGTGAACGTCACGGTGACGCCGCCCGCGGCGTTGGCGGCCGGGGCTGCCGCGAGGCCGGCGACGACGAGCGCGAGCGACGCCACGACCGCGCCGACCGCGCGCCGCCGGGTGCCGCGCGACCACCCCGGACCTCGCCCTCCCCCCGCGACGCCCGGCTCCCCCTGGTCCCCCGCCGATCTTCCCTGCGTCCTGCTGCGAGACATCTCGACTCCCGTCGTCGAATATGTAAGGACTGCGTACTAATCGGACGGGTACGACGCTAGCGGCGGACGAATCGGACGGTCAATGATGTGATGACTTCCCGAAGGTCGTCGGGTGACTGCGTGGGAACGCGACCGCAGGGGTCCCCGTGCAGGTCAGCGCAGGCCCGCCACACGTTCGGATGAACCGCGCGTCGGGGACGTGGTGACGCGTCGCGCGCACCCCCTACCGCGGACGGACGTCGTCCGTCGCGAACCCGTCCCGCGCCCTCCGCTCGTCGAGCGGCTCGAGCTCCTGGAAGAACGTCACCTGCCACCCGGCGGGCCCCGCGACGCGAGCGTTGACGGTGCGGAACGGCGTCGTGGTCGGCGGCGCCAGCACCCGCACCCCCGCCGCCGCCACGGCCTCGACAGCCTGCGCGGTGTCCGCCACCTCGAGCGCGAGCCGCAGCGTCGGGCCGTCCGCGGCGGGTGCACCCTCGACCTCGTCGACCGCCCGCGCGTGCGCGGGCGTCGCGAGCTCGATCGTCGCCGTCGCGACGGTCAGGATCGACACGCGGTCGTCGCCCGCGGTCGCGAACGCCGGCTGCTCGGGCAGACCGAGCACGTCGCGGTAGAACCGCACGGCCTCATCGAAGTCGGCGGTCTCGATGATCAGTCGGAGCTGGCGGGGCGGCTGCGGGAGCGTCATGCGGACCACCGTGCGCCCTCACACGCGTGTCAGGGGCAACCCCCAGCCGCGCCGCGAGCGACCGCAGCGCCGCGAGCTCGGCGTCGACCGCCGCGCGTTCGCCCTCGAGCCGCGCGACGGCCGCCCCGAAGGCCGCGCGCAGGCGTGCGGGGTCCTGCTCCGGCGCACCGAGCGCGGGCAGCAGCTCGCGGACCACGGAGCTGCAGAAGCCGGCGGAGAAGAGCTCCTGGATGCGTGCGACGACGACCACGTCCTGCGCGACGAAGACCCGCTGGCCGGCCGACGTCCGGGCGGGCGCGAGCAGGCGCTGCTCCTCGTAGTAGCGCAGCGAGCGGACGCTCACGCCCGTCGCGGCGGCCAGCTCGCCGATCCTCACGGCGCGCCCCTCGTCGCTCGCCGGCCATCACCGGGGTACGCACCGGCGCGGGCCCTCGTCACCACAGATGTCATCACCATCGCCCGCACTTCCACCCTTCGCCGCGATCGCCGGGATGCTGCCAGACCTCGCCCTGCGCGCCCACCTTCACGCCGGTGGCGGTGCCGGCAGGACCGGTCACCGCCGTGCCACCACCAGCACCTCCGGTCGAGGATCCACACCTGCGCGGCCAGCCCTGCCGCAGCACGCGGCACACGTCGGCCACCTTGCCCCGCCGCCCCCGAGACGGCCGGCCTCCGGTCACGCACGCCGGTCCCGACCCACGGTCTCCGCGAGGGCGTCGACGAGCCTGAGCATCGCGGGCCCGGCCCGCCCCAGGGCGTCCCTGTCATCGGGGCTCAACCGGTCGAGCGCCACGTCGATCGTCGCTGTCCGCGCGGACGCCGCGCGCCGCAACAGCTGGTCTCCGTCGGCAGTGGCGCTCACGAGCACCGCTCGCGCGTCGTCGGGGTGAGCGTCCCGTCGAGCCAGACCCAGGGCCTCCAGCCCGTCGACGATCCGCGTCATCGTCGGGCCGGCCACGTCCTCCGAGGCCGCGAGCCGGCCCAGGGTGGTCGGACCGCCGAACACGAGCACGGACAACGCGCTGAGGCGCGCGGGCGTCAGACCTGCGCGACGGTCGACGACGCCGAGCCACCGCAGGATCCGGGTCGCACTCGAGTTCAACTGCCCGGCAGTGGTCTCGAGCATCCCTGCTCTTGTGTCTCCCATGCCTTGTATATAGCATCCCTATGGACAATTACGTAGCATCACTACTGAACCGAGGTGACAGTGAAGATCGCACAGGTGGCACAGCACGCCGGCGACCTCGACCGCGCGCAGACGTTCTACACGGAGCTCCTCGGGACGCAGCCGGCAGGCCGGGTCGATCCCGCCGGGTTGCTGTTCTACGCCGTCGGGGACACTCGACTGATGCTGGACCTCGCGGCGCCGTCGTCCGTCCTCTACCTGGAGGTCACCGACCTCCCAGGGAGAGTCGAGCAGCTCCGTGCACACGGCGTGGTCGTCGAGAACGAACCCCACGTGATCTTCGAGCACCAGGACGACAGCCTCGGCCCCGCAGGCTCGGCAGAGTGGCAGGCCTTCGTCCGCGACAGCGAAGGCAACCTGGTCGGGCTCGTCGAGCACGTGACGACCGCGACGTGACCACCCCGGTCGCGGTCGCGTCGCGCATGGGCCGTCGGCGGGCCGGCCCACGTCGAGGCCACCGCCGGCGCACCGACCGACAGCCCGGTCGTCGACGAAGGGGTGCGCGGGCGCGCGGCGTTCTCGATGTGGATCAGCACCACGCCGCACGGTCGACCCGCCGGGCGCGCGACAGCCGATCGCCCGGACACCCGTGGTCAGAGCACCCACGCACCTCCCGACGCGACCAGCCGTCGACACACCCTCCGCCGGCATGGACGGACCGCTTGCCCGGGCGCCGACTGGCAAGCTAACTTGTCGACGTGGACGGCGATCCGATCGTTCTTCACAGCGCCTATCGGCACGGCCTGTCAGAGGACTCGATCAGGCACGCGCTACGCAACCACGTCGACCTGTTCGACGTGGGAGACGGGATGACGATGGTCATCGGTCCGGACCGTAGCGGCGGTCTCGTCGAGGTCGGCGTCGTCGAGCGCTACGACGACCTGTACGTCGCACACGCCATGCCCGCACGACCGAAGTTCCTGAGGTGATGCCGATGCCC
>NZ_JAGIBD010000074.1 GCF_017744555.1 Cellulomonas sp. | reverse complement strand
CACCCGCGTTCGCGGTGGCCGTCGCGGCACCCCCCGCAGGCTGACCGCGGCGACGCGACGGCCCGCGGACCACGACCGGCCCGCCCCTGGCGGGTCGGCGCGCGCACGGGAGCCGTCGTCGCGCATCCGGGCGGACCGGGCGGACCGGACGACGGCCGCCGCCGACACCCGCCCTGAGGATGCCAACCCCCTCGGACGCCTCATACCCCAGAATGACCACGGCGCAACCGGAGCTTCGCTAGGGTCGGTGTGACGCCCGTCGCGGGCGCCCTGACCGAGTGCACGATCCTCGCTCGTCGCGACCCCTTTCCGAGAGGCCCACCGATGCGTCGTACCACCGTCCTGCCCGTCGTCGCCGCGGTCGCGGCACTCGTCCTCACGGGCTGCACGGACGGCGGGTCGTCGCCGTCCGACGACGAGACCGGCCCGCTCTCCGCGTTCTGGGAGAAGGTGGGCGGCTCCTACGACCAGGACGAGGCGGACGCGCAGCAGCGGAAGGTCGAGGAGCTCATCGCGGCCTGCATGAGCGAGCAGGGCTTCGAGTACGTCCCGAACGAGCCGCAGAACGTCTCGCGCGTCATGGACGGCGACGACGCACCCGACTGGGAGTCGCGCGAGTTCGCGGAGCAGTACGGCTACGGGGCCTCGACGGGCGACGACCTCTTCGGCGGCGGGGACAACGGTGAGGAGTGGGTCGACCCCAACGCGGACTACGTCGCCGGCATGTCGGAGGGCGAGCAGACCGCGTTCTACGAGGCCCTGTACGGCACGCCTCCCGAGGTCGACCCCGACGCCGACCCCGACGCGGACATGGAGTACGAGTACAACTGGGAAGAGGCCGGGTGCCAGGGCAGCGCCCAGCACGAGGTCTACGAGCAGAACCAGATCTGGGACGACCCGGCGATGCAGGCGCTCAACGAGGAGATGAGCACCGAGTACGAGAACATGGCCGACGACCCCAAGCTCCGCGAGGCGCAGGAGAAGTGGGCGTCGTGCATCGCCGACGCGGGGTACGACTTCACGACCCCGGACGAGGCGCAGCAGAGCATCTACGACGAGCTCAACGGCATCTACGAGTCGGCGGCACCGCCCGAGAACGCCACCGAGGAAGAGCTCGCGAACTTCGACTACCAGCCCGACGCCACGAAGATGGCCGAGCTGAAGGAGAAGGAGATCGCGCTGGCGACCGCCGACTGGAAGTGCAAGGACTCCGCGGGGTACTACGCCGCCGTCAAGGCCGCGAACCTCGCCGTCGAGAAGCGCTTGTGGGAGAAGTACGGCGCACAGCTCGAGGCGCTCGTCGACAAGCAGACCGCGTCCGAGTGACGCGACGCCCCGAGTAGAGAGTTCATCGTGAGCAAGGTCTCCAGCCATGTCAGCGGCGGCCGCCGCACCATCGTCGCCATGGCCGTCGTCGCCGTGGTCTGCCTCGCAGCGGGGCTCGGCCTCTCGCGCCTGATCGTCTCGCCCGGCCAGGCGGCGGCCAACGCCGCACCACCCACCGCCGGGCCCATCACGGTGCCGGTCGAGAGTCGGGTCATCGGCAACGAGGTGGTCCTGCGCGGCGACGTCGGCTACGACGACCCCGTCGACCTGCAGATCGAGGTCGGCGACCTGGGCGGCCCTGCGGTGGTGACCGGCCAGGTGAAGGAGGTCGGCGAGACGATCGACGCCGCGGCCGTCGTGCTCGAGGTCGCCGGCCGCCCCGTCATCGCCCTGCCGGGCGACCTGCCCACGTACCGCACGCTGCGCTCGGGCGTCTCCGGGCCGGACGTGCAGCAGCTCAAGGCCGCCCTGCGCGCGGTCGGGATCGACGGCGGCGACCCGGCCGGCGCCACCTACGACTCCACGGCCGCCGCCGGGGTGCGCGCCCTCTACCAGAAGGTCGGCTACGAGGCGCCGACCGGCGGCGAGGAGGTCACCGGGGCCGTGCGCAGCGCACAGGAGGCCGTGGCCAGCGCGGAGGCCGGTGTGCGCACGGCGCAGGCCGCCCTCGCCGGTGCGGGGAAGCCCGGGACCGCCGACGGTGCCGCCGTGACCCAGGCGGACGGTGCGGTGCGCGAGGCCGAGGCCCAGCTGGACTACCTCCGGCAGCAGTGCGCCCTTCCCGTCGCCCCCACCGACGCGCCGAACCCCGAGTGCACCCCGCCCGGCATCCTCGCGGCAGAGAACGCCGTCGCGAACGCCCGGGCCGCTCGCAGCGCGCTCGACGTGGTGCCCGACACCACGATCGAGCGCGACGCGGTCCGCGCGGCGCAGGACCAGCTGAAGGCGGCGCGTGACGCGCTCGCCGAGGCGCAGTCCGACGCCCTGACCCCGCTGCCCTCCAACGAGGTCGTGTACCTGCCGTCGCTGCCCCGCCGCGTCGACGCCGTGTCCGTGCAGCGCGGCGGCGTCGTGCAGGGCAAGTTCATGAGCGTCTCCGGCGCGACCGTCCAGGTCACCGCAACCGCGTCGCGCGCCGATGCCGAGCTCCTCGCCACCGGCACCGTCGGCACCATGAGCGTCGACGGCACCGACGTCGCCGTGACGGTCGCCGAGGTCACGGACCCGGACACCAAGCCCGACGCCGCGTCGGGCGGGGGGTCCGACGACGGCGCCAAGGCGCCGACGGGCGACCGCCGCAAGGTGGTCTTCACGGTGGGAGAGCTGACCCCCGAGCAGCTCGCGTCGATCCAGGGCAGCAACGTGCGGGTCCGCGTCCCGGTCAGCTCGACCGACGGCGAGGTCCTCGCGGTGCCGCTCGCCGCCCTCACGGCCGGGCCGGGCGGCGAGAGCCGGATCGAGGTGATGTCGGGCGGCACCAGCACCCTCGTCGAGGTGACCACGGGTCTCGCGGCCTCGGGCTTCGTCGAGATCACCGAGGCCAAGGAGCCGCTGAAGGCCGGCGACCTCGTCGTCGTCGGTGTGAGCGCGCAGGACGACGGCGACCGGACGGCGGACGCGACCCCCGACACGTCGGACGAGTCCGGGGAGGACGCGTGACGGTCCTGGACCTGCTCGACGACGCTCCTTCGGCGTCGCCGTCGGAGGTCCCGCCGGTCGTGGAGCTGCGCGGCGTGACGCGCCAGTTCCCCGGCGACCCGCCCGTGCACGCGCTGCACCCCGCCGACCTCAGCGTCGGCGCGGGCGAGTACCTGTCCGTCGTGGGGCCCTCGGGCTCGGGGAAGTCGACGCTGCTCAACCTCCTCGGCCTGCTCGACCGCCCGTCGGACGGCGAGTACCTGCTGGACGGCATCCCCACCGCCCACGCGAGCGAGCGTGAGCGTGCCGCGCTGCGTGCCGGGCACATCGGCTTCGTGTTCCAGGCGTTCCACCTGCTGCCGCACCGCTCGGTGCTCGAGAACGTCCTGCTCGCGACGATCTACAGCGGCGTCCCCCGTGCGGAGCGGCGCGACCGCGCGGTGGCCGCGCTCGAGCGAGTCGGGCTGTCCCACCGACTCGACTTCCCGCCGACCGTGCTGTCCGGCGGTGAGCGGCAGCGCACCGCGGTCGCGCGCGCGGTCGTCTCGCAGCCGCGCGTGCTGCTCGCGGACGAGCCGACCGGCAACCTCGACTCGGAGAGCTCCGAGGCGGTGCTCGAGCTG
>NZ_JAGIBD010000073.1 GCF_017744555.1 Cellulomonas sp. | reverse complement strand
CCCGAGGAGGCCCTGCTGGTGCGCATGCCGGTGGGCACCGCGCGGGCGTTCGTGCAGCGCACGCGCCGCGTCGTGGGCGCCGGGCGACCCGCGTGCCCGCGGTGCGGCCTGCCGGTCGACCCGGACGGTCACGTGTGCGACCCGCTCGACGGCGCGTGACCGACCCGGACGACGCGCACGACGTCGACGTCCTCGACGGCGAGCTGGTGGTCGTCGGTCGCGTGACCACGGCGTCGAACGCGACGTTCGTCGGCACGGTCGGCGACGTGCAGGTCGTCTACAAGCCGGTCGCGGGCGAGCAGCCGCTGTGGGACTTCCCCGACGGCACGCTCGCCCGCCGCGAGGTCGCGACGTACCGCGTCTCGCAGGCGCTGGGATGGGACGTCGTGCCGCGCACGTGGCTGCGCGACGGGCCGCTGGGCCCCGGCATGGTGCAGCTCTGGCAGGAGACCGACCCGGAGCAGGACCCGGTCGACGTCGTCCCGACGACGGCCGTGCCGCCCGGGTGGCGCACGGTCCTCGAGGGCGCCGACGAGCGCGGCCGCCCGGTGGCCGTCGTCCACGAGGACTCCCCCGCGCTGCGCCGCATGGCCGTGCTCGACGTGCTCGTCAACAACGCCGACCGCAAGGGCGGGCACGTGCTGCCCGTCGCGGGCGGCCACCGCTACGGCGTCGACCACGGCGTCACGTTCCACACCGAGCCCAAGCTGCGGACCGTGCTGTGGGGCTGGGTGGGCGAGGACCTCGACGCCGACGAGCGCGCGGGCGTCGAGCGCGTGCGCGACGGCCTGCACGGTGCGCTGGGCGACGAGCTGGCGGCGCTGCTGGACGGGGCCGAGGTCGACGCGCTGGTCGCGCGGTGCGAGCGGCTGCTCGCGAGCGGGCGGTTCCCCGGGCCGGAGGCGGCGTCGTCGCCGGTGCCGTGGCCGCTGTTCTGAGCGGACCGGACCTGCGACGACCCCCTGCGGGAGCGCCGGCGGCCCACGGGGCCCCGCGGGACGCCCCTCACCGCCCGGCCTCGACGCCCACCGCCTCGCCGTCCGCCACCCCCGCGCCCGTCACGCCCTGGCGAGCCGCCCCGAGAGCGGCACCCTCGACGTCCACGTCGGGCAGCACGCGGTCCAGCCACCGCGGCAGCCACCAGGCCGCCGGGCCCAGCAGGTGCATGACGGCGGGGATGACCGCGAGCCGCACCACGAACGCGTCCAGCAGCACGCCGAACGCCAGCCCGAAGCCGACCGGCCGGATCATGACGAGGTCGGAGAAGACGAACCCGCCGAACACGGCGACCATGATCACCGCGGCGGCCGTCACGACGGCCCGCCCCGCAGCCGTGCCGACCGCCACGGCGGTGCGCGCCGGCGCGCCGTGCGCGAACGCCTCGCGCATGCCCGACACCAGGAAGAGCTGGTAGTCCACCGCGAGACCGAAGAGCACGCCCACCAGCAGCGTCGGCAGGAAGCTCAGCACGGGTCCCGGGACCCGCACGTCGAGCAGGTCGCCGAGCCAGCCCCACTGGTAGATCGCGACCACGCCGCCCAACGCCGCGACGACCGAGAGCAGGAAGCCCAGCGTCGCCGTCAGCGGCACGAGCAGCGACCGGAAGACGACGGTCATGATGACCAGCGAGATGCCGAGGACCAGGCCCAGGTAGACGGGCAGCGCGGCGGCGAGGCGCGCGGACACGTCGATGTTGCCCGAGGCGAACCCGGCCACGCCGATGGTCACGTCCGCACGTGCCTGCAGGTCGTCCGAGAGCGCACGCAGCCGGTGGACGAGCCGCTCGGTCGACGCGCTCGTCGGGCCCTCGCGCGGGACCACCTGGTAGGCGACCACGCGGCCGTCGTCGGAGGCGAGCAGACGCGCGACCCCCACCACGTCGTCCTGCGCGTCCAGCTCACTGGCCACCTGCGTCGCCAGCACCTCGTCGACCCCCTGCGGCCAGAGCGTGCGATCGGGCGCGGGCAGGTCCGCGACCACGAGCAGCGGCCCGTTGAGCCCCTCGCCGAAGTGCTCGGCCGTGGTCACGTAGGCCCGGTACTGCGTCGTGTCCTGGGCCTCGCTCTTGCCGTCGGGCAGCCCGAGCCGCATCGACAGCGCGGGCAGCGCGACCACCCCGAGCACCACGACGGCGCCGACCACCGTGACGACCGCCCGCCCGGTCGACATCGGCCGGGGGACGCGCGGGGCGACGGGTGCGGACGAGCGCAGCGCCCGCGGCAGGACCCGCCGGCCGAGCAGCCCCAGCAGCGCCGGCGTGAGGGTCAGCGCCACGAGCACGGCGACCACGACGCACACCGCCGCGAAGGTGCCCATGAGCCCGAGGAACGCGATGCCCGTGACGTTGAGCGCGAGCAGCGCGACGACCACCGTGCTCCCCGCGAAGACCACCGCGTTGCCCGACGTGCCGACCGCGGTCCCGATGGACTCGTGCAGCTCGAGCCCCTCCCGCAGCTGGCGGCGGTGCCGGTTGAGCACGAACAGCGAGTAGTCGATGCCGACCGCCAGGCCGAGCATGACCCCCAGGACCGGTGTCACCGACACCATGTCGACGACGCCGGACAGCGCGAGGCACGCCGTGACCCCGACACCGACCCCGGTCACCGCGGTGACCACCGGCAGCGCCGCGGCCAGCGCGGAACGCAGCACGACGAGCAGGACGAGCGCGGCGATGACGACCCCGACGACCTCCCCGACGCCGAGGATCCCCGCGACGTCCTGGGCGAACGTGCTCGAGTAGTCGACCCGGACGCCCTCGACGGGGTGGTCCGCGATCGCGTCGTGGGCGGCCTGCCGCACCTCGCCCGGGATCGAGACGGCCGGCTCGTCGAAGACGACGGCGCCGATCGCGACGGCACCGTCGGCGGAGACGCTGCGCAGGTCGGCCGCCATCTCGATCTGCTCCTGCCCGAGGGCGAGCGCGGCCGCCTGCCGCTCGACCTCGGCCGACGCCTCCTCCAGGGCGGCGGCCTGCGCGGCGAGCTCGGGCACGGCGGCCGGGTCGCCCCCGCCCGCGGCGACGCCCTCCTGGGCGCGCGCGAGCTCCGCGCGCTGCTGCTCGAGCTGGTCACGTGCCTGGCCGACCGCCGCGGTCCCGGCCTCGACCTGCTGCGCCGCGGATGCGCCGTCGCGTGCGAGGACGAACGGGTCGGTGACGCCCTGGACGCCGTCCAGCCGCCCCGCCGCGGCGAGCGCGGCGCTGACGCCCTCCTGCTGCGCGGGTGTGAACGCCGCACCGTCGGTCGTCGAGAACACGACCGTCCCGGCCGCCCCGACCGCCTGCGGCAGCGCCTCCTCGAGGTGCTCCGTGACCCGCTGCGTCGGGGTCCCCGGCAGGCTGAACGTCGCGGAGAGCGTCCCCGCCCCCGCGACGTAGGCCGCGACGGCGAGCGCGAGCAGCACGGTCCACGCGGCGACGACGCGCCACGGGGCGCGTGCGCAGCGCAGGCCCAGGCGACGGAGCAGAACGGCCATGGGGTCCTCCTGGAGGTGCGAACGGTGTCAGGGACGGGGACGCCCGAGGAGCGTCCGGGACGGGGGCACGCCGAGGGGCGGTGCCGGACCGAAGCAGGCCCGGCGGGGTGCGCCGCTCCAGCCGGGCGCCCCCACCACGACGGGCCCCGGCAGCACGTGCGCCGGTCGGGGCCGACGCCCCGGTGGTGCGGGCTCGACGCCCGCGGCACGTCGCGCGACGGCGCCGAGCACGGCGACGACGGCCGCGATC
>NZ_JAGIBD010000072.1 GCF_017744555.1 Cellulomonas sp. | reverse complement strand
CCGAACAGCTCGCGCGCGAGCGCCTGGC
Organism: Cellulomonas sp.; assembly: GCF_017744555.1. GTDB lineage: Bacteria > Actinomycetota > Actinomycetes > Actinomycetales > Cellulomonadaceae > Cellulomonas. Next base: position 3,833 of record NZ_JAGIBD010000072.1, on the reverse strand, counting down.
GGCCCGCGACGTCCGTCGGGTTCATCATGTTGAAGCGCCACGTGAGCGCCTTGGCGCGCTGCCGCTCCTCGACCAGCGCCTCGAGCCCCGGGCCCTCGTCGTTGTACAGCCCCTGGGCGCGCATCCGTGCCCGGACCTCGCGCTCGACCTCGTTCATGCCACCACCCCGTCGTCGTGGCCCGGCGACCTCAGCGCGGGCCGCGGTCACCCTACGACGCCGCACGCGGGCCCCGGCACGACCTCGGTCCTCCACGGCCGGTGCGTCCCGCGTCCGCGCCGGGAGACCGGCTCAGCGGGAGAGGCGGCCCGCGGCCCCTCCCGCCGCGGCGGCGAGGTCGTCGGCGAGCCGCGCCGCGTCGTCGCCGTCGAGGTCGTGGACGGTCAGGCGCAGGTGGGGCGCGCGCGGCTCACGGCGCTCGAGCGCGAACTCCGCACCGTCGCGTGCGAGCCACCCGCGGCGCATGAGCCGCGCGCTCACGTCGGACGACGGTGCGGGCAGCGTGACCCACACGTTGAGCCCGTCGGGCGCCGCGCCGGTCAGGCCGCGCGAGGCGAGCAGGTCGACGAAGGCCGCGTTGCGCTCCGCGTAGCGGTCGCGCGCCGTGGTGAGCAGGCCACGCGTCGCGGGGTCCGTCAGCAGCGCCGCCGCGGTGCGCTGCAGCAGGTGGCTGACCCACGTCGTGCCGGGGCCGAGCCGCGCGGCGAGCCGGTCGGCGGTCTCGGGGTCCGAGGCGACGTACGCGAGCCGCAGGTCGGGGCCCAGGAACTTGGAGACCGAGCGCACGAGCGCCCAGCGCGCGTGGCGCCGGCCGACGACGCTGCGGTACGGCGCTCGGGACAGCAGCGAGAAGTGGTCGTCCTCGACGACGAGGACGTAGGGGTGCTCGGCGAGCACCCGTCGCAGCTGAGCGGCGCGGGCGGCGCTCAGGCTGACGCCCGTGGGGTTGTGGGCCCGCGGGGTGCAGACGACCGCGCGGGCCCCGGCCGTCAGTGCGGCGCGCAGCCCGTCGACCGTCATCCCCTCCGCGTCGACGCTCACGGGGACAGGGAGGTAGCCCGCCCGGCGCACGGTGTGGATGCTCGTGAGGTAGCACGGGTCCTCGAGCGCCACGAGGTCCCCCGGCGCCAGCGCGGTCGCGAGCAGCCGCTCGACGGCGTCGACGGCGCCACCCGTCACCGCGACGCGCAGCTCGCGCGGGCAGTCCGCCGCGAGGTGGTCGGTGGCCCAGGTGGCGAGCGCGGGGTCGAGCACCGCCTGCCCGTAGAGGACGGGCGCCCCGGGCGGCACGCGGACGGCGGCCGGGTCGGGGAGCAGCCGCGGGTCGGGGTTGCCGCTGCCGACGTCGCGCAGCACGGTGTCGCGCGCGAAGCCCTCCTCCGGCAGCTGCTCGACGCCTGCGACGCGCGTGCCGGCCCGGCCGCGCGTGACCACGGCACCGGCCTGGGCGAGCTGGCGGTACGCGGCGACCACGGTGTTGCGGTTGACGCCGAGCTGCTCGGCGAGGGTCCGCACGGGCGGCAGCGGGTCACCCGGCGCGAGCGACCCGCTGTCCACGAGCGCGCGCACGCTCGCCGCGATGTCGCCGGCGGTCCGGCCGTCGATCATCAGGGGCACGCGCCACCTCCGTCTCGTCCCGAGCCTATGCTAGCGTTTGGCCTATGCCAAACAGGCCCACGCCGACCGACGAGCAGCGCTACCCCACGTCGCGCGACGTGGGGGACTTCGTCCGCGCGGTCTCCCACGTCCGGTCACGCATCGCCGCCGCGGCCGAGCGCGTCAGCCGCTCCCCCGACGAGGTCCGGCTCCTGCCCGTCAGCAAGACCGTCCCCGAGGACCGCGTCCGCCTCGCCGTCCGCGCCGGGTGCCACGAGCTCGGTGAGAACAAGGTCCAGGAGGCGGCGCGCAAGCGTCAGGCCCTCGCCGACCTCGACGTCCGGTGGTCCGTCATCGGCCACCTGCAGACCAACAAGGCCCGCGAGGTCGCCGCCTGGGCGTCCGAGCTCCAGGCCCTCGACCGGCTGCGCGTCGCCGAGGCCCTCGACCGCCGGCTCGCGGCCGCCGGCCGCACGCTCGACGTCTACGTCCAGGTCAACACGTCGGCCGAGGACTCCAAGTTCGGCATGCCGCCCGCCGAGCTGCCAGCGTTCCTCGCCGCGCTGCCCGCCTACCCGCACCTGCGGGTGCGCGGCCTCATGACCCTCGCGGTCCTCAGCGACGACCACGCGCGCGTCCGCGAGTGCTTCGCGCTGCTCCGGACCCTGCGGGACCGCGCCCGGGACGCCGACCCCGACCTCATCGGCCTCGGTGAGCTGTCGATGGGCATGTCCGGCGACTACGAGATCGCCGTCGAGGAGGGCGCCACGTGCGTGCGCGTCGGGCAGGCGATCTTCGGCGCCCGGGCGGTGCCCGACAGCGTCTTCTGGCCGGAGGCCGACCGTGCCGACCGCTGACGCCGCGTGCGGCCCCGCGGCCGGCACCGACATGGCCGGCGCCGACGACGAGTCCCGGGTCGAGGTCGACCTCGCCGCCGTCCGCCACAACTTGCGCGTGCTGCGCACCGCGGCCGGGCAGGCGCAGGTCATGGCGGTGCTCAAGGCCGACGCCTACGGGCACGGCCTGCTCCCGGTCGCACGCACGGCGCTCGCCGCGGGGACGACGTGGTTCGGCGTCGCGCGGGCGTCGGACGCGCTGCGCCTGCGCACCGCGCTGCGCCCCGCCGACGCTCGCGTGCTCACGTGGCTGCACACGCCGGGCGCGCCGTTCGCGCGGCTGCTCGACGCCGACGTCGACGTGTCCGTGGGCGCGCCGTGGGCTCTCGAGGAGGTCGCCGCGGCCGCACGGGACACGGGCCGCGTCGCACGCGTCCACCTCAAGGTCGACACGGGGATGGGCCGCAACGGCGTCGGCCGAGACGCACTGCTCCCGCTGGTCCGGCGCGCCGCGTCCCTGGCGGCGACCGGTCGCGTCGAGGTCGTCGGCCTGTGGACGCACCTCGCGTGCGCGGACACCCCCGGGCACCCCGCCACCCACGACCAGGTCGCGCGATTCGAGGACGCGACCGACGTGCTGCGGGCCGCGGGGATCGAGGTCCCGCTGCGGCACGTCGCCGCCTCGGCCGCCACGCTCACCGACCCCCGCCTGCACTACGACCTCGTCCGCCCGGGCCTCGCGACGTACGGGCTGTCGCCGCTGCCGCCCGGAGACCCGCGCGCGAGCATGCTGACGCCCGCCATGACCCTGCGCAGCCGCCTCGCGGCGGTGCGCACCGTGCCGCCGGGGACCCCGGTGTCGTACGGCAGCGAGCACCGGACCGCGCGACGCACCGTGCTCGGGCTCGTCCCGCTGGGCTACGCCGACGGCGTGCCCCGCCACGCGTCGACCGACGGTCGCGGGCCCGCGCGCGTGCACGTCAACGGTCGCGCGGCCCGCGTGGTCGGGCGGATCTGCATGGACCAGCTCGTCGTCGACCTCGGCCCCCGGGCCGGCGACGCCCCGGGCGACGCCGTCACCCTGTTCGGCCCGCCCGGGGCCGGCGGCGTGCCGACCGCGGCGCACTGGGCCGCGAGCGCCGGGACGATCACCTACGAGGTCGTGAGCCGGGCCTCCGCCGCGCTGCCCCGCACGTACCGTGACGACGACGCGTCCTGAGCGACCGGCCGGAGCACGCCGCCGTGGGCGACCGGCCCGCACCGTGGCGGCGCGCGTCGCGGACCGCGCAGCCGCGGACCGCGGCCCTAGGGTGAGCGCGTGAGCCTCGACGACCCCGCGCGCCCGGCCGCACCGCCCGGGGCGGTCCCGCCGCAGTGGGTGCCCCCGCGGCGCAGCACCGCGA
>NZ_JAGIBD010000071.1:2358-3883 GCF_017744555.1 Cellulomonas sp. | reverse complement strand
CGCCACCGTCGCGTCCGGGAACCGCTTGCGGCCCGACAGCACGTTCGACACCGTGCTCGGCGCGACGCCCGCGTCGGCCGCGACGTCCCGGATGGTGGCCATGCGGGTCAGGGTATGCGGGTGGGCTGTCGGCGGGGCCTGTTCGCCGCGAGAGGTGTACAACCTTAGATGAAGGTGTAGGGCGATTCGCTATACCGCTGTATGATCCCCTTCATGGATCCCGCGCTCAACCCATACGCGCCCGGGTCGGGCCTGAGACCGCCCGCGATGGTCGGGCGGGAAGCGCAGGTGGAGGCGTTCGACACGGTGGTGGCACGCACCGGCAACCACCTGCACAACCGAGGCATGGTGCTCTCGGGGCTCCGCGGCGTGGGCAAGACGGTCCTCCTCAACGAGCTCCGCGCCCACGCCGACTCCCACGGCTGGTTCACCGTGGCGATCGAGGCCGTTCCCGGCGACGCCGGGGCGCGTGCGGTGCGAGGGAAGCTCGCGCGCGAGCTCCTGGTGGCGGCTCGCCGCTACAACCGTCCGGGCGCCCGTGAGCGGCTGAAGGGTGTACTCGGCAGCATCGGGTCGTTCTCGGCGACCATCGGGGTCGCAGGCGTGTCCCTGGGGATCGGGACCACCGAGGGGCGTGCCGATACCGGCCAGGTCGACCTCGACCTCGAGGAGATGGTCGACGACGTTGCGACGGCGCTGCGGCCGGAGGGCAAGGGCTTCGCCATCTTCATCGACGAGATGCAGGACGTCGACGACGAGCTCCTGACGGCGCTGCTCGCCGTGCAGCACGCCGCGGGGCAGCGACAGTGGCCCTTCTACGTCATCGGCGCCGGTCTCCCGAGCCTCCCGTCCACACTCAGCGAGTCGCGTTCCTATGCCGAGCGCTTGTTCGACTACCACGAGATCGGGCCCCTGAGCCGCGACGCCGCCGGTGCTGCGCTGGCCACGCCAGCGGAGAGGGTCGGGGCGAGATATGGCGCGGAGGCGCTCGACCTCCTCGTCGAGGCAGCCGCGGGCTACCCCTACTTCCTCCAGGAGTACGGCAAGGCCATCTGGGACGTCGCACCGGCGAAGGTGTTCACCGAGGCGGACGCCGAGCGCGCGCTCGAGCTCGGGCGCGCGCAGCTCGACCAGGGCTTCTTCCCGGCGCGGTGGGATCGAGCGACACCCGCAGAGCGCGCGTACCTGCGCGCGATGGCCGAGGACGGCGACGGGGGGTCGCGGAGCGGCGAGGTCGCCCGTCGACTCGGCAAGCAGATCGGGAGCCTCGGGCCTACCCGGGCGCAGCTCATCGCGAAGGGTCTGGTGTACGCGCCCGAGCATGGCCGGATCGCCTTCACCGTCCCCGGCATGTCCGACTACATCGGGCGGCAGCACGCCGAGTAGGTCGGGGTGGGCGTGAGCCGGCACGGTGCGACGAGGGGTCGCGGCGACGCGGGGGCCCGGCGGGGTGGAGCGTCGTCCCGTCCCGGTGGTGCCCGGCCGCGCCGCGCGCGACGATGCGGGCATGGCCACGCAGACGTTC
>NZ_JAGIBD010000071.1:0-2348 GCF_017744555.1 Cellulomonas sp. | reverse complement strand
CCCTCGTGGCGATGAAGCTGCAAGCGGTCCTCCTGCGCTCGACGGCGAAGGAGGGCACCGACCTGCTGGACATCGTCACGATCCTGCTCGACCCGGTGGCGCGGGGTACCGCCCTGGCGCAGCTTGCGGAGTGCGACCCGGTGATCGCTGCGGACGCCGCGCTCCACGCGCATCGGTGGTTCGTCGAGCAGGTCGACAGGTCGCTCAGGCTGATCCGTGCTGCGGGAGGCCTCGAGATCGAACGCGACGAGATCGACCTCGTCGCCGATCTGCTCGGATCTGCGACGCGTCGCTAGCAGGACGGTTCGCCGGCCCGCGGCTGTTCAGCAGCGTCGGTGGTGCGCAGGCTGGTGCCAGCAGTCCCGTCCGCCCGGCTGGGCGCGGAAGTGCTGTCGCGGTGCGTGGCCGACCCGAGGGGGCCGCCCGGGGCCGCGTCCCGATGGTGCCCGGCCGCGCCGCGCGCGACGATGCGGGCATGGCCACGCAGACGTTCACCACGACCCTGCTCCTCGGCGGCAACAACACCGGGGTCGAGGTGCCGCCCGCGGTCGTCGAGGCGCTGGGTGCGGGCAAGCGCGCCCCGGTGGTCGTGACCGTGAACGGCCACACGTACCGTTCGACGCTCGCGGTCATGGGCGGGCGCCACCTGATCCCGTTCTCGGCGGCGCACCGCCGCGAGACGGGCCTCGCGGGCGGCGACCCGATCGAGGTCACGCTCGAGCTCGACACGGCACCGCGGGTCGTCGAGGTGCCGGCCGACCTCGCCGCGGCGCTCGACGCCGCACCCGGTGCGCGCGCCGCGTTCGACGCGTTGTCTCCCAGCGCGCGCAAGGCGCACGTGACGGCCGTCGAGGGGGCCAAGGCGGCCGAGACGCGCGCGCGGCGCGTGGCGTCGGTCGTCGAGAAGGTCGAGTAGGCCTCGTCGCCCTGCTGCCCGGTCGCACGTGACACGCGCGACCGGGCGCCGCAGGTCTCCGGCGTCGCCGACCTCAGCGGTAGCAGCGCCAGCCGTTCCAGGTCATCGACGGGTTCTGGGCGTAGGCCCCGGCGCCGTACGCGAGGGAGCACGCCCGGTTCATGTCCACGCTGTAGGTCGCCGACATGAGGCTGCAGCGCCAGCCGTCCCAGGTGTTGCCGATGTTGAACGCGAACGACGCTGCGCCGTACTTCCACGTGCAGTACTCCGCGACGTGGACGTCGGTACCCACCATCGTCGCGGCCTGCGCGGGCGCGGAACCCGCGGCAGCCAGCCCGGCGGCGAGTGCGACGGTCGTAAGAATGCGAAAAACTCGCTGTGCGTGCATGGTCGTCTCCCAGGGTGATCAATGGCGCGACGGTGTCGAGCCGTGTTCGGAGGACTTCTCGGCGGCGCGGTCGTCCGCCGGTTCCCAGCGAACTCGACGCGATACGTTGTGGGCGAACACCCCGCAACGGTTGGAGATGCGATGCCTCGTCCTCGCCGGCCCCCGGCGCCAGCGGTGACTCCCTCTGCCGAGCTCGGGAACGAGATCCGCCACTGGCGCGAGCTGCGAGGCTTGAGCGTCGCCGAGCTCGCGGCCGCCGTCGGGCGTGACCGTCGGACGATCAGCGGTGCGGAGGACGGGCGCGACAGGCCTTCCGAGGCGTTGGTCAACATGATCGAGGCGCGGCTCGCCAGTGGCGGGTTGATCCTGTCCTACTACGACGCGGTTCTCGCGGAGGTTCGGCGGCAACGACTGAACGGGCGCGTGCTCGGAGGGATTGCGCCCGACGCCTCGGACGACGACCTCTCGGTCTTCGTCGACGAGACCGTGGCCGACGGCACGGTGATGGCTCCCGGGCATCGTTTCGAGAAGACGTGGACCATTCGCAACGAGGGCGCCGTCGAGTGGCGCGATCGTCGTCTCACGCGACTGGGAACACCCGCCGGCCCCGGTCTGATCACGACGCCGCGGTTCGTCCCGCTGCCGTTCACGGCCCCCGGCGCGGAGTTGACCATTGCGGTCTCCTGCGTCGCGCCGCTTGTCGAGGGGACCACGCGCGCGGTTTTCAAGATGACCGACGGCGAGGATCGGCGCTACTTCTACCAGCCGCGCTACACGGTCGGTCTCCAGGTGCAGGTGACGGTCGCGCGAGACGTCTGATCCGGACGTCGGCGCTTCCCTGCGGTGCTGCTCGGGCGTCAGTCGCGCGCGCGGACGGCGGCGTCGAGCGCGCTCGTGAGCTCGGCCAGGCGGTGCCGCCCGGCGGGTGCGGGCGGGTAGCGGCGCAGCACGGCGGGCACGGGCGGTGCCGCGAGCCCCGCGAGCGTCGCGACGGCCTCGTCGGCCACGCGACCGGCGTCGTCACCGGCGGCGACGGCCCGGAGC
>NZ_JAGIBD010000070.1:3047-4015 GCF_017744555.1 Cellulomonas sp. | reverse complement strand
GCTGAATCCCGTCGTGGGCCCCTTCGTCGAAGCAGCGACACCAAGCGTGCTGGACTGGCCGGTGGAGTACTGGAAGTCGACCGACGAACCGGGGTTCGTGGAGAACAGACCGCCGATCGGTACCCAGAAGTTCCCCAGGTTCGTGCGCTTGGCCGTGGAGCACGACTTCTCCATGTAGTCCCCGAGCTCGACCTCGCCGGCCGCAGCAGGATCCTCGACCAGGTGTCCTACCTCGCTCACGGTTCCGAGATCGACGACGCTGGCGTCGTCGCCGTTCCCCTCGGCGACGTCGGCGACCGAGACGGCGAAGGAGCTGGCGAACTCCGACGCGCCGTTGTCGGCGCTCAGGTAGAGGTTCACCTCGCCGTAGCCGGAGGCGTAGCTCTCCAGGGTCTCGGCGTCGTCGACCGTCACCGTGAAGGATCCGTCGCCCGCGACCTCCGCAGCGCCAACAGGTTCGAGATGCACCTGCTCGCCGACCTCGAGGTCGGCGAGCACCTCGTTGGCGGGCCAGGCGAAGAGGGTGGCCGAGGTAGGGGGAGCCGCGTCCGCGTCGCTCAGATCGAACGTCCCCTCGGCGATCACTTCTCCGGCGGGGGTGTCGGCTGGCGCAGCGCCGACGAGCAGAGACACGGTGAGCAACGTGACCGTGAGACTTCCCACGGTGCGGATAGTTGTCGAGGCAACTCGCATGCGGCGCTGGACCTCCTGCTCGACGGGGTGAGCCCCAGGGATGAGCACGCGGGGCATCACGTGGTGAGCGGAACCGTAGCGACACAAGGGGGCCCACCGTGGGCGAACGGCAGTCCGATCTACGACAGGCTCTTCGAAGGTCTGCCTCTCCACCCGGACGCCCCACCTCACCCCACTGGCGGCTCGACCACCACGGGCACGCCCCAGTCGGTGAACTGCTGCACGGTCGTCGTCTGCACGCCCCCGAACGTCCCGGTGCCCTGCGTCCCGACGAC
>NZ_JAGIBD010000070.1:0-2938 GCF_017744555.1 Cellulomonas sp. | reverse complement strand
AGGTCGATGACGTCCTGGTCGTCCTGCACCGTGTACGTGGGCGACATCGCGATCATGCCGGCGCTGACGGCCGGGTCGGCGAGCGTGCGGTACGCGGTGCCGACCGTGCCGGCGAGCACCTTCTCGGAGTCGCTGCTGGTGATGTCGCCCTCGACCCAGCGGCCGTCGATCGTGATCCACGACCGGTCCTGCGTGAGCACGAACGACGTGGTGCCGTCCGCGTCGACCATCGTGCCGGTCATGGCGGGCGCGTCGGAGAACACGAAGTCGACCTCGGCGGTGGAGTCGCCGGACTGCACGTGCTCGTGGCCGCTGCCCGCGGCGAGCGAGAACCCGATGACGCACGCCGACAGGTCGGCGCCCGTGACGCTGGCCCCCGGCGCGAGCTCGACCGCGTCGCACTCGGCGGGCGCCGCGACCACGGGCACGTCGGGCGTCGCGGACGCGGTGGGCGACGGCGACGCGACGACCGTGGGCGCCGACGTGCTGGGCGACGCGCCCGGGGCGGGCGACGTGCCGGACGAGCACGCGCCCAGGGCCGCGACCGCGGCGACGGCGAGCAGGGCAGGACGGGCCGACGGCCGGTTCAGACGCACGGTCGCGAACGTACCCAGCCGTGAACCCGCAGGCCAGCCCCCGCAGGCGTGACGTCCGACCCACGGCGCACCGCCCGCTGTGACAGGCACCCACCGGGTGATCACCCACCGTCAGCGGGTACCGCGCGGTCCGCACCGTGCGCACGGTGCGTGACCTCACCCCCAGCGGACCACGGTCGTCGTCGCGAACCCGTCCGGTGATGGCAGCGCCTGCCAGGCGACGACGTCACCCGCGCACATGACCGTGCCGTAGCCGCCCTGCACCTCGACCTCGCGCAGGTCGAGGGTCGCCACGTCGAGGACGAAGACGGAACCGGCGCCCACGCCGCTGCCGTCGTTCGTGGTCCAGACCAGCCGGTCGCCGCAGAGCGCCAGTTCTGTGCGCTGGCCCGCGCCCGCCGTGGGGACGGCGACCAGGCGGCCACTCACCGGGTCGTGCACGTACACCGTGCCTGTGCTGAACGACGGCGCGGACGTGACGAACGCGAGGCGTGAGCCGTCGGCGACCAGGTCGACGACGTTGACGCCGGGTGGCCCGTCCACCGTCAGCAGCGGTGCCGTGTCGCCCCCGCCCGTTGCCACCGCGACGACCGACCGACCGTCCGGGACCGTGGGGTCGTCGCGGTAGGTGCGCACGACGTACACCCCGTGATCGCCCACGGCGGGCCGGGCCGCGCCCCGCGCCCCGACGGTGAGCGGCCCCCCGCCACCGATGTCTCGTGACACGACCTGCATCTGGAGCTGGTCGGAGCCGGGGCCGGCCGGAGCGGGTGTCGCCCAGTACACGCGACCGTCGGCGACCACGGGACGGGCGTCGTCGTTCAGCACGGGCATCGGCCCGTCGATCACCTCCTCCGACGTGGCCACGAGCGAGGTCCGCCCCGCGTCGTCCCGCGCGAACACCCGCCAGCTCGACCGGTCGAGCCGGATGCTGGCCGTCTCCGCCCACGCCACCGCGCCCTGCCCTGCGTCCGCGCCGTAGACCTGACGCGGCGGGTCCCCGGGCACGAGTCGGCCCGTGCCGGGCCAGGGGTCGAAGCGGTGGCCGTCGTACGTGCCGAGGACCGAGCTCACGGCGACCCCGTCGCCGCCCTGGTACTGGTTCTCGGGCACGCGCAGGGCCACCAGGTCCCCGGTCGGCAGCACGTCGAGCCCCAGGAGCGTGTCGTCGGCCGGCGTGCGCGACAGCACCGTGTAGTCGCCGCCCTCGACGGCCACGCGTGCCGAGGCGAGCGCGACCGACGTGGGCACGGCCTCGGTCCCGTCCGGCAGACGGAGCGACACGGGACCGTCGACGACGTGGTCCGACAGCCCGGGCCCCGGCCCGAGCTCCGCCTCCGTCGGCGGACGGGCGGCGGGTGCGCACGCGACGAGCGCGGCGACCAGCACCGCCGCGGGCACCGCCCACGAGAGTCGTGCCATGCGTCCGTGTTCCCGTCGTCCCCGAGCCCGGTGGTGGGCGACCCGCCACCGCCGACGTGGGCGACGGTGCGTCGCAGTCTCTCGGCCGGAGCCGGCGGCGCGCGCGGTCCTTTGGTCCTCCGCCGCCGGGACGCGTGAGGGGTTGCCGCCGCGAGGCGACGACAACCCCTCACACCAGGGACGAGGCGGACGTCAGCTCGTCTGCCCCAGCCCCGCGAACCCCTCGGACGGCTGCACGACCACGAAGCCCGGGCCGTGGAACTTGTACTGGAACGCCTCGCCGGTGCCGCCGCGCAGCAGCGAGCTCATGTTCATGCTCGACACGACCTCGGGCACGAGGTTCGCCGACCAGCACACGGCCGCGTTGGGGTCGACGAACGTGGGCTGCTGCGAGCAGTCGAGGATGACGGGCTGGCCGTCGGACGTCAGCGCGACGGACCCGTGGCCCTGGATGAGGGTGTTGAACAGGCCGCCGGTCATCATGCCGGCGCCGCGCGTGCGGTGCAGGTCCCACTGCAGGGTGGCGTCGAACGCGAGCAGCGACGAGCCGCCGACGCTGATCGCGTCGCCCTCGAGGTGGATGATGAACACCGTCTCGGCGAACCGCGCGAAGAACACGTCGCCTTGGCCGGACACCGTCATGAGCGCCTGGTCGTCGGAGCTGATCGCACGCTTGACGAACTTCGCCAGCGTGTCGGAGCCCTTGTGGTGGAACTGCACGGCCCCCTGGTAGGCGACCATCGAGCCCTTCGCGGCGAGCACGGGCTCGCCGAGGGTGACCTTGAGCATCTTGGAGTTCTGCAGGAAGAACCGCTGTCCGTTCTCGACCTCGAGGTTCGCCTGGTCGAAGATGTCGCTACGCATGGGCGTCATCCTGCACCCCCGCGGGGGCACGACGACGACGCCGCCCGGGTGAGTTC
>NZ_JAGIBD010000006.1 GCF_017744555.1 Cellulomonas sp. | reverse complement strand
GCCCCCGCGCAGGCTCCCGCCGCGCAGGCTCCGGCCGCTCCGGGCACCCGTCCGGCCCCGCGGCCCGCTGCGCGCCCGGGCAACAACCCGTTCGCGCCCTCGCAGGGCATGCCCCGCCAGGGCGAGCGTCCGGGCGGTCCGCGTCCCGGCGGCCCCCGTCCGGGGAACAACCCGTTCGCGCCGTCCCAGGGGATGCCGCGTCCCGGTGACCGTCGTCCGGCGCCCGAGGGTGCCCCGGCGGCCTCGGCCGGCGACCGCCCCGGTGGTCCCCGTCCGGGCGGTCCGCGTCCCGGCGGCCCGCGTCCGAACCCGGGCATGATGCCCGGCCGCACGTCGAGCGGTGTCGGTCGTCCCGGTGAGCGCCCGGCCGGTGCCGGTCGTCCCGGCGGTGCCGGCGGCGGTCGGGGCGGCTACGGCGGTCGTCCCGGTGGCGGTGCTCCCGGCGGCGGCGGTGCTCCCGGTGGTGGCGGCGGTTTCGCCGGTCGCCCCGGTGGTGGCGGTGGCCGTCCGGGTGGTGCCGGTCGCGGCAGCACGCAGGGTGCCTTCGGTCGCGCGGGCGGTCGTCCCGTCCGTGGCCGCAAGTCGAAGCGTGCGAAGCGGCAGGAGTTCGAGCAGATGCAGGCGCCGTCGCTCGGCGGCGTCAGCGTCCCCCGCGGCAACGGCTCCACGGTCGTCCGGCTGCGGCACGGCTCGTCCCTGAACGACTTCGCCGACAAGATCGACGCGAACCCGGCGTCGCTCGTCACGGTGCTGTTCCACCTCGGTGAGATGGCCACGGCGACGCAGTCGCTCGACGAGGACACGTTCGGCACGCTGGCCGCGGAGCTCGGGTACGTCATCGAGATGGTGTCGGCCGAGGAGGAGGACCGCGAGCTGCTCGGGGCCTTCGACATCGACCTGGACGCCGAGCTCGAGGCCGAGGGCGACGACGACCTGCAGGCGCGCCCGCCGGTCGTCACCGTCATGGGCCACGTCGACCACGGCAAGACCAAGCTCCTCGACGCGATCCGCCAGACGGACGTCGTCGCGGGCGAGGCCGGCGGCATCACCCAGCACATCGGTGCCTACCAGGTGCGCGCCGAGCACGAGGGCGTCGACCGGGCGATCACGTTCATCGACACCCCGGGTCACGAGGCGTTCACCGCCATGCGTGCCCGTGGTGCGCAGGTCACCGACATCGCGATCCTCGTGGTCGCGGCGGACGACGGCGTGATGCCCCAGACGATCGAGGCGCTCAACCACGCCCAGGCGGCGAACGTGCCGATCGTGGTCGCGGTGAACAAGGTGGACAAGGAGGGGGCCAACCCCGCCAAGATCCGCCAGCAGCTCACCGAGTACAACCTCGTGGCCGAGGAGTACGGCGGCGACACCATGTTCGTCGACGTGTCGGCGAAGCAGAACATGGGCATCGACCAGCTCCTCGAGGCCGTCCTGCTGACGGCGGACGCGGCGCTCGACCTGCGGGCCAACCCCGACAAGGACGCGCGCGGTGTCGCCATCGAGGCGAACCTCGACAAGGGCCGCGGTGCGGTCGCGACGGTGCTGGTCCAGTCCGGCACGCTGCGCGTGGGCGACGCGATCGTCGCGGGCACGGCCCACGGCCGCGTCCGTGCGATGTTCGACGAGCACGGCAACGCCGTCGCCGAGGCGGGCCCGGCCCGTCCGGTCCAGGTCCTCGGCCTGGCGTCGGTGCCGAGCGCAGGCGACACGCTGCTCGTCGCTCCCGAGGAGCGCACGGCGCGGCAGATCGCCGAGAAGCGCGAGGCCGCCGAGCGTGCCGCACTCCTGGCCAAGCGCCGCAAGCGCATCAGCCTCGAGGACTTCACGCAGGCGCTGCAGCAGGGCAAGGTCGAGACGCTCAACCTGGTCCTCAAGGGCGACGTGTCGGGTGCCGTCGAGGCGCTCGAGGACGCGCTGCTCAAGATCGACGTGGGCGAGGAGGTCGACCTGCGGGTCATCCACCGCGGCGTCGGTGCGATCACGCAGAACGACGTCAACCTGGCGACGGTCGACTCGGCCATCATCATCGGGTTCAACGTCAAGTACGCGGAGCGCGTCGAGGAGCTGGCCGACCGCGAGGGCGTCGACGTGCGCTTCTACTCGGTCATCTACCAGGCGATCGACGACGTCGAGGCGGCCCTCAAGGGCATGCTCAAGCCGGAGTACGAGGAGGTGCAGCTCGGCACCGCGGAGATCCGCGAGGTCTTCCGCTCCTCGAAGTTCGGCAACATCGCGGGCTCGATCGTGCGCTCCGGCCTCATCCGCCGGAACACGAAGGCGCGCGTGCTGCGTGGTGGCAAGGTCGTCGGGGACAACCTGACGATCGAGTCGCTCAAGCGGTTCAAGGACGACGCGACGGAGGTCCGCGAGGGCTTCGAGTGCGGTATCGGTCTGGGGTCGTTCAACGACCTGCAGGTCGAGGACGTCATCGAGACGTGGGAGATGCGCGAGAAGCCTCGCGCCTGATCCCGGACGGCTGACCGCGGGGCGGGTGAGGCATCGACCTTGCCCGCCCCGCGGCGTCACCACGGAAGGAAGGACGGTTCAGATGGCTGACACCGCACGCGCCCGCAAGCTCGCGGAGCGCATCCAGCAGGTGGTCGCGCAGATGCTCGACACCCGCATCAAGGACCCGCGCCTCGGGTTCGTCACGGTCACGGACGTCCGCGTCACGGGCGACCTGCAGCACGCGGACGTGTTCTACACGGTCTACGGTGACGACGAGGCCCGTTCGGACAGCGCGAAGGCGCTGGAGAGCGCCAAGGGCGTCATCCGGTCCGAGGTCGGCAAGCAGACGGGCATCCGTCTGACGCCGACGCTCGCATTCCACCTCGACGCGGTGCCCGAGACGGCCGCGCACCTCGACGCCGCGCTGGTCGAGGCGGCCCGCCGGGACGCCGAGGTCGCCGCGCTGGCGTCGAAGGCGTCGTACGCCGGGGACGCCGACCCGTACCGGCACCCGGAGGACGAGGACGCCGCCGAGGCCTGACGCTGCACGACGAAGCCCCGGGGACCTGTCGCGGTCCCCGGGGCTTCGTCGTGCAGCGGTGGGTCAGACGTCGACCGTCTGCGTCACGCGCCCGGTGCTGCGCGGCATCGCCAGCGTGACGAGCGCCCCGAGCGCGACGATCGCGGCGGCGACGTAGGCCGCGGGCTCCAGGCCGGCGGCGTACCCGTCGGGCGTCAGGGTGCCGCCCGCACCCTGGAACACGGCGACGAGGACGGCGATGCCGAGCGCTCCGCCGATCTCGCGGATGGTCGAGTTCACCGAGCTCGCGGTGCCGTGGTCGTCAGGCGCCATGTCGGCGAGGACGGCCGTGGCGGACGGCGCGAACGTCAGGCCCATGCCGATGCCGGCGAGCGCGAGCCCGGGGACGAGGTCGGCGTACACGATGCCGCCCTGACCGACGAGGAACCCCTGCCAGGCAAGGCCCGCGGCCTGGAGGGCGAGCCCGGAGGCGAGCAGCGGCCGGACGCCGATGCGGGGTGCGAGCATGCCTGCGACCGGTGCGACGAGCATGGGTGCGGCGGTCCAGGGGAGCGTGCGGACGCCGGCCTCGAGCGGGGTGTAGCCGAGCCCGATCTGCAGGTACTGGGAGAGCAGGAACACGAGCCCGAACACGCCGATCGAGAACGCGAGCGCGCTGAGGTTGGCGATGCTGAACGAGCGCACGCGGAACAGACGCAGCGGCACGAGCGGGTGGTCGGTGCGGGACTCGCGCAGCAGGAACCCGGCGAGCAGGAGGACGCCGAGCGTCATGCCGCCGATCACCCGGGCGGAGCCCCACCCGTCGTCGTTGCCGCGGATGATGGCCCAGACGAGCGAGAGCACGCCGGTGCCGGCGAGCACGAGGCCGAGCACGTCGAGCCGCTGGCGGCGTCCGTGCGACTCGGGCAGCGCCCAGCGGACGAGCGGGATCGCCACGATCGCGACGGGCACGTTGATCCAGAAGATGGCCTCCCACGAGATGCCGTCGACGACGGCGCCGCCGATCACGGGCCCGAGCGCGACGCCGAGGCCGGACACGGCGCCCCAGATGCCGATCGCCATGGCCCGCTTGGCGGCGGGCACGGCACCGGCGAGCAGCGTGAGGGACAGCGGCATGACGGCGGCAGCGCCGGCGCCCTGCAGCGCGCGGGCGGCGATGAGCATCTCGGCGCTCGTCGAGAGCGCGGACGCGACGGACGCGAGGGCGAAGACGGAGATGCCGATCACGAACACGCGCCGGCGCCCGAAGCGGTCGCCGAGGGTCGCGGCCGCGATCATCAGGCTCGCGAAGGCCAGCGTGTAGGCGTTGACCATCCACTGCAGCTGCTCGAGCGAGGCGGACAGCTCGGTCCGCAGGACGGGCAGCGCGGTCGTCATGACGAGGTTGTCGAGGGTCGCCATGAACATCGGGAGCGACGCGGCGACCAGGGCCACGGCGACGGGCACGGTGCGGCGGGCCCGGAGCCGGCCGGGCGCGTCTGTCGCAGCCGACGTGACGGCGGACCGGGGTGGGGCGGAGGGCGCGATGGTCACGGTGGCTCCTTGTTGGCATTGAGTGATTACTAACAAGAGCGACCGTAGGCATCGGCTGATAACATGTCAACATGTCGCAGCAGAACGTGGTCGCCGACGCCCCCGTGGCCCAGCGCATGACGGGTGCCGCTCGGCGCGACCAGATCCTCGCCGCCGCCCGCACCGTCTTCGCCGCGCGGGGCTACACCGCCAGCACCGACGAGGTGGCACGTGCCGCCGGGGTGTCCCAGCCGTACGTCGTGCGCCTGTTCGGCTCCAAGCGTGAGCTCTTCGTCGAGACGTACCGGCAGGCGAGCGACCAGGTGCTCACCGCGCTGCGGGGAGTCCAGCCCGGGCCGGACGCCGGTCGGCTGATGGGCGACGCGTACGTGGGCCTGCTCACCGACCGGGAGCTGCTGCTGCTCCTCATGCACGGGTTCATCGCCGGGACCGACGAGGAGGTCGGCCGGATCGCCCGGCACACCCTCGGCGAGGCGTTCCGGCTGTTCAGCGAGGCGTCGGGGGCGGACGAGGACGAGGCCCGGCGGTTCGTCGCCCAGGGCATGCTGATCAACGTGCTGCTCGCGGTCGGTGCCGCGGACCACACCGGTGAGGACGCCGGCATGGACGCGCTCGTGAAGTGCACCATCGAGGCCATCGAGGAGCGGAACACGTGACGGGCGCGGCCCGTCCCCGCTCCGACGAGCCCCGCAACGACGCGCCCCGCAACGACAGGCCGCGCCGCCCCACGGCACCCGACGGCGTCGTCGTGGTCGACAAGCCGCAGGGTTGGACGAGCCACGACGTCGTCGCCCGGATGCGCCGCCTCGCGGGCACCCGCAAGGTCGGCCACGCGGGCACGCTCGACCCGATGGCCACGGGTGTGCTCGTCGTCGGCATCGGCCGCGCGACGCGGCTGCTCACGTACGTGGTCGGCGCCGACAAGGAGTACACGGCGACGATCCGGCTGGGCGTGACGACCACGACGGAGGACGCCGAGGGCGAGACGCTCGACGTGGTCGACGCGTCGTCCGTCACGCACGCCGCGGTGCACGACGCCGCCGCCACGCTCACGGGCACGATCGCGCAGGTCCCGAGCGCCGTCTCCGCGATCAAGGTCGACGGCCAGCGGGCGTACGCGCGCGTCCGGGCGGGGGAGACCGTCGAGCTCGCGGCCCGCGAGGTCACCGTCTCGCGGTTCGACGTGGGCGGGCTGCGGCGCGCCGAGGCGCCGGACGGCACGCCCGTCGTGGACGTCGACGTCACGGTCGTGTGCTCGTCGGGCACCTACGTACGGGCGCTCGCGCGCGACCTCGGCGCCGCGCTCGGTGTCGGCGGTCACCTCACCGCGCTGCGGCGCACGCGCGTCGGCGGGTACGCGCTCGAGGTCGCCCGCACGCTCGACGAGCTCGCCGCCACGCCCGACGACGTGCCGCTCACGGTGCTGCCGCTGGCCGCCGCAGCGCGCGCCACGTTCCCTGTTCGCGACCTCACCGCCGAGGAGGCACGCGCGCTGTCGTACGGCCAGACGATCGCGCCCGTCGCGGGCACCCCCGCGGGGACGGTCGCGGCGCTCTCGCCCGACGGCGAGCTCGTCGCGCTCGTCGAGACGCGCGGCCCGACGGTCCGGCCGACGCTGGTGTTCGCCCCGGCCTGATGGTCGTCGGCCCGGCGGCTCCCGCGCGCCGCCGGTGCCGGACGGCCCATCCGGGGGAGCCAAGGTCCGGCTGTCGTCCGCCTCGGTGCTCAGGTGCGGCGCCGCATCGGTCCGACCGAATCGATTCGGACCCGTCCGCCCAGGTCGTCGTCTCCCATAGCCTGCCCTGGCTCCACAGGCGGCTCACAGGGCAGTGGGCGGCGACCGACCGAGGGGGACGACGTGGCATCACGCACCGCACGGCACCGGCACGGCTGGTCGGCAGGACGGAGGTGGGGCGGCGCGACGGCGGCGCTGCTCACCGGCGTCGCGCTGACGCTCGGTACCGCAGGACCTGTCGGCGCCGCCTCGCAGATCGGCGACGGCACCTTCGAGTCCGGGGCCGAGGGCTGGGTCGCCTACGGCACGGACGGGCCGCTCGACACGAGCAGCGGCGCGCTGTGCGTCGACGTGCCGGCCGGGTCGAGCCAGTACGGGGTCGGCGTGGTGCTCAACGGTGTCGCCATCGACGAGGGCACCACCTACACGCTCGGCTTCACCGCGTCGGCCAGCACGGACGTGACGATCCGTGCCCTCGTCGGACAGGACGGCGCCCCCTACGGCACGGTGCTCGACAAGAGCCCTGCGCTCACGTCCGAGCCCACCGCGACGTCGTACGCGTTCACCGCCGGTGCGACCTACCCGGCCGAGAGCGCCGCGGGCGACCCGCGTGGCCAGATCGCGTTCCAACTCGGCGGGTTCAGCCCCGACGCGTGGACGTTCTGCCTCGACGACGTCTCCCTGTCCTCGGACTCCGAGCTGCTGCCGCACACGTCGTTCGCCGAGTCGCTCGGCTCGTGGTCGCTGTACGGCACGAGCGACCCCGTCTTCGCCGACGGGCGCATGTGCGTCGACGTCCCCGGCGGGCAGGTCAACCCGTGGGATGCCGGGCTCGTCTACAACGGCGTGCCCGTCGAGGAGGGCCAGAACTATGTGCTGTCGTTCACCGCGAGCAGCGACCCCGCGACCCCGGTGCGGGCGCTCGTCGGCGAGGGCGGCGGCGCGTACCGCACGGTCCTCGACCAGGGGGCGGTGCCGCTGACCACCGAGCTCGCGGTGCACGAGTACCCGTTCACCGCGGGGCTGACCTTCCCGGCGGACGGGTCGGCACCCGGGCAGGTCGCGATCCAGCTCGGCAAGTCCTCGGCGTACACGTTCTGCGTGTCCGAGGTCTCGCTGACGAGCTCCGCGACGCCGCCGCCCGTCTACCAGCCCGACACGGGTCCGCGCGTGCGCGTCAACCAGGTCGGCTACCTCCCGTACGGGCCGAAGCGCGCCACGCTCGTCACGGACGCGACCACGGCGCTGCCGTGGGAGCTGCACGCCGCGGACGGCACCGTCGTCGCGCACGGCGACTCGGCCCCGGCCGGCCTCGACCCGTCGTCACGCCTGAACGTGCACACGATCGACTTCTCCGGCGTCACCCGCACCGGGAAGGGCTTCACGGTGGTCGCCGACGGTGAGACCAGCCGGCCGTTCGACATCGCTGCCGACCTCTACCAGCAGCTCCGCTACGACACGCTCGACTACTTCTACCCGGCCCGGTCGGGCATCGAGATCGACGGGGCGATCGCGGGCGAGGACTACGCCCGTCCGGCCGGCCACGTCGGCGTCGCGCCCAACCAGGGCGACACCGACGTGCCGTGCATCGGCCCGCGCGACTACTACGACGGCTGGACGTGCGACTACCGGCTCGACGTGTCGGGCGGCTGGTACGACGCGGGCGACCACGGCAAGTACGTCGTCAACGGCGGCATCGCGGTCTCGCAGCTGCTCGGCACGTACGAGCGCTCGCTGCGCGCGCCGTCGGCGGACGCCGGCGCACTCAAGGACGGCACGCTCGCGATCCCCGAGCACGGCGACAAGGTGCCCGACGTGCTCGACGAGGCGCGCTGGGAGCTCGAGTGGATGCTCAAGATGGTCGCGCCGTCGGGCGAGTACGCCGGCATGGTCCACCACAAGGTGCACGACGAGGGCTGGACGGGTCTGCCGCTGCTCCCGTCCGACGACGCGCAGCCCCGCTCGCTCGCCCGGCCGTCCACCGCGGCGACGCTCAACGTCGCGGCCGTCACCGCGCAGGGCGCCCGGCTGTTCCGCAAGCTCGACCCCGCGTTCGCCGCGACGCTGCTCGCGACGGCACGGTCGACGTACGCGGCCGCCCTGGCCCACCCGGACGTGTACGCGCCCGACGCCGCCGGCGCGGACGGCGGCGGGGCGTACGGGGACCGCGACGTGCGCGACGAGTTCTACTGGGCCGCCGCGGAGCTGTACCTCACGACCGGCGAGGACGCGTTCGCGAAGGCCGTCGTGAACAGCCCGCTGCACACGGCCGACGTGTTCACGGCCGACGGCTTCGGCTGGGCGAGCACCGCCGCTCTGGGCCGGCTCGACCTCGCGACGGTGCCGAACAAGCTCCCCGGGCGTGACGCGGTCGTGGCCTCGGTCGTCGCGGGCGCCGACCGGTACGTGACGAGCCAGGCCGCACAGCCGTGGGGGTCGGTGTACTCGCCGTCCGGCGACTACGTGTGGGGGTCGAGCTCGCAGGTCGCGAACAACCTCGTGGTCGTCGGCACCGCGTTCGACCTCACGGGGGACGAGAGGTACCGGCGGTCCGTGCTCGAGGGCGTCGACTACCTGCTCGGCCGCAACGCGCTCAACCAGTCGTACGTGACGGGCTGGGGCGAGGTCGCCTCGCACCAGCAGCACAACCGGTGGTGGGCACACGAGCTCGACCCGTCGCTGCCCAGCCCGCCGGCCGGATCCCTCGCGGGCGGCCCGAACTCGCAGGCCGGCACCTGGGACCCCACCACGCAGGCGGCGTTCCCCGAAGGGTGCGCGCCGTCGGCGTGCTACATCGACGAGATCGGCGCCTGGTCGACGAACGAGGTCGCGGTCAACTGGCAGTCCGCGATCTCGTGGGTCGCGTCGTTCCTCGCGGACCAGGATGGTGGCGAGCCCCTCCAGGTCGCCCCGGCGATCACCACGCAGCCGAAGGACGCCCGCGGCAGGCTCGGCGCCACGGTCACCTACACCGCGGCGGCGAGCGGAACTCCGGCGCCGACCGTCGCGTGGCAGGTGCGCTGGTTCGGCGGACGCTGGCACACGATCCCCGGGGCGACCACGCCGACGCTCACGCTCCCGGTCACGCTGCTCGGTGTCGGGAGCGAGTACCGGGCGGTCTTCACCAACCCGGCCGGCAGCGCCACCACGAGGGCCGCGTCGATGACGATCGTGCTGCCCTGGCAGAAGGGCTGACCGTCTCCGCCGACGGACGCCCCGGCCGAGTGTCGGCCGGGGCGTCCGTCATCGGGGTCCGTCACGCACCGGCCCGAGGCTCGGCGCCCAGGAGGAAGCGCAGCAGCGCGGTCAGCGTGAGGCCGTCCACCAACGTGCCGTCGAGGACGAGGGCGCGCACCTGGTCCAGCGGCACCCACTCGACACGTTCGGCCTCCGACGGGTCACTCGGGTCGCCGACGTGCTCGGCACCGTCGGCGACGAACGCGTGGAACATCAGGTCCGTCGTCCCGTGGGCCGCGTGGTAGCTCACGAGCGGGTGCAGGGGGCCCGGCCGCCACCCCGTCTCCTCGAGCACCTCGCGGGCGGCGGCCTCGAGCGGCGTCTCGTCCGCCTCGACCTTCCCCGCCGGCACCTCCCAGCCCCACGTGTCCGTGATGAACCGGTGCCGCCACAGCAGCAGGACGCCGCGGTCCGGGTCGTGCACCACGACACCCGCCGCCGGGCCCGGCATCCGCACCACGTGGTGGTCGGTGCGCCCGTGACCAGGAACGTCGACGTCGACGAGCGTCACCCGCATCCACGGGCTGTCGTACACGGTCGTCTCCCCGAACGTCTCCCAGCGCATGCCCGCAGGCTAGGACGTCGCGGACGGGTCGTGCCGCACGGGTGGCATGATCCTCGTGTGCTGCGCTGGAACGACCTCGCCGACGTCCCGTCGGACTTCGGGCCCTCGGTGGTGACCCTCGGCAACTTCGACGGGGTGCATCGGGGGCACGTCAGCGTGCTCACCCGCATGTGCGCGGACGCCCGGCTGGCCGGTGCGCGCGCGGTGGCCGTGACGTTCAGCCCGCACCCGCTGCAGGTGCACCGGCCCGAGACCGCGCCGCCGCTGCTCACGGGCGACGAGGACCGGCTCGAGCTGCTCGGCCTCACGGGCCTCGACGCGGTGCTCATGCTCGAGTACACGCTCGACTTCGCACGACAGTCGCCCGAGGAGTTCGTGCGCCGCTACCTCGTCGACGGTCTGCGGGCGCGCACGGTCGTGGTCGGCCGGGACGTCCGCTTCGGCTGGGGCAACTCCGGCGACCTCGGCACGATGGTCGAGCTCGGTCGCGAGCACGGGTTCGACGTCGAGGTCATCGAGGACGTCGCGCCCGCCGCGACCGCCGACCCGGGCAGCGCCGAGGACCAGGCCGCCGACCCGCTGCGTCGGCGCTGGTCGTCCACGTGGGTGCGCGAGCTGCTCGACGCGGGCGACGTGGTGCAGGCGGCGCGCGTGCTCGGCCGGCCGCACCGCGTGCGGGGGACCGTCGTGCACGGCGACGCGCGCGGCCGTGAGCTCGGCTTCCCGACGGCGAACCTCGGGGCGGACCTCACGGGCATGGTGCCCGCCGACGGCGTGTACGCGGGGTGGCTGCGCCGCACGCGGGAGGCCGACGGCACGCCGGTGCAGGTGGGCGACCCGGACAGCGTGCTGCCCGCCGCGGTGTCCATCGGCACGAACCCGACGTTCGACGGGCAGGAGCGCAGGGTCGAGGCCTACGTCCTGGATCGCACCGACCTCGACCTGTACGACCAGCAGGTGGTGCTCGAGCTCGTCGAGCGCCTGCGTCCGACGCTCCGGTTCGACTCGGTCGACGAGCTCCTGGTGCGCATGCACGAGGACGTCGAGCGGGTCCGCGAGGTGCTCGACGGGGTCGCTGGCGAACCGTCCGCCGAGGCGCCGCACCAGGCCGATGCCGGGGGAGCCCCCGCCGCCTGATAGTCTGTGGTCGCCGTACGAACGGCCGCGGACAGAGAGAGCCCGGGTGGACATGCCCCGGAGCACCGCGCAACGAGACAACCTGGAGAACCGTGCCGCTCGACAGTGCCGTGAAGAAGTCCATCATGACCGAGTACGCCACCCACGAGGGTGACACCGGTTCGCCGGAGGTTCAGATCGCGATGCTCACGCAGCGCATCAAGGACCTCACGGAGCACCTCAAGACCCACAAGCACGACCACCACAGCCGTCGCGGCCTGCTGCTGCTCGTCGGCCAGCGTCGTCGCCTGCTGGGCTACCTGCAGAAGGTCGACATCAACCGCTACCGCAGCCTCATCGAGCGGCTCGGCCTGCGCCGCTGATCATCCGGACCAGCCCGGACCCGACGCCGGGTCCGGGCTGGTTCCGCGTGGAGCCCGCAGAGGCGCTCCGCACCCGCAGCTGAAACACCGCACCACAGCACCATCCACCGCGCCGACCCGCTCGTCCGGTCCTCGGTAGTGGCCTCCGGAACCGTCAAGGTCCGGGGGTCTCGATCGAAGACCGCCGCGGCCGGCCGGCGCCTTCGAGGACAAGGAGGGCACCCGTGGAGGGTCCCGAGATCCAGTTCGCCGAGGCCGTGATCGACAACGGTCGCTTCGGCACCCGCACCGTCCGCTTCGAGACCGGCCGTCTGGCCAAGCAGGCCGCGGGTTCCGCCGCCGCCTATCTCGACGGCGACACCATGCTGCTGGCGGCCACGACGGCCGGCAAGCACCCCAAGGACCAGTTCGACTTCTTCCCGCTGACGATCGACGTCGAGGAGCGGCAGTACGCCGCCGGCAAGATCCCGGGCTCGTTCTTCCGCCGCGAGGGCCGTCCCTCGACCGAGGCGATCCTGGCCTGCCGGCTGATCGACCGCCCGCTGCGCCCGCTGTTCGTCAAGGGCCTGCGCAACGAGGTCCAGGTCGTCATCACGGTCCTGGCGATCCACCCGGACGACGCGTACGACACGCTCGCGATCAACGCGGCCTCGCTGTCGACGCAGCTCTCCGGCCTGCCGTTCTCCGGCCCGGTCGGTGGCGTGCGCATCGCGCTCGTCGACGGCCAGTGGGTCGCGTTCCCGCGGTACTCCGAGCGCGAGCGTGCGACGTTCGACATGGTCGTCGCGGGCCGCGTGGTGGGCGACGACGTGGCGATCGCCATGATCGAGGCCGAGGCGCCCGAGAAGTCCTGGAACATCATCCAGAACGAGGGTGGTGTCGCCCCGACCGAGGAGGTCGTCGCGCAGGGCCTCGAGGCGGCCAAGCCGTTCATCAAGGTGCTCGTCGAGGCGCAGCAGGAGCTCGCGGCGAAGGCCGCGAAGGAGACGCAGACGTTCCCGACGTTCCCGGACTACCAGCCCGACGCGTACGAGGCCGTCGAGGCCGCGTCGACCGCGCCGCTCGGCGAGGCCCTGAGTATCGCGGACAAGCAGACGCGCGAGAACCGCCTCGACGAGATCAAGGCCGAGGTCGTCGCCCAGCTCGCCGCGCAGTTCGAGGGTCGCGAGAAGGAGCTGTCGGCCGCGTACCGCTCGGTGCAGAAGAAGCTCATCCGCCAGCGCATCCTCACGGACGGCTTCCGGATCGACGGCCGTGGCCTGCGCGACATCCGCACGCTGTCGGCCGAGGTCGAGGTGCTGCCCCGCGTGCACGGCTCGGCGCTGTTCGAGCGCGGCGAGACCCAGATCCTGGGTGTCACGACGCTGAACATGCTCCGCATGGAGCAGCAGCTCGACACGCTCTCCCCGGAGACGCGCAAGCGGTACATGCACAACTACAACTTCCCGCCGTACTCGACCGGTGAGACGGGCCGCGTGGGCTCGCCGAAGCGCCGCGAGATCGGCCACGGCGCGCTCGCCGAGCGGGCGCTCATGCCCGTGCTGCCGAGCCGCGAGGAGTTCCCCTACGCGATCCGCCAGGTCTCCGAGGCGCTCGGCTCGAACGGCTCGACGTCGATGGGCTCGGTCTGCGCGTCCACGCTGTCGCTGCTCAACGCGGGTGTCCCGCTGCGCGCACCCGTCGCGGGCATCGCGATGGGCCTCGTGTCCGACACGGTCGACGGTGAGACCCGCTACGCGGCGCTCACCGACATCCTCGGTGCCGAGGACGCGTTCGGTGACATGGACTTCAAGGTCGCCGGCACGCGCGAGTTCGTCACGGCCATCCAGCTCGACACCAAGCTCGACGGCATCCCCGCCTCGGTGCTCGGCGGCGCGCTCACGCAGGCCAAGGAGGCGCGTCTGGCGATCCTCGACGTCATCGCCGAGGCGATCGACGTCCCGGACGAGATGAGCCCGTTCGCGCCGCGCGTCATCACGGTGAAGGTCCCGGTCGACAAGATCGGCGAGGTCATCGGCCCGAAGGGCAAGATGATCAACCAGATCCAGGAGGAGACCGGCGCCGACATCTCCATCGAGGACGACGGCACGGTCTACATCGGCGCCACCGACGGTCCGTCGGCGGAGGCCGCGCGGGCCGCGATCAACGCGATCGCCAACCCGCACATGCCCGAGGTGGGCGAGCGCTTCGTGGGGACGGTCGTCAAGACCACCACGTTCGGCGCGTTCGTCTCGCTCTCGCCGGGCAAGGACGGTCTGCTCCACATCTCGCAGATCCGCAAGCTCGTGGGCGGCAAGCGCGTGGAGAACGTCGAGGACGTCCTCTCGATCGGCCAGAAGGTCCAGGTCGAGATCGGCGAGATCGACCCGCGCGGCAAGCTGTCGCTGCACGCGGTCATCGACGAGGGTGCCGAGGGCGGCGAGCCCGCCGCCGAGGCCCCCGCGTCCGTCGACGCCTGACGTGCCGCTGGACCTGCCGCTCGTGCGCCCGGGCTTCCCGGGCGCCGAGCAGGCCGTCGGGCAGGACGGCGACGCCCTCGTGCGTCGTTCCGTCCTGCCCGGCGGGGTCCGGGTGCTCACCGAGAGCATGCCCGGCCTGCGTTCCGCGACCGTGGGCGCGTGGGTCGGGGTCGGTTCGCGTGACGAGTCCGACGGCCACCACGGCTCGACGCACTTCCTCGAGCACCTGCTGTTCAAGGGCACCGCACGACGCACCGCGATGGACATCGCGGAGGCGTTCGATGCCGTCGGTGGCGAGGCCAACGCCGCCACCGGCAAGGAGCACACGTGCTACTACGCGCGCGTGCTCGACACGGACCTCCCGATGGCGGTCGACGTCATCGCGGACATGGTGACCTCCGCGCGCCTCGACACGGACGAGCTCGAGACCGAGCGCGGCGTGATCCTCGAAGAGCTCGCGATGAACGACGACGACCCGAGCGACGTCGTGCACGAGCAGTTCACGGCCGTGGTGCTCGGCGAGCACCCGCTCGGCCGGCCGATCGGCGGCACGCCCGAGACGATCCGCGCGGTGCCGCGCGACGCCGTCTGGCAGCACTACCGCTGGCACTACAAGCCGTCCACGCTCGTCGTGACCGCGGCGGGCGGCGTCGACCACGACACGCTGTGCGCGCAGGTCGCCGAGGCGCTGACCACGGGCGGCTGGGACCTCGACGGCGCCCAGGAGCCGACCGGGCGTCGCCTCCCGACGAGCGCCGCGGCGCTCGCGGGCACCTCCGGGCTGCCCGCCGCGGGCGTCGAGACGACGATCCGGCGTCACACCGAGCAGGCCAACGTCATCGTCGGCGGCACGGCGCTCACCGCGACCGACCCGCGGCGGTTCACGCTGTCGGTCCTCAACGCGGTGCTCGGCGGCGGCATGTCGTCGCGGCTGTTCCAGGAGATCCGCGAGAAGCGCGGCCTGGCGTACTCGACGTACTCGTTCGCGTCCGGGCACGCCGACACGGGCATCTTCGGCCTCTACGCGGGCTGCACGCCCGGCAAGGTCGACGAGGTGGTCGCGCTCATGATCGCGGAGTGGGAGCGCCTCGCGGACAGCCCGATCACCCAGGCGGAGCTCGATCGCTCGCTCGGCCAGCTGGCCGGCGGGCTCGTGCTCGGCATGGAGGACACGGGCTCCCGGATGAGCCGGCTCGGCAAGGCCGAGCTCGTGCACGGCGAGCTGCTCAGCGTCGACGAGTCGCTGGACCGCATCCGTGCGGTCACGGCCGCCGACGTGCAGGAGCTCGCTGCCGAGCTCGCGTCCCGTCCGCGGTCAGTGGTGCGCGTCGGCCCGTTCGGGGACTGACGGCGGCAGCGGCGCTGGCGGCGGCTCCTCGAGCCGGGTGAGCCACGTCGCCATCGGGTGGACGCACGCCGCGAGTGTGATCGCGATCGTGCCCAGCGCCGCGCTGCCGAGCAGGCCGTCTGCGTCTCCGGCCCACCAGCCGAGCGCGAGCGGGCCGACGGCCGTCGCCCCGACCAGGACGACGAGCACCCACGCGGCGCGACCGCGGCCTGCGAGCAGGAGCGCGGCGCCGGCCGCGAGCGCGAGGGCGAACGTGGGCGACACGAGGACGTCGACGTACCTCCTCAGGTCTGTCTCGTACTCGTCGGCAGGCGGAAGCTGCAGGAGCGAGGCCGCGGCGACGGCGGCCACGACGGGCAGCACGAGCACGGTCATGGCGGTGCGTCGCGCCCGGCGGGTGGTCGGGACTGCCGGCGGCGGGACCGCACGCGACCTGCGGTGGGCGAGCCACGACGTGACGGCCACCGCTGCGACGACGGCCAGGGGGATGACGACGCCGGGACGCAGCACCACGGCCGTCTCGTACGGGTACTGGTCCGCCGGGTCGCCGTACGTCGTGGCCGGCACAGGGCCGGGCCACGGGACGTACCAGCCGTTCACCTGGTGGGCGACGTGGTCCGACCACCACGCGAGCACTGACCACCCGGCCACGACCACCGCCGAGAGCACGGGCACGCGCCACCGGTGGCGGCTCCCGTCCACCCAGGCCACGGCGCACCAGAGGGCGACCGCGAGCGACCACCGGACCGAGTCCTGCACGAACACGACAGGGTCGGGCGGCCACGCCCACTCGCCCGCGCGGGCCTGGTCGAGGGCGTCGTTCCACGACATCAGCGCGTAGGTCAGGGCGAACGTGCCGAGCGCGACGTAGGTGACGACCGCTGCCGGGGTCGGGGCGCTGCGGGGAAGCCGTGGCATGGGGGTGCATCGGTACCGGGCGTCGCGACCTTGACGTCTCCGGGACCGCCGTGACCTCGAGGTCGACCAGCCGCGGGTGATGGTGACGCGTCGGTGCGGGCGCGATGATGAGGCATGGCCGTCGACGACATCGGGTACCGCCGGTTCGCACCCCCGCCCGGGGCGCACGAGCTCGTGGATCACCTCTGGGTGGTCCGGCACCCGGCGGGCGCGGTGAGCCACGAGGTGCTGCTGCCCGACGGGCACGGCCTGGTCGTCGTCGCCGTGGGCACGCCAGGCGTGCACGTCGACCCGCTGACGCAGCGGCGCACGACCGACGGGTCCGGCGTGCGCGGCCTCGCGACGCGCGCGGTCGTCCGCGAGCAGCGGGGGCCCTCGGCCCGGGTCGGCGCGCAGCTGGACCCGTTGGCGCTCGCCCGGCTTGGCATCGCGCACCCGGTGACGGACCGGGTCGACCCGCTCGAGACGCTGCTGTCGCCCGAGGTCGCCGCCGCGTGCGCCGTCGCGCTCGAGGCGGGTCAGGACGAGGACGCCGCGTCGCTGCTCGGGGGCGGGCTGGCGGCTCGGTTCCGGCCCGAGCAGGAGGACCCGACGCTCGCGCTGCTCGGGCCCGTCGTCCGGGAGGTGCTCGAGTCGGACGGTCTGGTCCGGTCGTCCGACGTCGCCCGCAACGCAGGGCTCTCGGTCGGGACGTTGCACCGATGGGTCGTCGAGCACCTCGGTGTGGCCCCGGACGTGTTCCTCGCCGCCGTGCGGTTCAGCGCGTTCGTCCGGGACGCGGTCGGTCCCGGACCCGTGCGGCCAGAGGACGTGCTCGGCGCGATCCGCTGGTACGTGCAGGCCGCGTACCCGCCGCGCGAGGTCGAGCGGTTCACCGGGCAGAGCCTGCTGGAGCTGCGCCGGCTCGAGCGCGGCATCGCGGAGGCGTTGGGGACCGCCGTCGGCGGCTAGGGTCGTACCCCGTGAGCGAACCGATCAAGGTGGCCGTGCTGGGCGCGGCCGGACGCATGGGTGCGACGGTGGTCCGGGCGGTCCAGGGCGCGCCCGACCTGGAGCTCGTCGCGACGCTGGACGCCGACGGTGACCTCAGCGCGGTGGCCGACGCCGGTGCGCAGGTCGCGGTCGACTTCACGGTGCCCGCCGTCACCGAGGGCAACGTGCACGCGCTCGTCGACGCCGGGATCCACGTGGTCGTCGGCACGACCGGCTGGGACGACGCCTCGCTGGCGCGCGTGCGGGACCACCTGGCCGACAGACCCGGCGTCGGCGTGCTGGTCGCCCCGAACTTCGCGCTCGGCGCCGTCCTCGCGATGACGTTCGCCGCGAAGGCCGCCCGCTGGTTCGAGTCCGTCGAGGTCGTCGAGCTGCACCACCCGAACAAGATCGACGCGCCGTCCGGCACAGCTCGGCACACCGCGCAGGCCGTCGCCGCCGCGCGTGCCGCCGCCGGTCTCGGACCGAGCCCGGACGCGACGAGCGAGGGTCTCGACGGTGCACGCGGCGCGGACGTCGACGGGGTGCGCGTGCACGCCGTGCGGCTGCGCGGGCTCGTCGCGCACGAGGAGATCCTGCTCGGCAACGCGGGGGAGCAGCTCACCATCCGGCACGACTCGTTCGACCGCGTGAGCTTCATGCCGGGCGTGCTGCTGGGCGTCCGGCAGGTGGGCCGGCGGCCCGGCCTGACCGTGGGTCTCGAGCACCTGCTCGACCTCGCCTGACGTGGCCAGGTCGTCGCAGCGCGTGCGCCGCACGTCGTTGCTCGCCGCCGTCGTCCTGACGGCGTTGCTCGGGGTGTACGTGTGGCTCGTCGCGCTGCGGGCCAGCGGGCTCGTGACGAGCGGCGAGCCCGTCGGCGTGGTGCTCGGGCTCGCGTTCTGGCTGCTGCCGCTGCTCGTGATCTGGCTCGTCGCGCGCGAGTGGTGGCTGGCGATCGACGTGCAGCGCATGGCCGACGAGCTGGCCGAGGCCGACGAGTTGCCGGTCGACGACCTGCCGCGCTCGCCGGGCGGCCGCATCGACCGGACCGCTGCGCGTGCCGCGTTCGAGGAGTTCCGCGAGCGCACCGAGGCCAGCCCCGACGACTGGCGTTCCTGGTACCACCTGGCGTTCGCGTACGACGCTGCGGGCGATCGCAAGCAGGCGCGTGCGTCGCTGCGCACCGCCAGCCGGCTGCACCGCGCCAGGACGACCTGACGTCTGCGCGTCCGAGGTCTTTGGGCGGGTCGTGACGTCGGGCCCGCGCGAGCCTCGGGTCGGCCGGTGTCAGATCGACGCGGACCACCGGCGCTCGGTGACGGTCGCCTGCGACCCGTCGGGCATCTCCTCCGTCGCGAGGTCGCGCGCGCCGCCGTCCGGACCCAGGCCCGCGCCCGCGAGGAACCGTTCGCGCGCCTCGTCGCCGTCGAGCACCCACGTGTGCACCTGGTCCGCGCCGTCCTGCCGCAGCAGGTCGACGACGGCCGCGAGCAGCCGCGACCCGTGGCCGCGCTGCTGCGCGTCGGGCGCGACCTCGAGGGCAAGGATCGCGCCGCCGGGCGCGTCGAACGGCCGGCCCTCAGGCGCTGGGACTGGAGCGACGGACGCGAGCCCGACGACGTCCGCGCCGCGGCACGCCACGAGCACCCGGAAGCCGTCGGCGGGCGGCGTCGTGATGGCGCGGGCCCACTGCGCGGTCATGGCGGCCGGGTCGACGAGGTCGAGCACGTGCGCGCCCAGCAGGCCGGCGTGCCTCCACGCGGCGAGCTGGACGTCGGCCAGCGCCCGCTCGTCGCCCGGTACCGCGGGTCGCACGGACACGTCGGCGGTCTCACGGAACAGGGTCATCGGGGTCTCCGGGAGTCGAGCGACGGGTCCGGGCGAGGCTACGGCATGCCCATCGCGCGCAGCACCGCGGCCGTGACGGCCGCCAGCACGACGACCACGACGAACGGCGCGCGCAGTGCGAGCGCGATCGCGGCGACCGCGAGGGCGGGCAGGCGGGCGTCGGCGACGAGGGCCCGACCGGTCGTCGCGGCCTGCACGGCGACGAGCGCCGAGAGCAGCGCGACCGTCACCAGAGCGGCGGTGCGTGCGACGCGGGGCCGGGCGAGCCAGTGCTCGGGCACGAGGTGGCCGACGAGCTTGAGGGCGAAGCACACGGCGCACGCGAGGACGACGGCGATCCAGGTGGCGGCGTCGCTCATGGGGTCCCCTCCGGGTCGGGACGGTCGGCGCTGCCGGCCGTCGTCTCGTCGGGCTCGGCGTCGCCCGCCTCGTCCGTCTCCTCGCGGTCGGTCGTGGCGGGTCCGCGGACGAGCATGCCCGCGACGATCGCGACGATCGCGGCGAGCAGCACGGGGACGCCCGCGGGCACGAACGGCGTCACCGCGAGCGCGACGAGCACGGCCCCGGCGGCGACGAGCTGGGCGAGGCGGGCGCCGGGGCCCGTGACGCGCGGCCAGACGAGCGCGAGGAACGCCGCGGCGGCAGCGGCGTCGAGGCCGTACCGCCGGGGGTCGCCGAGCGCGTCACCGACCACCGCCCCGCCGAGCGTGAACAGGTTCCACATGACGAACACGCCGACGCCCGTCCACCAGAACCCGACCCGCCCGGCCGCCGGGTCTCGCTGCGCGGTCGCGACCGCAGTGGACTCGTCGATCGTGAGCTGTGCGGCGAGCGGCCGTCGCCAGCCGCGCGCGTGCAGCAGCGGAGCGACCTGCGGTCCGTACAGCCCGTTGCGGACGCCGAGCAGCCCGGCCGTGGCGATCGCCGCACCGGCAGCGCCGCCGGCGCCGAGCACGCCCACGAACGCGAACTGCGAGCCGCCGGAGAACATCAGCAGGCTGAGTGCCATCGTCTGGGGGAGGGAGAGGCCCGCCGCGACGGACAGCGCCCCGAACGACACGCCGTACAGGCCCGTCGCGACCGACACCGAGACGGCCTGACGGACCGCGACCCGGCGAGCGTCGTCGGCGGGTCGGGTCACGCGGGCCACTGTCGCACACCCGCGAGCACCGGTCGGACCGCGCAGGGTGCACGACCTGTCGCGACCTGCGGAGGCACGGCGAGGTCCGTCCGGCCGTCGTCCGTCGGCCTCGGTGCCCGGCGGCGTCAGAGCGCGACGTACGTCGTCTCGAGGTACTCCTCGATGCCCGCCTCGCCGCCCTCCCGGCCCAGCCCGGAGGCCTTGACCCCGCCGAACGGGGCGCTGGCGTCGGAGACCATGCCGCGGTTGACGCCCAGCATCCCGGTCTCGACGGACTCGGCCAGGCGCAGCACGCGTGCGACGTCGCGCGTGTACGCGTACGCGACGAGCCCGAAGGGCGTGCCGTTCGCGAGGTCGACACCCTCCTCCTCGGACCCGAACGTCACCACGGGCGCGACCGGCCCGAAGATCTCCTCGGTGACGAGCCGGAGCCCGGGGTCGACGCGGTCGAGCACGGTCGGGTTGTAGAAGTAGCCGGGCCGGTCGGGCCGGTCGCCGCCGATGCGGACGCGTGCCCCCGCGTCGGCAGCCTGCGCCACGACCTCCTCGACGCGGTCCACGGCCGACTTCTCGATGAGCGGGCCGACGGTCGTGCCGCTCTCGGCGCCGTGGCCGACGACCAGCTTCTCGAACGCCGCGGTGAGCCGTTCGGTGAAGTCGTCGGCGATCCCGCGCTGCACGAGGAAGCGGTTCGCCGCGACGCACGTCTGGCCCGCGTTGCGCATCTTCGCCGCGACGGCGCCCTCGACCGCGGCGTCGACGTCCGCGTCGTCGAACACGAGGAACGGCGCGTTGCCGCCGAGCTCCATCGACGTGCGCAGGATGTTGTCCGCAGCGAGCTTGAGCAGGGTGGCGCCGACCTCGGTGGACCCGGTGAACGAGAGCTTGCGCAGCCGCGGGTCGGCGAGAAGAGGCCCGGACACGGACCGCGCGGACGACGACGGCACCACGTTGATGACCCCGGCGGGCAGGCCGCGCTCGACGAGCTCGGCGCGGATGATCTCGGCGACGTACGCGGTCGTGAGCGGCGTGAGCTGTGCGGGCTTGACGACGACAGGACAACCGGCGGCGAGCGCGGGCGCGACCTTGCGGGCGATCATCGCGATCGGGAAGTTCCACGGCGTGATGAGCAGCGCCGGGCCGACGGGCCGGCGGAGCACGAGCTGGTGGTTGGTGCCCGACGGCGCCCGGCGGGCGAGGCCGTCGAGACGCACGGCCTGCTCCGAGTACCAGCGGACGTAGTCCGCGGCGTAGGCGACCTCCGCGCGCGACTCGGCCAGCGGCTTGCCGCCCTCGGCGGTGACGAGCGCCGCGATGTCCTCGGTGCGGGCGGTGATCGTCTCGAACACAGCCCGCAGCAGCTCGGCCCGCTGCCGGGGCGCGACCGCCCGCCACTCGCCGAACGCCGCGTCGGCGGCCGCGAGCGCGTCCAGCGCGTCCTGCTCGCCGCCGTCCGCGACGTCGAACAGCGTCTGCGTCGTCGCGGGATCGGCGACCTCGAACGTGCGACCGCTCCGGGCGGGGCGCCAGGCGCCGTCGACGAGGATCTCGGTGGGGACGTGGGCGGCGACTGTCGGGGGCAGCGACGTGGTCATCCGCACAGTGTCGCGCGCACCCGACGGCCGCACCTGCCGAACTCGGTCCCGGTCCGTGAGTCGCCGCCGGCCCGCGGTCACGACGGACCTATCCTGGGCGCCATGACCGACACCACCGCCGTCGTCGAGACCCCCTACGAGGACCTCCTGAGGCTCGTGATGGCGACCGGGACGCCGAAGTCCGACCGCACCGGGACCGGCACCCGCAGCGTGTTCGGGCACCAGATGCGGTTCGACCTGTCGGCCGGGTTCCCGCTCGTCACGACCAAGCGCGTGCACCTGCGGTCGGTCGCCTACGAGCTGCTGTGGTTCCTGCGCGGCGAGTCCAACGTGCAGTGGCTCCGCGACCACGGCGTGACGATCTGGGACGAGTGGGCCGACGCCGACGGCGAGCTCGGGCCCGTGTACGGCGTGCAGTGGCGCAGCTGGCCGACGCCCGACGGCGGCCACGTCGACCAGATCGCGCAGCTCGTCGAGAACCTCACGCGGGACCCCGACTCGCGCCGGCACATCGTCTCGGCGTGGAACGTCGCCGACATCCCGTCGATGGCGCTCGCGCCGTGCCACGCGTTCTTCCAGTTCTACGTGGCCGACGGGAAGCTGTCGTGCCAGATCTACCAGCGCTCCGCCGACCTGTTCCTCGGGGTGCCGTTCAACATCGCGTCGTACGCGCTGCTCACGCACATGGTCGCCCAGCAGACCGGGCACGAGGTCGGCGACCTCGTCTGGACCGGCGGCGACTGCCACGTGTACGACAACCACGTCGACCAGGTCACCGAGCAGCTCTCGCGGGAGCCGTTCCCGCTGCCGACGCTGCAGCTGCGCAAGGCCGCGTCGATCTTCGACTACACGTTCGAGGACATCGAGGTCGTCGGCTACCAGCACCATCCCGGCATCAAGGCGCCGGTGGCGGTGTGATCGGTCTCGTCTGGGCGCAGACGCCGGACGGGGTGATCGGTCGGGACGGCACGCTGCCGTGGCGGCTCCCGGAGGACCTGGCCCGGTTCCGCACGCTCACGTCCGGCCACCCGGTGATCATGGGCCGCGCGACGTGGGAGTCCCTGCCGGCGCGGTTCCGGCCGCTGCCAGGGCGGGACAACATCGTGCTGTCGCGGACCGCCGGGTACGTGGCCGAGGGTGCGCACGTGGTCGACGGGCTCGACGAGGCCCTCGCGCTCGTCGGCGACCGGGACGCGTGGGTGATGGGCGGCGGCGCGGTGTACGCCGAGGCGCTGCCGCGCGCCGGCCGCGTCGAGGTGACCGTCGTCGACACGACCGTCGCGGACGGCGACACGTGGGCGCCCACGCTCGACCCGTCGCGGTGGCGTCGCGTCGCGTCGGACCCCGCCGCCGGCTGGCACACGTCGACGACGGACGGCCTGCGGTTCCGCTTCGAGACCTACGAGCCGGTCCCCGCCTGAACGACGGGTTCGTCGCCGCGTGGGCACCGACGTCGGCCCGCGTGCCTGGGCGGTACCGTGGCCCCATGCCGCACGTCACCGACACCACGCGCCCGTTCGGGCGGGTCCTGACCGCGATGGTCACGCCGATGACCACCGACGGAGCCGTGGACCTCGAGGCCACCGTCCGCCTCGCGCGGCATCTCGTCGACGCCGGCAACGACGGGCTCGTGCTGTCCGGCACCACCGGCGAGGCCTCCACCACGCACGCACCCGAGAAGGCCGAGATCGTGCAGGCCGTGGTCGAGGCCGTCGGCGACCAGGCCTACGTGCTGGCGGGCGCGGGCTCCAACGACACCGCGCACGCCGTCCGGATGGCCGAGCAGGCCGCCGAGGCCGGCGCGCACGGGTTGCTCGTCGTCGCGCCCTACTACTCGCGTCCGTCGCAGGCGGGCGTGCTGGCACACTTCGCGGCCGTCGCCGACGCGACGGACCTGCCCGTCATGCTCTACGACGTGCCCGGCCGCACCGGCGTCCGGCTCGCCCCCGCCACGATCGAGGCCGCCGCCGCGCACCCGCGCGTCGTCGCGATGAAGGACGCCGCCGGCGACCCGTACGCGGCGGCCCGCGCGATCAGCCGGACCGGACTCGCCTGGTACTCGGGCGACGACAGCCTTCTCCTGCCGCTGCTGGCCGTCGGCGGCGTCGGCATCGTCGGCGTCGCGACGCACGTGGCGGCCGCACAGGTCGCCGCCGCGATCCGCGCCTGGGAGGCCGGCGACCACGCCGAGGCCCTGCGCGTCTTCCTCACCATCGCCCCCGCGATCGACGCCGTCAACGGTGCCGGCTTCCAGGCCGTCGCCGCCAAGGCCGCGCTCGAGATCTCGGGGTACCTGCCCACCCGCGCCGTGCGCCTGCCGCTCGTCGCCGCCTCGGACGACGAGCTCGAGACGATCCGGGCCGGCCTGCGCGCCGCCGGGCTGCTCGACATCGCGCTCCGCTGACCCCAGGAGACCCATTGAGTCACCCGCACCCCGAGCTCACCCTGCCGCCGGCCCTGGCCGACGGTGCACTGCGCGTCGTCGCACTGGGAGGGCTCGGCGAGGTCGGCCGCAACATGGCCGTGCTCGAGTTCGCCGGACGCCTGCTCGTCATCGACTGCGGCGTCCTGTTCCCCGAGGACCACCAGCCCGGCGTCGACCTGATCCTCCCGGACTTCGACTACATCCGGGACCGTCTCGACGACATCGAGGCGATCGTCCTCACGCACGGCCACGAGGACCACATCGGCGCCGTGCCGTACCTGCTGCGGCTGCGGCAGGACATCCCGCTGGTCGGCTCGCAGCTCACGCTCGCGTTCGTCGAGGCGAAGCTCAAGGAGCACCGCATCGCGCCGCTCACGCTCGCGGTCCGCGAGGGCCAGACCGAGCGGCTGGGTGTGTTCGAGTGCGAGTTCGTCGCCGTCAACCACTCGATCCCCGACGCACTCGCCGTCGCGGTGCGCACCCCGGCCGGCACCGTGCTGCACACCGGTGACTTCAAGATGGACCAGCTGCCGCTCGACGGCCGCATCACCGACCTGCGGGCGTTCGCGCGGCTCGGCGAGCAGGGCGTCGACCTGTTCATGGTCGACTCCACGAACGCCGAGGTGCCGGGCTTCGTCGCGCAGGAGCGCGGCATCGGACCGGTGCTCGACGGCGTGTTCGCCGACTCGGCGAAGCGCATCATCGTCGCGTCGTTCGCGTCGCACGTGCACCGCGTGCAGCAGGTGCTCGACGCCGCGCACGCGCACGGGCGGCGGGTCGCGCTCGTCGGCCGGTCGATGGTCCGCAACATGGCCATCGCGTCCGACCTCGGCTACCTGCACGTCCCCGAGGGCGTGCTCATCGACCTCAAGCAGGTCGACCAGCTGCCCGACGACGAGATCGTGCTCATGTGCACCGGGTCGCAGGGCGAGCCCATGGCGGCCCTGTCGCGGATCGCGAACAACGACCACAAGGTGTCCGTCGGCCCCGGCGACACCGTGATCCTCGCGTCGTCCCTCATCCCCGGGAACGAGAACGCCGTGTTCCGGGTCATCAACGGGCTCACCCGGCTCGGCGCCCGCGTCGTGCACTCCGGCAACGCCAAGGTGCACGTGTCCGGCCACGCGAGCGCCGGCGAGCTCCTGTACTGCTACAACATCCTCAAGCCGCGCAACGTCATGCCCGTGCACGGCGAGGTGCGGCACCTCGTGGCCAACGCGGCGCTCGCCGTCCAGACCGGTGTCCCGGCCGACCGTGTGGTGCTGGCCGAGGACGGCGTGGTCGTCGATCTCGTCGACGGCAAGGCGTCGGTCGTCGGCGCGGTGCCCTGCGGGTACGTCTACGTCGACGGCTCGAGCGTGGGCGGCATCACCGAGGCCGAGCTCAAGGACCGCCGCATCCTCGGCGACGAGGGCTTCATCTCGATCTTCGCGGTCGTGAGCTCCGCCGACGGGAAGGTGCTCGCCGGACCGCAGATCCACGCCCGCGGGTTCGCCGAGCAGGACCACGTGTTCGAGGACATCCTCCCGGACCTCACGCGCGCGCTCGAGGAGGCCGCGCTCACGGGCGCGACGGACACGCACCAGCTGCAGCAGGTGATGCGGCGGGTGGTGGGGCGCTGGGTCTCCAACCGGCTGCGCCGCCGCCCGATGATCATCCCGGTCGTCGTCGAGGCCTGAGCCTCCGCCAGGCCAGGCCAGAGCACGGCAGGGGCAGGGCAGGACGCGGTCGCCGGATGCCGGGAGCCGTCGCTCCTCGCCACCCGGCCTGGCCGGGTCAGCTCGGACGGGTCCTCGCTCCTTCGCCGTCCCGCACGAGGTCGTCCTCGTCGGCGACGTCGTCGGCGCTCACGGCCACCGTCACCTCGCCCGCGGGAGCCGCAGCGCTCGTCGACGCACCCCGACGTGAGGCCGCGGCCGAGCCCACGAGGATGAGCACCGTCGCGATGACGACCGTCACGGTGATCGGCTCGTCGAGGATCAACGCCCCGAGGCCCACGGCCACGATGGGGTTGAGGTAGGCGACGAGCGTCGAGCGGGCCGCACCGACCTCGGCGATGAGCCGGAAGAACAGGACGAACGCGAGCGCCGTGCAGAGCGCGCCGAGCAGCGCGAGGGACAGGACGGCGTCGGCCGTCGGCCACGGGTGCGGGCCGGTGAGCAGCACGACCGGCAGGTAGACGAGCGCGGTCAGGCCCAGGCACGCGGTGGTGAGCGGGATCGCGGGGACGTCGCGCAGGTACCGGTCGGCGATCATCGGCGCCGTCGCGTACCCGAGCGCGGCGAGCAGCACCTGCGTCACCGCCCACGGGTCGTCCGCGCCGGCGCCCGGTCCGAGCAGCAGGGCCACGCCGCCGAGCGCGACGAGCAGACCGACCCAGCGGACGAGCGCCACGCGCTCCTTGTCGACGATGCGGCCGAGCACGACGGCCGCGATGGGCACGGTCGCGATGAGCAGCCCGGTGAGCGAGCTCGACAGCGTGCGCTCGGCGTTCGACAGCAGGATCCACGGGCCGACGAGCTCGAGCGCCGCGAATGCGACGACCGCGGGCCAGTGCCGTCGGAGCACGCGGAGCCCGCCCGCACGCCACGCGAACGGCACGAGCAGGAGAGCGCCGAGACCCGTGCGCACGAACACGACCGTCGCGGGCGTGACCTCGCCGACGGCGACCTTGATCAGCAGGTACGGGACGCCCCAGATGAGGCCCATCGACAGCAGCAGGATCCATCCGCGGCGGCTCATGGCTTGACCGTCCGGGGGAGGTGGGTGCGCATGCCGTCACAGTAGGCGCGACCACCGACATCGACCGCAGGGATAACCGCCACCGACCGTCGACGTCCTGCCAGCGTCGCGCGGACGAGCGATCCTGCAGGTCAGGGCGCCGACCGGAACGCCGCCCGGTGCTGGTGCGGGCTCGTGCGGAACCGCTCGGCGAAGTGCTGGCGCATCGTCGCCGCGCTGCCGAACCCGGCGCGCCGGGCGACCGTGTCGACAGGCTCGTCGGTCGTCTCGAGCAGCACGCGGGCGCGGGTGAGCCGCTGGTGCAGCAGCCACTGCGCCGGGCTCGTGCCGGTGCGCGCGCGGAACTGGCGCGTGAACGTGCGGCGCGACAGGTGCACCGCGTCGGCCCACGTGTCGAGGTCGACGGGGTCCCCGAGTCGGTTCTGCGCCCAGGCGATCGCGTCGTCCACGGGGTCACCGCCCGCGCTCGGGGCGACAGGGGCCGGGATGAACTGGGCCTGCGACCCGTCGCGGTGCGGCGCCAGCACGAGCGAGCGCGCCACCTCGGTCGCGATCCGGGCGCCGAGGTCGGTCCGCACGACGTGCAGGCAGCAGTCGAGCGCGGCGGCGACGCCGGCGGACGTGAGCACGTCGCCGTGGTCGCTCCAGAGCACGTCGGATCGCACCCGGACCGCGGGGTACCGGGCGGCGAGCTCGGCGGCGGCGTGCCAGTGGGTCGCGACCTCGCGACCGTCGACGAGCCCGGCGGCGGCGACGACGAACGCGCCGAGGCACAGGCTGACGACCCGCGCGCCGCGGGCGTGGGCCGCACGGACGGCGTCGAGAAGCGGCGCGGGCGGCTCGCGGTGCACGTCCCAGCTCGGCAGCACCACGGTGTCGGCGCGGTCGAGCGCCTCGAGCCCGTGCGCGACGTGAATGTCGTAGCCGGCCTCGGTGGGGACAGGGCCGGGCGTCGGTGCGCACACGACGACCCGGTAGGGCCTGCCCGGCGTACCGCCGTAGCGGGCGGTGAAGACGGCCGACGGGACCGCGAGGTGGAACGGGCTGATGCCCTCGAACGCGACGACAGCCACCGTGTGGACCATGGCCCGATCCTAGCGATAGGTGTCCTGCGGGCCACTGGCGTACGGGTGACCTGCGGAGCAGTGTGGAGACATGACCACCACAGCGAGCGACGCCATCCGCACGACGACGACGGCGACCTGGGTGGGGGGACCGACGCTGCGGTTCACCTACGCCGGCCTGACGTTCCTCACCGACCCGACGTTCGACGACGCCCCCGCCGACTACGAGGGCCGCACCACCTTGCACAAGCTGGTCGGTCCCGGTGTCAGGGTCGAGGACATCGGGCACCTCGACGTGGTGCTGCTCTCGCACGACCAGCACGCCGACAACCTCGACGTCGCGGGACGCGCCCTGTTGGCGACGGTGCCGGCCGTGCTCTCGACGCCCGACGCCGCCGAGCGGATCCCCGGCGTCCGCGGCCTCGCGCCGTGGGAGCAGGTCGTGCTCGCGGACGACGTGCGCGTCACCGCCGTCCCCGCGCGGCACGGTCCCGAGGGGGCCGAGGCGCTGAGCGGCGAGGTCACCGGCTTCGTCCTCGAGGCGCCCGGCGAGCGCACCGTGTACGTGTCGGGCGACAACGCCTCGCTCGACGTGCTCGACCAGGTGGCGCGCCGGTTCGAGCGGATCGAGCTCGCGGTCCTGTTCGTCGGCGGGGCGAACGTCGGCCGGTTCGGGGCCGAGCCCCTCAC
Source organism: Cellulomonas sp. (assembly GCF_017744555.1). Classification (GTDB taxonomy): domain Bacteria; phylum Actinomycetota; class Actinomycetes; order Actinomycetales; family Cellulomonadaceae; genus Cellulomonas. The sequence goes on along the minus strand of NZ_JAGIBD010000006.1, from coordinate 108,381 downwards.
GCTCGACGCCCCCCGGGCCGCGGCCGCTGCGGCGCTGCTGCCGCTCGCGACCGTCGTGCCCGTGCACCACACCGACTGGGCGCACTTCGTCGACCCGCTGTCAGCGGTGCAGGACCGGTTCGCGGCCATCGGGGCGAGCGACCGGCTCGTCGTGCTCGGGCGCGGGGAGCCGACGGCACTCTGACGGCGGCCGTGGCCCGGACGTGCGGCGGGTCGCCCCGACGTGCAGCCGGGTCGGCCCGACGTCAGGCCGGGTCGGCCCCGCGGAAGGCCGCGAGCCGTTCGTGCTCCGCGGCCACCGCGCGGCGGGTCGTCGCGTCCCACGGCACCCACTCGTCGAGCTCGAGCGCGAGCCGCCGACCCGACGCGCGAGGTCGCCACGTGCCGGCGACCTCGCCGTCGACGAGCACGGCGCCCGGCCGTCCGAGCACGGGCCACAGCGCCTTGTGCCGACCGGCGTCGGGCACGAGCAGGTCCCGGTCGCGTGCCTGCAGGTAGAGGTCGTACGGCCCGACCAGGCGGACGACGGGTGGGCTGCCGCGGTCGGTGGTCTCGAGCGCCGGCACGTCCTCCTCGAGCAGGTCGGCGGTGCCGACGTCCTCGATCGCGACGGGCACCACGTCGTCGGGCCAGCGTGCGGTCACGTCCTTGACCGGCGCGTCGAGGAACGCGGCGACCTGCCGGGGGGTCAGGGGGCCGAGCAGGTGGAGCACGAGCCGGACGAGGTCGAACGGTCCGTCGTCGTCGTCCTCCGCGCGGGCGACGACCCCGATCTGCGCGGAGGGGAAGCCGGGCGAGCGGCCGACGACCGGCGGCGACGTCCCTGGCTCGAGCTCGAGACCGGCGTGCAGCGCGGCCAGGCGGAACGGCATCTCGTACATGTGGGTCGCGCCGCACGGCGCGCACCAGCGCAGGTAGGGCTCAGGCAGCTCGGCGGTCATCCGGGTCGAGAGGCTGCCCTTGTCCAGCGGGTCCGTGACGACGTCGCGCATGGTCCGCGCGACGTGCTCGAGCGCGTCGACCGGGGTGATGCCGGCGCTGCGCAGGGGAGTGGCGGCGTTCATGATCCGCTTGGCTGCGTCGGCGTCCGAGCACGGTCGCACGGCACGCTGCACGGCGGGCAGGTCCTGACGGCGGTACGCGTGGGGTGCGCCCCGGAGCGTCCAGGCGAGCGCGAGGTCGTCGGGCCACCGGTCGGCGGTCGCCTCCACGCCGCGGACGACGAGCGCCCAGAGCGACCCGTCCGGCCCCGTGTCCTGGACGCCGAGGCTGAGCACGGCGACGTCGTGCGGCCCGGCCGCCGTCCCGGGCGCGCGGTCGAGCTGCTGCGCGCGCACCCGACGCCGGAGCACCTGGCCGCGGGTCACGGTGCGGGCTGCGCCTGCCAGTCGTGCCGTGCGCGAAGAGGTCACACGGACACCGTTCCACGGGGCACCGACACCCGCACCGCTGCCGCCGCGACCCGGCACCGGGCGCGGCCCGGCACGACCGTCAGGCCGCGGCGAGCAACCCCGGCCCGGCCGCGCGGAGCGTCGCCGCGTACCGCTCGGCGGCGGCCGCCTCGTCGCCGGGGACCAGCCCGTCGAGCTCGAGCTCGACGAGCCCGTGCACGAGCGCCCACAGCCCGAGGGCGGCGCGCTCCGCACCGGCGACGGGTGCGCCGCGGGCGGCGAGCACGGCGGCGACCGCGTCGCGCAGCACGAGGAACGTGGGTGCTTGCGTCATCGGCCCGTGCGAGCCGTCCTGCGCGCCCGTGCCGGGGGTCCCGAACATCGCGCGGTAGAAGTGCGGCTCGTCGCGCGCGTACCGCCGGTACGCCAGACCGAGCGCCAGGAGGTCGGCCTCGGGGTCGTCCGTGCGGGGGACGGCGGCCAGACGGTCGGCGAAGCGGGCGAACGCCTCGTCGCCGACGGCGCGGACGAGCTCGGGCCGACCGCCGAACAGGGAGTACACCGCCGAGGTCGAGGTGCCCGCACGCGCGGCGACGTCGCGCACGGTCAGGCCTGCGGTCCCGTCCTGCGCGAGCGCGGCTGACGCCGCCTCGAGCAGCTGCGACCGGAGTGCGTCGTCGTGCAGTCGGGGTCGACCCATCCGGCGAGTGTAGAAGTCTTGACGGGAGTTTGCGAACGGTGTTCTATAACAACGTTCGCAAACCCAGGAGGCAGGCCATGCTCGAGCTCACCGACGCCGCACGGGTCACCGCCGGGATCGTCGCGCTCACCGTCGTCGGCATCGAGTCCGGCGGGTGGTTCCTGTTCCGCGTGACGACGGGACGGGAGCAGGCCACCGACTTCCAGCGCGCCTTCTACCGCGCCGGCCACGCCCACGCGGGTGTGCTCGTCACGCTCGGGCTGGTGTGCCTGCTGCTCGGCGAGGCGACCACCCTGAGCGGTGGATGGCGGTGGCTCGCTCAGACCGGCGTGCTCGTCGCCGCGATCGTCATGCCCGCGGGGTTCTTCCTGTCGGCGATCGGCCGTGGCCGCGACCGTCCGAACCGCTGGGTCGTGCTGCTGGCCGTCGGTGCCGTCGTGCTCGCCGCAGGCGTCCTGACGCTCGGGGTGGGCCTGATCGTGGGGTGAGGTGCAGCGACACGCACCCCGCGCCGCCGTCCTGACGGCACCGACCCCGGCTAGTTTGAGGACCATGGCGACACGTACGTCCTCCCCGCGGCCGCGCAACGGCGCGTCCGGTGCCGCCGCCAGCCCTCGGTCCTCGGGTCGTCCGGCCGCGGCACGCGGCGGCTCGACGCGCCCGGGTGCGCGGACCCCGGCCCCGGCGCCGCGCCGGCCGGCGCTCCCGCTGCGCATGATCCGCGGCGTCTGGATGGGTTCGGCCCACCTGGTCGGCGGCGCCGCGCGTCACCTCGGCCACGGCGCGCGCGACCTCGACCCGTCGCACCGCAGGGACGGCCTCGCGTTCACGCTCCTCGGGCTCGCGATCGTCATCGCCGCGCGCGAGTGGTGGAACCTGTCCGGCACGGCGGGCACCGCGGTGCACGCGGTCGTCGCCGGCACGTTCGGCCGGGTCGGCGTGGCCGTGCCCGTGGTCCTGCTCGGTCTCGCCGTGCGGCTCATGCGGCACCCCGACAAGGTGCAGGCGAACTCGCGCATCACCATCGGGATCACCGCGATCGCCCTCGCGGCGTGCGGCCTCGTTCATCTCGGCCAGGGCCTGCCGGGCACCGACGACTTCGCAGCGCTGCGCGCCGCGGGCGGCATGGTCGGCTACCTCGTCGGGACGCCGCTGTCGACCCTGCTCACCACCGGCGTCGCCGTGGCCCTGCTGCTGCTGCTGGCCTTCTTCGGCGTGCTCGTCGTGACCGCGACCCCGGTGCACCAGATCGTGCCCCGGCTGCGCGGCGTGTACGACCGGCTGACGGGAAACCACCGCGCCGCCGAGGAGGCGGAGGACGACGACGCGCCGCTCGTCATCAACGCCGGGCACACCGCGGTCGAGGAGGTCGGGCCTCCCGCCCGCAAGCGTGGCCTGCTGGGCCGCCGTCGCCGTGCCGACGCCGTCGACGACGCCGACCCCACGCGCCTCGACGCCTACGTGGGCGACGAGGCGTTCGAGCGGGCCGCCCTCGTCGACGCCGCGCGCCGTGCGGAGGAGGAGGCGACCGAGCAGGTCGCCCCGGTCACCGCACCCACCGAGGTCGTCCGCCCGCGGCCGCCGAAGGAGCTCGTCGCGCCCGAGCCCAAGGGCGTGCCCCGCGGCGAGCAGCCGATGCTCGAGGGCGACGTGCTCTACACGCTCCCGTCCGAGGACAGCCTCGCGAAGGGTGCCCCGCACAAGGTGCGCTCGGCCGCCAACGACCGGGTCGTCGAGTCGCTCACGACGGTGCTCGACCAGTTCGAGATCGACGCCAAGGTCACGGGGTTCACGCGCGGTCCGACGGTCACGCGGTACGAGGTCGAGCTCGGGCCGGCCGTGAAGGTCGAGCGGGTCACCGCCCTGAGCAAGAACATCGCGTACGCGGTGGCCAGCGCCGACGTGCGCATCCTGTCGCCGATCCCCGGCAAGTCCGCGATCGGCATCGAGATCCCGAACACCGACCGCGAGACCGTCTCGCTCGGCGACGTGCTGCGCTCCAGCGCCGCCAAGCGCACCGAGCACCCGATGGTGATCGGCGTCGGCAAGGACGTCGAGGGCGGCTACGTCACGGCGAACCTCGCCAAGATGCCGCACCTGCTGGTCGCGGGCGCGACCGGCGCGGGCAAGTCGAGCTTCGTGAACTCGATGATCGTCTCGATCCTCATGCGGTCCACGCCCGACGAGGTGCGCATGGTGCTCGTCGACCCCAAGCGCGTCGAGCTGACGATCTACGAGGGCATCCCGCACCTCATCACCCCGATCATCACGAACCCGAAGAAGGCCGCCGAGGCCCTCGAGTGGGTGGTCCGGGAGATGGAGGCGCGGTACGACGACCTCGCCATGTTCGGCTTCAAGCACGTCGACGACTTCAACGTCGCGGTGCGCGCCGGCAAGGTGAAGCCGCTGCCCGGGTCGGAGCGCAAGATCGCGACCTACCCGTATCTCCTCGTGATCGTCGACGAGCTTGCCGATCTCATGATGGTGGCCCCCCGGGACGTCGAGGCGTCGATCCAGCGCATCACCCAGCTCGCGCGCGCCGCGGGCATCCACCTCGTGCTCGCGACGCAGCGGCCGTCGGTGGACGTCGTGACGGGTCTGATCAAGGCCAACGTGCCCTCGCGACTCGCGTTCGCGACGAGCTCGCTGACCGACTCGCGCGTCGTCCTCGACCAGCCGGGCGCCGAGAAGCTCATCGGCCAGGGTGACGCGCTGTTCCTCCCGATGGGTGCCGCCAAGCCCATGCGCACGCAGGGCGCCTGGGTGTCGGAGTCCGAGATCCACGCGGTGGTCGAGCACGTCAAGAAGCAGCTCAAGCCCGTGTACCGGCAGGACGTCACCGCCGCTCCCGCGAAGAAGCAGGTGGACGAGGACATCGGCGACGACCTCGACCTGCTGCTGCAGGCCGCGGAGCTCGTGGTCACGACGCAGTTCGGCTCGACGTCGATGCTGCAGCGCAAGCTGCGGGTCGGGTTCGCCAAGGCCGGGCGCCTCATGGACCTGCTCGAGTCCCGCGAGATCGTCGGTCCGTCGGAGGGTTCGAAGGCGCGCGAGGTGCTGGTGCAGCCCGACGACCTGCCGGCGACCCTCGCGATGCTGCGCGGGGACCAGGGCAGCGGCGGGGCCGACGACCGCTATGCCACGGACGAGGGCGCCATGCCGGGCGACCCGCCCGTCGCGACCGACTACTTCGACGACGCGGAGGAGGACGACGCCGGACGCTGGTCCGGCGGCGCTCGGTGATCGCAGCGGCCGCCGCGCCGCTCGGTGTGGTCAGTCTCGTCATCGCCGTCGTCGCCGTCGTCGCCCTGGTCACGGTGCTCGTCCTGCTCGGACGCCAGCGCGCGCAGGTGCGCAAGGCGAACGACCTGCTCGACCTGTCCCGCGAGCTGCGGCACCGGTACGACGCGCTCCAGTCGGTGACCAAGGAGGGCGTGCTCGTCCAGTCGCTCGGCGGGCAGGTGCTCGACATCTCGGAGCGGGCCGCCGCGATCCTCGGTGTCGACGCGTCGACGTCGGTGGGGCTGCGGGTGGCGAACCTGCCGATCGTGCTGCTCAACGAGCAGGGCCTCGCGATGAACCCGGCGGCGGTCCTCGGCAACGGCCGGGTGCCCGTGCCGGGTCACGTGCCGGAGCCCGAGCTCGTCGGCATCGCGCTGCCCGGCACCGTCGGGACCCCGCCACGCATGGTGCAGGTGTCGAGCCAGCTCGTGCCCGGCGCCGACGGCGAGTCCGCCGCCGTGCTGACCACGCTCGTCGACGTCACCGGGCGGCGCGAGGTCGAGGCGGCCCTGACGCGCTCCGAGATGCAGTTCCGGGTCGCGATGGAGAACGCGCCGATCGGCATGGCGCTCGTCGACCTGGACTGGCGGATCGTCGAGGCGAACGCCGCGTTCGCGGAGCTGCTCGGCACGAGCGTCGGCGCGCTGCGCGGCTACCTCATGGAGGACCTGTCGACCCCCGAGGAGCGAGCCGCGGAGCGCCTCGAGGTCGACCGGCTGCTCGGCGGAGGCCAGCACCGGTTCTCGATCGAGAAGCGCTACCAGCGGGCCGACGACCACCTGGTGTGGGTCGTGCTCGACACCGCGCTGGTCCGGACCCCGGCGGGCGACCCCGACCACTTCGTCGTGCAGGTGCGGGACTCGACCGAGTCGCGCCTGCAGGCGGAGATGCTCACGCACCGCGCGATGCACGATCCGCTGACCGGCCTCGCGAACCGGACCTTGCTCCAGGAGGTCCTGCAGTCGGTCCTGGAGCAGCCGGGGGTCGTCGACCGGGTCGCGGTGCTCGCGTGCGACCTCGACGGCTTCAAGGAGATCAACGACCGGTACGGGCACGCGTCCGGCGACGAGGTGCTCGTGCACGTCGCCGGTGTGCTGCGCGCCGCGACGGGCCGCCGCGGCACGGTGTCGCGGCTGGGCGGCGACGAGTTCGTGGTCGTCGTGCAGGACCCCGACGGGCCGCGCGCCGTGTTCGAGGTCGCCTCGGCGATCCACGCCGCGCTGCACGAGCCCGTCCGCGTGGCCCGGCGCCGGCTGACCGTGGCGGCGAGCATCGGCATCGCGCTCGCGACGCCGGACCTCGTCGAGGGCGGCGCGCCGTCACTGCTCGCCGCCGCTGACGCCGCGCTGTACCGCGCCAAGGCCGCCGGGCGCAGCCGGACCGAGGTGTACGACGCGTCGATGGAGCAGGCGACGACCGCCGGTGCGCACCGCGAGCTGGTCGCCGCGATCGAGCATGACCAGCTGGTCGTCCACTACCAGCCGATCGTCGACCTCACCGACCAGCAGGTCGTCGGCTACGAGGCGCTCGTCCGCTGGCAGCACCCGCACCGCGGCCTGCTGCTGCCGGGTGCGTTCCTCTCGTCGGTCCAGGAGGCCGGCCTGTCGGTGCCGTTGGGGCAGCTCGTCGCCACGCAGGTCGTCGACTTCGTCTCGCACACGAGCGACCAGTCGCGCTGGGTCTCGGTGAACGTGTCCGCGGACCAGCTCGGGGACGGCGAGTTCGCGACGACGCTGCTCGCGGAGATCTCCCGCCACCGCGTCGCGCCCGGCCGCATCGTCGTGGAGCTCACCGAGTCCTCGCTCGTCGCGTCGGGCACCCGCATCCGGCACGAGCTCACGCAGCTGTCGGCGGCGGGCGTGCCGATCCTGCTCGACGACTTCGGCACCGGCGTCTCTCCGCTGTCGTACCTGCGCGACCTACCGGTGGCCGGGGTCAAGCTCGACATGTCGTTCACGTCCGGGATCCCCGAGGACCCGACCGCCGGCAAGGTCGCGCGTGCGCTCGGGGCGCTCGCGCGCGAGCTCGCGATGGTGACGATCGCCGAGGGCATCGAGAACGACCAGCAGGCCGACTACCTGCACCGCAACGGATGGCGCTACGGGCAGGGGTGGTTGTTCGGCGGTGCTCAGCCGCCCGACTCGATCCCCTGACGCCTGGGTGCCGCGGTCAGCGCGTGCGCGGCACCACGACGGCTGGCGGCCCGGTGGGCGTCACGGGCGTGGTGCGCTCGGTCGCCTGCGTCCCCGCGACGGCCCGGACCCGCGCGAGCCGGTCGGCGACCTGCGACGCCGGAAGCGTCCCCGTCCCGTCGGGGATGTCGGCCAGCGCGTGCACCTGGTGACCGCCCTTGCGGTCGACCGTGACGGGCGTCCACTCGACGCCCGTGATGCGCGCGGGACCGGCGGGCGAGCCCCGGCCCGGGTCGGCGCCCGTGGCCAGCACGTGCGCCGTCAGCAGCAGCCCCGACGCGGTGTCCGGCGAGCAGCACGCGCCGTCCTGGTTCGACAGCAGGTTGCCCAGGCCGTACGCGACCCACATGCCCTCGCCGCGCGGCCCGCCCGAGAGCCGCACGACGGGCTGGGGCACGTGCGCGTGGTGCCCGAGGACGAGGTCGACGACCCCCGAGTCGGCGAGCGCCTGGTCGATCGCGACCTGCTCGGGCGTCGGGTCGGTGCGGTACTCGACGCAGCAGTGGATGCTCGCGACGACGAGGTCGGCCCCGGCGGCACGGGCGGCGGTCGCCTGCGCGACGATCGCCGGGACGTCGATCCGGTCGACCGACCACGGCTTGTCGCCGTCCACCGGCATCCCGTTCGTGCCATACGTCGCCGACACGTGGGCGACCGTGACCGTCCGGCCCGCGCGGTCGAGGCGGTAGAGCTGCGGCTGCGCCTGCTCCGTGGGCGTGCGGGCGGTGCCGACGTGCCCGAGGCCGGCCAGGTCGAGCGCGTCGAGCGTCGCCGTGACGCCCGCGAAACCACGATCGACCGCGTGGTTCGACGCCGTCGAGCAGCCGTCCCAGCCCTGCGCGGCGAGGCCGGCCGCGATCTGCGACGGGATCCCGAAGACGGGGAACCCGCTGGGCCGCGAGCCGGCGGGGGCGACGGGCACCTCGAGATGGCACAGTGCGAGGTCGGCCGGCTCCACCCAGCGGTCCAGCGGCGCCAGGAGGGGACCGAAGTCGTAGCCGTCGGCCGTGCGTGCGGAGCCGACGACCGGCAGGTGCGGCAGCACGTCGCCCGCGGCGACGATCGTCAGCTCGACGTCCGGGTCGGGCGTCGGCGCGGGTGCGGGGGCGCGCGTCGGCTCGGAGGACGGCGCGGTGCCGGTCGCGGACGGAGGGGAGGTCGACACGGAACCCGTGGTGCGCGGCGCCGGGAGCACGGTGGCCACCGCCCCGGCGGGCGTGTCGGGCGTGACGGGCCGCTGACGCGCGGTCGCGGCCCCGGTGGCGGCCCCGACCATGGTGCCCGCGACGACGAGCACCGCCGCGAGACCCGCCCGCCACGGTGATCTCCGACGGCCGCGGGCGTGGCGAGTCACGCGGAGACCGTACTGGACACTCGTCCATCTGCGTGACCGCCACTCGGGTGCACGGTGCGGGGTTCGCCTCGATCTAGGCTGTCCGGGTGATCGACGCCGCTCCCTCCGCCTGGAACCTGGCGAACGTGCTCACGGTGCTGCGCATCGTCCTCGTCCCGTTCTTCGCGTGGGCGATGCTGGTCGACGGCGGCCACACGGTCTCGGGGCGGCTCACGGCGACGGCGATCTTCGTCGTCGCGGCGCTGACCGACCGGCTCGACGGCTGGGTCGCGCGCCGCTCGGGGCAGATCACGGACCTCGGCAAGCTGCTCGACCCCATCGCGGACAAGCTGCTCGTCGGCACCGCCCTCGTGCTCCTGTCGGCCCTGGGCGACCTGTGGTGGTGGGTGACCGTCGTCATCCTGGTCCGCGAGCTCGGCATCACCCTCATGCGGTTCTTCCTGCTCCGGTACGTCGTCCTCCCGGCCTCGCGCGGCGGAAAGCTCAAGACGGTCCTGCAGTCGTTCGCGATCGGCCTGTACCTGTTGCCGCTCGACCACCTCCCCGCGTTCGTCTCGGTCGTGGCCGCGGTGCTCATGGCGGCCGCGGTGCTCGTCACCGTCGTCACCGGGCTCGACTACGTGCGCGCCGCCGCGCGCATCCGCCGGGCCGCGGTGGTGCCGCCCGGCGCCGGGATCTGAGCCGGTGCCGCACGCAGCGGTCGTGGACGCGCGCGCCGCGAGCCTCGTCGCCGCGCTGACCGACCGTCGTCTCACGCTCGCCGTCGCGGAGTCGCTCACCGGCGGCCTGGTGTCCGCGACGCTCGTGGGCGTGCCGGGCGCGTCGGCGGTGCTGCGCGGCGCCGTCGTCGCCTACGCCACGCCGCTCAAGGCCGACCTGCTCGGCGTCGACCGTGACCTGCTCGACGCTCGTGGCGCGGTCGACCCGGACGTCGCGCGCCAGATGGCCGACGGGGTCCGCGTCCGGCTCGGCGCCGACGTCGGCCTCGCCACGACCGGCGTCGCCGGCCCGACGGAGCAGGACGGTCACCCGCCCGGGACCGTGCACGTCGCGGTGTCCTCGGCGGACCGCGTCGCCGTGCGCTCGCTCGTCCTCGACGGCGACCGTGCGCAGGTCAGGGCGGCGACCGTCGACGCTGTCCTCACGCTCGCGCAGGAGGTCCTGGGCGTGCGGTCGGGTGAGCGCAGCGGGTGATTCCTCGGTGCTGTGTCGATGTGGCCGAGACCACAGGGAACACCACGACCAGCCGGATCGTTGCAACGCACGTGATGAGCACTCGACCGCCGGTCCGCGGGAAGATCACGCACGCGGGCGGTGCAAGGTACGGTGGAACTCTCCCGGTCAAGGGTATGCCGGGGGCGGTGAAGAGCCCGGCGCACGCCACGATGCCGGTCGACGGGCAGGGACGCGACGCGAGGGGGGGAGCCCGGATGGTTGTACTCCGCCGAGAGATCGGCGACGTGCTGCGGGACGCGCGCCAGCGCCAGGGGCGGACCCTGCGCGAGGTGTCGTCGGCCGCCCGTGTGTCGCTCGGATACCTCAGTGAGGTCGAGCGAGGTCAGAAGGAGGCGTCGTCCGAGCTGCTGAGCAGCATCTGCGACGCGCTGGCCGTGCCGATGTCGCTCGTGCTGCGTGAGGTCAGCGACCGGGTCGCCGTCGCCGAGGGTCTGCTGATCCCCGACACAGTGCCCGCCGACCTCGCGGCGTCGCTGGGTGGCACCGCCGACGGCGGCTGGGCACGGCCCCGCGCCGAGCTCGCCCCGATCGGCTGACGACACGAACCACATCGACGAGGCCCGCGTCCCTCTCCCAGGGACGCGGGCCTCGCGCATTCCCGCACGGTGCCGTCGCACGGCAGACGTGCGTCAGGCACCTGCCGGCCGCGTGACGGGCGACGGCGCGGCCTGGCACCGAGGGCAGTAGAAGACCGGTCGCTGCATCGGCGGTCGCCGCGCCTCACCACGAGCGACCGGCGTGCCGCACCGCACGCACGGCCGCCGGAACCGCCCGTGCACGTGCCCCGGCGGGCGTCCGCTCGTGACGGACCGCTGCATGAGTCGGCGTGCCACCAGCAGCAGCCGCCCCGGGTCCGGCACCTGGTCGGCGGGGAGCCACGGCCACAGCCGCTCGGCGAACAGCGACTCCGCCATGAAGATCGTGCCGATGCCCGCGACCACCGTCTGGTCGAGCAGCACCTCGGCGGCCGGCGTGGCGCCCTGGGCGGCCCAGCGGGTGAGCGCCTCGGCGGCGTCGAACGGGTCGTCGAGCACGTCCGGTCCGAGGTGGCCGATCAGCGTGTGCTCGTCGCGTGTCGCCACGACGTCGAGCATGCCGAGCAGATGGCCCACCGCCGTCCAGGTGTCCGTCGCGAGCACCGCCCTGATCTGCGGCGACCGCTCCCTCGACCCGGACGGCTCGGTGCGGTGGACCCGCCAGTAGCCGTCCATCCGCAGATGGGTGTGCAAGGTCCGGCCGTCGTCGAACCGGGTCAGCAGGTGCTTGCCGTACGGGCGGGTGCCCAGCACGGTCCGCCCCACCAGGTCGACGGTCGCGGCGGTGGGCCAGCGCAGGTCCGCGCGGGCGAGCGGCGACCCGACGAGCGCGAGGTCGAGCCGCGCGGCGGTCCGGCGCAGCACGTCACCCTCGGGCACGCGCGCCCCCGTCCGTCGTCCTGGCCGGGCGGCTCACGACGAGCCCCGCAGCCGCAGCCCGCGCGGCGTCGGCGCGAAGCCGGCGGCGACGAGCGCCTGCCCCACCGGCCCGTGCAGGGCGCCGCCGGCGAGCACCTCGACGCCGTCGACCCGGCTCACGGTGAGCCGCCCGGCGTGCCGCACCCGGACGGTCGTCGCGAGTCCGTCGGCGGCGGCCCGCAGCACGTCCACGTCGTCGTCGAACGAGAGCAGCGTGCGCCCGCCCCGTTCGAGGTAGAGGACGAGCGCCCCGTCGACGAGCACCACGAGCGCGCCCGCCTTGCGGCCAGGCCGGTGCCGGCCGGTCGTCCCGTCGCCGGGCGACCCCGGGTCTGGCCACGCGAGCGCCGCGCCGTACGGGTTGCCGGGGTCGGTCGCCGCGAGCACGACGACCAGGCGCTCCGGTGTCGCATCGACGTCGGTGGCCCGCTCGACCACCTGCGCGTCCACCCGCAGCCGGTCGACCGCGCCCGGCAGCGCGAACTGCGAGCCGCCCAGCCGCTCGACGAAGTAGCCGCGGCGTACCTGGCCGCCCTGCTCGAGCGCGGCCAGCACACGGTAGACGTCCGCGAACCGGGTGCCGAGGCCCTCGGCAGGCGCGACGGCACGCGTGAGGACGCCGTGCCGGTCGAGCAGCTGCGCGGCCAGCGCGTGCGCGCGCAGCGTGGGGTCGGCCTCCCGCGCCGGCAGCAGCGACCAGCGGCCGCCGCCCGCGACCGCTCCGCCGTCGCCCGCTCTCCCGGCCGCACCCGCAGCGCCCGCGGCCGCGCCGGCGACGCGGAGCTGCGCGCGCAGGCCGAGCCGAGGGCGCAGGGGGTGGCTCCGGGGCGTGGCCGCCCGGCTGCGGTGCGCGGTCGGACCGGTGCCGAGCCAGGCCCGCAACGGCGCGAGGCTGTCGTTCGTGACCCGGCCCGCCCACACGAGGTCCCACAGCGCGACGGCCACGTCGGCCGAGGACGTCCGGGGCCGTGGCGGGTCGGCGTCGGCGGGCTCGAGCAGCACCTGCACGCGCTCGGTCAGCGCGCCGAGGAACCACGCCCCGCCGCCGGCGAGCGCGTCGAGCACTGCGGCGTGCAGGGGCGTGTCGACCGATGCGGTATCGGGATCGACCGGCGGGAGCGTCAGGTCGGCCACGCTCGTCGGGTGCAGCGACACGAGACCGTCGTGGCCCGCGAGCGCACCGTGACCGGCCCAGAGCACCTCTCCGGCGGCGGTGAGCTCGTCGAGCATCGCCGGGGAGTAGTCCCGCACGCGAGCCGGGAGCACATGCGTCTCCCAGGCAGAGGCGGGCAGGACGGTCCCGGCGAGCTGCTCGACGACCCGGGCGACGCCGTCGACGCCGCGCAGCGTCCCGGTCGCCGAGGCGTGCCCGGCCCGGTCGACCGGGTGCACGCCCTGCCAGCGGGGCAGGAACACGCCGAGCGCCTGCGGGTCGACGGGCTCCACCTGCGCGCGCAGCGCGGCCAGCGACCGCCGGCGCAGCGTCCGCAGCACCTCCGCGTCGCAGAACTCGTCGCCCGTGCCGCCCAGCTCGGTCGGCCGAAGTCGACCCTGGACGAGCACGCCCGCCGACTCCAGGCGGCGCAGCGCGTCGTTCACGACGGCGACACCCCAGCCGAACCGTGCCGCGGCCTGCGCGGCGGTGAACGGGCCGTGCGTGCGGGCGTGCCGCCGCAGCAGGTCGCCCACCGGGTCGGGCACGACCTCGGTGAACACCTCCGGCACCCCGACGGGCAGGGCGACGCCGAGCGCGTCGCGCAGCCGCCCGGCGTCCTCCACGGCCGCCCACTGCTCGGCCCGGTCGGGCGCGACGCCGCCGAGCCGCACCCGGATGAGGCGTCGCGACCGCTCAAGCTCGGCCAGCCAGCCGGCGACCTCCGTGACGACCTGCGGCTGCACGCGCTCCGCGGCCTCGGTCAGGGTGAGCGGACCCTGGCGGCGGACCATGTCCGCGACCTGCTCGAGCGTGCCCGCCTGACGTTCCGGCGCGCGGCCGCTCAGCTCGGCCTCCGTGCGCAGCACCGCCTGCGGGTCGAGCAGGTCGGCGAGCTGCGACTCCCCGCCCTGACCGAGCAGCTCGGCGAGGAGCGTCGGGTCGAGCGTCAGCGCGGCCGCCCGGCGCTCGGCGAGGGGCGCATCGCCGTCGTAGAGGAACTGCGCGGTGTAGCCGAACAGGAGCGACTGGGCGAACGGGGACGGCTGCGGCGTCGTCACCTCGACCACCCGGACGCGTCGCTGTGCGACGTCGCGCATGAGCGCGGTGAGCGACTCGGTGTCGAAGTCGTCCTGCAGGCACTCGCGCACGGCCTCGAGCAGGATCGGGAAGTCGGGGTACTGCGACGCGACCGCGAGCAGCTGCGCGGACCGCTGCCGCTGCTGCCACAGCGGCTGTCGGCGGTCGGGGCGGCGGCGCGGCAGCAGGAGCGCCCGGCTCGCGGCCTCGCGGAACCGCGCGCCGAACATCGCGGACGAGCCGAGCTCGGCGCGCACGGAGTCGAGCACCTCGTCGGGATCGACGAGCAGGTCGGCGAGGTCGATCTCGGGGCCGGCCGAGTCCGACCACGGGTCGGCCGTCGCCAGGTCACCGGCGTCGAGCACGTCGGGCAGGCGCAGCACGATCCCGTCGTCCGAGTGCATCGCGGCCGCGTCGACGCCGTACCGCTCGCGCAGCCGGGCTCCGATGACGATCGCCCACGGGGCGTGCACGCGCGCGCCGTACGGGGAGTGCAGCACCACCCGCCAGTCGCCGAGCTCGTCGCGGAACCGCTCGAGCACCAGCACGGTGTCCGTCGGCACCTCCCCGGTCGCGGCACGCTGCTCGGCCAGGTAGGCGAGCAGGTTGTCGGCCGCCCAGGGGTCGAGCCCGGCCTCCTCGACCTTCGCGCGCGCCGCGTCGTCGGGGAGCGACCCGAGCTCACGGACCCAGCCGCCCATCGCGGCCCCCAGCTCGGCGGGTCGGCCGGGGGAGTCGCCCTTCCAGAACGGCAGCCGGCCGGGGACGCCGGGCGCCGGCGTGACGAGCACCCGGTCGGGTGTGATGTCGTCGATGCGCCACGTGCTCGACCCGAGCGTGAACGTGTCGCCGACGCGCGACTCGTAGACCATCTCCTCGTCGAGCTCGCCGACCCGCTTGCCGCCGCGCACCCGGCCCCCGGTCCGCTCGGCGTCGACGGGCACGTCGCTCGTCGTCGCGCCGCTCGCCAGGAACACCCCGAACAGCCCGCGGTCCGGGATCGTCCCGCCGCTCGTCACCGCGAGCCGCAGGGCACCGGGCCGTGCGGTGAGCACGTCCCGCACCCGGTCCCAGACGATCCGGGGGCGCAGCTCGGCGAACTCCTCGCTCGGGTACCGGCCAGCGAGCATGTCGAGCACCGCGCGCAGGGTCGCGTCGCCGAGCGCGGCGAACGGCGCCGCTCGCCGCACCACGGTCGCGAGCGCGTCGAGCTCCCAGTCCTCGACGGCGACCATGGCGACGACCTGCTGCGCGAGCACGTCGAGCGGGTTGTGCGGCACGTGCAGCGCCTCGAGCGCCCCGGACCGCATCCGTTCGGCGGTGACCGCGGCGGGCACGAGCTCGCCGCGGAACGTCGGGAAGACGACCCCGCGGGACACGGCCCCGACCTGGTGGCCCGCGCGTCCCACGCGCTGCAGGCCCGACGCCACCGACGGCGGTGACCCCACCTGCACCACGAGGTCGACCGCACCCATGTCGATCCCGAGCTCGAGCGAGCTCGTCGCGACGACCGCCGGGAGCTGGCCGGCCTTGAGCTCGGACTCGGTGCGGGTGCGCTCCGCGCGGCTCATCGACCCGTGGTGCGCCCGAGCGAGGATGGTCGACGCGTCGCGCGTGTCCATGCCGACGCTCGTGCCCGACTGCGCCGGCACGGACGCGGGCTGCAGCGTGCCGGGGTCGGGCACGTCGAGGCCCGACCGCTCCGCCCACACCTCGTTCATCCGCGACGTGAGCCGCTCCGCGCCGCGCCGCGAGTTCGTGAAGACGAGCGTCGAGCGGTGGTCCGCGACCAGGTCCACCACCCGCTCCTCGACGTGCGGCCAGATCGACGGCCGGGGCAACGGCGCCTCGGCCTTGCCCGACAGCTCGAGCTCCAGGTCGGGTGTGCCCTCGCCGCCCGCGGCGCGCAGGTCGGACAGGTCGGGGACCGGGACGACGACGTCGACCTCGATCTTCTTGGTCGACGGCGGCTGCACGACGACGACCTCCCGGCCGCCGTCGGCCACCGGACGGGCACCGCCCAGGAACTCCGCGACCGCCTCGACGGGCCGCACCGTCGCGGACAACCCGATCCGCTGCGCGGGACCCGGACCGCCGGGCCGGTCGAGCAGCGCGTCGAGCCGTTCCAGGGACAGCGCCAGGTGGGCGCCGCGCTTGGTGCCGGCGACGGCGTGGATCTCGTCGAGGATCACGGTGTGCACGCCGGCGAGGCCTGCGCGGGCACCCGACGTCAGCACGAGGTACAGGGACTCGGGCGTGGTGATGAGGATGTCCGGGGGCTTCGTCGCGAACGCGCGGCGCTCGGCGGGCGGTGTGTCCCCGGTCCGGATGCCGACCGTGACGTCCGGCAGCGTCCGGCCCAGCCGCGTCGCGGCCTGCCGGATGCCGACGAGCGGCGACCGCAGGTTGCGCTCGACGTCCGTCGCGAGCGCCTTGAGCGGCGACACGTACACGACCCGGCAGCGCTGCACCGGGTCGTCGGGCACGTCGCCCGTGAGGAGCCCGTCGAGCGCCCACAGGAAGGCCGCGAGCGTCTTGCCCGAGCCCGTGGGCGCGACGACGAGGGCGTGCTGACCGCCGCTCACGGCGGACCACGCGCCGAGCTGGGCGGCGGTCGGCTCCGCGAAGGCGCCCTCGAACCACGACCGCGTCGGGTCCGAGAACCTGCTGATCACCACGCCGCCATTGTGTCGGGCTGCACCGACACGCGCGCCGCAGCCTCGACAGATGGCAGGCTGGCCCCGTGAGGTTCCGCGAGTTCTGGCTGCTGGTCGACGACGTGCTGGGACCTGCGCAGGGACGCGCGCTGACCCGTGAGCTCGTCATCGGCGCGCTCGGCAACAAGACGGCCGAGGAGGCGCTCGCCGAGGGTGTCGAGCCCCGCGACGTCTGGCATGCGCTGTGCGACGAGCTCGACATCCCCGACCCGCAGCGGTGGGGCACCGACCCCCACCGCGTGGCCCCGCCGCGGCGCTGACCCGTGGCGACCTCGCGCGCGTTCCGGCCGACCCTCGCGGACCTCGGGGACGCGGCGCTGAGCCTCGCGACGACGGCGCTGGGTCTCGGCGTCGCGATCGCGCTCGTCGACGGCGTGAGCGCTCCGAACCCCGCGTCCGTCGTGCTGGTCGCGGTCGTCGTCGCCGTCGGCGACCTGCTCCTGCGGGCGCCGCTGCGGGTGTTCGCGCGGTTCGCCGGCGCGATGGGTGCGCTCGCCGCCGGCCTCCTCGTCCAGGTCGGGGTCGCGTGGGCCGCGCTCGCGGTGGTCCCGGGCATCGAGGTCTCCTCGCCGTGGGCCGCGGTCGAGGTGCTCGTCGTCGCAGCCGTCGTGATGGCGGCCGGGCGGTGGATCTGGGGCGCGAACGACAGCGACTACGTCATCGCGGACGTCCTGCGCCGAGCCCGTCGCCGGGCCCGTCGCGCCGAGCCGGGCCGACCCGGGGCTCCGGTCGCGGGGCCCGTCCGGGAGGCCGGGCTGCTCGTCGTGCAGCTCGACGGCGTGGCGTACCCCGTGCTGCAGGAGGCCATCGAGGCCGGGCTCGCGCCCACCGTGCAGCGCTGGCTCACGAGCGGGAGCCACGACATCGAGACGTGGTGGGCCCGCGTCCCGTCGACGACGCCCGCGAGCCAGGCCGGCCTGCTGCACGGCGACTCGACGCAGATCCCCGCGTTCCGCTGGTGGGACCGCGGCCTGCGCCGGCTCGTCGTGACGAACCACCCGACCGACGCCGCACTGGTCGAGCAGCGGCTCACCTCCGGCAAGGGCCTGCTCGCGGGTGGCGGCACGGCGGTGTCGACGATGTTCTCGGGCGACGCGGCGACGAGCTTCCTCGTGATGAGCCGCACCCGCAGCCCGGGCCCCGACGGCAGCCGGGCCGGCCTCGGACCGGGACCGTCGTTCCTGCGGTTCTTCGCGAGCCCCTTCGTCCTCGCCCGCGCGCTGAGCCTGTCGCTCGGCGAGATGGTCAAGGAGCTGTACCAGGCGCGACGGCAGCGGATACGGGGCGTCGAGCCGCGGATCTCGCGGGGCGGGTGGTACGTCGTCCTGCGCGGCGTGACGAACGTGATGATGCGCGACCTGTCTACGTCGCTCGTCGCGGAGGCCCTCATGCGCGGCGACCCGGCCGTGTACGTCGACCTCGTCGACTACGACGAGATCGCGCACCACGCGGGCCCCACCCGGCCCGAGTCGCTGCGGTCGCTCGAGGGGCTGGACCGCGTGCTGCGGACCCTGGAGCAGGTGTGCGAGGTCGCGCCGCGCGACTACCGGTTCTGCGTGCTGTCCGACCACGGGCAGGCGCTCGGGGCGACGTACGAGCAGGTCGAGGGGCGCTCGCTGCTCGACACGGTGCGCGAGCTCATGGCCGACCCCGCCGCCGAGGGCGTCGAGAGCAGCACGACGGAGGACTGGGGCCCGCTCAACGCGCTTCTGACCAGTGCGTTCACCACGCCGGTGCTCGGCCCCGACGGCGCGCGGCCCGGACCCGCCGAGACCGACGAGGAGCTGCCCGAGGTCGTCGTCGTCGGGTCGGGGAACCTCGGCCTCGTGTGGTTCCCGAGGTCCCCGCACCGCCTGGTGCTCGAGGACCTGCAGGAGCGGTGGCCGGGCCTCGTCGCGGGGCTCGCGGCGCGTCCCGCGGTGGGTGTCGTCGTCGTGGACACGCGCGAGCGCGGCCTCGTCGCGATCGGCCCGCGCGGCCTGCGGCTGCTGGAGCGCGACGACGAGGTCGAGGGGGAGGACCCGCTGGCCGCGTACGGTCCCCGCGGCCGCGCCGACCTCGTGCGGGCCGCGCGCCTCGAGCACACCGGTGACCTGCTGCTCGTCTCGGTCGTCTCCGAGCGCGGGCACATCCACGCGTTCGAGGGCCAGGTCGGGTCCCACGGCGGCATCGGCGGGAACCAGAACCGTGCGTTCCTCCTGCACCCGACGCCGTGGCCCGTGGACGACGACCTGCGCGAGGACGTCGGCGGCGACCGGATGCTCGTCGGCGCCGAGCAGGTCCACACGCAGCTCGTGCAGTGGGCCGCGGCCGCGGGGCTGCGCCCGTGACGACGTTCGTCCGCTGGCTCGGCCACGCGAGCACCGCGATCGACGTCGACGGCGTCCGGGTGCTCACCGACCCGCTGCTGCGCCGGCACGCGGGCCTGCTGCGGCGGCGCGGCGAGCAGCCGCTCAAGGAGCACTGGTCGGGTGCGCAGGCCGTGCTCGTCTCGCACCTGCACCACGACCACGCAGAGCTCGGATCGCTGCACCTGCTCGACGGCGTCCCGGTCCTCACGGCCCTCGCCAACGCGCGCTGGCTGCGCGGTCACGGGGTCGCGTCCGCGCAGGGCCTCGGCGAGCGTGCCTGGTGGACCGTGCCGGGCACGGACGTCGAGGTGCGGATGATCCCCGCGGTCCACGTCGACCGGCCGATGCCGCACCGGCCGAACTCCGCGCACGGGTTCCTCGTGAGGTCGCCCTCGACGCGCGTGTGGTTCGCGGGCGACACCGCGCCGTACGCCGCGATGAGCGACCTGCCGGGGCTGGCCGGCGGCCCGATCGACCTGGCGCTCGTGCCGGTGGGCGGCTGGGGTCCTCGGCTCTCGGGCGGTCACATGGACCCGGTGCAGGCGGCGCGCGTGTGCGCGGTCGTCGGGGCGCGGGTGGCGGTGCCGGTGCACTGGGGGACGTTGCACCCGCCGGTGTCCCGCCGCCTGCCGCCGGGGTGGATGGACCGGGCGGGGCCGGCGTTCGCGCACGCCGCCGACCGGGTCGCCCCCGGGTGCCGGGTGCACGTGCTGGCGCCGGGCGAGGGCGTGACGGTCGACTGAGCTCCGTCGCCGACACGCGGTCGGCGTGTCGCTGGCATCGAACACGTGTTCGGCTACTGTGGTCCTCGGGTGACCGCCTCCGAGCCGCCCACAGCCCGCGCCGGCGTCTGCCGGACCCGCGGACCGTGCCGGGGCGGAGGTCATGTCGGTGGTCGGGCATAGCGTCACCCGAGACGAAGACCAGCCCCCGCAGGCGCAGCGCGATCGCTGCACGAGACGAACAGGTGGCAGACCATGCCCGCACCCCAGGACCGCGCGAAGGCCCTCGAGGCCGCCCTCAGCCAGATCGACCGCCAGTTCGGCAAGGGCTCGATCATGCGCCTCGGCGACGAGGGCCGTGCCCCCGTCGAGGTCATCCCCACCGGTTCGATCGCGCTGGACGTCGCGCTCGGCATCGGCGGGCTCCCGCGCGGCCGGATCATCGAGGTCTACGGGCCTGAGTCCTCCGGCAAGACGACGGTCGCGCTGCACGCGGTCGCCAACGCGCAGAAGGCCGGCGGCATCGCGGCGTTCATCGACGCCGAGCACGCGCTCGACCCCGAGTACGCCAAGAAGCTCGGTGTCGACACCGACGCGCTGCTGGTCTCGCAGCCGGACACCGGCGAGCAGGCGCTCGAGATCATGGACATGCTGATCCGCTCCGGCGCGATCGACATCATCGTCATCGACTCCGTCGCGGCGCTCGTGCCCAAGGCCGAGATCGAGGGCGAGATGGGCGACAGCCACGTCGGTCTCCAGGCCCGCCTCATGTCGCAGGCGCTGCGCAAGATCACCGGTGCGCTCAACCAGTCGGGCACCACCGCGATCTTCATCAACCAGCTGCGCGAGAAGATCGGCGTGTTCTTCGGCTCGCCCGAGACGACGACCGGTGGCAAGGCGCTGAAGTTCTACGCCTCCGTCCGTATGGACATCCGCCGCATCGAGACCCTCAAGGAGGGCACCGACGCGGTCGGCAACCGGACCCGCGTGAAGATCGTCAAGAACAAGATGGCGCCGCCCTTCAAGCAGGCCGAGTTCGACATCCTGTACGGCGTGGGCATCTCGCGCGAGGGCAGCCTCATCGACCTGGGCGTGGAGCACGGCTTCGTGCGCAAGTCGGGCGCTTGGTACACGTACGAGGGCGACCAGCTCGGGCAGGGCAAGGAGAACGCCCGCAAGTTCCTCAAGGACAACCCCGACCTCGCGGACGAGATCGACAAGAAGATCAAGGAGAAGCTCGGGGTCGGTGCGCGTGTCGACCTTCCTGCGGACGTGCCGCCGCCGGTCGACTTCTGAGCACGTCGGGGAAGGACGTGACAGGCACGGCACGCCGTCGGGGGTGGCGTCAGGACGAGCCGCCCCCGACGGGTGCCGCCGCGCAGGACGCCGAGCCGGACCACGAGTCCGTGGCCCGCGCGATCGCACTGCGCCTGCTCACGGGCGCGCCTCGGAGCCGGTCGCAGCTCGCCGAGGCGATGGCTCGGCGCAACGTCCCGGAGGACGTCGCCGATCGCGTGCTCGACCGGTTCACCGAGGTCGGGCTCGTGGACGACGCGGACTACGCGCGGACGCTCGTGCGGACCCGCCACGCGGAACGAGGGCTGTCGCGTCGGGCGATCGCCGTCGAGCTGCGCCGCCGCGGTATCGCGGAGGACGTCGCGGGCGAGGCGCTGACCCAGGTCGACGAGGACGACGAGGAGGAGGCGGCGCGCGAGCTCGTGCGCCGCAGGCTGGCCTCGACGGCGGGCCTCGACCCGCAGGTGCGGGCCCGCCGCACGTATGCGGCGCTCGGGCGCAAGGGCTATCCGCCGGGCCTCGTGGGCCGGCTCGTGCGGGAGGCTCTCGCCGCCGAGGGCGCCGGGCAGGACGAGGACGACGTCCTCTAGCCCGCCGGGCCGCGCGCAGGTGGTCGGCGTGACGTGAACCGATGAGGGCGCGCGCGTACCGGGCATTCCGGGACTCTCGTGACGAAGGCCTGCGCCAACGCGCTCGGCAACCGCGTGGAGGTCATCCGCGCCGCGGATCGCGTAGGTGACAATGACGGGACAGGTCGTCGTCCGACGGCAGGTCGCCGCGCACGAGGTCCGGTCCCGGACCCCGCACGCCGTCGTGGGGTGCTCTCCACGAGATCTGGAGGAACAGGTGGAGGCTGGCCCCATCGCCACCGTCATCGGCCTGCTCGGCGCCTGCCTCGTCGCGCTCATCCTGGTGCTCGTCGCGCGCCGGGAGGCGTCGGCCCAACGGTCCCGTGCGGCGGAGGACGTGTCGTCGATCAAGCAGGACGCCCGCGCTCTCCTGGCGGACGCGGAACGGCGCGAGCGTCGCGTCGCGGAGCGGGAGCAGGCTGTCGACGTCGAGAGGGTCCAGGTCGAGGAGCTGGAGGCGAAGGCGCGGGCGCAGGCCGAGGAGGCCGCCGAGGCGCGCCGCGCGAGCGAGCGGCTGCGTGAGTCGGCCGAGCGGGACGCCGAGCGGTTGACCGCCGAGACGGAGCGTGCGGCGGCCGCGCGGCTCGCCGAGGCAGAGCGGCGCGCGCTGGCCGAGCTCGAGCAGGTGAGCGGCCTGTCCGTCGACGACGCCCGGGCCGAGCTCACGCGACGGCTGCTCGAGCAGGCGCAGAACGACGCGGCCGCGCAGGTGCGGCGTGCCGAGGCGCAGGCCCGCCGCACCGCGGACGCGCGTGCACGACGGATCGTCGCGACGGCGCTCCAGCGGACAGCCGTCGCCACGAGCGCCCAGAGCGCGATCACGGTGCTGGCCCTGCCGTCGGACGAGATGAAGGGCCGGATCATCGGCAAGGAAGGCCGCAACATCCGCGCCTTCGAGGCGCTCACCGGCGTCAACGTGCTCGTGGACGAGCAGCCCGACTCGGTGGTCCTGTCGTGCTTCGACCCCGAGCGCCGTGAGGTGGCGCAGGTCGCGCTCGAGGCGCTCATGGCCGACGGTCGCATCCACCCGCAACGCATCGAGGCGGCGTACGCGGAGGCGGTCGCGGGTGCCGACGAGCGCACCGAGACCGCGGGGCACGACGCCGCCGAGCGGGCCGGGGTCACGGGCCTGCACCCGGCGCTCGTCCGTACCCTCGGGCGTCTGCGTCTGCGCACGTCGTACGGGCAGAACGTCCTCGAGCACGTCGTCGAGTCCGCACTGCTCGCGGCCGGGGTCGCCGCAGAGACCGGGGCGGACGTCGAGGTCGCCCGCCGCGGGGCGCTGCTGCACGACATCGGCAAGGCCCTGACCGCCGAGGTGCCCGGCACGCACGCGATCGTCGGCGCCGACCTCGCACGCCGGCACGGGGAGTCGGACGCGGTCGTCAACGCGATCGCGGCGCACCACGACGAGGTGGCCCCCGAGACGGTCGAGGCGGTGCTGGTGCAGGTCGCGGACGCGATCTCGGCTGCCCGTCCCGGTGCACGGCGTGGCGACGAGCTCGACCAGTACGTCGAGCGGATGGACAAGCTCGAGCAGCTCGTCACGGCCCACGCGGGTGTGCGCCGCGCGCTGGCCATGTCGGCGGGGCGCGAGGTGCGTGTCGTCGTGGAGCCGTCGGAGGTCGACGACACGGCGCTGCCGCAGCTCGCCGTGGCGATCGCGCGGCACATCGAGTCCGACCTCACCTACCCGGGCGAGATCAAGGTCACCGTGGTCCGGGAGATCCGCGCGAGCGCCACGGCCGGCTGACCTCGGGGTCCTCGCCGAGGAAGTCGCGAGACGACACGACGACACGACGACACGACGACCGTGCGGCCGGACGAGTGCCGACCCGTCAGGAGTCGCGGGTCGCGACTACCAGCGTCGGGGCCTCCGCACGCGCCCGACCCGCCGTACGGCGCCCCACCCGTCCGGCGAGCAGGCCGGCGAACCGGGTGAGCGCGTAGTTGATGACGATGAAGATCCCGGCGGCAACGAGCAGCGCCTGCAGGATGTTGCCGTTCGCGGACCCGAGCCGTCGGGCGGCGTCGAGCAGGTCGGGGTACGTGATGATGTACCCGAGCGCGGTGTCCTTGAGGATGACGACGAGCTGGCTCGCCAGCGCCGGCAGCATCGCGATGAGCGCCTGCGGCACCTCGACGATCCGGAGCGACTGCGAGCGGCGCAGCCCGACCGCGAGGGCCGCCTCCCGCTGGCCACGCGGCAGCCCGTGCACGCCGGAGCGGACCAGCTCGGCGAACACGGAGCCGTTGTACAGCGTGAGACCGAGGACCACCGCGACGAGCGGCAGGTCCGTGGGGTCGACGAGGTGCAGGTGGCCGAGCCCGAGGTAGAAGAAGATCATCATGAGCAGCACCGGGACGGCCCGGAAGAACTCGACGACGGCGCCGCTCACCGTCCGCACGGCACGCGATGCGGAGAGCCGGCCGAGGCCGAACACGATGCCGAAGATCCCGGCGGTGACGATCGAGATGCCCGCCGCCCGCAGCGTGTAGCGCAGGCCGGGCAGGAGGAAGTTCGTCCAGGCGTCCCCGGTGAGGAACGGGGTCCAGAGCTGCGACTCGAGCTGCCCCTTGGCGCCGAGCCGGACGAGGACGACAGCCCCGATGCCTGCGACGGCGACGGCCGCGACGGCGTTGACCCACCGCATGCGCCGCCGCGCGCGCGGCCCGGGCGCGTCGAACAGGACCGAGTCGCTCATCGGGCCACCGCCAGCCTGCGGGACAGCGCCGTGGTGGCCAGGCCGATGGGGACGACGATGACGGTGAAGCCGGCGGCGAAGGTGAGGAAGATCGCGAGGCTGACGTCGGGGCGGAACTCGATCATGGTGCGCATCAGTCCTGACGCCTCCGCCACCGACCCGGCGGCGGCGACGGTCGAGTTCTTGGTGAGGGCGATGAGGACGTTGCCGAGCGGTGCGATCGAGCCGCGGAACGCCTGGGGGAGGATCACGAGCCGCGCGGCCGGCCAGAAGCCCAGGCCGATGGCCCGAGCCGCCTCCGCCTGGCCGACGGGCACGGTGTTGACGCCGGACCGCAGCGCCTCGCAGACGAAGGCCGCGTGGTAGGCGGCGAGCCCGACCACCGCGAGCCGGAAGAAGTTCGTCTGGAAGTTCGTCGACAGCGTGATGCCGAGCTGGCCCCACAGGCCGAGCACGCAGAACACGATGATGATCGTCAGCGGTGTGTTCCGCAGGAGCGTCACGTAGGTGGACCCGGCCCAGCGCAGGCTCGGCACGGGGGAGATGCGCATGATCGCGAGGATCGTGCCGCCCACGAGGGCCAGGACACCGGCGAAGAACGTGAGCTGGATGTTGACCCAGAACGCCGCGGCCACGTCGAACTCGTCGAACAACGACAGGTACTGGCTGAGGTAGCCGTCGTCCACCGGCTCTCCTTGCGGGTCGGGGTGCGGGTCGGGGGTGCGGGTCGGGGGTGCGGGGCGGCGCTCGCACGGTGGCCGGGGCGGTCCGACGGGTCGTCGAGCCGCCCCGGCCGGCGTCAGGTCAGCCGCACGCGGCGGGCGTCGGCGGGTTGAGGTCCGCGTTGGCCTTGTAGCCGGAGGCGCCGACGTTCTTGTCGAGCAGCTCCTGCCAGGTGCCGTCGTCGATCATCGCGGTGATCGCGTCGTTGATGTCCTGGCACTTGTCGGTGTCCTTCGGCAGGCCGACGCCGTAGTTCTCCTCGGAGAACGGGTTCCCGACGACCTTGACCTTGCCCTTGTTCGCCGGCACCGCCGCGAGGCCGGCGAGGATGATGTCGTCGGTCGTGACGGCGTCGACGGTCCCGGCCGTCAGGGCGGTGACGCACTCGGCGTACCCGGGCTGCTCGAGCAGGTTCGTGCCGGCTGCGTACTCGTCCTTGATGCGCTGGGCGGACGTCGACCCCGTGACGGAGCACAGATTCTTGCCCTCGAGGTCCTCGGGGCCCTTGATGCTGTCGTCGTCGGCCGCGACCAGCAGGTCCTGCCCGGCGACGAAGTAGGGCCCGGCGAAGGAGACGACCTCCTTGCGCTTGTCGGTGATCGAGTACGTCGCGAAGATCATGTCGACCTGGCCCGTCTGCAGCAGGTTCTCGCGCTGGGCGGACGGGGCCTGGACCCACTCGATCTGGTCCTCGGAGTAGCCGAGCTTGCCGGCGACGTACTTCGCGACGTCGACGTCGAAGCCGGTGTACTCGTCACCGTCCTGGAAGCCCAGGCCCGGCTGGTCGAACTTGATGCCGATCCGGACGGTGCCCGAGGCGCCGCCGGTGACGTCGGCGGAGCTCTCGCCCGTCGACTCGTCCCCGCTGTCGCCCCCGCTCGAGCAGCCGGCGAGCGCCAGCATGGCGGCGGCGGTCAGTGCGACGGCCAGTCTTCCTGTGCGCATTGGTGCGTCCCCCTTCGTGTCAGGTGAGGTGTCGGTGCAGTTCTCTCGGGGTGTGTCTCGATCCGTGCTGTCGTGGGTCGGTCAGGGGTGGTTCAGTGGGTGAGGATCTTGGACAGGAAGTCCCGCGCGCGGTTGCTGGTGGGCGCGGTGAAGAACGTGTCGGGGTCGGCCTCCTCGACGATCTGCCCGCCGTCCATGAACACGACGCGGTGCGCGGCGCTGCGGGCGAAGCCCATCTCGTGCGTGACGACGAGCATCGTCATGCCCTCGCGGGCGAGGCCGACCATGACGTCGAGGACCTCGTTGATCATCTCGGGGTCGAGCGCGGACGTGGGCTCGTCGAACAGCATGACCTTGGGGTCCATCGCGAGCGCCCGGGCGATGGCGACGCGCTGCTGCTGCCCGCCGGACAGCTGGGCGGGCAGCTTCGCGGCCTGGTCGCCGACGCCGACGCGGTCGAGCAGCTCGCGGGCGCGCGCCTTGGCGACCGAGCTCTTGACGCCCTTCGCCTTGATCGGCCCGAGCGTGACGTTGTCGAGCACGGTCCGGTGCGCGAAGAGGTTGAACGACTGGAACACCATGCCGACGTCGGCGCGCAGCCGGGCGAGCTCGCGTCCCTCCTCGGGGAGCTCCTTGCCGTCGACGGTGATGGTGCCGGAGTCGATGGTCTCGAGCCGGTTGATCGTGCGGCACAGCGTCGACTTGCCGGACCCGGACGGCCCGATGATGACGACGACCTCACCGCGGTGCACGGTGAGGTCGATGTGCTGGAGCACGTGCAGCGGGCCGAAGTGCTTGTCGACGTCGCGCAGGACGACGAGCGGCTCGCCCACGGGTCGGTCCTCCTGCGCGGAGGCCGGGCCGGGGGTCGGACTCGATACGGGGGGTGCGAGGTCCGCCATCCGTCGAACCTAGGGTGGTTTGTCGGAAAATGCGACCACGATCGGTCACGGTCGTGCAACGACGAGGTCAAGCCGCGCAGGTCCAGGGGGCACGGCGCCGGGGTCGTACCCTTGTCGGTGATGTCCACGACCCTGCCGCTGCCCGCCCTCGACCGCGCCGAGCGCGTCGAGACCGGGACCACGACGACCGACCGGCCCGACGAGCGCACCGGCGCGCCGTCGATCGCGCGCACCTACGTGGTGAAGACGCTCGGCTGCCAGATGAACGTGCACGACTCCGAGCACATGGCCGGCATGCTGGAGCAGGCCGGGTACGTCGCGGCGAGCCCGGCGGACGCCGCGGCCGAGGACGCCGACGTCATCGTCATCAACACGTGCGCGGTACGCGAGAACGCGGCCGACAAGCTGTACGGCAACCTCGGCCGGCTGGCGGGCACCAAGCGGGCGCGTCCGGGCATGCAGATCGCGGTCGGCGGCTGCCTGGCCCAGAAGGACCGCGCGGGGATCGTCGACCGGGCCCCGTGGGTCGACGTCGTGTTCGGCACGCACAACCTCGACGTGCTCCCGGTGCTGCTGGAGCGTGCCCGGCACAACCAGCGCGCCGAGGTCGAGATCGCCGAGTCGCTGCAGGTCTTCCCGTCGACGCTGCCGACCCGCCGCGAGTCGGTCTACGCCGGCTGGGTGTCGATCAGCGTCGGCTGCAACAACACGTGCACGTTCTGCATCGTGCCGCACCTGCGCGGCAAGGAGCGCGACCGTCGGCCGGGCGAGATCCTCGCCGAGGTGCAGGCGATCGTCGACCAGGGCGCGATCGAGGTCACGCTGCTCGGCCAGAACGTCAACTCGTACGGCGTCGAGTTCGGCGACCGCGCGGCGTTCGCCAAGCTGCTGCGTGCCGCGGGCGCGGCCGACGGGCTCGAGCGGCTGCGGTTCACGTCGCCGCACCCGGCCGCGTTCACGGACGACGTCATCGAGGCGATGGCCGAGACGCCGACCGTCATGCCGCAGCTGCACATGCCGCTCCAGTCGGGTTCCGACCGGGTCCTGCGCGCCATGCGGCGCTCCTACCGGTCCGACCGTTTCCTCGGCATCCTCGACCGGGTCCGGGCCGCGATGCCCGACGCGGCGATCACGACCGACATCATCGTCGGATTCCCGGGCGAGACCGAGGAGGACTTCGCGGAGACGCTGCGCGTCGTCGAGGCGTCGCGCTTCTCGTCGGCGTTCACGTTCCAGTACTCGCCGCGCCCTGGCACGCCTGCGGCGGACCTGCCCGACCAGCTGCCCAAGGCCGTCGTGCAGGAGCGGTACGAGCGGCTGGTCGCCCTGCAGGAGCGCATCTCCCTGGAGGAGAACCAGGCGCAGGTCGGCCGCACGGTCGAGGTGCTGCTCGCCGAGGGTGAGGGTCGCAAGGACGGCGCCACCCAACGGCTCTCGGGCCGGGCGGCGGACAACCGTCTGGTCCACCTCGCGCTGCCGCCCACGCTCGCGGACGGCGACGCGCCGCGGCCCGGCGATCTCGTGACCGTCGAGGTCACCCACGGCGCCCCGCACCACCTCGTCGCGGACTCGGCGCTCGTGCCGGGCGGCACGTTCGCCGTGCGGCGCACGCGCGCAGGGGACGCCTGGGACGCCCGGCAGGGCGGGGGCGACGAGCACGCGCACGGCAGCGACGCATGCGGCACCGGCGCCGCTCCGGCCGGACCAGTGAGCCTCGGTCTGCCGACCCTCGGCGTCCCGCGTCGCTGATCGCGCGCCGCTCGTGCATCGTCGCACCCGGCTGCGACGCGCCGTCACCGGCGCTCGGGCGGCCGGCGTGCGCTGAGTGCGTCAGGCGTCGGGCCGGCCCGTCCGCGCGACATACGTCAGTTGTCGGGCAGGTCAGCCGCGCGGCATGCGTCAGTTGTCGGGCAGGTCCGCCGGCGGTGCGTCGTCCCGGGGGAGCAGCCCGTCGAGCGCCGTGAACATCTGCACGCCCGTGCCCAGTCCGCACGCGACGAGCTGAGCGAGCTGCAGATCGGTCGCGCCCGGCTCGAAGTCGGACGACACCTCGCTGTAGAGCGCGAGCACGCCCTCCTCCTCGCGCACGTACGCCTTGGGCCAGATGCGCTCGCGGTTCCAGTCGTTGACCGCGAGGCCGACGGCGGCGCGCTGCTCGAGGGGGAGGGACCGGTGCCAGCGTCCCCGGACCTGCAGGATCTCGTTCTGCTCGCCGAGCAGCAGGAACCAGAACCGGCTCCCGTCCCACGTCCCGGTGAGGTCGCCGTCGTCGTCGACCACGAACCGGTAGCCCCGGCTCAGCAGGTAGTCGCCGACCCGGTCACGCGACAGCGGGCGCGGCGGCTCGTCGTCCGGCGAGGGCCGCTTGGTCGGCTTCGGCAGCCCGCCGAGCACGCGCAGCAGCCAGCCTGGTCCGCTCATCGCACCTCCCCCCTCACGGCGCAGTCCCGGCAGGGTCGGGGTACCGCTCGTCGAGCGCGTCGAAGAACATGCTGCCCGTGGAGAGGCCGCAGAACAGCACCTGGCTGAGCTGCGCGTCGGTCGCGCCGTGCTCGAGATCGGTCGCGACCTCCGACACGACGTGCACGCGGCCGTTGTCACGCACGCGGACGTAGGCCTTGGGCCAGATGCGGTCGGCGTTCCACTCGTTGCACAGGTCGAGCACCTCCTCGAGCCGCTCGATGGCGATCTCCCGGTGCCACTGCCCGCGCACCTGCAGGATCTCGGCCTCCTCGCCGAACAGGAAGAAGTAGAACAGCCGTCCGCGCCACAGGCCGCCGAGGTCGCCGTCGTTGTCGACGAAGTAGCTGAACTGGTTCTGCGTCATCCACCGCGCGATGCGGGCGGGGCTGACCGGCGTCGGCACGTCCTCGGCGGGCTCGGCGACCCCGAGCTCGCGCGCCAGCAGCTCGGCGACCTGGTCGTGCAGCTCGTCGTCGGTCTGCTCGGCGCGGCGCGCGGTCGCGGGTCGCCGGTCGACGGCGCGCGAGGCCGCGCGCGGTCGGCGCGCGATCCATCGACGAGCACGGCGGGCGAACGAGGCCATGGGCCGACACTACCGGGGGGCGCCCACGCCCGGGTCCCGGCGTCGCCTGACCGGGCCCGCCCGGGGTGCCCGCTACGGTCGGCTCATGCTCGTCGCCGCGGCCCTCGTGCCCGACACCGCCCTGCTCGTGCCCGGCGCCGCTGGGACAGCCGACCCGGTCGCCGACCTGCGGGAGGCGGCGCTCCGGGCGGTCGCCGCAGCGGTCGCCGGGGCGGGCACGGTCGTCGTCGTCGCGCCCGGCCGTGCGGTCGCCGAGATCACCGGGACGGTCCGCGGCTCGCTCGGTGCCGCGGGCGTCCCCGACGCGATGCTCGGCTGGCCGGTGCCGGAGCGCACGCTCGGCGGGCCGCCCGACGGCTCGCCGCGCCCCGGTGATTCGGCGGACGGCGCTCCGAGCCTCGGCGTCCCGGCCGCCGTCGCGCTGCACCTGCTGGCCCGCGCAGGCTGGGGCGGTCCGCTGCGGGTGCTCGAGGTCGCCGACGCCGACGACCTCGCCGCTCGTGGTCGCGCTCTCGTCGCGCACGACGACGTCTCGCTCGTCGTCGTCGGGTCGGGCAGCGGCCGGCACGGGCCCGACGCACCGCTCGCCGACGACCCGCGGGCCCCGGCGTTCGACGAGCACGTGCTCGCCGCTCTCGCCGACGGGGGACCGCACGCGCGGGCAGACCTCGCAGCGATCGACCCGGCGATGGCCGGGGAGCTCGCGGTCACCGGCCGGGCGCCGTGGCAGGTGCTGCTCGGCGCGGTCGGCGACGCGGACGTCCGGGCGACGCTGCTCGCGGCCGGCACCCCGTCGGGCGCGCAGCACGCCGTGGCCCTGTGGTCCGTGGCCGGTGGCCCGGCGAGCGGCGGGTAACCTCTCGGTGCCCCCCGAGACGATCCCCAGCGACGAGGTCCCGATGTCCACCGACGCCACCGAGCACGAGATCCGCCCCTTCGTGATGAGCCGGGTGGGAGCGCGGCTCGACGAG
Organism: Cellulomonas sp.; assembly: GCF_017744555.1. GTDB lineage: Bacteria > Actinomycetota > Actinomycetes > Actinomycetales > Cellulomonadaceae > Cellulomonas. The sequence continues at coordinate 77,532 of NZ_JAGIBD010000006.1, read as the reverse complement.
CACGGCGACGCGTACCACGTGGACGACGAGGGCAACCTCATCGGCCAGTGGGACGCGCACCTGTTCCGCTTCTTCTCGCTCGGCAACGACGGCGAGGTGCTCCAGATCCGCGGCCGCTGGGCCCGTGAGCTGCCGCGCAGCGAGTTCGGCGCGGTCCTGTTCGCGGCGAACGGCTGGGCGGACAACGTCATCTGGCCGAAGATCTACGTCCGCGTCGAGGACGACATCGTGCGCGTGTACACCGAGCACAGCGTCGACTACACGCACGGCGTCACGGACGCGCAGCTCGACCTGCACATCCGGTGCGGCCTCGGTGCGTCGCTCGGGTTCTTCCAGGCGCTCGACGAGCAGTACCCCGCCGACGAGTGACGCCGTGACGCTCGTGGTGGCGGTCGTCGGCCCGACGGCGACCGGCAAGTCGGACCTCGGGCTGGCCCTCGCGCACGCGCTGGACGGCGAGGTCGTCAACACGGACGCGATGCAGCTGTACCGCGGCATGGACATCGGCACGGCCAAGCTCACGCCCGACGAGCGGGAGGGCGTCCCGCACCACCTGCTCGACGTGCTCGACCCGCACGAGGACGCGACCGTCGCGGACTACCAGGCGCGGGCCCGCGCCGCGCTCCGCGACATCGACGCCCGCGGCCGACGCGCGGTCGCTGTCGGCGGGTCCGGCCTGTACGTCCGCTCGCTGCTCGACCACATGGAGTTCCCCGGCACCGACCCGGACGTCCGCGCGCGGCTCGAGGAGCGCGTCGAGGCCGAGGGGTCGCGCGCGCTGCACGCCGAGCTCGCGGCGGTCGACCCGGTCGCGGCCGAGGGGATCGGCCCACGCAACGCCCGCCGCATCGTGCGCGCGCTGGAGGTCATCGAGCTCACGGGCCGCCCCTACTCGGCGTCGCTGCCGCAGCACGTCTACGAGGTGCCCGCGGTGCAGATCGGGCTCGACTGCGACCGGCCCGTGCTCGACGAACGCGTCGCGGGCCGGGTCGGACGGATGTGGAGCCGGGGGCTCGTCGACGAGGTCGAGCGGCTCGCGGCCGCGGGCCTGGGCCGCACGGCGTCCCGTGCCGTCGGCTACGCCGAGGTGCTCACGATGTTGCGCGGCGAGGCAAGCCCCGACGACACCCGGGCGGCGATCACGGCCGGCACGCGCCGGCTCGCCCGCAAGCAGATGGGCTGGTTCGGCCGCGACCCGCGCGTGCACTGGCTCGACGCGCAGGACCCGGACCTCGTCGAACGCGCCCTCGGACTCGTGTCGCTGGCGGACGCGGGCCGGCTCGGGCTCGCGACGGACGACCCGGCACCGCGACGTAGTCTGGGCTCATGACCTCTGCCGTCGCACCGACCTCGACGGACGCCGCACCGGTGCCCGTGCACGCCTCGGCGACGCTGCAGGTCACCAAGGGGCACGGGACGCAGAACGACTTCGTGCTGCTCGACGACCGCGCCGGCGCCGTCGACCTCGGCGCCGCGCTGGTGCGCGAGCTCGCGGACCGTCGCGCGGGCCTGGGCGGTGACGGCGTGATCCGCATCGTCGCGAGCGAGCGGCTCCCCGAGGGCGCCGCCGTGCTCGCCGAGGAGCCCGCCGCCACCTGGTTCATGGACTACCGCAACGCCGACGGCTCGGTCGCCGAAATGTGCGGCAACGGCGTCCGGGTGTTCGCGGCCTACCTGGAGCGCCTCGGTCTGTGGGACGCCGCCGACGGCGAGCTCGCGCTGGGCACGCGTGCCGGCGTCCGTCGGGTCCGCCGGGTGCCGGTGCCCGCCGGGGTCCCGGACGACGTCTGGTACGCGGTCGACATGGGCCGCTGGTCCGTCCCCGGCGGCGCCGCCGCGGTCGAGGCGGGCGCGGACGCGGACGTCGAGGTCGCGGGCCTCTCCGTCGCGCGCGCGGCCCTCAGCATCGACGTCGGCAACCCGCACACCGTCCTGGCGCTGCCTGACGAGGCCGAGCTGGCCGCCGCCGACCTCACCAGGGCCCCGGTGGTCACCCCGACCCCTCCCGTCGGCACGAACGTCGAGCTGGTCGTGCCGCTCGGTGAGGAGCGCACCCCCGAGGGCACGGTCGTGGGCCGCGTCCGGATGCGCGTGCACGAGCGGGGGGTCGGCGAGACCCGCTCGTGCGGCACGGGTGCGTGCGCGGCCGCGCTCGCCGTCCGGACCTGGGCGGGACAGGGCGCGCCCGACCAGTGGCTCGTCGACGTCCCCGGCGGCACCGTGCGCGTCACCGCGCTGCCCGACGGGCACGTCGAGCTGGCCGGTCCCGCCGTCCTCGTCGCCGACGCGACCGTCGACCTGACGGCCCTCGCCGCCGGGCGTTGATGTCGGTGGAGCTCACCGCGGCGGACCTCGGTGCGCCCCTCGGCGCCCGGGCGACCGTCGTCGAGTTCTCCAGCGCGTTCTGCGCACCGTGCCGGGCCACCCGGCTCGTCGTCGAACGGGCTGTCGCGACCACGCAGGACGTCGCGTTCGTGGACCTCGACGTCGCACGGCACCTGGAGCTGGGGGAGCGGCTCGGCATCGACAGCACGCCCACGGTCCTCGTCCTCGACGCCACGGGTGCCGTGCGGCGCCGGGCGACGGGCACCCCGACCCTCGCGCAGGTCCGCGCGGCGATCGCAGTCGCCGGCGGCTGACGCACGGCCCGGTGACCCGGCCTGACCGGGACCTCGCCGGCGGCGGCGCATGGTCAGTCGTCGCCCGCCGTCCTCCGTGGACGGTCGTCAGCGGTCCCGGACCGTCAGGACGCGGAACCCCTTCGCGCTCGCGGTCCGGTCCACGCTCGACGTCGGCCCGAGCTGCTCCGCGAGCCAGCGCTGCAGCGAGTCGGCGCCGAGGTTCTTCCCGACGACGAGGTGCGCCTCGCCGCCGGGCGCCCGCCGGGGCAGCCAGCGCAGCAGCAGCGCGTGCAGCGCCTCCTTGCCGACGCGGATGGGCGGGTTCGACCAGAGCGCGGCGAACCGGACGTCGTCCGGGACGTCGTCGGGCAGCGCGGCCACGACGTTCGACGCGCCGACGCGCTCGGCGTTGCGACGCACGAGGTCGAGCGCGCGCTCGTTCACGTCGACCGCCCAGACCCGTGCGTGCGGTGAGGCGAGCGCCAGGCTCAGCGCGACCGGTCCCCAGCCGCACCCGAGGTCGAGCAGGTCGCCGGTCGACGGGGGAGCGGGCACGGTACGCAGCAGCACCTGGGTACCGAGGTCGACGTGGTCGGGAGAGAAGACCCCACCTGCGGTCTCGACCTGCAGCGTCCGGCCCGCCAGCTCGACGGTGATCGCGCGCCGCTCGTCGGGGGACGCGGGCTGTGCGGTGAAGTAGTGGTCGTGCCCGGTCACGGCGCCGACCCTACCGGGTGCCCGAGCGCGTGCCCGCACCCGCTCGCGCGCTCGGCCGGGAGCGAAATGCGTCGCCCGTCGGCGGCCCGCGTGCGACCCTGGAGTGACCCCTGGACGAGAGGAACCGCGTGAACGACCCGCAGCACACCACCCGCGAGACCGAGGCCGTCGTGCCGGCCCGGACGCCGCAGGAGGTGGCCGACGACGTCGTCGCGCGCGTGCTCGCCCGGGCAGGCACGGCGGTCCACGACGGAGCCACGGTGCACTCGTCGTACGACGGGGACCAGCTCGACCTCGAGGAGCGCACGTCGCTGCGCCGCGTGGCGGGCCTGTCGACCGAGCTCGAGGACGTCACCGAGGTCGAGTACCGGCAGCTGCGGCTCGAGAAGGTCGTGCTCGTGGGCCTGTTCGGCCAGGGTTCCGCGGAGGACGCCGAGATCTCCCTGCGCGAGCTCGCCGCGCTCGCCGAGACGGCCGGCTCCGAGGTGCTCGACGGCCTCCTGCAGAAGCGCCGCACGCCCGACCCCGGCACGTACCTCGGTTCGGGCAAGGCGGCCGAGCTCGCGCAGCTCGTGGCCTCGGCCGGCGCCGACACGGTCGTGGTCGACGGCGAGCTCGCGCCGTCCCAGCGCCGCGCGCTGGAGGACATCGTGCGGGTCAAGGTCGTCGACCGGACGGCGCTGATCCTCGACATCTTCGCCCAGCACGCCAAGTCCCGGGAGGGCAAGGCGCAGGTCGAGCTCGCCCAGCTCGAGTACCTGCTCCCGCGCCTGCGCGGGTGGGGCGAGTCGATGTCGCGGCAGGCCGGTGGCCAGGTCGGCGGCGCCGGTGCGGGCATGGGGTCGCGCGGTCCCGGTGAGACGAAGATCGAGCTCGACCGGCGTCGGATCCGCAACCGCATGGCGAAGCTGCGTCGGGAGATCGCCGCGATGGAGCCCGCGCGCCTCACCAAGCGGGCGTCGCGCAAGAAGCACGCGATCCCGTCGGTCGCGATCGCGGGCTACACCAACGCGGGCAAGTCGTCGCTGCTCAACCGGCTGACGAACGCCGGCGTGCTCGTCGAGAACGCGTTGTTCGCGACGCTGGACCCGACGGTCCGGCGCGCCGAGACCACCGACGGCCGGGTGTACACGCTCGCGGACACGGTCGGATTCGTGCGCGCCCTGCCGCACCAGCTCGTCGAGGCGTTCCGGTCGACGCTCGAGGAGGTCGCCGACGCCGACCTGATCCTGCACGTCGTCGACGCGTCGCACCCCGACCCCGAGGGGCAGATCGCGGCCGTCCGCCACGTGTTCGCCGACATCCCCGGCGCGATGGACGTGCCCGAGATCATCGTGCTGAACAAGGCCGACATGGCGTCCGCCGAGGCCATCGCTCGGCTGCGGTCCCGCGAGGTCCACTCGGTGGTCGTCTCGGCGCACACCGGTGAGGGCATCGAGGAGCTCCAGGCGCTCGTCGCGGACCAGCTGCCGCGGCCCGGTGTCGCGGTCGACGTGGTCGTGCCGTACCACCGTGGCGACCTGGTCAGCCGCGTCCACGAGCACGGCGACATCGAGTCCGAGGAGCACGTCGCGCACGGCACGGCGCTGCGCGCGCGGGTCGACGCGGGGCTCGCGGCCGAGCTCGAGGCGGCCGCCCAGCCGCGTGCCTGACAGGCGACCGAGAGCCGGTCGGGACGCGTCGCACCGCGCACTAGGCTGACGCGGTGCCTGCGACCGACCCGTCCGTCGACGACCTCCTCGACGTCGCGGTCGGTGTCCTCGGCGGCACCCGCCGGGACGGCCAGCACCAGATGGCTGTCGCCGTGGCGCACGCCCTGGAGACCGGTGAGCACCTGCTCGTGCAGGCCGGCACCGGCACCGGGAAGTCCCTCGGCTACCTCGTACCGGCTGTGCGGCACGCGGTCGTCGCCGACGAGAAGGTCGTCGTCTCGACCGCGACGCTCGCGCTGCAGCGCCAGGTGATCACGCGCGACCTGCCGCTCGTGGCCGACGCGCTCGCGCCGAGGCTGCCGCGGCCGCCCCGGATCGCGCTCCTCAAGGGCTGGCACAACTACGTCTGCGTGCACAAGGTGGCGGGCGGCTACCCGGAGGACGACGCCGGGACGTTGTTCGACCTCGGCGAGCACGCGGGCGCCGCCGAGCACCCCGCCCTCGGCGGTTCCGGGAAGGCGGGCGCGGGCGAGTCGCTCGGCGACCAGGTGGTGCGCCTGCGGGAGTGGGCGGACCAGACCGAGACGGGCGATCGTGACGACCTGGTGCCCGGCGTCAGCGACCGGGCGTGGCGGCAGGTGTCCGTGACGTCGCTCGAGTGCCTCGGCTCCAAGTGCCCGATGCTCGACGAGTGCTTCCCGGAGCGTGCTCGCGCCGCGGCCCGTGAGGCGGACGTCGTCGTCACCAACCACGCGATGCTCGGGATCGCCGCGTCCGGCTCGCCGGGCGTCCTCCCCGAGCACGAGGTGCTCGTCGTCGACGAGGCCCACGAGCTCACCGACCGCGTCACCGCGCAGGCCACGTCCGACCTGTCGCTCGGCAGCATCGAGCACGCCGCACGGCTCGCACGCCGGTACGGCGGGGTGCCCACGACGGACCTCGACTCGGCCGCCCAGGCGCTCGCCGCGGTTCTCCTCGAGCTCCCCGAGGGACGGTTCCCGCAGGGCCTCCCGGACGCGGCGCGCGATGCCGTCGCCGCCGTCCGTGACGCGTCCCGCACGCTGCTCAGCGTCCTCAAGCCCGACACGTCGTCCGGCGCCAAGCAGGCGTCCGGCGACGGCGGCATCAAGATGGCCTCGTCCGCGATGCTGGCGCTGTTCGAGGTCGCGGAGCGCATGGCGGCCGACCCCGAGGACAACCGGCACACCGTGCTGTGGTGCGCCCGCACCGAGGACCGGCGCGGCTCGGTGCAGACCCGGCTGCACGCCGCACCCCTCGCAGTCAACGGGCTCATCCGCACGAACCTCCTCGCCGGGCGCTCCGGGGTCCTCACGTCCGCGACCCTCGCCCTCGGCGGCTCGTTCGACCCGGTGGCGCGTGCGGTCGGGCTGGAGGTCCGGCCCGATGCCGAGCCCGTCGGACCGCGGTCGCTCGCGCCCGAGGAGGGGGACGCCGCGGCGGTGCCCGAGAAGGCCGAGGCGACGGGCACGCCGTGGGTCGGGCTCGACGTGGGCAGCCCCTTCGACTACCCGCGCCAGGGCATCCTCTACGTCGCCCGACGCCTGCCGCCGCCCGGCCGTGAGCCCGCGACCGACGCCCAGCTCGACGAGATCGAGGCGCTCGTCACCGCCGCGGGCGGCCGGACGCTCGGCCTGTTCTCCTCCCGCCGCGCGGCGATCGCCGCGGCTGCGGCCATGCGTGACCGGCTCGACGTCCCCGTGCTGCTGCAGGGCGACGACCAGCTGCCGACGCTCGTCTCCCGCTTCGCCGCGGACGAGCCCACCTGCCTGTTCGGGACGCTCTCGCTCTGGCAGGGCGTCGACGTGCCCGGACCGGCGTGCCGGCTCGTCCTCATCGACCGGATCCCGTTCCCGCGCCCCGACGACCCCGTGCGGTCCGCCCGCTCGGAGGCGGTCGCGTCCGCGGGCGGCAACGGCTTCATGGCGGTGTCCGCGACCCATGCGGCCCTGCTGCTCGCCCAGGGCGCCGGGCGGCTCATCCGCACCGTCGAGGACCGCGGCGTCGTCGCCGTCCTCGACCCGCGCCTGTCGACCGCGCGGTACGGCGAGTACCTCGCGGCGTCGCTCCCGGACTTCTGGCGCACGACGGACCGCGACGTCGCCGAGCAGGCGCTGCGGCGTCTGGCCGCCTCCGACTAGCCTCGACGGTGTCGGGCCTCCGGGCGCCGGCCACGCCGACACCGCCGGGTGCGCGCGTGCGAACCGAGGAGGGTGCATGACCGAGAGCCGCGACAGCGACGACGAGCAGCTCGCGCCGTCGACGCCGCACCGCCGCACGTCCAAGCTCGCGATCGTGGGTGCGGGTGCGGTGGGCTCGACGATGGCGTACGCCGCGCTCATGCGCGGGGCCGCCCGGACCGTCGCGCTGTACGACATCAACAGCGCGAAGGTGAACGCCGAGGTCCTCGACCTCGGTCACGGCATCCAGTTCATGCCGATGGCGGAGGTCGTCGGCTCCGACGACATCGCCGTGTGCGCCGACGCGGACGTCGTCATGTTCACCGCCGGAGCCAAGCAGAAGCCCGGCCAGACGCGCATGGACCTCGCCGAGGCGACCATCTCGCTCGTCCGCAAGGTGCTGCCGTCGCTCGTCGAGGTGGCACCCGACGCCGTGTACGTCATGGTCACCAACCCGGTCGACATCGTCACCTACGCGGCACTGAAGCTGTCCGGGCTCCCGCCCACGCAGCTGTTCGGCTCGGGCACCGTGCTCGACTCGTCGCGGCTGCGGTATCTCATCGCGCAGCAGACGGGCGTCGCGGTGCAGAACGTGCACGCCTACATCGCCGGCGAGCACGGCGACAGCGAGCTCCCGCTGTGGAGCTCCGCGAGCATCGGCTCCGTCCCGCTGCTCGAGTGGAACGGGCTCGGCGAGCACGGGCCCCTCACCGCGCAGGTGCGCGACGACATCGCGCGCGAGGTCGTCGAGTCCGCCTACCGCATCATCGAGGGCAAGGGGGCGACGAACTACGCGGTCGCACTCGCCGGGTCGCGGATCATCGAGGCGATCCTCAACGACGAGCGCCGCATCCTTCCGGTGTCGTCGCTGCTCGACGACTTCTACGGCATCAGCGACGTGTGCCTGTCGGTGCCCGCCATCGTCGGCGCGCAGGGCGTCGGAGACCGGCTCGCGGTCCCGATGTCCGTCGACGAGCTCGCGGGCCTGCGCCGTTCGGCGGACGCGCTGCGCTCGGTCGCCCAGCAGTTCGGCCTCTGATCCGACGCGGGCTCGGACCCGTTCGCCGAGCGGGTCCGGGCTCTTTCGGCGAGCGGGCCCGGGCCCGATCAGCGGACGGGTTCAGGCCAGTTCCGCGGGCCGGTCCCTGCCCGTTCGGCGGTCTGGTCCCGGCCCCGGACTCCGGCCTTCCGGAGCGCCTCCACGAGCTCGGGTCGCCGCATGTGCGACCGACCGCGGATCCCACGGCGCGCAGCCTCGTGCCGCAGCGCCCGCACGGTCCACGTGTCGAGGGGCGCCTCCTGCGCCGCGCCCCGAGTGCCCCGCTGACCGACGGGCTGGACCGCCGGCGCGCCGGTGCTCGTCGCACGCCAGCCGGGATCGCGCACGCGTCCAGGCATCGTGGCTCCGATCCGGCCTGGCTCGCGTCAGGCCTCTCGACGACAGCCTGACCCGAGCCGTCCCCGGGTGCACGCGCGACGCGGCACCCGGGGCGATCGGACCGGTCAGAGGCTGCGCAGCACGCTCACGACACGGCCGAGCACGGTGGCGTCGTCGCCCGGGATCGGCGCGTACGCCGGGTTGTGCGGGAGCAGCCAGATGTGCCCGTCCGTGCGCTTGAACGTCTTGACGGTCGCCTCGCCGTCGATCATCGCGGCGACGATCTCACCGTTCTCCGCGACGGGCTGACGCCGCACGACGACCCAGTCCCCGTCGCAGATGGCGGCGTCGATCATCGAGTCGCCGCTCACCTTGAGCAGGAAGAGCTCGCCGTCGCCGACGAGCTGGCGGGGGAGCGGGAACACGTCCTCGACGACCTGCTCCGCGAGGATCGGGCCGCCGGCGGCGATGCGACCCACGACGGGCACGTAGGACGGCGTCGGGACGGACTCGTCACCGTCGGCGCCCGCGAAGGCGGGGCGCGAGTCGTCGGGCGCGGTCCAGGCGCCGACGCCGCGCGAGTCGTCGGGGTGCACGACCTCGATGGCGCGCGGGCGGTTCGGGTCGCGCCGCAGGTAGCCCTTGCGCTCGAGGGCCATGAGCTGGTGCTTGACGCTCGACGGGCTGGTCAGTCCGACCGCCTCGCCGATCTCGCGCATGCTCGGCGGGTACCCGCGGGACTCGACCGACGACCGGATGGTGTCGAGCACGAGCCGCTGGCGCGCCGTGAGCCCGTCGGGTCCCTGCGCGCCGTCCGGCAGCGCGTGGACGGTCGCCAGGTCAGTCTCGCGCGGGGACGTGTCCCGTGTGTCCGCCACTGCACCCTCCTTCGTCGGGGCCTCGACGTGGCACCCGCGTCCCGTTCCTGCGAGCCGCGGTCGCGGCTCCTCGGGCTGGTCGCCCTGCGGGCCACCCGCCCCGGTCACGGTCGTGTCAGTGGTCGGTGGTGGGCTGTGCTCGCACCGCAAGCCTAGGGATCACGAGCGTCCAGATCAAACATCTGTTCGATCAGATCTCGACACGTGTCGGCGGGTGCTGGTAGAACTCGTACAGGCGTTCGTAGAACACCCGTTCGAAAGCATCTCGGCTGACAGGCCGGGCGACAGCGGATGAGCCGGCACCTGCCGGACCGGAAGAGGGAGCGAGCCACGATGACTGCACTGGTGATGACCCAGCCCCGGGGCGTCCGGGTGCCCGCCTCGGCCCTCCCGGCCCTCCCGGCCCTCCCGGGCGGCGCGGTGCGTCGTGCGCGCTCGGCCGCACCGTCGGACGAGGCGCCGCTGCGGCTCACGGCACGCGGCCGTCGCGTCCTGCTCGTGATCGTGCTGCTCGTGGTCGGCGTCGGTCTCGCGCTCATGCAGGCCGACCGGGCCTCCGCGGACGGACCGACCGGTGCCGTCGAGGTGGTGCGGCACGTCGTTCAGCCGGGGGAGACGCTGTGGGACATCGCACGCCAGGTCGCCGGCCCGGAGGAGGATGTCCGCGACGTCGTCCTGCATCTCGTCGAGCTCAACCGGCTGCCCAGTGGTGGCCTCATGGCGGGTCAGTCCATCGTCATCCCGACGTCCTGACATGAGTTGGGTGACGGTCATCTGCGCCCGATGGGGTGGTGTGCAGGGCGCGCCCGGCGGAGTGGGCGGCGGTCGGTTGACCAGCTACCTGGGCGGCGGCTAGGTTAGCCTTACCTCACTAGGCGGGCTGGGGGGCTCGTCTGAGGAGCGGGACGCCGGTGCGCGAGCACCGACGGCCACCGCAGCACCGGGCGTGGCCGAGGCGAGTCGGCAGCGCCGCGAGGACGGGGGCGTCCTCGTCGGGGGCGGCCGCCGTGCGCGGCCGCCCCCGAGCTGCCCGCGCGACCTCTCCGGCACGTCCGCACGCGTCGCCTTGCATGCGGAGAACACGGTGGCCTAGCGTCGCCTGGACGTCCACGGCGAGCGCGGTCCTGCGTCGTCGGGTCTGCTCGAAGGGGTTCGCGGTGCACTGTCCGTTCTGCCGACACCCGGACTCCCGGGTGGTCGACTCCCGCACGTCCGACGACGGCTCCTCCATCCGCCGACGCCGTCAGTGCCCGCAGTGCAACCGGCGGTTCACGACGGTCGAGACGGCGAGCCTGTCCGTCGTCAAGCGGTCCGGCGTCACCGAGCCGTTCAGCCGCGAGAAGATCGCCGGAGGCGTCCGCAAGGCGTGCCAGGGCCGACCCGTGAGCGAGGACGACCTTGCGCTGCTGGCGCAGCGGGTCGAGGAGACGCTCCGCTCGTCGGGCTCGGCCGAGATCGACGCGTACGAGATCGGCCTCGCGATCCTGGGCCCGCTGCGAGAGCTCGACGAGGTCGCCTATCTCCGGTTCGCGAGCGTGTACCAGGCCTTCGACTCCCTCGAGGACTTCGAGGCGGCGATCACCGTCCTGCGTGCGGACCGCGAGGAGGCCGGACGAGGCGGCCAGGACGCGGTCGCCGACGAGGCCGCGGTCACCCCGGGAGCATCCTCGGCGACGTAGGTTCGTCGGGTGATCCCTGACGACCTGTCCCTGCTCCGTGTCCCCGGCACCGCCGCCGTCCTCCCCGACGGGAGCGCGGCGATCGTGTCGGTGACCCATCCCGACCTCGAGGCCGACGAGTACGTCGGCCAGCTCTGGACCGTGCCGCTGACCGCGGACGGCCCCGCGGCGCCGACGCCGTTCACGCGCGGGCACCGTGACACGTCGCCGGTCGTCTCGCCGGACGGGCGGTGGGTCGCGTTCTGCCGCGCGGAGCCGAAGGGTAAGCCGCAGGTGTACGTCGTCGAGGCGACGGGCGGTGAGCCGGTGCGGCTCACGGACGCCCCGCTGGGTGCGGCGGCGCCGCGCTTCTCGCCGGACGGGACGCGCCTGGCGTTCCTCGCCCGGGTCCCCGACGAGGGCCGGTACGAGCCCGACGGCGACCCGTCGGGCGAGCCACCGCGCCACATCACCGAGCTGCGGTACCGGGCGGACGACCTCGGCTTCGTCAGGGACCGCCCGAAGCACCTGTTCGTGCTGGACGTGCCGACCGGGGACCTGATCGGCGCCGAGCCGCCCCGGCCCGTCGCGCTGACTGCCGGTGACCTGGAGGTCGGTGAGGCGCGGTGGCTCCCGTCGGGTGAGGCACTCGTGGTGACGGCGGCCCGGCACGCGTCCCGCGAGTCCGACCTGCGTGCCGATGCGGTCCTCGTCGATGCACGGCCAACCGGCGAGCCGGCAGCGCCGCGTCCGCTCACGGACGCCGACGCGGGCAGCACCCTCGACGTCCACGTCGCGCTCCCGTCGACGGACGGCAGCACCGTGTGGCTCGTCGCGACCGACCTCGGTCCGTCGGGGCTCGACTTCGTCGCCGCGCAGGCCGGACTGTTCCGGCTGGTCCTCGACGGGAGGGGCAACCCGGTGAGCGCTCCCGAGCGGCTCACGGACGCGGAGTCGGTGAGCCTCGTCGGGTCCGTGCTCGTCGAGGCCGAAGGCTCGCCGCTCGTCGCCGGTGAGCACCGTGGCGCCGTGCACCTGCTCCGGCTCGACGAGCTCGGCGCGCTGGTCCCGGTGCTGGCCGGGACGCATGTCGTGCAGGGCGTCGCGGTGACGGCGGACGGTCGCCGGGCCGTCGTCACGGCGGCTGGTCCGACGACGTCGGGCGACCTGGTCGAGGTCGACCTCGGCACCGGTGCGAGCCGGGTGCTCACCGACCTGTCGGCGCCGCTCGTCGCGACGGGTCGCGTGCGGGTCCCCGCCGAGCTCACGGCGACCGCCCCGGACGGGTACCCGGTGCACGGCTGGGTCGTGCAGCCTGACCCGGAGCGTTTCGGTGCCGGTCCCCACCCGACGGTCCTCATGGTCCACGGCGGCCCGTTCGCGCAGTACACGCACGCGCTGTTCGACGAGGTGCAGGTGCTGGCCGAGGCCGGGTACGCGGTCGTGCTCGGCAACCCGCGGGGCTCGTCCGGCTACGGGCATGCGCACGGGGCGGCGATCCGGGGCGCGTTCGGCACGGTCGACACGGACGACGTCCTCGCGCTGCTCGACGCCGCGTTGACGGACCCGGCGCTCGACGGCGACCGTGTCGGCGTCATGGGCGGCTCGTACGGCGGGTACATGACCGCGTGGCTGACGACGCGCACGGACCGGTTCGTCGGCGCGATCGTCGAGCGCGGCTTCCTCGACCCCGTGAGCTTCGTCGGGTCGAGCGACATCGGCTGGTTCTTCGGGCTGGCCTACCTCGGCGACGACCGGGACGCCGACGGCGCTGCGGCGCTCGCCGCGCAGTCCCCGATGGCGCACGTCGATGCCGTGCGGACACCGACGCTCGTCATCCACTCCGAGCAGGACTGGCGGTGCCCGGTCGAGCAGGGGCAGCGGTGGTTCGTCGAGCTCAAGCGTCGGGGGGTGGAGGCCGAGCTTCTGCTGTTCCCCGGCGAGGGGCACGAGCTGACCCGGTCGGGTCGGCCGCGGCACCGCAAGCAGCGTTTCGACCACGTGCTGGCCTGGTGGGCCAGGCATCTGCCGGTGCAGGCCTGACGGGCGGCGGGGCCGCGGTCACCGGTCGCTCGACCGCGGCCCCCACAGGTTGATGCCCGCCTCGACGGCGTGCGGCTCGATCGCGCGGAGCTCGTCGGCGGACAGCGGCGGGTCGGAGGCGACGGCGAGGCTCTCGTCGAGCTGCTCGACCGTCCGCGCTCCCACGAGCACGGACGTGATGCGGGCGTCGCGCAGGACCCAGGCGAGAGCGAGACGGGGCAGCGTCCGGCCGCCCCCGCGGGCGATCGCGTCGAGTGCTCGCACGTGCCCGAGCACCTCGTCGGTCAGCCACTCCGGTCGCAACGGCCCACCGCGAGCGGCGCGCGAGTCGGCAGGCACGCCCGCCAGGTAGCGTCCGGTGAGCATGCCCTGGCCGAGCGGCGAGAACGCGACGACGGCCATCCCGGCCTGCGCGGCGACGTCGAGCAGGGACCGCCCGTCCGGTCCCGGTCGCTCGACCCAGCGGTTGAGCAGCGAGTACGCGACCTGATGCACGACGAGCGGGACCCCGACCCGGTCGGCGACCCGCAACGCCTCGACGGTCCGCTCGGCGGAGTACGACGAGATCCCGACCTGCCGCGCCTTGCCGGACCGCACGGCCTGCGCGAGCGCCCCCACGGTCTCCTCGAGCGGCGTCGCGCCGTCGAAGCGGTGGCTGTAGAACACGTCGACCGTGTCCACGCCGAGCCGCCGCAGCGACTCGTCGAGCGATGCCCGCAGGTACTTCGCGGACCCGAACTCGCCGTACGGCCCTGGCCACGCCCGGTAGCCCGCCTTCGTCGTCAGCAGCAGCTCGTCGCGGCGGCCACGCAGCTCGCGACCCAGCAACCGGCCCATGGACTCCTCCGCCGCGAACGGCGGGGGTCCGTAGTTGTTCGCGAGGTCGAGGTGCACGACACCGCGGTCCACGGCGTGCAGCACGAGGCGCCGCTGGTCGTCGAACGACGTCCCCGAGCCGAAGTTCTGCCAGAGCCCGAAGGACACGACGGGCAGCGACAGCCCGGACGGCGACCGTCGGTGGGGCAGTGTGCTCACCGGGCGACCGTACCCGGCCGGACCGTCGCGGACGGGACGCGCCAGTCGACGGCCGCCCGCGCCGAGCCGGTGGTCCGAGGACCCGTCCGCGGGTGGGAGCATTCCCCTGGCGCCCTCGCGCCGCGTCGGTCAGGCTGGCCGTCGGGGCCGACGACGCCCTCAGCACCGAGCACCCCACAGGAGGAGACGCCCATGGCGAACGACGAGAGCACCGCCGGGGCGGTGACCGAGGACACGAAGGCGAAGTTCCGGGAGGCGCTGGAGCGCAAGAAGTCCACGCAGCACCGGACCGCCGACGGTTCCGTGAACACCGGTCAGGTGCACGGGTCCGAGACCTCGGGTCCGGCCCAGCGCCGGTTCCAGCGCAAGAGCGGGTCCGCCTGACCTCACGACGACGAACGCCCCCTGCCTCGCACCGAGGCAGGGGGCGTTCCGCGTGTCAGGCGGTCAGGACAGCAGGCGCAGCCGGACCGACTCGGGCCGCGACGACAGTGCCTCGACCACGGCGGCGTCGACCGGCGACCCGGCGTCCGTGACCACGTAGCCGAGCTCGCCGTGCGTCGCGAGGAGCTGGCCCTCGATGTTGACGCCGTGCTCCGCGAGCGTCGCGTTGACCGCGGCGAGGACGCCCGGCACGTTGCGGTGCAGGTAGGCGAGGCGGTGCACGCCCGGCGGCTGGTCGAGCGCCACGTTGGGCACGTTGACCGACAGCGTCGTCGAGCCGGTCGCCAGGTAGTCGCGCACCTTCTGCGACACGAACTGGCCGATCGCCTCCTGCGCCTCCTCGGTCGAGCCGCCGGTGTGCGGCGTGAGGATGACGTTCGGGAGGCCGCGCAGCGGGGACTCGAACGGGTCGCCCTTGCGCTTCGGCTCGACCGGGAAGACGTCGATCGCGGCACCGCTGAGGTGGCCCGAGACGATCGCGTCGCGCACCGCGGCCGGGTCCACGACGAACCCGCGCGACAGGTTGAGCAGCACCGAGCCGGGGCGCATGCGGGCGATCTGCTTCGCGCCGAACAGGCCCGCGTTGCCGCTGCGGCCGTCGACGTGCAGCGTCACGACGTCGGCCGTCTCGAGCAGCTCGTCGAGCGTGTGCATGCGACGGGCGTTGCCGAGCGCGAGCTTCTCCGCGGTGTCGTAGAACACGACGGACATGCCGAGGTTCTCCGCGAGCACCGACAGCTGGGTGCCGATGTTGCCGTACCCGATGATGCCGAGCGTGCGCCCGCGGACCTCGTGCGCACCGGTCGCCGACTTGTTCCAGACGCCGTCGTGCATCGCCTTGTCGAACTCGGTGAGCCGGCGCGTGAGCGCGATGATGTCGGCGATCGCGATCTCGACCACGGAGCGCGTGTTCGAGAACGGCGCGTTGAACGTGGCCACACCGCGCGACGCGGCGGTCGCGAGGTCGATCTGGTTGGTGCCGATGCAGTACGCGCCGATCGCCACGAGGTCGGGCGCGTTCTCGAGCACGTGGGACGTGACGTGCGTCTTGGAGCGGATGCCGAGGAGGTGCACCCCGTCGAGCGCCTCGATGAGCTCGGACTCGTCGAGCGCGCCCGTGCGGGTCGTCACGTCGAACCCGGCGGTCTCGAGGATCTCGCGGGCCTGGGGGTGGAGGTTCTCCAGCAAGAGGGCTTTCAGCACGTCCCTATGGTGCGCCCCTCCTGGGCCGGAACCCAGGACGGTCCGGCCCTCGGACAGCCGTCTCAGGCCAGACCGGCGGGCAGCGGCGCCGAGTGGAGCACGTGCAGGCTGCGCGTGGGTCGGGTCATCGCGACATACAGGTCGCCGGCGCTCGCGGCGAGCACCTCCGCGGGCTCCACGAGCACGACGACGTCGAACTCGAGCCCCTTGGCCTCCTTCGGTGTCAGCAGGACGAGCGTCGCGTCGAGGTCGGCGGCGGACGACGTGGAGCCGACGACGGCCTGGACCCCCGCGTCGGCGAGCACCTGCGCGAGCCCGGCGATGCGCGCGGCGGGGGCGATGAGCGCCACGCGGCCGGCGCCCGTGGCGTCCCGCACCTCGGTCGCCGACTTCTCGGCCCGCCTGGTCGCCGCGACGGCCAGCCCGTCGGCGGGCACCTCCTCGACGACGAGCGCGTCGGGCACCTCGCGAGCCGACGTGAGCGGGCTCACGGGGAGCCCGGCCGCGACGGCCACACGCCGCGCGGCGTCGGCCACGGCGGCGGGCGTCCGGTAGTTGACCGTGAGCTCCGACAGCCGCCAGGTCGAGCGCATCACCGGGTCGAGCATGCGCGCCCAGTCGCGGGCACCCGCGGCGGCGGTCGTCTGCGCGACGTCCCCGACGATCGTGAGCGAGCGGGTCGGGACGCGGCGCAGCAGGCTCCGCCACGCCATGGCGGACAGCTCCTGTGCCTCGTCGACGACGACGTGCCCGTACGTCCACGTCCGGTCGGCGGCGGCGCGCTCGGCTGTCGTGAGGCTCGGGCCGGACGACGCGAACCGGTCGGCGAGCATCTCGGCCGACACGAGGGCGCCGCTGCCGGTCGACGCGAGCACCTGCCGGGCGTACTCCAGCTCGGACTGCCGGCGCTCGGCGGCGGCGCGTGCCTGCGCCCGGGCGGCCTGGTCGTCCTCGCCGAGCAGCTCGGCGGCCTCGTCGAGCAGCGGGACGTCGGCGGGGGTCCACGGCGCGTCCGCGGGCCGCTCGAGCATCGCGCGCTGCGCGGGGGACAGGCCCCGGGCGGCCGACTCCAGGCGCGCCGGCTTGGACCACAGGTCGGAGATCAGCTTCTCGGGGGTCAGCGGCATCCACGCGAGGTTGAGCGCGATGCGCACCTCACGGGTGGTCCGCAGCTCCTCGACGATCTCGCCCCGCTCGTCGGCCGGCACCTCGAACTGCAGCTGGCTCACGTACTGGTCCGCGAGACGCGCGAGCATGTCACGCACGAAGCCGACGCGCGCGAGGTTGTGCGGCTTGTGGTTGCGCCGGGCCCGGGCGATCGCCTGGGCGACGTCCTGCGGCCGGACGACGACGGTGCGCCCGTCGACCCGGATGCGGGTGGGCTGCGCGGGCACCCGCTGACGGTCGTGCACCGCGCGCGCCACGACGTCGGCCATGAGGGCGCGGCCCTTGAGCTCGGCGACGGCCTCGTCCTCGTCGGCGGTCGCGACGATGCCGGGAAACAGCTCGGCGATCGTGCTGGTGACGACGCCGGTCTCGCCGAGGGACGGCAGCACCTGGTCGATGTACCGCAGGAACGTGCGGCTCGGACCGACGAGCAGCACGCCCGAGCGCTCCAGGAGCCGCCGGTGGGCGTAGAGCAGGTACGCGGCACGGTGCAGCGCGACGGCCGTCTTGCCGGTGCCCGGACCGCCCTGGACGACGAGCGCGCCGCCGAGCTCGGACCGGATGATCGCGTCCTGCTCGGCCTGGATGGTCGCGACGATGTCACCCATGCGGCCCGTGCGGCCGGCGGCGAGCCCCGCGAGCAGGGCGCCCTCGCCCGAGAGGCCCGACAGCCGGGCGTCGCCCTCGTCCTCGAGCAGGTCGAGGTCGAGCACCTCGTCCTCGACGCCTGTGACGGTGCGGCCGTGGGTGACGACGTGCCGGCGCAGCACGACGCCGTCCGGGTGCGCTGCGGTCGCCCGGTAGAACGCCTGCGCGGCCGGCGCACGCCAGTCCGTGAGGAGCTGGGTCTGCTCCTCGTCCGTCAGGCCGAGCCGGCCGATGTACCGCCTGGACCCGCCCTCGAGGTCGAGCCGCCCGAACACGAGCCGCTCCTCGACGGCCTCGAGCTGCGCCACGCGGTCCTCGTACAGCGTCGCGAACGCGTCGCGCTCGCTGCGGTTCTGCGGCGACCCCGACGGCCCGGTCCGGCGGACGTGCGCGAGCCGCTCGCGCGTCGCCGCGCGGAGCGCGTCGAGGCGGGCGTAGCGCTCGTCCACGGCCTCCTGCTCGCCGGCGAGCTCGCTGTCGATCCCTGCCACTGCGCGTTCTCCTGTCCGCCGGTGGGGCCCGGCGTCGACGTCCTGCCGCGCGGCGTCCGGACGGTCGGGGGACGGCACGGGCGCGCGAGCGGCCGTCCATTATCCGCCTCCGCGGACGCCGACGCACGCATCCGTCCGGGTGGCGCGTCCCCACCGGTGCGCGGGAGACGGCGTCGCCCCTTACGCTCACTGCCAGTCAGCACCCGAGAGGACATCCGTGCCCCCATCACCGACCGAGGCCGGCGAGCAGCGTCGCGCCGTGCCGGACGCGCCGTCCGCCCGCGCCGGCGACGCGGCGATCCGGCTCCTGCTCGTCGAGGACGACGACGGGGACGCGCTCCTGGTCCGCGAGCACCTGGCCGACGCCGGACTCGTCGCGGACCTCGTGTGGGCCCGCACGCTCGACGAGGCGCTCGACCACCTCGACGTCGACTGCGTGCTGCTGGACCTCGGCCTCCCGGACGCGATGGGGATCGGCGCGCTGGAGCGCCTGCTGGCCGCGGGCGCGCCCGCCGTCGTCGTGCTGACCGGCCTCTCGGGTGCCGATGCCGGCCTGGCAGCGGTCGCCGCGGGTGCGCAGGACTACCTGGTCAAGGGTGAGGTCGACGGTGAGCTGCTCGGCCGTTCGGTGCGCTACGCCGTGCAGCGGCGCCAGCTCGAGCACGCAGGTCGCGAGCTCTACCGCAGCATGGTCAGGGCGGAGGAGACGAACCGGCTGGAGCGCGCCCTGCTGCCCACGCCGTCGGTCCGCGACGCGGGGCTCCAGGTCGGCGTGGGCTACCGCGCGGGGCGGGACGGCCTCCTGGGCGGCGACTTCTACGACGTCGTCGAACGGCCGGACGGCACGGTCCTCGTGATGGTCGGCGACGTGTGCGGGCACGGACCTGACGAGGCGGCGCTCGGCGCGACGCTGAGGACGGCCTGGCGCACGCTCGTGCTGGCCGACGTCCCGGCCGACGAGATCCTGCCGCTGCTCGAGCGCGTCCTGGGCACGGAACGTGCGCACCCGTGGATCTTCACGACGGTCTCGATGCTCGCGGTCGCCCCCGACCGTGCGTCCGCGGACCTGTACCTCGCCGGGCACCCGGTGCCGCTGCTGCTCGGCAGCCCGTCCACGCTGCTGCCGACGCAGCGGCGGGGGCGCGCGCTCGGCATCCCCGTCCCCGGCGGCTGGGCGCCGCAGCGTCTGTCGCTCGGCGACCGGTGGCGGATCCTGCTCTACACCGACGGCGTCCTCGAGGCGACCGTCCACGGCGGCACCGAGCGGCTCGGCAAGGCGGGGCTGCTCGCGCTCGTGGACGCGGCGCTGGCCGCCGACGGCGAGACGGAGGCGGACGGCCTCGTCGACCGGGTGCTGCACGACGTGCGCGTGCTGCACGGCGGCGACCTCGTCGACGACGCCGCCGTCGTCGTCGTGGGGTGGCGCGCGTGAGCGCTCCCGGGCCGCTCGTGCGGCAGACCTCGACGCTGCGCGGGCGCCTGCGGGCCCTCCTCGTCACGGCGGGCGTCGTGCTCGGTCTCGTCCTCACCGCGACCGGTCTCGTCTTCGCCCACCTCGTGGACGTCCAGCACACCGTGACGCTCGAGTACTTCGACGCGATCACCCAGGCGAACGGCGCGTACATCCGGCTCGTCGACGCGGAGACCGCCGTCCGGGGGTACGCCTTGACGGGCGACCCGGTCACGCTCGAGCCGTACGAGCGGGCACGCGAGGAGGGCGTCGACTTCGCGGCCCTCGCCGAGGGCGTCGCGAGCGCCGCCGACGACGAGGAGCTCGCCCGCACGTCCCGGGCGGCCGCGGAGGCCGCCGAGCGGTGGGAGACGGAGTTCGCGGCGCCGCTGATCGCCCAGATCGAGTCGCAGGGGCACGAGTCGGTGCAGCCGGACCAGGTCGAGAGGGGCAAGCGGCTCTTCGACGAGACGCGCACCGCCGCCACCGCGTACCTCGACCACCTGCGGGAGCTGCGGGCCGCCGGTGTCGCGGACCTCGACCGGTGGACCCGTATCGCGTCGTCCATCGTCTCGGTGCTCGTGCTCGCCGCGATCGCCGTCGGGGTCCTGCTCTGGGTCGCGCTCAAGCGGTGGGTCGTGGAACCCGTCGACGCGCTCGCCGCGGACGCGCGCGCGGTGTCGTCCGGCGAGCTCGACCACCCCGTCCAGGCGACCGGCCCGGGCGAGATCGCGACGCTCGCGGCGGACGTCGAGACGATGCGCGTCTCGCTCGTCCGACAGGTGCAGGTGGTCGAGGCGAGCCGCGCCGAGATCACGCTCGCGCACGACCGGCTCACCGAGCAGGCGGAAGAGCTGCGTCGCTCGAACCGCGACCTCGAGCAGTTCGCGTACGTCGCGTCGCACGACCTGCAGGAGCCGCTGCGCAAGGTGGCGAGCTTCACCCAGCTCCTGCAGAAGCGGTACGGCGGCCAGCTCGACGAGCGGGCCGACCAGTACATCGAGTTCGCCGTGGACGGCGCCAAGCGCATGCAGCGGCTCATCCAGGACCTGCTCGGGTTCTCCCGGGTGGGGCGCGTCGGCGGCGAGGTGAGCGACGTCGACCTGGGCCAGACGCTCGCGCAGGCCGAGGACAACCTCGAGGAGTCGATCGCCGAGGCGCACGCGGTCGTCACGCACGACGAGCTTCCGGTGGTGCGCGGCGAGTCGGCGCTGCTCGTCCAGCTGTTCCAGAACCTCGTCGGCAACGCCGTGAAGTTCCGCCACCCGGACCGCCCGCCCCACGTGCACATCTCGGTGGCGCGCACCGACGACGCGTGGCAGTTCGAGTGCCGCGACAACGGGATCGGCATCGACGCCCAGTACGCTGACCGCGTCTTCGTCATCTTCCAGCGGCTGCACGCCAAGGACGTGTACGAGGGCACCGGCATCGGGCTCGCGCTGTGCAAGAAGATCGTCGAGTTCCACGGCGGCCGGATCTGGATCGACCAGCGGGAGGGCGACGGGACCAGCATCTGCTGGACGTTGCCGGACCGGACCTGACCTCGCCCGCCGGGCGACGAGAGCGGAGTGCTGCGTGCCGAACGAAAAGATCATCGACGTCCTCCTGGTCGAGGACGACCCGGGCGACGTCCTGATGACGCGCGAGGCCTTCGAGCACAACAAGGTCCGCAACCGCCTCTCGGTGGTCGCCGACGGCGTGAGCGCCATGGAGTTCCTCCGCAAGGAGGGCGAGCACGCCGACGCCCCGACGCCCGACCTGATCCTGCTCGACCTCAACCTGCCGCGGATGGACGGGCGCGAGGTCCTGCAGGCGCTCAAGGCGGACGACAGCCTGCGCTCGATCCCGGTCGTGGTGCTCACCACGTCCGAGGCGGAGGAGGACGTCGTGCGCAGCTACTCGCTGCACGCCAACGCGTACGTCACGAAGCCCGTCGACTTCGACCGGTTCATCGACGTCGTCCGGCAGATCGACGAGTTCTTCGTCGAGGTCGTGCGGCTGCCGGGCCGCTGACGGGGGAACACACCTCCCCACCTGTGCGTTGTGGCCCGGTGTACCTGCTCGACGAGGGCAGGCGCCGGACGGAAGTGAGCGCACACGCATGCTGAACCCCTCGGACATCTACGACGTCGACCCGGAGGTCGCCGCGCTGCTCGAGACCCGTGCCCCGGAAGGGTCGGGCCCGGTGCTGGTGCACGCGGTGCGCGGGTTCGTCGACGCGGGCAGCGCGGGGTCGCTGCTGGCCGACCACGTCACGGACGAGCTGCCCAGCTCGCGTCTCGTGACGTTCGACGTCGACCAGCTGCTCGACTACCGGTCGCGCCGCCCGATGATGACGTTCGACGCGAGCACGTGGAGCGCGTACGAGGAGCCGGAGCTCGTCATCGACCTCGTCGACGACGTGAACGGTGTCCCGTTCCTGCTGCTGCACGGCGTCGAGCCGGACGTGCAGTGGGAGCGGTATGTCGCCGCCGTCCGCCAGATCGTCGAGCGCTTCGACGTCTCGCTGACGGTCGGCGTGCACGGCATCCCGATGGGGATCCCGCACACGCGTCCGATGTCCGTGACCGCGCACGCGACGCGTCCCGAGCTCGTCGCCGACCACGCCGCGTGGTTCGGCACCGTCCAGGTCCCGGCGAGCGCGAGCGCGCTGCTGGAGCTGCGGCTCGGACAGTCGGGGCACGACGCGATGGGGTTCGCGGTGCACGTGCCGCACTACCTCGCGCAGTCGGCGTTCCCGCAGGCGACCGTCGCGGCGCTGCACAGCGTCGAGCGGGCGACGGGCCTCGACCTCAGGTCGGCGGCCCTGACGGAGGCGGCCGGCGAGGCGATGCGGGAGATCGAGCGCCAGGTGGCGGGCTCGGAGGAGGTCGGCGCGGTGGTGCAGGCGCTCGAGGAGCAGTACGACGCGTTCGCGCGCAACGCCGGCCGGACGAACCTGCTCGCCGGGTCCGTCGACCTGCCGACGGCCGAGGAGCTGGGCGCCGAGTTCGAGCGTTTCCTCGCGCAGCAGGGGGACGACGGAACGCCGTCCTGATCTGTGACCGAACCTTTACCGGATCGTTGTGGGAGCGTTTCTGACAAGCGTCCGAAAACGTGGCGTGGCCCACACTGCCATGCAAGGATGCCAGCGTTGCAGTGACGTACTCGTTTGACCGGCGCCGATCCCGGGGTTGACCTCGGCGGTCGATCCCGACCAGTCGTTCCGGCTGGGCCATCCGGTGCAGGACGTGAGGCATTGCGGCACGGCACGGGCAGAAGGCGCGGCCGTCACCGGTTGGACAGAAGGAACAGAACATGGCACAGGGTGCTGTCAAGTGGTTCAACGCTGAGAAGGGCTACGGCTTCATCGCCCAGGACGGCGGCGGCGCCGACGTCTTCGTGCACTACTCCGCGATCGACACGCAGGGCTACCGCTCGCTCGACGAGGGGCAGCGCGTCGAGTTCGAGATCACGCAGGGCGACAAGGGCCCGCAGGCCGAGCGCGTCCGCCCGCTCTGATCTCCCGATGACGGTCGCACCGCGACCACACTTCTGACGCAGGGCCGCACCTCCGGGTGCGGCCCTGCGGCGTCTCTCGGGTGGTGCGCGTGCCGATCACGCGTCGGCCGGCTCCGCGTCGGTCTCCGGCGCTGTCTCCGGCGCCCGGTCGAGCAAGGGCGGGGTCGCGCCGCGGAAGGCACGGAGCTCGTCGCCGTGCAGCAGCCGCGCGGGCGCCGGGAGGCTGCGGATCGCGCGGTCCAGCGCCGCCGACGGGAGCACCGCGGCGTCGTCGGTGCCCGCGAGGACCACGTTCCCGTACCCGCGGCCGCGCAGCAGCGCAGGCTCCGCGACCGCGGCGACGTCGGCGAACACCTCGGCGAGAGTCGCGACCTCGGCGCGCGTCGTCGTGAGCGGCGGCCGGTCCGCGCAGTTGGCGAGGTAGAGGCCGCCCGGACGGAGCACCCGCGCGACGTCACGCGTGAACTCCAGCGTCCGGACGTGCGCCGGGGTGGTGTCGCCGGCGAACACGTCGCGCACCACGACGTCCGCCGACCCGTCGGCCATGGCCGCGAGCTGTTCCCGGGCGTCGCCCGACCGGATGCGCAGCGCGGGGGAGCGCGGCAGGTCGAACCAGCCGCGCACGAGCTCGGGGAGGCCCGTGTCCAGCTCGACGGCGATCTGCTGCGACCCCGGACGCGTCGCGTGCACCCAGCGGGCGAACGCGCACCCCGCGGCGCCGAGATGGACGACGGTGAGCGGCCCGCCGCTCATGTCGAAGCGGTCGACGACAGCGGCGAACTGCTGCATGTACTCGAACACGAGCCGGGTCGGGTCGGCCAGGTCGAGGTAGGAGCTGGGCACGCCGTTGACGAGCACGGTGACGGCGTCCGCGTCGTCCGGGTCGGCGACGAGCTCGACGGTTCCGGTCGCGATGGGTACCGGACCGGTCGGCCACGACGCCCGTCGTGTGGGTGGTCGCTGCGAGGCTGGTGCACGTCGGGAGCTGCGGTCACGGCCGGACATGCGCCCACGGTACGCAGCGGCAACCGACGGGCGCGTCCACGTGACGGTTGACGGACATCGAACACCTGTTCGATACTGAGTGGCGGGAAGGAGCTCACGCGATGGCACACCAGATCGACCGACCTCTGCCGGGCGTCGGCGCGCCGGGTTCCGCACGCGTCGCGGAGCTGCTCAGCCGCGCGGACGCGGAGCTCCTCGCCGCCCAGTTCTCGTCCGAGGCGTGGGAGCAGTTCTCGCACGCCCATCTCGCGGCGGTGCGCGCAGGCGCCGCCGTGGTCGCCGCGACCGGACGCCCGAGCGGTCGGCGTGGACCCCGCTCGGTCTGGGAGATGCTCGACGCCGTCGCCCCCGAGCTCGCACGCTGGTCCGCCTACTTCGCGGGTGCGGCGTCGCTGCGCTCGGCGGTGGACGCCGGACGGTTCGACGCGATCTCGCCCGCGCGGGCCGAGCAAGCCGTGTGCGCCGCGGAGGACTTCGTCGACGCGACCCGCGACCTGCTCGACGCGCGAGCCGACGTCGTCGACGAGCGCTCCGCGCGGATGCTGACCGTGAGGGCGTCATGAGGGGACGTCCGCGGCGGTGAGCAGCGGACCGCGGTCGGACGCCGCCCGGCGCGACGAGCGCGACGGCGAGGACGGCTGCTCGGTGCTCCACGTCGAGCTCGACGCGTTCTTCGCCTCGGTCGAGCTCGCTCGCCGTCCGCAGCTGCGCGGACGGCCGATGATCGTGGCCGTCTCCGACGGTGGTGTCGTGCTCGCAGCGACCGACGAGGCGCGTGCGCTCGGCGTTGATCGGCCCATGCCGGTGGCGACGGCCCTCACGCTCTGCCCGCAGGCGGTGGTCGTCTCTCCGGACCCCGCGACGTACCGCGAGGTGTCGGTGGGTGTCATGGCCGTCCTGCGCGACGTCACCGCGATCGTCGAGCAGGTCGGCCTCGACTCCGCGTTCCTCGACGTCAGGGGAGCGCGCCGGAGGCTCGGCCCGCCGTCGGACATCGCGGCGCGCATCCGGTCGCGCGTGCGGGACGACTTCGGCCTCACGTGCTCCGTGGGGATCGCGTCGACCAAGGCCGTGGCGGTGCTGGCCTCGAGCCTCGCGGGACCGGACGGGGTGCTGCTGGTGCCCAAGGCGGCCGCGCTCAGCTTCCTGCGTGCCCTTCCGGTCGGCGCGCTCGGGGGTGTGGGGCAGCGTGCCGAGGCCGCCCTGGCGAGTCGTGGAGTGCGCACGGTCGCCGACCTGGCCGACAGCGACCTGGCGGTCGTCCAGCGGGTCGTCGGCGCGGTGGCGGGGTCCCACCTGTTCGACCTGGCGTGGGGACGTGACCCGAGGCCGGTCGACCCGGAGCGTGCTGAGCGCTCGGTCGGTGCGGACGTGACGTTCGAGGACGGCGCGGCGGATGTGTGCGCGATCGAGCTCGCGGCACTGGAGCTCGCCGAGCGGTGCACCGCGCGACTGCGTCAGCGAGGCAGGGTCGCTCGCACGGTGAGCGTCACGGTGCGGACCTCCGACCTCCGGACGCTCACTCGTTCGCGCACGCTCACGACACCGACCGACGTGGGTCGGGAGGTGAATCTCGTGGCCCGGACGCTGCTCGCGGGAGCGGACCTCGGCGGCCAGCCGGTGCGACTCGTGGGGCTCCGGCTCGAGGGGCTGTCGGCGGCATCCGGCCTGGTCCGTGACCCGACGCCGGAGGAGGCGTCGGACCTCCCGGACTCGCGGTGGCGAGGTGTCGATCCCGCCGTCGGTCAGCCGTGCGACGTGTCCGGGGCTGCGGCGGTCTGGGCGAGCGCCACGCCGGTCGGTCGGCCCGCCGCTTCGACTACCACCATCGTTCCCTCCGATCTATCCTGAACCCGTCATGGGTTTTCCTTGGTGCAACGGGGGTCAGGATGCCTCTCTCCGAGTACGAGCAGCGCGTACTTGAGCAGATGGAGCGCCAGCTGACGTCTGACGACCCTCGGCTCGCGAACACGCTGACCCAACGTGGACGACGGTCGTTCGGTCGGTACGCGCTCGCGGGTACCGGTGCGGTCGTCGGCCTGCTCGTCCTCGTGCTCGGTGCCGCCAACAGCACCGCGTGGCTCGGCGTCATCGGGTTCGTCGTGATGTTCGCGGCAGTCGCGTTCGCGTTCGCGAAGCCGCGCAGCGCGGCGGCCCGCCGCGGACCGCAGGGCACGGTGCAGGCGGACGGCGCCATCAAGCCGGCCGCCGCCTCCCGGCACCACAAGCCGGGGTTCATGGCACGGCTCGAGGAGCGGTGGGACCGCCGGCGCGGCGAGAGCGGCCGCTGATCTGACGTCGACGACCGTCGGCACGAGGACGTGCCGGCGGTCGCCTGCTGTCCGGGGTCGGAAGAAGGACCAGGTCGCTGGACTCGCGGCTCGCGCGCGACGAGCGCGCCGGGGGTCGGGCACGCTCGGCGCGGTCAGCCGCCGCGGACCAGGTCGCTCGGCTCCGCCGCGTCGGCCGACGCGGGCGCGCCGCCCGTCTGGCGCTCCTTGAGCAGCGTCTCGACACCGCCTACCAGCTCGTCGACCCACCGGTCGAGCTCGTCGGGGTCGAACTCGATGGGCTCACGGGCGTACCGCTCCCGCTCGACGGTGCGCGCGAGCGCGACGAGCGCAGCCTCGGGCGCACCGCTGAGGGCGGTTCCGGACGCGGTCCGGACCTGGTCCTGCACGGTGGCGACCACACCGCGCGGGGTGGTCGCGTCGGTCCACGTGACGCCTCGGTTCGCGAGCCCGCGCCGGGCGCGGAGCCAGGCCCGCTCGGGAGTGAGGTCGGCCCGGGTGCGGGTCCGGCGCCGGGCGACGGTGAGACCGAGGATGCTCGCGACGAGCACGAACCCGACGACCACCCCGATCGTCACCCAGTGGTCGCTGGTCGACTCGGCGGTGGCGGTGGACGACTGCCCGCTCGGCCGGGTCGTGGCGACCGACGGTGCGACGCCGCTCGGCGCGGCCTCCGACGGCTGGCTGCCAGGCTGCGAGATGGCGGTGAACGGGTCGCTCCAGATGGGCGGCGCGCCCGTCTGGACGGCCGGCGTCGGCTCGAAGCGGACCCACCCGGAGCCCTCGAAGTAGAGCTCGGGCCACGCGTGCGACTTCTTCCCGCTGACCAGGTAGAGGCCGTCGCCGTTGGTGTCGCCGGGCAGGAACCCGACGCCGACGCGCGCGGGGATGCCGAGCGTGCGCGCCATCATCGCCATCGACGTGGCGAACTGGACGCAGTACCCGCGTCGGGACTGGAGGAAGTCCCACACGGCGTCGGAGCTGCGGGCCGGGGGGACGCGGGTGTCGTACGTGAAGTTGGTCGTCGCGCGGAAGTACGACTGCAGGTCCATGGCCTGCTCGTACGGGGTGGTCGCGTCCTCGGTGACGTCCTTGGCGAGGGCGGCGATGTCGCCCGCGTGCGACGTCGCCGGCACGACGAGCGAGGCGCCGCCGTCGCCCGGGTCGCCGACGTCCGCGTTCTCGAGGTCCTCGGCCTTGAGGTCGGGGACCTCCACCACCATGCCGTAGTGCATGCCGTCGAACGTGCTGCGCTGGCCGACGACCTCGTCGCGCTTCTCGTCGTACCCCCACGCGCCCCGCACGTCGACGGTTCGCGGGAACGTGCTGACCGGAAGGTGCCGCTCGCGGAGCGACCCGACCTCGACCTGCACGGTCGCGAGGGTCCCGCGCGCGGCGTCGGGCGCGCTGCCGCGGATCTCGGGGTCGGACGTGAGGAGCTCGTCGGGTTCCCACGTCCCGCTCGGGTCGGCGTCGTCGCGCTGCCAGGTCTGGCCGTCGAACGAGGTGAGCGTGAAGGCCCGCAGCGGTCCAACGAGCCGGGCGGTCACGGTGTCGACAGGGTCGGCCGACGCGCCCGGCGACGGCTCGACGACCGCGGGTTCCGGCTGGCCGTCCGCGCCGACCACGGTGTAGCGCAGCACGATCTGCCCGGACCGGGTGCCGAGGCTCTCGCGCAGGTCGAGGTTGTCGCTCAGCTGCAGCGGGCCGACCGGGCCGGTGCCGAAGTCGGGGAGCCGCAGCGACGCCCACCCAGGCAGCGCGGCGATGACGGGCCCGGCGACGAGCGTGGCGACGACGACGCCGGTGGCGCACACGACGGCGGTGCCCACGCGTCGTCCGCCGTCGCTGTGCGCGGAGGCCGGCGCGGCGCCGAGGGCGAGCAGGAGCAGGTAGGCCAGGCCGGTCCAGGCCAGCGCCCAGGCGCTCGCGGGGAAGCCGAGGACGACGGCGGGGAACCACAGCGTCACGAGCGCCAGCCCGGCCCACGCGGGCGCGCCGAGCCCCACGGCGACCAGGTCGGCCAGGAGCAGCACGAGGAGCGCGCCGGTCACGACGAGCAGCTCGGCGGGCCGGACGCCGGGCATGGGGACGAGCGACTGGTTGATCACGGTGACGCCCTCGTGCGCCGCCGCGAGGGTCCGCTCGAACGCGCCGACGTCGGGCAGCACCTGGATGCGTCCGGGGGGCGCGCCGTACCGGACGACCAGACCCGCGACCGACACGAGCAGCCCGGCGAGCGTCGGGGCCCACCAGGAGCGGGTCACGGCGCGGACGCCTGCGCACACGGCGGCGACCAGGACGATCGCGACCCAGGCCCGGACGAGCCAGGTGGTGCCGTCGATGAGCCCGGTCAGCGCGAGCAGGCTCGACCCGGTCGCGACGGCGCACAGGCCCGTCGCGAGGGTCGCCCGGGGACCACGGGGGATCCGCGCGCGCGCGTTCATCGCACGCTCCCGAGCAGCCGGAGCCAGCACGCGACGAGGTCCTCTCCGGGAACCACGACGCACGCGCGCCAGCCGGCCCGCTGCAGGGCGTGCACCGTGTGCTCGGCCTCGCGCTGCTGCGCCGGGTTCGGGCCCTCGGCACGCACGACCGCCCAGCCCTGCGCGGTGTCGGCCACGTGCGCGAGCGCGGCGCGGGCGGTCCCGCCCAACGGGCCGAGCACGGCCAGCACGATCTCGCCGCCCGCGTCAGTGGTCTCGAGGAGGTGCGCCGCGGAGACGAGCTCGGCGTCGGCCTGCTCGCTGGTGCGCGGCGCCTCGAGGTCGACGGTGCGGTCCAGGAGCGCGGCGCGGACGGCAGGGCCGGTGCGGGCGTGCACGAAGCCGACGGGGGACCGGCGCGCGAGGGCCGACCCGGGTGCGACGTCGGGGGCAGCACCGCCGACGAGGCGCACGGGGTGACCGGCGTCGAGCATCGCGAGCGCCATCGACGCCGCGAGCGAGATGCTCCACTCCAGCGCGGCCGCGCGGGCCGGGAGGTCGAGCAGGACGGAGACGGGGCGCATGCCGGCCCGCTCGTCGGAGCGCACCATGAGCGCACCGCGCCGGGCGCTGCTGCCCCAGTGCACGCGCCGCAGGTCGTCGCCCTCGCGGTAGTCGCGCAGCGAGGCGTCGTCGGTCGACGGGGTGCGTGCCCCGAGGGCGACGCGGTCCGGCTCGCCGACGAGCACGTCGGA
The DNA here is from genome assembly GCF_017744555.1 of Cellulomonas sp. GTDB lineage: Bacteria > Actinomycetota > Actinomycetes > Actinomycetales > Cellulomonadaceae > Cellulomonas. Next base: position 47,971 of record NZ_JAGIBD010000006.1, on the reverse strand, counting down.
CGGCGTCGGCAGCGGGACGACGGCGGGCCACACGACGACCTCGGCGGGGTCACCGAGGGTCGCGGTCGTGCGCGCGACGCCGAACGGGTCGGTGCGCGTCACGACGAGCGGCCCCAGCGGCCAGCGACCCCGGCGCGCGGCCTGCACGGTGTAGCTGACGGTGACGCGCTGCGCGCTGCGGGCCACCCGGGCGCGCAGCGGTCGGCCCGCGGACAGCTCGGTCGCGGCCTGCTCGGCGAACTTCAGGCCGGCGAGCCGCACGCGCGCGGCCTGGTCGGTCGCAGTGATGACGACGTCGACGAGCGCCTCCTCACCGGCGTGCACGGGGTTCGGCGTGGTGCTGCGCATGATCGACAGCCGGTGCCTGCCCCGTCCGGGGTCGAGCAGGCCGACGCCGATCGCGGCACCCACGACGAGCAGCAGCGCGAGCGAGCCGATGCGCACGAGGTCCACGGACCCGAGGAACACGCCGACGAGCATCACGGCGACGCCGGCGAACGCGAGCCCCCAGCCCCGGGTCGTGGGTCGAAGTCGCATCAGCCGATCGCGCGACGGGCGCGCGCCGTCCCGACGCTCACCGGGAGCGGGATCCGCTCGACGATCTCCCCGACGATGTCGGAGGTGCTGCGCCCCGAGAGGCGCGACTCGGTGCTGGGCAGCAGACGGTGCGCGAGCACCGGCTCGGCGAGCTGCTGGACGTCGTCGGGAAGCACGTGGTCGCGGCCCCCGATCGCCGCGAGGGCCTTCGCGGCCCGGAGCAGCTGGATCGCGGCGCGCGGAGAGGCCCCGAGCCGGAGGCCGTGGTCCTCCCGGGTGGCCGTCACGAGGTCGACGACGTACCGCTTGACGGCCGGGGCGGCGTACAGGCGGCGTGCGGTGTCGATCAGCGTGCCGACCGTCGCGGCGTCCGTGACGGGCTTGAGCGCGTCGAGCGGGTCCGACGTCTCCTGCAGGTCGAGCATGTCGAGCTCGGCGTCGACGCTCGGGTAGCCGACGGTCAGCCGGGCCATGAAGCGGTCGCGCTGCGCCTCCGGCAGGGGGTAGGTGCCCTCCATTTCGACCGGGTTCTGCGTGGCGACGACCAGGAACGGCCGGGGCAGGGGATAGGTCTGCCCGTCGACGGTGGCCTGCGCCTCCTGCATGCACTCCAGCAGGGCCGACTGCGTCTTCGGCGAGGCGCGGTTGATCTCGTCGCCGATGACGACGTGCGCGAAGACCGGTCCGGGCCGGAACTCGAACTCGTGCGTCTGGCTGCGGAAGATGTTGACGCCGGTGAGGTCGCTCGGGAGCAGGTCCGGCGTGAACTGGATGCGGCCCACCGTGCAGTCGATCGTGCGCGCGAGCGCCTTGGCCAGCGTCGTCTTGCCGACGCCGGGCACGTCCTCGAGCAGCAGGTGACCCTCGGCGAGCAGGACCGCGAGTGTCGTGCGCACGAGCTCGGGCCGTCCGGTCATCACCGACTCGATGCCGGCCCGCATCTGTGTCGTGATGTCGACGACGTCGTCGAGCTCGCTCGACGACGGCACGGCCTGCAGCATGACGCCTCCCTTGGCGGAACTGTGACGAGCCTAAGGGGAAGGGGGGCTCCCGGCACCCACCTTCCCCTCCACTTCGCTCCACCGCGGGACGACGTCCGACCTGCGGCAGCACGCAGCGTGCCGGTCGAGCGTCCTGTTCGTCCAGGCGAGTCCGTTTGCGCGGGACGTCGACACGCCAGGACGCCCCGCGGGCCGGTTCCGCCCCCCACTTCGCTCCACCGCCTCTGACCTGCGGTTTCACCCCCACGTTCGGGTGAAATGGGCCTCTCTTCCGGTGGCCGGTGGAGGGAAGTGGAGTACCGTGGAGGCACGTGGTGAGGCGGGGAGCGCGGCACCGAGTGCGGGACCGGACCTGAGGAAGGAGGCGGGGTGACCCATGAGTCGTCCGCCGGCTTCGTCGGGTCGTTCGCGCCCTTCCTCGGCACCTACACCCCGCGCCTCGACGAGAAGGGCCGGCTCATCCTTCCCGCGAAGTTCCGCGGCCAGCTCGCCCCTGGGCTGGTCATGACGCGCGGGCAGGAGCGCTGCCTCTTCCTGCTCCCGATGGACGAGTTCCGCCGCATGCACGACCAGCTGCGTCAGGCGCCCGTCACGAGCAAGCAGGCGCGCGACTACCTGCGCGTGTTCCTGTCGGGCGCGAGCGACGAGCTGCCGGACCGGCAGGGCCGCATCTCGATCCCGCCGATGCTGCGCAAGTACGCCGGTCTCGACCGCGACGTGGCCGTGATCGGTGCGGGCACGCGCGTCGAGATCTGGGACCTCGAGGCGTGGGAGACGTACCTCGCCGAGCAGGAGGCCGGCTACGCCGACACCGCGGAGGAGGTCTTCCCGAACGGCCCGTTCTGACCGCACGACCGCTCCACCGCTCGACAGCCTCGCCCCGCACCCGCACCGCACGCCCGCACTCCCGCCCGACGAGACCTCCTCCCGTCCTTCCTGACGCACTTCCCCGGCGTCAGGGGGTCGGTGGGGGATCTGGTCGGACGGCGGAGGGGCCGCCTGACCACACACCCCCGACGCACCGAGAGGAGCAGCCATGACCGACGACGCCGCCAGCCGTCACACGCCGGTGCTGCTCCAGCGCTGCCTCGACCTGCTCGAGCCGGCGCTCGCGGGCGACGGCGCCGTGATGGTCGACTCGACGCTCGGCATGGGCGGGCACACGGAGGGCGTGCTGCGGGCGTTCCCGCACGTGCGCGTCGTCGGGCTGGACCGCGACACGCAGGCGCTCGAGCTCGCGGGCCGCCGGCTCGCCCCGTTCGGCGACCGGTTCACGCCGGTGCACGCGATCTACGACGAGATCGGCGCCGTGCTCGCCGGTCTCGGCATCGCGCAGGTACAGGGCGTCCTCATGGACCTCGGCGTCTCGTCGCTGCAGCTCGACGAGGTCGACCGCGGCTTCTCGTACGCGCAGGACGCCCCGCTGGACATGCGGATGGACGCGACCACGGGCCTCACGGCGGCGGACGTGCTCAACACGTACGACGAGCGCGCGCTCGCCCGGATCCTGCGGGAGTACGGCGAGGAGCGGTTCGCGCCGCGCATCGCCCGGGCGATCGTGCGGACGCGCGCCACGACCCCGCTGACCCGGACCGGCGAGCTCGTCGACCTGGTGCGGGCCAACATCCCGGCCGCGACGCGCAAGACGGGCGGCCACCCGGCCAAGCGCACGTTCCAGGCGCTGCGCATCGAGGTGAACGGTGAGCTCGAGGTCCTCGAGCGCGCGGTGCCGGCCTCGATCGAGACGCTCGCGGTCGGCGGTCGCATCGTCGTCGAGGCCTACCAGTCCCTCGAGGACCGGATCGTCAAGCGGGCGTTCGCGGCCGGAGCCACGTCGAGCGCGCCGCCCGACCTCCCGGTCGAGCCCGAGACCCACGCGCCGTACCTGCGGCTCGTGACCCGCGGGGCGGAGGAGGCCGACGAGGCCGAGCTCGCCCGCAACCCCCGGTCCCAGTCCGTCCGCCTCCGCGCGGCGGAGCGGATCCGTCCCACCCCCGACCACATGCGTGGTCCCCAGTCCGGCAGGAGGGCAGCATGAGCGCTCAGTCAGCAGTCCGTACCAGCGCCGCGCGCGCCTACCCGGCACCGGCACGTCCCCGTCCGGAGCAGGCGCCGGCACCCCGGCTCCTGCTGGTCCGCGCGCCGCAGACGACCCGCACGCGCGTGCCGTTCGTGCTCGCGTGCATGGCGATCCTCGCCGGTGCGTTGCTGTCGGCCCTGCTGCTCAACACGCAGATGGCGCAGGGGTCGTACGAGCAGTACCGCCTGGCCAACGAGCTGGGCCGGCTCGACCAGGACCAGAAGGACCTCGACGCCGAGCTCGACCGCATGGCGGCACCGGCTCAGCTCGCCCAGAAGGCGCAGGAGCTCGGCATGGTGCCGGCCGACGGCACCGGTTGGGTCACCCTGTCCGACGGCACAGTGCAGGGGGCGCCGGCACCCGCCGGAGCCGGCGGATGACGACGCCCGTCGGCGGGTCGACCCGGTCTTCGTCGCGCGGCCCGCACACTGGGCGCATGTCCGCCGCCCGCACGCCTGGTGCCGCCCGGGCCACGGGTGCGCCGCGCACGGCGGGACCACGGCCGGACGCGACCCAGCCGCGCACGGCGAGCACACCACGCGATCGTTCGGGCACGGCCGGCGCCCGCCCCGCCAGGACGGTGTCGGCGCGTCCGACGACCGGCGTGGTGCCGCGTCCACGAGGTTCCGGCCGCGGACCGGTCGGCCGCACGGTCGTTCCGCCGCCGCCGCGGGGGCCGCGGCCGCCCGTCTCGGGGTCACGCGGACGGATGGCGTTCCTCACGATCGCGATCGTCGCCGTCATCGCGGTCTTCGCGGGCCGTCTCGTCTACGTGCAGGGCCTGCGCGGCCCGGAGATCGCCGCCGAGGCGCGCGACGCGCGGCTCCTGTCGTTTTCGCAGCTCGGGACGCGCGGGCAGATCACGGACGCGAACGGCGTCGCCCTGGCCTCGTCCGTCGAGCGCTACGACATCTCGGTGAACCAGAAGCTGATCGGGCAGTTCCGCAGCACGGGAACGCCCGCCGTCCCCGACGGTGCCGCCGGAGCCGCCGCCCGTCTCGCGCCGTTGCTCGACATGAGCGCCGCAGAGCTCGGCGGCATGCTCGTGGGCGACCGCTCGTTCAAGTACATCCGAAAGAACGTGCTGCCTGACGTCGCGCGCCAGATCCGGGCGCTGCAGCTGCCCGGCATCAACGTGGACAAGGTCGCAGAGCGCGTGTACCCGAACGGGAACCTCGCCGGGAACGTCATCGGCTACGTCAACTCCAACGGGGTCGGCCTGGCGGGGCTCGAGCGGTCGCTCGACGAGAAGCTGCAGGGCACGGCGGGCTCCGAGACGTACGAGAGCGGCATCCACGGGCAGGCGATCCCCGGCGGCTACTCCAAGGACGAGCCGGCCAAGCAGGGCGACTCGGTCCAGCTGACCCTGCGCTCGGACGTGCAGTGGAAGGCCCAGCAGGCGCTCACGGCGCAGGTCGCGGCCACGGGGGCCGACTCGGGCACGATCATCGTGATGGACACGAAGACCGGCGAGATCTACGCGCTGGCCGACTCGAACACCGTGGACCCGAACCACCCCGGCGACGCCAAGGGGTCGCTGTCGAGCGCCGTCTCGGACGTGTTCGAGCCGGGCTCGACGGGCAAGGTCGTGACGATGGCGGCGATCCTCGAGAACCACATCGCGACGCCCACCGACCAGTGGCAGGTGCCGTACACCTACTCGCCGGACGGCAAGGAGACCTTCAAGGACTCCCACGAGCACGGCGTCCTCAACCTCACGACGACGGGCGTGCTCGCCGAGTCCTCGAACACGGGCACCGTGATGATCGGCCAGAACCTGCCGGTGCAGACGCGGTACGACTACCTGGCGAAGTTCGGGTTCGGGTCGAAGACGGGCATCGAGATGCCCAACGAGTCGTCCGGCCTGCTGCACCCGGTCGAGGACTGGCAGCGGCGCGACAAGTTCGCGGTCCTGTTCGGCCAGGCGGTGTCGGTGACGGCGATCCAGGCGGTGCAGGTGTTCGCGACGATCGCGAACGGCGGGGTCCGGGTGCAGCCGCACATCATCAAGGGCTGGACGACCGCCGACGGCACCTACACGCCGTCGCCGGCCGCGCCGACGACGCAGGTGGTCTCGCCCGAGACGGCGAAGACCGTGCTCACGATGATGGGCAGCGTCGTCGACGACGGCACCGGCTCGAGCGCCGCGATCCCGGGCTACCAGGTGGCAGGCAAGACCGGTACCGCGCAGAACTGGGTCGGCGGCGTGCAGGGGATCACGGCGTCCTTCATCGGCGTCGCACCGGCGGACGACCCGCGCATCGCGGTGGCCGTGATCCTGCACAACCCGCGGTCGTCGATCTACGGCGGCACCGTGGCGGCCCCGGTGTTCAGCGACGTCGCCGGCTACACGCTCGGCGACCTGGGCGTGGCGCCGTCGGGGGCGACGCCTCAGCTGTTCCCGACGACGTGGTGAGGGACGCGGTGACCGGCGTCCCCGCCGTCCCCGGAGCCGCCCAGGGGTCGGGGCGACGGTGCGCGGACCGACGGTCGGCGACGTGCGTGCACGGTAGATTCTCCGCATGACGTCACCGGTCCGGATGCGCCCCCAGCATCCCGAGTCCCGCCGGATGGACGAGCTCCTCAGCACGTTCTCCCTGGTCAGCGCCGGTCGACCGGCCGATCCCGACACCTCGTTCACCGGCGTGACGCTCGCGAGCACCGAGGTGGTCCCCGGCGACGTGTTCGTCGCGGTCCCGGGCCTCAAGGTGCACGGCGCCGCGTACGCGGCCCAGGCGGTCGCCGCCGGTGCGGTCGCGGTCCTCACGGACGCCGTCGGCGCGGGGGAGTGCGCGCACCTCGACGTGCCGGTGCTCGTCGCCGAGGACCCGCGCGCGCTGGCCGGACCGGTCGCCGCGTGGGCGTACGGCACGCCGGCGACCGACCTCGTGACGGTCGGGGTCACGGGCACGAACGGCAAGACGACGACCACCTACTTCGTCGACGCCGCGCTGCGGGCCGCGCACGCCCTGACCGCCGTGCTGGGCACGGTCGAGCTCCGGATCGGCGAGGAGGCGATCGAGAGCCCGCGCACCACGGTCGAGGCGCCCGCGCTGCAGGCGATCCTCGCGCTCGCGCGCGAGCGGGGCGCCACGGCGGTCGCCATGGAGGTGTCGTCGCACGCGCTCGCGCTGGGCAGGGTGCGCGGGCTGACGTTCGACGTCGTCGGGTTCACCAACCTGCAGCGCGACCACCTCGACTTCCACGGCGACATGGAGGGGTACTTCCGCGACAAGTCGCGCCTGTTCGCGTCGGGCCAGGCCCGGCGGGGGGTCGTCGTGGTCGACGACGAGTGGGGCCGCCGGCTCGTCGAGGAGTCGCCGATCCCGGTCGAGTCCGTCTCGACGCACGTCGGTGCCGACGTGGTCGCCGACTGGACCGTGGTCGCCGCGGACATCGGGCTCGACGGCGTCGGCTCGTCGTTCGTGCTGCGCGGTCCTGACGGCGCGGAGCACACGGCGGCGAGCCCGCTGCCGGGTCTCGTCAACGTCTCCAACGCGGCGACGGCGATCGTCCTCGCGCACGCCGCCGGCGTGGACCTCGACGTCGCGATCGACGCGGTCGCGCACGCGCACGAGATCCCCGGTCGCATGGAGCGGGTCATCGAGCGCGACGAGCGCTGGCCCCTCGCGCTCGTCGACTACGCGCACACCCCGGACGCGCTCGTGCTGGCCCTCGAGGCCGTGCGTCCGATCACCCCGGGGCGGCTCGTGCTCGTCTTCGGGTCGGATGGCGACCGCGACCAGGGCAAGCGCCCGATCATGGGCGAGATCGCCGCCCGGCTCGCGGACGTGATCGTCGTCACGGACGAGAACCCCCGTTCCGAGCAGCCCGAAGCCATCCGGTCCGCCATCCTCGACGGGGTGCGGGCGCAGCGCCCGGACCTGACCGACGTGCACGAGGCGACGAGCCGCGCGCAGGCCATCCGCGACGCCCTGTCCCTCGCGACCCCGCAGGACACCGTGATCATCACGGGCAAGGGCCACGAACCGACACAGGAGATCGCCGGGGTGTTCCACCGGTACAACGACCGTGACGTGCTCCAGGCGGCGTACGCCGCCGGACCCGACCAGCGGGCGGAGCAGCACGCGTGATCGCCCTGACGGCGGCCGAGATCGCGGCCGCGACGGGCGGCGTGCTGCACGCGGACCCGGCCCTCGTGGTGAGCGGACCCGTCGTGGTCGACTCGCGCGACGTGCTGCCGGGCGGCCTGTTCGTCGCCCTGCCGGGCGAGCACGTGGACGGGCACGACTACGCCGTGACGGCCGTGGACGCGGGCGCGGCGCTCGTGCTCGCGAACCGTGAGCTGCGCGACGGCGACCGGGACCTGCCGACGGTCGTCGTCGACGACGTCGAGGTCGCGCTCGGCGAGCTCGCGCGCACGGTCCTCGAGCGGCTGCGCGAGGCCGCGCTCGAGCCGGGCGGCAGCGACCTGCGCGTGATCGGCGTGACGGGGTCGGTCGGCAAGACGACGACGAAGGACCTGCTGTCGCAGCTGTGCGGCAGCGTCGGCCCGACGATCGCGCCGGTCCGGTCGTTCAACAACGAGATCGGCCTGCCGCTCACCGTGCTGCGGGCCGACGAGTCGACGCGGTTCCTCGTCCTGGAGATGGGCGCGAGCGGGATCGGCCACCTGACCTACCTCACCCGGATCGCGCCGCCCGACGTCGCGGTCGTGCTCGTCGTCGGGCAGGCGCACATCGGCGAGTTCGGCGGGATCGAGGCGGTCGCGACGGCGAAGCGCGAGATCGTCGAGGGCCTCGTGCCCGACGGTGTCGCGGTGCTCAACGCCGATGACCTGCGCGTGCGGGCGATGTCCGCGGCCGCGCCGGGCGAGGTCGTGCTGTTCGGGGAGGCGTCAGACGCGGCCGTGCGTGCCCGCGACGTGCGGCTCGACCGTGCCGGGCGGGCGCGGTTCACGCTCGTCGAGCGCACGCAGGACGGCGAGGAGGCCGCCGACGTCGACCTGCGGCTCGTGGGCGAGCACCACGTGCACAACGCGCTGGCCGCCGCGGCCGCCGCCCGGGCCGTCGGCCTGAGCCTCGCCGAGGTCGCCGCGGGGCTGACCGCGGCCGACGCGCTGAGCCCGCACCGGATGCACGTGGTGGACCGGCCCGACGGCGTGACGGTCGTCGACGACTCCTACAACGCGAACCCCGACTCGATGCGCGCGGCGCTCAAGGCGCTGGCCGTGCTGGCGGGCCGCGACCGCCGGTCGGTCGCGGTGCTCGGCGAGATGCTCGAGCTCGGCCCCGGGGCGCGCGACGCGCACGACGAGATCGGCCGGCTCGTCGTCCGCCTGAACATCGGCCTCACCGTCGTGGTGGGCGAAGGGGCGCGGGCGATCCGCGACGGCGCGAACCACGAGGGGTCGTGGGGTGACGAGGTCGTGCTCGTCGACGACCTCGAGAACGCCCGGCTCTTCCTCGAGCACGAGCTGCGCGAGGGGGACGTCGTGCTCGTGAAGTCGTCGTACGGCGCTGGCCTCTGGCGGCTCGGTGACCAGCTCGTGGGGGAGGCCGCCTCGTGAGGGCGCTCCTGCTCGCCGGTGGGCTCTCCATGCTCATCGCGCTGCTCGGCACACCGCTGTTCATCCGGTTCCTCGTGCGTAAGCAGTACGGCCAGTTCATCCGCCAGGACGGACCGACGGCGCACTTCACGAAGCGCGGCACCCCGACGATGGGCGGCGTCGTCATCATCGGTGCGACCGTCCTCGGGTGGGCCGGCGCGCTCGCCGTGACCGGCACGCTGCCGAGCGCGTCCGCCGTCCTCGTGCTGTTCCTCATGACGGGCCTCGGCCTCGTCGGGTTCCTCGACGACTACATCAAGATCTCCCGGCAGCGCAGCCTCGGGCTCAAGGCGCGCTGGAAGATCCTCGGGCAGGGCATCGTCGGCGTGACGTTCGCGGTGGCGGCGCTGCAGTTCGCGAACGAGAAGTTCCGCACGCCCGCGTCGACGCGCATCTCGTTCATCCGCGACACCAACGTGGACCTCGCGTTCGCCGGCATGACGGTCGGGCTGCTGCTGTTCGTGATCTGGGCGAACTTCCTCATCACCGCCTGGTCCAACGCCGTGAACCTCACGGACGGCCTCGACGGCCTCGCGACGGGCGTCTCGCTCATCGTGTTCGGCGCCTACGTCATCGTCGGCGTGTGGCAGTTCAACCAGAGCTGCCAGGTGCTCGCGTCGGCGGGCCCGCGCTGCTACGAGACCCGGGACCCCCTGTCGCTCGCCGTCGTCGCCGCCGCGATCACCGGTGCGTGCTTCGGCTTCCTGTGGTGGAACGCGAGCCCCGCGAAGATCTTCATGGGCGACACCGGCTCGCTGGCGCTCGGTGGGGCGCTGGCCGGTCTGTCGATCCTGTCCCGCACCGAGATCCTGGCGGCGATCATCGGTGGTCTGTTCGTGCTCGAGGTCCTCTCCGACGTCATCCAGATCGGCTTCTTCCGGCTCACCGGGAAACGCGTGTTCAAGATGGCGCCGCTGCACCACCACTTCGAGCTCCAAGGCTGGGGCGAGGTCACGATCGTCATCCGGTTCTGGATCATCGCCGGGTTGTTCGTGGCGCTCGGGGTGGGCATCTTCTACGCCGAGTGGGTGGCGGGCTAGGTGGCGGCGCTCGACCTCGACGGTGCGCACGTCGTCGTCGCCGGTCTCGGCGTCACCGGGCGCGCGGTCGCGGACGTGCTCGCGTCGCAGGGCGCCCGGGTCGTGCCGGTCGACGACGCCGCGGACGACGTCATCGGCTCGGCCGAGTTCCTCGCCGGCACCGGTCTCGACCGGGCTCAGCTCGTCGTCGCGTCGCCGGGTCTGGCTCCGCACCACCCGCTGCTCGCGGCCGCGCTCGGCCGGGGGCTGCCCGTGTGGAGCGAGGTGGAGCTCGCCTGGCAGCTGCGCGCCGACCGTCCGGACGGACCCGCGCCGTGGCTCGCCGTCACCGGGACCAACGGCAAGACCACGACGGTCGGCATGCTCGAGTCGATCCTGCAGGCCGCGGGCGAGCGCACGCTGGCCGTCGGCAACGTCGGCACGCCCGTCGTGCTAGCCGCGACCGACCCCACGCTCGACGTGCTCGCCGTCGAGCTGTCGAGCTTCCAGCTGCACTTCACGCACTCGATGTCGGCGCAGGCGGCCGCGGTGCTCAACGTCGCTCCCGACCACCTCGACTGGCACGGCTCGTTCGAGGCGTACGCCGCGGACAAGGGCCGGATCTACGAGCGCGCGCAGGTGGCGTGCGTCTACAACGTGGCCGACCCCCTGACGGCGGACCTCGTGCGCGAGGCGGACGTCGTCGACGGCGCCCTGGCGGTCGGCTTCACGCTCGGCACGCCGAGCGTCGGGCAGGTCGGGCTCGTCGAGGACGTGCTCGTGGACCGCGGGTTCATGCGGCTGCGGCACACGCACGCCGCCGAGCTGGGCACGCTCGACGACCTGCAGCGCCTCGCCGGACCGGACGGCACGGTGCCGCCGCACGTCGTCGCCGACGCCCTCGCGGCGGCGTCGCTCGCGCTCGCGCACGGCGTCGACCCGTCCGCCGTCCGTGACGGGCTGCGCGCGTACGCGCCCGGCGCGCACCGCATCGCGTCGGTCGCCACGCTCGACGGCGTCGCCTACGTGGACGACTCCAAGGCGACGAACGCCCACGCGGCGGCCGCGTCGCTCGCGTCGTTCGCGGACGGCTCGGTCGTGTGGGTCGCCGGCGGCCTGGCGAAGGGCGCGCAGTTCGACGACCTCGTCCGGACGCGTCGCGACCGGCTGCGCGCCGTCGTGCTCATCGGCGTCGACCGTGCCCCGCTGCGCGACGCGCTCGCCCGACACGCACCGGACATCCCGGTCGTCGAGGTCGACGCCGGTGACACTGGGGCGGTGATGACCCGTGCCGTGCAGGAGGCCCGCCGCCTGGCGGCGCCCGGGTCGACCGTGCTGCTCGCGCCCGCGTGCGCGTCGATGGACCAGTTCGCGTCGTACGCAGCCCGGGGTGAGGAGTTCGCCGCCGCCGTGCGTGCGCTCGGCGAGGGTGCGTGACGGCCCGTGGCTGACGTCCGCACGGGTCCGCGCGCGCCCGCAGCCGCGCCGGCCGAGCGCACCGGGTCGCTGATCGGCCAGTGGAACAGCGCGGTGACGAGCTACTACGTGCTCGTCGGCGCGACCACGCTGCTGCTCGTCATCGGGCTCGTCATGGTGCTGTCGAGCTCGAGCGTCGAGTCGCTCGACCAGGGCAACTCCGCGTACTCGGTGTTCTTCGACCAGGCGAAGTTCGCGCTCGTCGGCCTGCCGGCGCTGTTCGTGCTGTCGCGCATGAAGGTCCGCGTCCTGCAGCTGTTCGCGTGGCCGGCGCTCGGCGTCGCCCTCGTGTTCCAGCTGCTCGTCTTCGTCCCCGGGCTCGGTGCCGGCGTCGGCGGCAACCAGAACTGGATCCGGGTCGGCGGCATCTCCGCGCAGCCGTCGGAGACGATCAAGCTCACGCTCGCGGTGTGGCTCGGCGCGGTGCTCGCACGCAAGCTGCACCTGCTGCAGCAGTGGAAGCACGCGCTGATCCCGGCCGTCCCGGTCGCGGGGCTGGCGATCCTCGTCGTGCTGGCGGGCCACGACCTCGGCACGGCCCTCGTGATGATCATGCTCGTCGCCGGCGCGCTGTTCGTCGCCGGCGTGCCGCTGCGCATGTTCGGCCTCGCCGCGCTCGCCGGTGCGGGTGTCGCCGCGCTGCTCACCGTGACGAGCAAGAACCGCACGGACCGCATCGCGAGCTGGCTGTCGAACGAGTGCGACGTCCAGACCGCGTGCTACCAGACGCTGCACGGCGGCTGGGGCCTGGCGAGCGGCGGCTGGGGTGGTCTCGGGCTGGGGGAGAGCCGCGAGAAGTGGTCGTACCTGCCCGCCGCCCACAACGACTTCATCTTCGCGATCATCGGTGAGGAGCTGGGACTGATCGGCACGCTGCTCGTCGTCGGACTCTTCGGGTTGCTGGCGTTCGCCATGATCCGGGTCATCCGCCGCCACCCCGACCCGTTCGTGCAGATCACGACAGGCGCGATCCTGTGCTGGATCATCGGCCAGGCGCTCGTGAACATCGCGGTCGTCATCGGCCTCGCGCCGGTGATCGGCCTCCCGCTGCCGCTCGTGTCGGCCGGCGGGTCGGCGCTCATCATGACCATGGCCGCCCTCGGTGTGGTGATCGCGTTCGCGCGCGACGAGCCCGGTGCCGCCGAGGCCCTCGCCGCGCGCGGCGGGGTCGTGCGCCGCTCGCTCGCCGTCATCGGGAGGGCCCGTGGCTGACACGCCCACGTCTGGGTCGGTGCTCCTGGCGGGCGGCGGCACCGCCGGGCACGTCAACCCGCTGCTCGCGGTGGCCGACGAGCTGCTGCGCCGGCGGCCCGACGTCCGCCTCACCGTCCTGGGGACGTCCGAGGGTCTCGAGGCGCGGCTCGTGCCCGAGCGCGGTCTCCCGCTCGCGGTCGTGCCGCGCGTGCCGCTCCCGCGCCGGCCCAGCGTCGACCTGCTGCGCCTGCCCGGCCGGCTGCGCGCCGCGGTCCGGGCCGCCGACCGGGCGATCACCGAGTCGGGGGCGGACGTGGTCGTCGGCTTCGGCGGCTACGTGTCGACCCCGGCGTACCTCGCCGCCCGGCGGCGGCGCATCCCGATCGTCGTGCACGAGGGCAACACGCGCGCGGGCCTCGCCAACCGGGTGGGCGCACGGTGGGCGAAGGCGGTCGCGGTGACGTTCCCGGCGACCCGCCTGCGCGGTGCCCAGCTGACCGGGCTGCCGTTGCGCGCGTCGATCGCCGACCTGCTCGCGGCACGCGAGGCGGACGCCGACGGCACCCGCCGGTCCGCCGCGGCGCTGCTCGGCCTCGATCCCGCGCTCCCGACGCTCCTGGTGTTCGGCGGCTCGCTGGGCGCGGTGAGCATCAACACCGCGATCTCCGGCGCGGCGCCCGAGCTGCTGGCCGAGGGCGCCCAGGTGCTGCACCTCACGGGCCTCGGCAAGGCCGACGCGGTGCGGTCGGCGCTCGACGGCGTACCGGGCGCCGAGCGGTACCACGTGCTCGAGTACCTCGCGGAGATGCATCTGGCGCTCGCGGTCGCCGACGTGGTCGTCGGTCGGGCGGGTGCGGGCACCGTGAGCGAGCTCGCCGCCCTGGGCATCCCCGCGGTCTACGTCCCGCTGCCGATCGGCAACGGCGAGCAGCGGCTCAACGCTGGGCCCGTCGTCGCGGCGGGCGGCGGCCTGCTCGTGGAGGACGACGAGCTCGACGCCGCCTGGGTCCGCGCGCACGTGCCGGTGCTGCTTGTCGGCGACACCGCCGCGGAGACGCGCGCACGGATGGCGGCGGCCGCCGCGCGCGTGGGCGTGCGCGACGGGGCCGCCCGGGTCGCGGCGCTCGTCGAGCGTGAGCTGCCCGCCGTCCCGGCGCCCACCGAGCCCCAGCCTGCTCCGGCCCCGTCCGGGCTGTCGGCGCTCGGGCGCGTCCACCTCGTCGGTGTCGGCGGTGCCGGGATGTCCGCGGTCGCGGCGCTGCTCGCAGCGCGCGGACTCGCGGTGAGCGGCTCGGACGCCGCCGACGGGCCCGCGCTCCCGGGCCTACGGGACGCGGGCGTCACGGTCCACGTCGGGCACGACGCCGCGCTCGTCGACGGGGTCGACACGGTCGTCGTGTCGTCCGCGGTCCGCGAGACCAACCCCGAGCTGGCCCGCGCGCGCGCCCTCGGCCTGCGCGTCCTGCACCGCTCGGAGGCACTCGCCGCGCTCATGGCCGACCGGGACGCGGTCGCGGTCGCCGGCGCGCACGGCAAGACGACGACGTCCGCGATGGTCGCGACCGCGCTGCTGCACGCCGGCGCGGACCCGTCGTTCGCGATCGGCGGCACCGTCCTGTCCGACGAGGGACCGCTCGGTGGGAGCCGCGACGGCGCCGGCCGGGCGTTCGTCGCGGAGGCCGACGAGTCCGACGGCTCGTTCCTCGCGTACGCCCCCCTCGTCGCGGTCGTGACGAACGTCGAGCCCGACCACCTGGACCACTACGGGTCGACAGAGGCGTTCGAGGACGCGTTCGTCGCGTTCGCCGGTCGGGTGCGTCCGGGCGGCCTGCTCGTCGCGTGCGCCGACGACGAGGGCGCGGCCCGGCTCGTCCACCGGGTGCGCGACGACCTGGCGACGCGCGACGTCGAGGTCGTCACGTACGGCACGTCGGCCGACGCTGACGTCCGGGTCGGCGCCCTGCGGTCGTCGGGCGACGGGTGGCTGGTGCCGCTCGAGGCGTCGGACGCCAGCGTCGAGGTCAGCCTCGCGGTGCCCGGTGAGCACAACGCGCTGAACGCGGCGGCCGCCTGGGTCGCCGCCCGGCGGCTCGGAGTCGACGCGGACGACGCGGCGACCGCGCTGGGCGGGTTCCGCGGCACCGGCCGTCGGTTCGAGCACCGCGGCACGGTCGCGGGCGTGCGCGTCGTCGACGACTACGCGCACCACCCGACGGAGGTCGCGGCGCTGCTGCGCGCCGCGCGGTCGGTCGTCGGCGACGGGCGCGTGCTCGTGCTGTTCCAGCCGCACCTCTACTCGCGCACCCGGACGTTCGCCGCGGAGTTCGGACGCGCGCTGGACCTCGCGGACGTCGTCGTCGTCACCGACGTGTACGCAGCGCGCGAGGACCCGGACCCGACCGTCACGGGCGGGCTCCTCGTCGAGCATGTGCCGACGCCCGGCAAGGCCGTCTTCGTCGCCGACCGCGAGGCGGCCGCGCGTGCGGTCGCGGAGGCGGCCCGACCGGGGGACCTGCTCCTGACCGTCGGTGCCGGTGACGTGACGGCGCTGGCCCCGGTCGTGCTGGACGAGCTCGGTCGAGCGGCGGAGCAGGGCACGTCATGAGCCCGTCCCGGCCGCCGCGCCCGCGCGTGCCGCAGCCGGAGCGTCCGGCAGGTCCGCGTCCGGTCGCCGACACCGGCGCGCCGCGCCCGGACAGCGAGACCGCGGCGCGTCGTCCCGCCCCGGCCCCGCCGGTGCGGTCGGTGCCGACGCCGGCTCGTCCGTCCCCGCGTGCGGAGCCGGAGGCCCGGCGCGGGGCCGCTCGCCCGCGGGCGGCCGTCCCCGTCTCGACCGACACCGCGCCGACGCCGTTCGGCCGGGCGGTGACCACCTACACCGGCGGGCGAGGCGGTCCGGTCCGTCCGCCCGTCGTCTCGACGACGTCCGTCGCCCGCTTCGCGGAGCGGGCGAAGGCGCGCCGTACGGTCGCGCGCCGCAAGGTCGTGCTCACGGCGTGCGCGGCGGCGGCCGTGGCCGCGGTGGCCTGGCTGCTCTTCCTCTCGCCCGTGCTCGTGCTGGAGCCCGGCGAGGTCGAGGTGCGCGGCGCCGGCACGGTCGTCGCGGTCGACCAGGTACTGGCGGCCGTCGACCAGCACGCAGGCACGCCCCTGCCTCGGCTCGACACCGTCGGGCTGCGCGACCGGGTCCTGGAGGTCCCGGGTGTCCGGGAGGCGCGCGTGACCCGGGCCTGGCCGCACGGGCTCACGGTCGTGCTCGTGGCGCGCGAGCCCGTCGCGGCGGTGCCCGAGCCTGCGCAGGACGGCGCCGGCCCGGGCTTCGCGCTGCTCGACATGGACGGCGTGCAGGTCGGCCGGGTCGACGCCGCACCCGAGGGCCTGCCCGTGGTCGACGTCCCGGTGGGGGACAAGCGCGCGCTCCGCGCGGTCCTCACCGTGCTGCAGCAGCTGCCGGCCGACCTGCTCGCGCAGGTCGCCTCGGTGTCCGCGCACACGCAGGACCGGGTGACGATGATGCTGCGCGACGGGGTCGAGGTGGACTGGGGGAGCGCGGTCGAGACACCCCTGAAGATCGCGGTGCTCGGCACGCTGCGGGCGTCGCCCGCGACCGAGGGGGCCAGGGTGTTCGACGTCTCGGCGCCGCGGCTGCCGATCACGCGGTGAGCCCGACGGGCGATTTCGGACCCGGTTGGAGACACGCGCGGCGCGGTCGTTGATCCGGTGCGCGAGCCCACCTAGCGTCACGCACTGACAGCGCACCTGACATAACTATAACCCTCAACCTGAGGGTGAAGGTTGAACCCCGCCGCGGCGTGTCGCGGCAGGGCCCGTGGTCGGACCCGCGACCGACCACGACCGGCACAGAACGAGAGGCACCCACCGTGGCAGCTCCCCAGAACTATCTGGCGGTCATCAAGGTCGTCGGTATCGGCGGCGGCGGCGTGAACGCCGTGAACCGCATGATCGAGGTCGGCCTCAAGGGTGTCGAGTTCATCGCCGTCAACACCGACGCCCAGGCCCTGCTCATGTCGGACGCCGACGTCAAGCTCGACGTCGGCCGCGAGCTGACCCGCGGCCTCGGCGCGGGCGCCGACCCCGAGGTCGGCAAGAAGGCTGCCGAGGACCACAAGGAGGAGATCGAGGACGTCCTGCGGGGCGCCGACATGGTCTTCGTCACGGCGGGCGAGGGCGGTGGCACGGGCACCGGCGGCGCGCCCGTCGTCGCGCGCATCGCGCGCTCGCTCGGCGCGCTCACCATCGGTGTCGTCACGCGGCCGTTCACGTTCGAGGGCCGCCGCCGGTCGGTCCAGGCGGACACGGGCATCGAGGCGCTGCGCGCCGAGGTCGACACGCTCATCGTCATCCCGAACGACCGCCTGCTGTCGATCTCCGACCGTTCGGTCTCGGTGCTGGACGCGTTCCACTCCGCCGACCAGGTGCTGCTGTCCGGCGTCCAGGGCATCACCGACCTCATCACGACCCCGGGCCTCATCAACCTCGACTTCGCCGACGTGAAGTCCGTCATGCAGGGTGCCGGCTCCGCTCTCATGGGCATCGGGTTCGCGCGCGGCGAGGACCGTGCCGTCCAGGCCGCCGAGATGGCGATCTCGTCGCCGCTGCTCGAGGCCAGCATCGACGGTGCCCACGGCGTGCTGCTCTCGATCCAGGGCGGGTCGGACCTCGGGCTGTTCGAGATCAACGAGGCGGCACGGCTCGTCCAGGAGGCGGCGCACCCCGAGGCCAACATCATCTTCGGTGCGGTCATCGACGACGCCCTCGGCGACGAGGTCCGCGTGACGGTCATCGCCGCTGGGTTCGACGGCGGCTCCCCGGTCGTCCGCCGGGACGCCCGCGCGCTCGGCCAGATCAGCGGTGCGACGGCCCGTGTGGTCCCGCCGGCCCAGGCGCCGCGCCTGCCGACGCCGCGCCCCGTCCTCGACCCGGACGACGACGTCGTGCCCGTCGCGTCGCTCGCCGCGGCCCGCCCGGCCCAGCCCGACGTGCCGGCGTTCCTGTCGACCGAGGCCGAGCCGACGCCGATCACAGGTGCTCTCGAGGTCCCGCGGATCTTCACCGACGAGGCGCCGCGACGCGAGCGCGACGACCTCGACGTCCCGGACTTCCTCAAGTAGTGGCATACGGGGACGACGAGCTCCCGGTGGAGCTCGTCGACCTCGGGCCCGGCGTCCGCGCCGGGTTCACCACGCGCGCCGGAGGCGTGAGCCGGGAGCCGTACGCGTCGCTCGACCTGGGTGTCGCGGTGGGCGACGACCCCGCCGCGGTGCGCGACAACCGGGCCCGCGTCGAGCGCTGGGCGGGTGCCCCGGTCGCGTACGGACGGCAGGTGCACGGCCGGGCGGTCGCCGTGGTCGAGGCGCCGCCCGCGGAGCCGCCCGAGGTCGACGCGCTCGTCTCGGTGTCCCCGGACCTCGCGGTCGCGGTGGTCGTGGCCGACTGCGTGCCCGTGCTGCTCGCCGATCCCGTCGCGGGCGTCGTCGCCGCCGTGCACGCGGGTCGCCGCGGTCTCGTCGCGGGGGTCGTCCAGGCCACGCTCGAGGCGATGGTCGGACGGGGTGCCGCGACCGACCGGATCCGGGCCGCCGTCGGTCCCGCCATCGCCGGCGCGTCGTACGAGGTCCCTGCCGAGCTGCGCGAGGAGGTCGCGGCGGTGGTCCCGGCGACGTGGTCGACGACCTCGTGGGGCACGCCGTCGCTCGACCTCCCCGCGGGCGTGCGCGCGATCCTCGAGCAGGAGGGCGTCCGCCGGGTGTCCGTCTCGACGCGCGACACGTTCACGGACGACGACCTCTTCTCGTTCCGCCGGTCGTCCGTCACGGGCCGGTTCGGCGCGGTCGTCCGGCCGCCGGAGCGCTGAGCCGACCGTCCGTGCAGGTGACGCGCGCGAGTGTCGGGCGTGTCGCGATGTGGTCCGGCGCCCCCGTTGCTAGCGTGCTCGGCAGAGGGAGCCCGTCCCCGCCCCAGCCGGTGGTCCGCCGGTCCGGGTCCGGGCTCCGGGGGAGTCCGGAGCGGATCCGGGGAGGGAGCGAACCGATGGCCGGAGCGCTGCGCAAGACGATGCTGTACCTCGGCCTGGCCGACGACAGGTCGGAGCACGAGGAGTACCTCGAGGAGTACGACGGGGGAGAGGCCACCGTGGAGCACGAGTACGAGGCCCAGGTCACGCCGCTGCACCGCCCCGCCCGGTCGGCCGTCCCGGCTCCCGTGGCCGTGCCCGCGCCCGCCCACACCGGCGAGCTGCGCCGCATCACCACGATCCACCCGCGCTCCTACAACGACGCGCGCAAGATCGGTGAGGCGTTCCGCGAGGGCACCCCGGTCATCATGAACCTCACGGACATGGACGACGCCGACGCCAAGCGCCTGGTCGACTTCAGCGCGGGTCTGATCTTCGGGCTGCACGGTGCCATCGAGCGCGTGACCAGCAAGGTCTTCCTGCTCTCGCCCGCGCACGTCGAGGTCGCCGGCGACGCCACGCCCACCGCCGAGCCCGCCACGCGCGCAGGCTTCTTCAACCAGAGCTGACGCGTGCAGCTCGTCTGGTCGCTGCTGTACTTCGTCGTCCTCGCGTTCTTCTTGCTGCTGCTCGTCCGGCTCGTGCTGGACTGGGTGCAGTTCTTCGCGCGCGAGTGGCGGCCACGTGGTGTGGCGCTGGTCATCGCCGAGGTCACGTACTCCGTGACCGACCCGCCGCTGCGCCTGCTGCGGCGGTTCCTGCCTCCGGTCGGCATCGGTTCCGTGCGCCTGGATCTCGCGTTCTTCGTGCTGATCCTGCTGTGCTCGGTGCTCCTGTCCGTGCTTGGGAGGCTCTGACCGATCCGTCCGCTCGCGACCTCTGACCTCGTGTCGAGCGGGGCGGACTGCCCGAAGATTGTCCGCTACGGTGATCCGAGACGGTCGCAGGAACACTGCCGCCGCCCTGACCGAGAGCTCGACCGACAGAGGTGACGACGATGGCACTGCTGACCGCAGACGAGGTCCTGAACAAGAAGTTCCAGGCCACCAAGTTCCGCGAGGGCTATGACCAGGACGAGGTCGACGACTTCCTGGACGAGGTCGTCAACACCCTCCGTGAGCTCCAGAACGAGAACGAGGACCTCAAGACGAAGCTCGCGGCGGCCGAGCGCCGCATCGCCGAGCTGAGCCGTGCGGGTGCGCAGCAGGCCGCACCGGCCCCGAAGCCGGAGCCCGCGCCCGAGCCGGTGCCCGCCGCGGTCGCCCCCGTGGCGCCGCCGGTCGTCGCTCCCGTGGCACCCACGCCCTCGCGTGCGAACGAGCCCGAGTCGGCCACCGGCATGCTGGCGCTCGCGCAGAAGCTGCACGACGACTACGTGCGCAGCGGCCAGGAGGAGTCCGACCGTCTGATCGGCGAGGCGAAGAGCCAGGCCAACCGCATCGTGCGTGAGGCCGAGGAGACGTCGCAGCGCACGCTCGGCCAGCTCGAGCAGGAGCGCTCGCTCCTCGAGCGCAAGATCGACGAGCTCCGTGTGTTCGAGCGTGACTACCGCACCCGCCTGAAGAGCTACCTCGAGAACCTCCTCGGCGACCTGGACAACCGGGGCAACGCCCTGCCGCCGCGCTCCGGTCAGGCGCAGCCGGTGGGCGACGGGCAGAACCTCTGAGATTTCGCCCTCGTCGGCGACGTCCGAGCAGGTCACGACGCACACACCACGCCGGGTTTCACCCGGCGTGGTGTGTTGTGCGATGCAGATTGCCCGTTTAGAGTCACGTGACTTCGAGGACTAGGGGGGCCCGGTCGTGGCCATCAACGACTCACTGAGTGCCGTCGCAGCGACGGTCGACGCCAAGGAGCTGTCCAAGCTCGTGCGGCAGTTCCCGGTGCGGGACGGCGAGAAGCCGTGGACCGCGCGCGAGGTCAAGGACATCGCGGACGAGCTCACGGGCGACATCGACCGGCTGACCGGCGAGCTCGCGGCGGCCGACGCCGAGCTGTCCGACCTGCTGCGCAACTCGGGTGACGGCGCCGGCGACGACCAGGCGGACTCGGGCTCGTCGGCACTCGAGCGCGAGCAGGAGCTCACGCTGGTCAACAACACGCGCGACCTGCTCGCGCAGACTCAGCGCGCACTCGGCCGGATCGCGGCGGGCACGTTCGCCACGTGCGAGTCGTGCGGCCGCGCGGTCGGCAAGGCGCGTCTGCAGGCGTTCCCGCGGGCCACGCTCTGCGTGGAGTGCAAGCAGCGCGAAGAGCGGCGCTGACCCGCACGTAGACTCCACCGGTGCCCACCACCACGGACGACGCGACGGTCGAGAACCTGACCACCCCCGCCCGCAGGCGCCGGCTGCTCGTGACGCTCGTCGCGATCACGGTGTCGGTGCTGGTGGTCGACCAGCTCACCAAGGTCTGGGCGCTGTCGGCTCTCGAGGGCGAGGGGCGGCATGAGGTCCTCGGGAGCCTGCTCGGCTTCGAGCTCGTGCGGAACCCCGGTGCCGCCCTGTCGATCGCGACGGGGATGACGTGGGTGCTGACGCTGGTCGCGATCGCGGTCGTGGTCGTCGTCGTGCGGGCCGCGCGACGGATCGGCTCCATGCTGTGGGCGGTCGCGCTCGGTCTGCTGCTCGGCGGGGCGCTCGGCAACCTCGGGGACCGGCTGTTCCGCGAGCCGGGTGTCGCACGCGGCCACGTCGTGGACTTCATCGCGTACGGGAACTGGTTCGTCGGCAACGTCGCCGACATCGCGATCGTGGTCGCGGCCGTGCTCGTCGTGCTGCTGGCGATGCTCGGGATCCGCATCGACGGCTCGCGGGAGCGCGACGACGCGGCACAGGGCGACGACCGTGCGGTCGATGCCGACTCGACCCAGGAAGGCTCCGCAGGTGCCTGAGCTCCGCTCGTTGCCCGTGCCGGACGGGCTCGCGGGTGAGCGCGTCGACGCCGGCCTGTCCCGGCTCCTCGGCCTGTCCCGGACCCGGGCGGCGGAGATCGCGGCCGCGGGCGGCGTGCGGCTCGACGGCCGCGAGCTCGGCAAGTCGGACCGGCTCACGGCCGGTGGCTGGCTCGAGGTCGAGCTGCCGGACCCGTCGGCGCCGGCGGGTGTCGAGGTCGTGCCCGAGCCGGTCCCGGGGATGGCGATCGTGCACGACGACGACGACGTGGTGGTCGTGGACAAGCCGGTGGGCGTCGCGGCGCACCCGTCGCCGGGCTGGAGCGGGCCGACGGTCGTCGGTGCGCTGGCTGCCGCGGGGTACCGCATCTCGACGTCGGGGGCTGCGGAGCGTCAGGGCGTCGTGCACCGGCTGGACGTCGGGACGTCGGGGCTCATGGTCGTCGCGAAGAGCGAGCACGCGTACACCGTGCTCAAGCGCGCCTTCAAGGAGCGGACGGTCGACAAGGTCTACCACGCGCTCGTGCAGGGCCACCCCGAGCCGACGACGGGCACGATCGACGCCCCGATCGGCCGGCACCCGTCGGCGGACTGGAAGTTCGCGGTGGTCGCGGACGGCAAGCCGTCGGTCACGCACTACGAGGTGCTCGAGATGCTGCCGTCGGCGTCGCTCGTCGAGGTGCACCTGGAGACCGGGCGCACGCACCAGATCCGGGTGCACTTCTCGGCGCTGCGGCACCCGTGCGTCGGCGACCTCACGTACGGCGCGGACCCGACGCTCGCGGCCAAGGTCGGGCTGACCCGGCAGTGGCTGCACGCCGTCCGGCTGGGCTTCGAGCACCCCGGGACGGGCGAGTGGCTCGAGCTGACCAGCGACTACCCCGAGGACCTCGCGAAGGCCCTCGACACGCTGAGCGCCGGGTACCGCTGAGCCAGCTCCGGCCGTCCGGAATGACGCGCCGGGCACGACGCGCCGGATGTCGTCGACGCCACCGCCGACACGGCGGCCGGGCGTCGGGAGGTGTCGGTGGGCCGACCTAGGATGGCCCGCATGGCAGCAGCTGGAGGTTCCGACTTCGTCCACCTCCACGTGCACACCGAGTACTCGATGCTCGACGGCGCGGCCCGCCTCGGCGACCTGTTCGCGGAGGTCGAGCGCCAGGGCCAGACGGCCATCGCGACGACCGACCACGGGTACCTGTTCGGGGCGTACGACTTCTGGTCGAAGGGCACGGCCGCCGGGATCAAGCCGATCATCGGCGTCGAGGCGTACGTCACGCCGGGCACGAGCCGCTTCGACCAGACGCGCGTCCGGTACGGCGGCCAGGGTCAGGAGCAGGACGACGTCTCGGCGCGTGGTGCGTACACCCACATGACGATGCTCGCCCGCAACAACGAGGGCCTGCACAACCTGTTCCGCGCGAGCTCGCTCGCCTCGCTCGAGGGGCAGATGGGCAAGTGGCCGCGCATGGACCGCGAGCTGCTCGAGCGCTACGGCAAGGGCCTCATCGCGACCACGGGGTGCCCGTCGGGCGAGGTGCAGGTGCGCCTGCGCCTCGGCCAGTGGGACGAGGCGGTCCGCGCGGCCGGCGAGCTGCAGGACATCTTCGGCAAGGAGTACTTCTACGTCGAGCTGATGGACCACGGCATCGAGATCGAGACGCGCGTCCTCAAGGACCTGCTGCGGCTCTCGGAGACCATCGGCGCCCCGCTCGTCGCGACCAACGACCTGCACTACGTCAAGCAGGAGGACAGCGCGTCGCAGGAGGCGCTGCTCGCGATCAACTCGGGCTCGACGCTCTCCGACCCCGACCGCTTCAAGTTCGACGGCGACGGCTACTACGTGAAGTCGGCCGCGGAGATGCGGCGCATCTGGGCCGAGCTGCCCGAGGCGTGCGACAACACGCTGCGCATCGCGGAGCAGTGCGAGGTCTCGTTCAACACGTCGGCGAACTACATGCCGAACTACCCGTGCCCGCCGGGGGAGAACGAGACGAGCTGGTTCGTCAAGGAGGTCGAGAAGGGCCTCCACCAGCGCTACCCGGGCGGCATCCCCGACGACGTGCGCAAGCAGGCCGAGTACGAGACCGAAGTCATCACGCAGATGGGCTTCCCCGGGTACTTCCTCGTGGTCGCCGACTTCATCAACTGGGCCAAGGACCACGGCATCCGTGTCGGCCCGGGCCGTGGCTCCGGCGCGGGCTCGATGGCGGCGTACGCCATGAAGATCACGGACCTCGACCCGTTGCAGCACGGCCTGATCTTCGAGCGGTTCCTCAACCCCGACCGCGTCTCGATGCCCGACTTCGACGTCGACTTCGACGAGCGTCGGCGCGGCGAGGTCATCAGGTACGTGACGGAGAAGTACGGCGAGGACCGCGTCGCGCAGATCGTCACGTACGGCACCATCAAGGCCAAGCAGGCGCTCAAGGACTCCGCGCGGCTGCTCGGCATGCCGTTCGCGATGGGGGAGAAGCTCACCAAGGCGATGCCGCCCGCGATCATGGGCAAGGACATCAGCCTCACGGGCATCTTCGACCCGTCGGACAAGCGCTACAACGAGGCCGAGGAGTTCCGCCAGGTCCACGCCGTCGACCCGGAGGCGCAGCGCGTCGTCGAGCTCGCGAAGGGCATCGAGGGCCTGAAGCGGCAGTGGGGCGTGCACGCGGCCGGCGTGATCATGTCGAGCGACCCGCTCATCGACATCATCCCGATCATGCGGCGTCCGCAGGACGGCGCGGTCATCACGCAGTTCGACTACCCGACGTCCGAGGGCCTCGGCCTGATCAAGATGGACTTCCTCGGGCTGCGCAACCTCACGATTCTCGACGACGCGCTCGAGAACATCGTGATGAACGGCAAGGACCCGGTCGTGCTCGAGGACCTCGAGCTCACGGACCGCAAGACGTACGAGATGCTCGGCCGGGGGGACACGCTGGGCGTGTTCCAGCTCGACGGCGGCGGCATGCGGACGCTGCTGCGCCTCATGCGGCCCGACAACTTCGAGGACATCTCGGCCGTCGGCGCGCTGTACCGCCCGGGACCGATGGGCGCGAACTCGCACACCAACTACGCGCTGCGCAAGAACGGTGCGCAGGAGGTCACGCCGATCCACCCTGAGCTCGCGGAGCCGCTCGAGGACATCCTCGGCACGACGTACGGCCTGATCGTGTACCAGGAGCAGGTCATGGCGATCGCGCAGCGCGTCGCCGGCTACTCGCTCGGTCAGGCCGACATCCTGCGCCGCGCGATGGGCAAGAAGAAGAAGTCGGAGCTGGACAAGCAGTTCGAGGGTTTCTCGAACGGCATGAAGGAACGCGGCTTCTCGATGGCCGCCGTCCAGACGCTGTGGGACATCCTGCTGCCGTTCTCCGACTACGCGTTCAACAAGGCGCACTCGGCGGCGTACGGCGTCGTGTCCTACTGGACGGCGTACCTCAAGGCGAACTACCCGACCGAGTACATGGCGGCGCTCCTGACGTCCGTGAAGGACGACAAGGACAAGTCGGCGCTGTACCTCGGCGAGTGCCGGCACATGGGCATCACGGTGCTGCCGCCGGACGTGAACTCGTCGTCGGCCAACTTCACGGCCGTCGGCAACGACATCCGGTTCGGTCTGACCGCCGTCCGCAACGTCGGCGCGAACGTGGTCGACGCGATCGTGCGGACGCGCGAGGAGAAGGGCGCGTTCGCGTCGTTCACCGACTTCCTCGACAAGGTGCCGGCCGTCGTCTGCAACAAGCGGACCATCGAGTCGCTCATCAAGGCGGGCGCGTTCGACTCGCTGGGCCACCCGCGCCGGGCGCTGCTGCTCGTGCACGAGCAGGCGGTCGACTCGGTCATCGGCGTGAAGCGCAAGGAGGCGGAGGGCCAGTTCGACCTGTTCGCCGACCTCATGGGCGGTGACGACGACGGTCCCGGCTTCGCGGTGACGATCCCCGACCTGCCGGACTGGGACAAGAAGCAGCGGCTCGCGTTCGAGCGGGAGATGCTCGGGCTCTACGTGTCGGACCACCCGCTGTCGGGCATCGAGCACGTGCTGGCCGCTGCGGCGGACGTGTCGATCGCGACGTTGCTCGCCGACGAGGCGCGGCCCGACGGGTCGACGGTGGTGATCGCGGGACTCATCACGTCGCTGCAGCGCAAGATGTCGAAGCAGGGCAACCCGTGGGCCGCGGTCACCATCGAGGACATGGAGGGCTCGGTCGAGGTCATGTTCTTCGGCGAGACCTACCTGGCCTACTCGACGATCCTCGCGGAGGACGCGGTCGTGGTGGTCCGCGGCCGGGTGCGCCGCCGCGACGAGACGATGCAGCTGCAGGCCATGGAGGTGTCGCTGCCGGACGTGTCGCAGGCGGCCGACGCGCCAGTCGTCGTGTCGATGGCCGTCGCGCGCTGCACGCCGCCCGTCGTGGAGCGGCTGCGCGAGGTGCTCTCGACCCACCCGGGCGTCACCGAGGTGCACCTGCGCCTGACGAGCCCGGGCCGCGCCACGGTCATGCGCCTGGACGACGGGCTGCGGGTCGGCCGGTCGCCGTCGCTGTACGGCGACCTCAAGGCGCTGCTGGGTCCGAGCTGCCTCTCGTCCTAGCCCATCACTCTTGCGTTATATAACGCAGAGTGGAAACGTGCCCCCCGTGCACCCGATGGACGCGCTGGGAGACCCGGTCCGACGCCGGATCGTCGAGCTGCTCGCCGACGGCGGTCGCCCGGCCGGCGAGCTGGCTGCCGTGGTGGGCGCCGAGTTCGGCATCAGCCAGCCGGCGACGTCCCGGCACCTGCGGGTGCTGCGTGAGTCCGGCCTGGTCGACTCCGAACCACGCGGGGCGGTCCGGCTGTACTCGGTGCGGCCCGAGCCGCTCGACGACATCGAGCAGTGGGTGCACGGCGTGCGCCGGTTCTGGGACCAGCGGCTCGACGCGCTCGGGACCGAGATCGCACGCGGCGCTCCCGCGCGCCGCGCGGGAGCGCCGGACGACCCGGGGACCCATGACGACGCACGGTGACCGGGCTGCCCGACCGCACGGAACCGCACGACCGACGCACGGTGACCCGGCTGCCCGACCACACGGAGCCGCACGACGACGGAGGGCCGCACGATGACGACTGACCGGCGCGGATTCCTGACCTCGGACGCGCACGGAACCACGGTCCGCTTCGAGCGCACGTACCCGACGACCGTGGACGACCTCTGGGCTGCCCTGACCGACCCGAACCGGGTCGCCCGCTGGCTGGGCCCTGTCCACGGCGACCTGCGCACGGGCGGCGCGTTCGAGCTGCGCATGGGCGACGACGTGCCCGGCGGCGACCAGAACGCGACGGGCGAGGTGCTCGCGTGCGACGCCCCGCACGGGTTCGCGGTGTCGTGGGCCTTCCCCGGCGAGCCCGTGACCCGCGTGGAGGCGTCCCTGCGCCCCGACGGGGACGCGACGGTCCTGGTCCTCGTGCACTCGGGTCTCACGCT
Source organism: Cellulomonas sp. (assembly GCF_017744555.1). Classification (GTDB taxonomy): domain Bacteria; phylum Actinomycetota; class Actinomycetes; order Actinomycetales; family Cellulomonadaceae; genus Cellulomonas. The sequence goes on along the minus strand of NZ_JAGIBD010000006.1, from coordinate 20,767 downwards.
GTCGGCCGCGCGCGGCTACGGCGGCGGGTGGCACGCGAGCCTCGACCTGCTCGACGACGCCGTCGCGGGTCGTCCGGTCCGCCCGTGGGACAAGGCTTTCGAGGCCGCCCTGCCGGCGTACCGGGAGGCGTGAGGCTCAGCCGACGGTCGCGGACTCCCGCCCGCCCGGCAGGTCCACCTCGACGACGTCGCCGCGGACCAGCTGACGTCCGCGGCGGGCCTCGGGCTCGCCGTTCACGGTGACGGCCCCGTCCTCGAGGAGCTCGCGGGCCTGCGCACCCGACTCGGCGAGGTCCGCGAGCTTGAGGAACTGGCCGAGCCGGATGGAGTCGTCGGCGATGGGCACCTGCGTCATGGGTGCAGTCTGCCCGACCGCGACGCGAATGCCCGCCTCGTGGTCACCCCGGCCGGCGGGTGCCTGCACGCCTAGACTCGCGAGGGTGATCACCCGCATCGACCTGCGCGGTCGCTCCCTGTCCCGTCGTGACCTCCTCGAGGTGCTGCCGCGCGCCGAGGTCGACGTCGAGCACGCCGCGGAGGTCGTGGCCCCGATCCTCGCGGCGGTGCGCGAGCGTGGTGCGGCCGAGCTGCGGGACCTCGCCGAGCGGTTCGACGGTGTGCGGCCGGAGCACCTGCGCGTGCCCGCCGACGTGGTCGCGGCCGCCGTCGACGCGCTCGACCCCGAGGTGCGGGTCGCGCTCGAGGAGACGATCCGCCGGGTGCGCAGCGTGCACGCCGCCCAGGTGCCGGCGGACTTCACCGTCGAGGTCGCCCCGGGGGCCCAGGTCCGGCAGCGGTGGATCCCCGTGCGCCGCGTCGGGCTGTACGTGCCGGGCGGGCTCGCGGTGTACCCGTCGTCCGTGGTCATGAACGTCGTCGCTGCGCAGGAGGCGGGCGTCGGCTCGCTCGCCGTGACGTCCCCGCCCCAGAAGGACAACGGCGGACTGCCCGACCCGGTGGTGCTCGCCACGTGCGCGCTGCTCGGGGTCGACGAGGTGTACGCCGTCGGCGGCGCGCAGGCCGTCGCGATGCTCGCGTTCGGCGCCGCCGGCACGGACGACGTGGACGGCGAGACGCTGTGCGAGCCGGTGGACGTCGTGACGGGGCCCGGCAACGTGTACGTGGCCGCGGCGAAGCGACTGGTGCGCGGGTTCGTGGGGATCGACGCCGAGGCCGGGCCGACCGAGATCGCGGTGCTGGCGGACGGGACCGCCGACGCGGTGCACGTCGCGGCCGACCTCGTGTCGCAGGCGGAGCACGACCCGCTGGCCGCGGCCGTGCTCGTCACCCCGTCCGTCGAGCTCGCGGGCGCCGTCGAGTCGAAGCTCGTCGACCTGGTCGGCGCGACGCGGCACCGGGAGCGCGTCATGACGGCACTGGCCGGCCCGCAGTCGGCGATCGTGCTCGTCGACGACCTCGACGCCGGGCTCGTGGTGGTCAACGCGTACGGTGCCGAGCACCTCGAGGTGCAGACGGCCGACGCCGCGGACGTCGCGGAGCGGGTGACGAGCGCGGGTGCGATCTTCGTCGGGCCGTTCTCGCCCGTGTCGCTCGGCGACTACATGGCGGGCTCGAACCACGTGCTCCCGACGGGCGGCTGCGCGCACTTCGCGAGCGGCCTGGGCGTCCACTCGTTCCTGCGTGCCGTGCAGGTCGTCGAGTACGACGCCGACGCGCTGCGCGAGGTGTCCGCCCGGATCGTCGCCCTCGCCGAGGCCGAGGGGCTGCCCGCGCACGGCGAGGCGGTGCAGGCGCGGCTGTGACCCGTGCCCGAGGGGTGTGACGTGCCGGACAGCCCGTGACCAGGCCGTCCGGCCGTGCACCTGATTACATGGACGCTGACGGGACGACGTTCGTGAGCGCGCCCGGACTGTCGGTACTCCGGAGGGCGCCCAGGTGAACGGGAACGCGACGTTCGAGCACCACGACGTGGCACTGCTCGCGGTCACGGCGATCGAGGCGACCGTGCCGGTCCCGTCGTCGCGGTTCGACGAGGAGCTGCGTCCCACGCTGCGACGGCTGCGTCTGCCGCGCGGTCTGCTCGGCCGGGTCGCGGGCGTGCACGAGCGCCGCTGGTGGGACGCGGGCACCACGTTCGACGACGCTGCGATCGCCGTCGGCGCGAAGGCGCTCGCGGAGGCGGGCGTCGACGGCGACGACGTCGGGCTGCTCGTCAACACGTCGGTCACCCGGACCCATCTGGAGCCGTCGGTCGCGTCGCGCATCCACGACGGCCTGGGGCTCCCGTCGCGCGCCCAGAACTTCGACCTGACGAACGCGTGCCTCGGGTTCGTCAACGGGCTGACGCTCGCTGCCCAGCTCATCGACGCCGGTCAGGTGGACTACGCGGTGGTGGTCGACGGCGAGGACCCCCAGCCGACGCAGGAGGCGACGATCCGCCGGCTGTCCGACCCGTCGAGCACGCGCGCCGACTTCCTGCGCGAGTTCGCGACGCTGACGCTCGGTGCGGGCGCTGCCGCCGCCGTGCTCGGCCGCGCGTCGACGCACCCCGGGGCGCACCGTCTGGTCGGCGGCATCTCGCGCGCCGCGACGCAGCACCACGCGCTGTGCGTCGGCGGCGTCGACGGCATGAGCACCGACCCGCGTGGGCTGCTCGACGGCGGCCTGGAGCTCGTGGTCGACGCGTGGCGCGAGGCGGCGCCGCAGCGCGGCTGGGCCGACATCGACCGGTTCGTCACGCACCAGGTCTCGACGGTGCACACGCAGTCGCTCGTGCAGGCGCTCGGCCTCGACCCGGCGAAGGTGCCGACGACGTTCCCGCGCTGGGGCAACGTCGGACCGGCCTCGTTGCCGATGACGCTCGTCGCGCAGCAGGGCAGCCTGTCGGCGGGGGACCGGGTGCTCTGCATGGGCGTCGGCTCGGGCCTCAACACCGCGATGACGGAGATCGTCTGGTGAGCTCGGCCGACGGCCGGCGCGCGCCGGCGTCGCTGCCCCCGGCAGGGCTGCCGGGCCTCGACCCGGCCTGGTCACGCCTCGTCGACGTACCGGGGTCGGGCACCTGGCACGTGCTCGACAACCGGGACGCGCTCCCGGCCGAGCCCGTGGGCACGATCCTGTGCGTGCACGGCAACCCGACGTGGTCGTACCTGTGGCGTCGGCTGGTGGCGGCCGGTGCGCGGGCCGATCGGCCGTGGCGGGTCGTGGCGGTCGACCAGCTCGGCATGGGGTTCTCCGAGCGGGACGGACGGGTCCGACGACTGGAGGATCGGGTCGCGGACCTCGGCGCGCTCACCAAGGAGCTCGGCCTCGAGGGGCCGGTCGTCACCGCCGGTCACGACTGGGGCGGGGTGGTGAGCCTCGGCTGGGCGGCCGAGCACCGCGACGTCCTCGCGGGGGTCGTGCTGCTGAACACGGCGATCCACCTGCCTCCGGGTGACCGCGCACCGGCGGTGCTGCGGCCCGCGATGGCGCCGGGCGTCCGCACGGCGTCGACCGTGACGACGACCGCGTTCCTCGACACGACCCTCGCGCTGGCGCACCCGACCCTTGCCCCGGACGTCCGTGCCGCGTTCCGGGCCCCGTACCGCACGGCGGACCGGCGGCAGGCGATCGGGGACTTCGTCGCGGACATCCCCGCGACCGCCGACCACCCGAGCCGCCCCACGCTCGACCGGATCGCCGCGGCGGTCTCCACGTTCGACGTGCCCGCGCTGCTGCTGTGGGGCGCCCGCGACCCGGTGTTCTCGGACCGCTTCCTCGACGACCTGAGCGTGCGCCTGCCGCATGCGGACGTGCACCGCTCACCGCGTGCCGGGCACCTGGTGGGGGAGGACGAGGACCTCGCCGGGGGCGTGCTCCAGTGGCTCGACGCACGGCTGTCGGCGGCATCGCCGCAGGAGGAGACGCCGGTCGACGCGTCCTGGACGCCACTCGGGGCGGCGCTCGCGGACCGGCAGGACGACGACGGACCGGCGCTCGTCGAGCTGCACGGCGGCCGGACGCGCACGATCCCGTGGTCGCTGCTCGCGACCCGGGTCGACGAGCTCGCCCGCGGCCTGGTCACGCTCGGCGTGCAGACCGGCGACCGGGTCGCGGTGCTCGTGCCGCCGGGCGGCGACCTGACCGCGGTGCTGTACGCGTGCCTGCGGATCGGTGCGGTCGTCGTCGTCGCGGACGCGGGCCTGGGTGTGCGCGGGCTGAGCCGGGCGGTGCGCTCGGCACGCCCCGCCGCGGTGGTCGGCATCGAGCGGGCTCTGGTCGCGGCCCGCGCGCTCGGGTGGTCGTCGACGCTGGTCGCTGCAGGCCCGGTGCGCCGTCGGCTGCGCCGTGCCCTCGGCGTCGTCGCGACGCTGCCCGAGGTCGCGGACCTCGGACGCGTGTCCGCCGTGGACCTGCCGACGCCCGGGCCGGGCGACGAGGCCGCGGTCCTGTTCACGTCCGGCTCGACGGGGCCGGCCAAGGGCGCCGTGTACACGCAGCGTGGCCTGAGCGCGATGCGCGACGCGGTCGGCCGCACGTACGGCGTCGGTCCGGACCACCCGTTCGTCGCCGCGTTCGCGCCGTTCGCGCTCCTTGGACCGGCGCTCGGTGCGACGACCGCGAGTCCCGACATGGACGTCACGGCGCCGCGCACGCTGACGGCCCGCGCGCTCGCGGACGCCGTGCGCGCGATCGACGGCCGCGTGGTGTTCGCGTCACCGGCCGCGCTCGCGGGCGTGCTCGCCACGCAGGGCGACCTGACCCCGGCCGACCGCGCGGCCCTCGCGGAGGTCACCACGTTCCTCTCGGCGGGCGCTCCCGTGCCCGAGCGGCTCCTCGCGGAGGCGGCGGAGCTGCTCCCGCGCGCGGCGCTGCACACGCCGTACGGCATGACCGAGATGCTGCCCGTCACGGACATCGACCTCGCCGGCATCCGGGCGGCAGGCCCGGGTGATGGCGTGTGCGTCGGCCGCCCTGTGGCGGGCGCCGATGTGCGGATCAGCGCGCTGGACGCCGACGGGTGCGCGACCGGCGAGCCGACCGCGGAGCCAGGGGTCGTCGGTGAGGTCCTTGTGTCCGGCCCCCACCGCAAAGTGCGCTACGACCGGCTCTGGCTCACCGAGCAGGCGTCGTCCCGCGACCCGGGCGCGCACCGCACGGGCGACGTCGGGCACCTCGACGCCGAGGGTCGTCTGTGGGTCGAGGGGCGGCTCGCCCACGTCGTCGTGACCGCGGACGGCGTCGTGACGCCGGTCGGCGTGGAGCAGCGGGTCGACGAGGTGCCGGGCGTGGTCCGGTCGGCGGGCGTCGGCGTCGGCCCACGCGGCACGCAGCAGCTCGTCGTGGTGGTGGAGCCGCAGGCCCCGGCCCGCGAGGTCGTGGCGGACGAGCAGCTCGCCGCCGCGGTCCGTGCGGCGGTCGCGCCCCTGCGGGTCGCCGCGGTGCTCGTCGCCGCGCGGCTGCCCACCGACGTGCGCCACAACTCGAAGATCGACCGAGCGGCGGTGGCGGCCTGGGCGGACGCTGTGCTCGCCGGCCGGCGGGCCCGGCTGTGACGCTCGACGGCTCGACCGTCCTCGTCACCGGGGCGAGCGGGATGCTCGGTGGGGCCGTCGCGCGCACGCTCGCCGCCCGTGGCGCCCGGGTCCGCACGTTCCAGCGCCGGCCCGCGCACGTCGACGGTGCGCACGACGTGCTCGGCAGCCTCACCGACTCCGTCGCGGTCGAGCGCGCGGTCGACGGGTGCGACGCCGTCGTCCACCTCGCGGCGAAGGTGGACATCACCGGGCCCGAGCACGAGTACCGGCAGGTCAACGTCGAGGGCACCCGGCACCTGCTCGCCGCCGCGCGCGCCTCCGGTGCCCGGCGGTTCGTCCAGGTGTCGTCGCCGTCCGTCGCGCACATCGGCGGGTCGCTCGTCGGCGCACCCGCGGGGCCCGCCGAGCCGGGCCTGGCGCGCGGTCCGTACGCCCGGACCAAGGCCGCCGCCGAGCTGCTCGCGCTCGCGGCCGACAGCGACGCGATGCGCGTCGTCGCGGTCCGGCCGCACGTCGTCTGGGGTCCCGGGGACACCCAGCTCGTCGGCCGTGTCGTCGCCCGCGCCCGCGCCGGCCGGCTGCCGGTCCTGGGTTCGGGGGCGCCGCTGATCGACACGACCTACGTCGACAACGCCGCCGACGCGCTCGTGGCAGCGGTGACCGCACCGGACGACGTCTGCGGGCAGGCGTACGTGGTGACCAACGGTGAGCCCCGGCCCGTGGTCGAGCTGCTGCGCGCGATCTGCGCCGCATCGGGTGCGCCCGCGCCGCGCGTCCACGTGCCAGGCGTGGTCGCCCGCGCGCTCGGTGGCGGCCTCGACGCCGTCTGGGCCCGGCTCCCGCTCGCGGGCGAGCCACCGCTCACCCGGTTCGTGGCCGAGCAGCTGTCGACGGCGCACTGGTTCGACCAGCGGCGCACCCGCGAGGCACTCGGGTGGTCCCCACGGGTGTCGCTGGACGAGGGCCTCGCGCGGCTCGCCGCCGCCTCCGCCTCCGCGTGAACGCCGCGTCGGCCGGCCTCCGTCAGGCCGTCATGTCCATGACGATGCGGCCGTCGATGTGCCCCTCCTCCATCTCGGTGAAGATCGCGTTGATGTCGCTCATGGGCCGCACCGTGTAGGTCGGGCTGACCTTGCCGCGCGCGAAGAAGTCGATGGCCTCGGCCATGTCCTTGCGCGTGCCGACGATGGAGCCGCGCACCGTGAGCCCGAACAGCACCGTCGTGAAGATGTCCAGCGGGAACTGGTCGGGCGGCAGGCCGACGAGCGACACCGTGCCGCCGCGCCGCAGCGCGCCCACCGCCTGCGGGAAGGCGTGCGCGTTGACCGCGGTGACGAGCGCACCGTGCACGCCGCCGCCCGTGAGCTCCTGCAGCCGCCCGGACGGGTGGGGCTCCGTCGCGGCGTTCACCGTGACCTCGGCGCCGTGCTTGCGCGCGAGGGCGAGCTTCGACTCGTCGACGTCGATCGCGGCGACCCGGCGGCCCATGGCGACCGCGTACTGCACCGCGAGGTGGCCCAGGCCGCCGATGCCGGAGACCAGCACCCACTCGCCGGGCTGCGTGTCGGTCACCTTGAGGCCCTTGTACACGGTGACGCCCGCGCACAGGATCGGCGCGGCCGCTGCGAGGTCGACGCCGTCGGGGATGATCGGGCAGTAGCGGGAGTCCACGAGCATGTACTGCCCGAACGACCCGTCCACGGCGTAGCCGCCGTTCTTCTGCTGCGGGCAGAGGGTCTCCCAGCCGGTCTCGCAGTACTCGCACTCGCCGCACGCCGACCACAGCCACGCGTTGCCCACCCGGTCGCCGACCTGCACGCGCGTCACGAGGTCACCGACGGCGACGACCGTCCCGGCCCCCTCGTGCCCGGGCACGAACGGCGGGGTCGGCTTCACCGGCCAGTCGCCGCGTGCCGCGTGCAGGTCGGTGTGGCAGACGCCCGAGTACCGGACCTCGACGAGGGCCTCGTGCGGTCCGGGTGTCGGGATCTCGATGTCCGTGACGTCCAGCTCGGCGTCGAACGACCGCACGACTGCAGCCTTCATGGTGCTCATCTCGTCCTCCTCGACGGTGCGCACATCGGGGCGGTCGAGCGGCCGTCCCGCTCTCGACAGTAGGCCGACGGCGTGCCGGGCGGGAGAGGACGATCGTCCCCGATGACGGACGTGACGGACGTCGGTCACCGGGCCGTCCGTAGAATCGGAGGGTGCCCTCCGACCTCGTGCGCCCGTCGCTGCCCCTGCGTCCCGAGCTCGCCGGCGTCGAGCCGTACGGCGCCCCGCAGCTCGACGTGCCGTACGCCCTGAACGTCAACGAGAACCCGTACGCGCCCTCGGCCGAGGTCGTCGCCGACATCGCGGCGTCGGTCGCGACCGCGGCGGCCGGGCTCAACCGTTACCCCGACCGCGACTTCCTGGGCCTGCGCGCGGACCTCGCGGCGTACCTGGCCGGCGAGTCGGGCGTGACGCTGGCCCCCGAGCAGGTCTGGGCCGCCAACGGCTCGAACGAGATCATGCTGCACGTCCTGCAGGCGTTCGGCGGCCCGGGGCGCACCGCGGTCTCGTTCGCGCCGACGTACTCGATGTACCCGGAGTACGCGCGGGACACGCACACCGGCTGGGTCACGGGCCGGCGCGAGACGGACTTCAGCCTCGACCCGCAGGTGGCGCGCGACGCGATCGCCGAGCTCGCGCCGTCGGTCGTGCTGCTCGCGAGCCCGAACAACCCGACCGGCACGGCACTGCCGGCGTCGACGGTCCTCGCCGTCCTCGAGGCGGCCGCCCACGTGCCCGGCGGGTGCGTGGTCGTCGTCGACGAGGCGTACGGCGAGTTCCGTCGGCGGGGTACGCCGTCGGCCCTCGAGCTGCTCGCGGACCACCCGCACCTCGCGGTGAGCCGCACCATGTCGAAGGCCTTCGGCCTGGCCGGCGCACGCGTCGGCTACCTGGCCGCAGCACCTGCGTTCGTCGACGCGCTGCGCGTGGTCCGGCTGCCGTACCACCTGTCGGCCGTCACCCAGGCCGTCGCCCGGGCCGCGCTGCGGCACGCGCCGACGCTCATGGCGCAGGTCAGCTCGTTGCGGGACGAGCGGGACGCGCTCGTCGTCTGGCTGCGCGAGCGCGGGCTGGAGGTCGCGGAGTCCGACGCGAACTTCGTGCTGTTCGGGGTGTTCGACGACCGGCGCGCGATCTGGCAGGGTCTGCTCGACCGTGGCGTGCTGATCCGCGAGTCGGGGCCGGACGGCTGGTTGCGCGTGTCGGTCGGCACCCCGAGCGAGACGCAGGCGTTCAAGGACGCCCTGGTCGACGTGGCAGGGCTCTGAGCGTCCGCCCGGGCGTGACGAGCGACAAGGTGGGACGAGGAGAGACTGTGAGCCCAGCGAAGGGCAGGACGGCGCGGATCGAGCGCGCCACGAGCGAGTCGAGCGTGCTGGTCGAGATCGACCTCGACGGCACCGGCCGCACCGACATCTCGACGACCGTGCCGTTCTACGACCACATGCTCACGGCCCTCGGCAAGCACTCGCTCATCGACCTCACGGTCAAGGCGACGGGCGACACCCACATCGACGCGCACCACACCGTCGAGGACGTCGCGATCACGCTCGGCGAGGCGCTGCGGGAGGCGCTCGGCGACAAGCGCGGCATCTCGCGGTTCGGCGACGCGACGGTCCCGCTCGACGAGGCGCTCGCGCAGGCCGTCGTCGACGTGTCCGGCCGCCCGTACCTCGTGCACACCGGCGAGCCCGCCGGCCAGGAGTACCACCTCATCGGCGGGCACTTCACGGGTTCGCTGACGCGGCACGTCCTCGAGTCGATCGCGCACCACGCGGCGTTCAGCATCCACGTGCGCGTGCTCGCGGGCCGCGACCCGCACCACATCGTCGAGGCGCAGTTCAAGGCGCTGGCCCGAGCGCTGCGGTTCGCAGTGGCGCTCGACCCGCGCGTGGACGGGATCCCGTCCACCAAGGGCGCGCTGTGAGCGACGACGACGACATCGTCGTGCCCGACGACCTGTCGGGGCTGCTCGACGGGACCGCCGAGACGCCGTCGGTCGCGCTCGTGCTCACCCAGGTGGGGGCGCCCGGCCCGCTCGCGGCGGCCTGCGCCCTCGCGAAGGTCGACGTCGACGTCGTGCCGTCCGAGGTCGGCGCGATCGCCGTGCTCCGCGACCCCGCGGCCGCGCCCGACGGTGCCGCGGCGATCTCGAAGCTGCTCCGTTCCGTCCCGGTGGTGCTCCTGGAGCGGCGCGAGGGGCAGATCACCGCGACGCGGTGGACCGCCGGTGCGCGCGGCGACAAGCTCCCGGCGGGGCTCGTGCTGTCGGACGCGCCGCCGGTGCTCGAGGAGCTCCTGCTCGACTCGGTGGACCCGACCACGCTCGCCGACGTCGTGACGAGCGTCGGGCTGTCCCGGTGGCGCGCGACACGGATGCTCGCCGAGGGCGCTCGCCGCCGGCCGACGTCCTGAGGTCCTGTCCTCGGCCGACGACCCGCGCGAGCAACGACCGCGCGGGTCGTTCGTCGTCGGCGCACGTGCGACCACCTGACCCTGCGCGGGGCTCGTCCATTCGTCGCGCCTAAACGTTGCAGTTCCTGTCGGAACGGTTCGAGTGCTGCTTGCATGAACGCTGCCCACAAGCCCTTCCGCCCCGCCGCGCACCGTGCTGGCCGGCCCGCCCCGCTGGAGTGGCGGAAGCGCTCCCATCTCCCTCACAGGAGCGTTCATGACACGCACGAGACGCGGCATCGTCGCCCGTCTGGTCAGCTCGGCGGCGGCCCTCGCCGTCGCCGCGGCGGCGCTGGTCGCCGTCTCCGGGTCCGCCGCGACCGCGGCGAACGCGAACGGCACCGGTACCGGCTACCTCAGCACCAAGGGCAGCCAGATCGTCGACTCCACGGGTGCCACGGTCCGCCTCACCGGCATCAACTGGTTCGGCATGGAGACCGACAACAAGACGTTCCACGGCCTGTGGGCCAGCGTCACGTGGAAGTCGCAGATGGACCACATGGCCGAGCTCGGCTACAACACCCTGCGCGTGCCGTTCGCCGGCGACGCCCTCCGGTCCGGTGCGCAGGCGACGAGCGTGAACTCCAACACCAACCCCGACCTCATCGGGCTGTCGCCGCTCGAGATCCTCGACAAGGTGGTCGACTACGCGGGCCAGCTCGGCATGCGCGTCATCCTCGACCGGCACCGCCCCACGGCGGCCGGCCAGACGGCGCTCTGGTACACGCCCACCGTCTCGGAGGCCAGCGAGATCGCCGACTGGCAGCTCCTCGCCAAGCGGTACGCGGGCAACACGACGGTCATCGGTGCCGACCTGTTCAACGAGCCGCACGCCGAGGGCACCGAGCCGAACAGCACCGGCTCGTGCTGGGGATGCGGCGACACCGCGCGCGACTGGCGGCTCGCCGCCGAGCGGATCGGCAACGCCGTCCTCGCGGCCAACCCGAACTGGCTCGTCATCGTCGAGGGCGTCTCGTGCCTCTCGGGCGGCGTCGCGAACCAGTGGGACAACATCCCCGACGACCCGGCGAACTGCAGCTGGTGGGGCGGCAACCTCGCGAACGCGGGGACGTACCCGGTGCGGCTCAGCGCGAACAACAAGCTCGTGTACTCCGCGCACGACTACGGCATCTCGGTGTACGACCACCAGGAGTGGTTCGACACCACCAAGCACCCGGACTTCCCGGCGAACCTGCCGGCCACGTGGGACCACTACTGGGGCTACCTGGTGAAGCAGAACATCGCGCCGGTGCTGGTCGGCGAGTTCGGCAGCACGCTCCAGGACCCGCGCGACACGAAGTGGCTCACGGCGCTCGTCGACTACATGAAGACGAACGGCATCTCGTTCACGTACTGGTCGTGGAACCCGGACTCGGGCGACACGGGCGGCATCGTCAAGGACGACTGGGTGACGGTCCAGACGGCGAAGCAGTCGATCCTGCAGTCCGCGCTCGTGCCGCCGGTCCGCCGCGGTTCGACGCCGACCCCGACGCCCACCACCCCGACGCCGACGCCCACCACGCCGACGCCGACCCCGACCACCCCGACGCCCACGCCCACCCCGACGCCCACGCAGAACCCCGGCGCGTGCACGTCGACCGTCACGTTCACCAACACGTGGGCGGGCGGGTTCCAGGCGGCGATCACCGCGAAGAACGGCTCGTCGTCGGCCCTCAACCCCTGGACGATCACGTTCACGGTGCCGTCGGGCGTGACCGTGAGCAGCGGGTGGAACGGCACGTTCAGCCAGAGCGGCACGACCGTCACGGTCACCGCGCCGACCTGGAGCCCGTCGCTGGCCGCCGGTGCGGTCGCGAGCATCGGGCTCGTCGCGAACGGGCCGTCGAGCCCCGCGCCGAGCAACGTCAAGCTCAACGGGGTCGCGTGCTCCTGAGCTGAGGCCGCCGTCGGGCGGCGGGTGACAGGGCCCGCCGTCCGACGGCTCCCGTCCGTCCGGTTCCTCCACTGCATCGATGCATCGAAGGAGTGCCATGACCCACCGAACCCGCGCCCGGTCGCGCACCGTCGTGCTGACCGCGCTGCTCACCGCCGTGCTGGGCCTGCTCGGCCTGTCCGGCGCCCAGACGGCCACCGCGGCCCCCGTGATCTGCGAGCAATACGGCAGCGCGTCCGTGCAGAGCGGCCGCTACGTCGTGATGAACAACCGCTGGGGGACCAGCGCCACGCAGTGCATCGACGTCTCGTCGACGGGCTTCACCGTGACGCAGGCCGACGGCCAGGCGGCGACGAACGGCGCCCCGAAGTCGTACCCGGCGATCTACTACGGGTGCCACTACGGCAACTGCACGACGAACAACAACATCCTGAGCCCGAACGGTCTGCAGGCGAGCGACTCGCGCTTCGGCTCGATCACGACGAGCGTGAGCATGACGTACCCGGGCAGCGGCACCTACGACGCGGCGTACGACATCTGGTTCAACAAGTCGCGTCCGACCACGACCACGCAGCAGAACGACGGCGCCGAGCTGATGGTCTGGCTCAACCACACCGGCTCGATCCAGCCGATCGGCTCGAAGGTCGGCACCGCGAACGTCGCGGGCGCCACGTGGGACGTCTGGTACGGCTCGTCGGGCTGGAACGTCATCTCCTACGTCCGGCAGTCGCCGACCAGCTCGATCAGCTTCCCGGTGAGCGCGTTCTGGAACGACGTCGTGAGCCGGGGCTACGGGTCGAACAGCTGGTACCTCACGAGCATCCAGGCGGGCTTCGAGCCGTGGATCGGCGGCACCGGCCTCGCGGTGAACAACTTCTCGGTCACGACGAACGGCACGACGCCGCCGCCCTCGCCGACCCCGACGCCGACCGTGACGCCGCCGCCGAACGGCTCGGGCTGCACCGCGACGCTCAAGGTCGACAACGCGTGGAACGGCGGCTTCCAGGGCACGGTGACGGTCGCGAACGCGGGCTCGTCGATGATCAGCGGCTGGACCGTCAAGGGCACGCTCCCGAGCGGCACCACGATCTCCAACCTCTGGAACGGCGTGCTCACGACGAGCGGTTCGGCGATCACCGTGAAGAACGCGGCCTACAACGGGCTGCTGAACGGCGGTGGCTCGACGACGTTCGGGTTCACCGCCAGCGGCACGGCGCCCACCTCGGGGTTCACCTGCACCACCCCGTGAGCGGTCGCTGACGCACGTGAGACGACGGGTCCGGCAGGAGGTCTGCCGGACCCGTCCTCGTGCGTGGACGCCCGGGCAGCCCCACGCGGTGCCGCGGGTAGCCTGGGCCGGTGCCCACCCAGCCTCACGTCGTCGTCCTCGACTACGGATTCGGCAACGTCCGCTCGGCCGTGCGCGCCCTGGAGCGGGTCGGCGCCGAGGTCGAGCTGACGGCGGACAAGCATGCGGCCATCGAGGCCGACGGGCTGGTCGTCCCGGGTGTCGGCGCGTTCGCGGCCGTCATGGCCGGCCTGCGTGAGGTCGGCGGCGACCAGGTCGTCGACCGCCGCCTCGCCGGCGGACGGCCCGTGCTCGGCATCTGCGTCGGCATGCAGGTGATGTTCACCGAGGGGGTCGAGCACGGCGAGCGCACCGACGGGCTGGGGGAGTGGCCGGGCGTCGTCGACCGGCTCGAGGCCGACGTCGTCCCCCACATGGGCTGGGCGACGATCGACGCGGCTCCCGGGTCCGTGCTGTTCAAGGGCCTGGAGGACGAGCGGTTCTACTTCGTGCACTCGTACGCGGCCCGGTCGTTCCCGCTCACCGACGACGGCGCAGGTGCGACCCCGTTCACGACCCCGCTGGTCACCTGGTCCGAGCACGGCGACCGGTTCGTCGCCGCCGTCGAGAACGGCCCGCTCGCCGCGACCCAGTTCCACCCCGAGAAGTCCGGCGACGCCGGCGCGCAGCTGCTGGCCCACTGGGTCGACCAGCTCCGCTGACCTGCCCCCACACCCACGGAGAAGTGATGACCGACCGCCTCGAGCTCCTGCCTGCCGTCGACGTGGCCGACGGCCAGGCCGTCCGCCTCGTCCAGGGGGAGGCCGGCTCCGAGACGGGCTACGGCGACCCGCTGGCCGCCGCGCTCGACTGGGCCGAGGGCGGCGCCGAGTGGATCCACCTCGTGGACCTCGACGCGGCGTTCGGCCGCGGCTCGAACGCGCCGCTGCTCGCGGACGTCGCCGCCGAGCTGTCGGGGCGCGGGGTCAAGGTCGAGCTCTCGGGCGGCATCCGCGACGACGCCTCGCTCGAGCGCGCGCTCGCCACGGGCGCGACCCGCGTCAACCTCGGCACGGCTGCGCTCGAGGACCCGGAGTGGACGGCGCGCGTGATCGCGAGCCACGGCGACCAGATCGCGGTCGGTCTCGACGTGCGCGGCACGACGCTCGCGGCGCGCGGCTGGACGAAGGAGGGCGGTGACCTCTGGGAGGTGCTCGCCCGGCTGGACGCCGCCGGGTGCTCGCGCTACGTCGTCACGGACGTGACGAAGGACGGCACGCTGCGCGGACCGAACGTCGAGCTGCTGCGCGAGGTCTGCAGCCGCACGGACGCGCCGGTCGTCGCGTCGGGCGGCATCTCGAGCCTCGACGACCTGCGGGTGCTGCGCACGCTCGTCCCGGTCGGCGTCGAGGGCACGATCGTCGGCAAGGCGCTGTACGCGGGCGCGTTCACGCTGCCGGAGGCGCTCGACGTCGCCGGCCGCCCCTGAGGACCGCACCGCCGTGGCCGGCCGTGAGCTGCCGCCGTCGTCGCCGTTCGCCGGGGACGACGGCAGCGCCGACCCCGCGGTCGAGGCGGCGCTGACGGCGTACGGCGCAGGGACCGGTCCGCTCGCCGACGTCGTGCGGGCCCTCGCGGGGACGCGCGTGCTGGTCCCGGTGCTCGCCGAGCTCGAGGCGGCCGACGTCGTGGTGCACGACGGCCACGAGCACACCGTCGACAAGGAGGCGTCCGCGGGCATCGTCGCGCTGCGGACACCCGACGGACGCACGGCGCTGCCCGTGTTCACGAGCGTCGCAGCGACGGCGGCGTGGCGGTCCGACGCCCGACCCGTCCCGTCCGACGTCGCGCGCGCCGCGCTGTCGGTCGTGAGCGAGGGCTGGGACGTCGTCGTGGTCGACCCCGGTGGGCCCGTCACGGCGCTCGTGCCCCGCCCCGCCGTGTGGGCGCTCGCGCAGCAGGTGCCCTGGGAGCCCGCGGTCGTCGACGGGCGCGTGGACCACGAGGTCGACCGGGCCGTCCGCGCAGCCCTCGCGCCGGTCGGCGGCGTGGTCGAGGCGTCGACCGTGCCGGGCGCGCGCGCCGAGGTCGCCGTCGCGCTGGCCCTGGTGGCCGGCCTCGACCAGGCGGGGCTCGACGCCGTCCTCGCGCAGGTCAACGCGGCGCTCGCGGCCGACGAGACGATCGCGACGCGGGTCGACTCGGTCGAGCTGCGGCTGCGGGCGGCGCGGCCGGCCTGACGTCCGCTGCACGGAGGCACCGACGCTGCGGCGGACCCGGTGAGCGTCGACACGATGCCGTCGGCGCACGCAGACAGCACGAGGGCGGCGCTCGGACGAGGTCCGCGGCGCCGCCCTCCGTCGTGGGTCAGGCGGTCAGCGGGACGACGCCCAGTGCGACACCGCGTTCGCGATCGTGCCGGCCGCCGCCGAGACGGCACCCGACAGCGCCTTGACGGCCAGCACCGCCGCGAACGCGCTGACGGCGGTGGCGGCGACGGCCTGGCCGCCGAGGATCACCCGGTTGACGTCGATCGACGGCCTCCAGTGCACCCCCGCGTCGTCGATCACGTACACGCCGACGGCCTTGACGTACGCGCCGTACCCGCCGCCCCCGCCGTGGCCGCCGCCGTAGCCCTGCTGGGAGCCGGTACCGCTGTCCGGTGCCGGACCCGAGTCGTCGGACCCCGCCGCCAGCCGGCTCTGCAGGCGGGCGCCGAGCGCGCCGAGCGGGACGCCGCCCTCGCCGTCGCCGAGCCCGAGGCCCGTCGCGGCGAACAGGCGGGCGACCGGGATGACGGTGACGCCGCCGCGCTCGTACGCGTCGCCGAACACGCGGCGCACGGTGACGGTGTCGTTGACCGCGCCGGTGAGGGTGGCGGGGTCGAATCGTGGGACGTCGGCCATGGGAACCTCCGGGTCAGCTGCAGGTGGGCGCAGGGGTGAACGCCGAGTCGTCGTCCAGCATGGCCCGCAGCGTGCTCACAGGCACGACGAAACTCCGGTTCTGCTCATCCTTCGCATACACGACACCGACCACGCGCCCCTGGGGGTCGAGGACGGCCGACCCGGAGCTGCCGAACTCGACCGTCGCGTCGGTGAGGAACACCTGTCCGAGGTTCTCGTTGAGCGGGTCCGTCGTGGCGGCGAGCACCTCACCCGTCGTCACGGTGAGCGCGCGGCCCAGGGGGTACCCGACCACCGTCACCGCGTCCCCGACGACCGGGTCGGCGTCGGCGAGCGCGGGTGCGTAGGGAAGCGCGTCGGCGGTCCGGACGATCGCGAGGTCGGCGAGCCCCGCGGTGCTGGCGGCGGTCGCCGCGACGTCCCGGCCGTCGTACGTGCTGAGCTGGAGGGCCGAGGAGTCCGCGACGACGTGCCGGTTCGTCACGAGGGTGTGGTCGTCGATCGCGAACCCCGACCCCGTCGACACCGAGCCGCAGCCGATGTTGCGGATCCGCACGGCCATCCGCTGGGCGGCGTCGAACCCGTCGGGCGAGAGGTTGCCCGACGACGTCGGCGCGGGTGCGGGCGTGTCCGTCGGGACGACGCTCGTCGGCACCGGTGCCGGGAGCTCCGGCAGCGCGGCGCACCCGGCGAGCGCGACGAGCACGGTCGCCGTGGCGGCACCGCGCGCGAGTGCGGACCTCACTTCTGGAGCTCGCGCTGCAGCGCGGCGTTCGCGTCGGTCGCCGCTCCGCACACGGTCGTGACGTCCTGCTTGAACCGCGCGAGGTCCGCCGGGTCGTACCGGTCGGACTCCTCGAGGTAGCCGATGAGCTTCTGCTGCCCGGTGATGCACTGCGCGAGCGCGGTCGCGACGTTGCCCGCGGCCTGCGACACCCGTGCCTGGTAGTCGGCGAGCTGCGTCTGTGCGGCGGTCGTGTCGCCGAGCTGGGCCTTCTCGTCGGCGAGCTCGGTGATGCGCGCCTGCGCGGTCGCGAGCTGGGTCTGGGCATCGGCGAGCTGGGCCTGGGCGGACGACAGCTCCTGCTGCGCGGTCGCCAGGTCGGCGCCGTGCGTCCGGGCCAGCGCCTCCCAGTCGGCGCTCGACCGCTGCCACGCGTGCGTCGTGACGAGCACCCGGCCGACGAGGGCCCCGCCGAGCGCGACGGCGACGACGAGCGCGGCCGTGAGGAGGACGACGGCGCGCCGGGGTCGCCGGTCGGGCGTCGCGGCGCCGACCGGTGCCGGGCCCGCGGAGGACGGCGGGGTCGGTGCCGCGCCTGCGGACGACGGCGTGGCCGGGAACCGCGGGACGTGCGGGACGACAGCCGGGGGGAGCGGTCGGGTGGGGTCCGCGGGCGGTGCCGGGAGCGGCGCTGTCCCGCCGGGCGGAAGGGCCACGGGCTGGGTCGTCGGCGAGGCCGCGGACGGGCTCACGGGCGGTACGGCGGGGGTGGGCGGCGTGGTCGGCGGAGGGGTCCAGCCCGGCACGGGGTCGTCGGACGGCATCTGCCCAGGATAGGGACCCACCCTGGGGGCGATGTGAGGCGTCACACCGCTGCGTCGGCGGAAATCCGTGCGGGAGCACGCGCCGGCCCGGGAGAGAATCGTCGGATGTCCCGGACGCCCTATGCCGCCCTCCTGCGCCTTCCCGGCGTGCTGCGGCTCTACGTGGTGTCCTTCGTCGCGCGCATCCCCGCCGCGATGGTCGGTGTCGTGCTCACCCTGCACGTCGTGACGTCGCTCGAGCGCGGCTACGCCCAGGCCGGTGTCGTCGCGGGGGCCGCCACCGTCGGCATGGCGCTCGGCGCGCCGTGGCGCGGGCGCCTGGTCGACAGGTTCGGGCTGCGCCGCGCGATCGCGCCGTCGGTGCTCGTCGAGTCCGCGGTGTGGCTGTGCGCGCCGCGGCTCTCGTACGAGCTGCTCATCGTGGCCGCGTTCGTCGCCGGGTTGTTCCTCGTGCCGGTGTTCTCGGTGACACGGCAGTCGCTGTCGGTGCTCGTCCCGCTCGCGCAGCAGCGTGCGGCGTTCGCGCTGGACTCGGTCGCGGTGGAGCTCACCTTCATGCTGTCGCCGGTGGTCGGCGTGGTCCTCGCGACGCAGGTGTCGACCGTCGCAGCGCTCACGGTCGTCGGCGTCCTCACGGTCGCCGCGGGCGTGCTGCTGTGGTGGGCGAACCTGCCGACCCGGTCGGCCGCGACCACGGCCTCGGCGGCGCCCACCTCGGCGGTGTCGTCCGACGCGGACGACGCGCCCGCCGGACGGCTGCTCGGCCCCGGCCTGGTCGTCGTGCTGCTCGCGGCCGTCGCCGCCGCGTTCGTCCTGGTCGGCACGGACGTCTCGCTCGTCGCCGCACTGAACGACGCTGGCCGCGCGAGCGACGTCGGCTGGATGATCGCGCTGTGGGCGGGCGGTTCCGTCGTGGGCGGCCTGATCCACGGTGCCCGGCACCGCTCGCCGTCCCCGCTCGTGCTCGTCGCCGTCCTCGCGCTCGCGACCGTGCCGGCCGCGTTCGCCCCCGGGCCGCTGTGGCTGGCACTCGCGGTGGTCCTCGCCGGGTTGCCGTGCGCCCCCGCGCTGGCGTCGATCAACGCGACGCTCGTCCGGCTCGTGCCGGAGCAGCGCCGCGGCGAGGTCATGGGGTGGAGCGGCACGATGTCGACCGTCGGGAACGCGCTCGGCGCACCGCTGTGCGGGTTCGTGATCGACCGGTCGTCGCCCGGTGCCGGCTTCCTCACGGCGGCGTTCGTCGGCGGCGGCATCGCCGTGGTCGGCCTGGTCGTGCTCGCGCTGACGCGCCGCCTGTCGGCCGGTGCGCCCGGGGCCGTCGTGCCGGCTGTCGCCCCGGTGACCGACCCGACGCCGGACGCCGGGACCGTCGGGTCGTCGGACGGTCAGGAGACCGCTGCCCGGGAACCCGCGCACGCCGCGGTGCCGGCGGTGGTGCCCGCGCCCCGCCGCTCGCCCGAGCGCCTGCGCCACACGGTCCGGCGGCGTGTCCGCACGGTCGCGGGCGGCCGCCGCCGGTCCGCAGGCGTCAGACCACCGACCCCGTGAACTTCTCGCCGGGGCCCTCGCCGGGGGCGTCCGGGAACGGGGACGCCTCGCGGAAGGCCAGCTGCAGCGAGCGGAGACCGTCGCGCAGCGACCGTGCGTGCTGGTTGCCGATGTCGGGTGCCGCGGCGGTGACCAGCGCGGCGAGCGCCGTGATGAGCTTGCGCGCCTCGTCGAGGTCCAGGTAGTCCGCGCCCTTGCCGTCAGGGCCGTCCTCGGCGAGCCCGCACTTCACCGCCGCGGCGCTCATGAGGTGGACGGCGGCCGTGGTGATGACCTCGACCGCGGCGACGTCCGCGATGTCGCGCGTCGCCTCGGCGGTGGGGTCGGGGGAGGTGCTCATGGGGTCGATCCTCTCACCGGCGGCGGGCAGGGCCCGCGCGCCCAGGGACGCCCGGCCGGTGCTCGTGCCGTCCTGGGGCATCGGCGTTCCGGCACCAGGTTCGCCCAGAGCGTCGAGCCGAGGCGAGCGCCGGTCCGGGGCCGCGCCGGGGCTCTGGTAGAGTGGGCGGTCGACTGACCTGGTTCGTGCACTTCCGGCGGATCAGGCGCACAAGTGGAGTTCCTCCCACCTGGGTTTCGACCGCACGGCTCACGCCGACAACAGGGACCGGGTCACAGTCCGCACCGGACGGTTCATCGCCGTCACGGTGGCGCGAGCGCGGCCTTCGGCCGGTGCTCGGGTCGAGCGGACCTACCAGAGGCCTCCTCCTGTGCTCAGGACGGGGGCCTTCCTCGTTCCTGGCGGTCGGTCACGACGAACCCGAGGAGCAACAATCAGCGAGCCCCGCATCAACGATCGGATCCGCGTCGCCGAGGTCCGCCTGGTCGGCCCGAACGGCGAGCAGGTCGGCATCGTCCGCGTGGAAGACGCACTGCGCCTGGCCCAGGACGCAGACCTCGACCTGGTCGAGGTCGCCCCGGATGCCCGTCCGCCGGTCTGCAAGATCATGGACTACGGCAAGTTCAAGTACGAAGCGGACATGAAGGCCCGCGAGGCCCGGCGGAACCAGACGAACACGGTCCTCAAGGAGATCCGCTTCCGTCTGAAGATCGACCCGCACGACTACGGGACCAAGAAGGGCCACGTCACGCGGTTCCTCGCCGCGGGCGACAAGGTCAAGGTCATGATCATGTTCCGCGGTCGCGAGCAGTCGCGCCCCGAGATGGGTATCCGCCTGCTGCAGCGGCTCGCCGACGACGTCGCCGACCTCGGCTTCGTGGAGAGCGCGCCGAAGCAGGACGGCCGCAACATGATCATGGTGCTGGGCCCGGTCAAGAAGAAGGCGGACCAGAAGCAGGAGCAGCGTCGTCAGGCGCAGGCCGACGCCGCGCGTGCGGCGAACGCCGCCGCGGCCGCCGCTGCGGCGGCTCCGGCGCCCGCCGACGCTCCGGCCGCCGAGACGCCCGCCGTCGAGACGCCGGCTGCCGTCGAGGCCCCGGTCGTCGAGACGCCGGCCGCCGTCGAGGCCCCGGCCGCGCAGGCCCCGGCCGCCGAGACGCCCGCCGTCGAGACGCCCGCCGCCGAGACGCCCGCCGCCGAGCCGACCCCGGCCCGTCCGGCGGCACCCCGTCCGGCGGCCCCGCGTCCCGCGGC
>NZ_JAGIBD010000069.1 GCF_017744555.1 Cellulomonas sp. | reverse complement strand
GAGACAGGCCTCGGCCTCCAAACAAGCGAGCCGCAGCGCCGCCGACCGCGCGGCGAGCGGCCGCACGGCCCGGGCGGCCCACCGCACGAGGAACGGGCCGACCGCGACCAGCACCGCGAAGACCAGCGTCCCGCTCAGCGCCGCGAGCGCGAGGCCCGTCAGCTGGTCGGTGCGCGCGACGGGGACCGCGACGGCCCCGGTGGCGACGGCCGTCAGCGTGAGCGCCCCGGCCGTCACCAGGCGCGCGCCGACGCGCACGGGTCGGGCGTCGGACGAGCGTGCCGCCCCGAGCGCCACGACGGGTGCCGTGCGACCGGCCGCCCGCGCCGAGGGCAGCGCCGCGGTGACGGTCGCGACGACCGACAGGGCGACGCACGCGACGAGCCCGCCGGGCGCGGCGACGAACGGCGCGGACACCAGGTCCGCGGCACGCGCCGCCGCGACGAGCCCGGCGGCGACCCCCAGCCCGGCGCCCGTCCCGACCAGGCCCCCGAGCAGGCCGACGCACGCGGCCTCGGCGAGCACCGAGCGGTGCACCTGGCGACGCGTCGCGCCGACGCACCGCAGCAGCGCGAGCTCCGCGGCGCGCCGCGCCAGCACGATCCGGAACGTCGAGGACACGATCACCACGGCCGACACCACGGCCAGCGCGACGAACACCGACAGCCCGCCGAGCACGCCCGCGAGCGTGTCGCCCACCGACCGGGCCTCCCGGTCGCGCTGCTCGGGGCCGCTCGTGACGGCGGCGTCCCCGGCGACGGCCCGCACCGCGGCGAGGTCCACGTCCCCGACGACGAACATCTGCACGGGCGGCATGCCGCCGATCGTGACCGCGTCGGACGGGTGCACGAGCCCGACGTCCTGCCCGAACTCCCGCACGGGCCCGACTCCCACCACGACGAGCTCGTGCCCGCCCGCCACGACCGTGTCCCCGACGTCGACGCCGACGCGCTCGGCGGTGCGCCGCCCCAGCACGATCCCGCCGGGCTCGAGCGGGCCGACGTCGGGGGCGTCGCGCAGCGCGCTCAGCGGTCCGCCGCCCGGGTCCCTCGTGAGCTTCCAGGTGGTGGTGACGCCGCCCGCCTCGACCTCGACGTCCCCGAGGTGCTCGACCGCGACGTCCACGACGCCGGGCAGCGCGCGCACGCGCTCGGCGACCTCGAGCGCGGCGCCCGGCGCGACGTCGCCGCGGGGGACGACCACCACGTCGGCCGCGGGCGGGGTGACCATGCCGAACGCGACGAGCGCGACGCGCGCGTTGGCCGCGACCAGCAGGGCGACCGCGGCGAACGCGGTCGCGGCCGTGATCGCGACGCCGACGAGCAGCGCCTGCCGCGGGCGCCGCAGGACGCTGCGCAGCGCGGTCCGGGCGACGATCACGCGCCGACCCCCGCGGGTGCGGCGAGCTCGCCGAGGCGCTCGAGGACGGTGCGGCGCGTCGGCCGGTCGACCCGCCCGGCGGCGCGGCCGTCGCGCAGCAGCACGACCTCGTCGGTGACGGCCGCCGCCGACGGGTCGTGCGTGACCATGACGACCGTCTGACCGAACTCGTCGACGCACGCGCGCAGCAGCGCCAGCAGCGCGGCGCCCGACTCGCTGTCGAGGGCGCCCGTCGGCTCGTCGGCCACGACGAGGTCCGGCCGGCCCAGCAGCGCCCGCACGACCGCGACGCGCTGCCGCTGCCCGCCCGACAGCTGCGACGGCAGGTGGCGCAGCCGGTCCGCGACACCGAGCCGCTCGACGAGCTCGCGCCGCCACGCGCGGTCCGTGCGGCGGCCGGCCAGCGAGGCCGCGAGGTCGATGTTCTCGCCCGCCGTCAGGTGCGGCAGCAGGTTGCCGTCCTGGAAGACGAACCCCAGGCGGTCGCGCCGGATCGCGGTGAGCGCCGCGTCGTCGAGCGTGCCCAGGTCCGTGCCGCCCAGCAGCATCTGCCCGGACGTCGCCCGGTCCAGCCCGGCAAGGCAGTGCAGCAACGTCGACTTGCCCGACCCCGAGGCGCCCATGACCGCGGTGAACCGACGCTCGACCAGGTCGACGCTCAGGCCGTCCAGCGCGCGCACCCGGCTCGAACCCGTGCCGTACTCGCGCACGAGGTCGACCGCGCGGGCGGCGAGGCCGGGTCCGGCCGCGGTCGGAAGGGGCGGGGCGACGGGAGGCTGGCTCATGCGTCCAGCCTGGTCAACGCCCTGACCCACGGGAATCGACCGGGCGGACGGTCCGGGTCGGTCACCCTCGGTCGAAGGGACGATCTTCCGGAGCGCTCGCGGAGCCCGGGTGTGGTGATCCGTAGGGTGGACGCGTGCCGGACCCCGACGACCGACGACCGCCCCGTGCGACGTGGCTGCGGTCCCGCGCCGCGACGACGGTGCTCGAGCTCGTCGCGCTCGCGGGCCTGCTCGTCGTCGACCTCGAGCTGGGTGCGCGCCTCGCACCGGGCACGCCCGGTGGCGCGGACGTCGCCGGCGCGCTGGTCACCGCGCTCGTCGCGGTGGTCGTGGCCGTCGTGGCGCTCGTGCGGCGTCGGCTGCCGTGGTGGCTCGCGACCGGCGGGGTGCTCGCCGTCTCGACGGTCGGGTCGCTCGTGTGCGCCGTCGTCGGCAGCCCCTCCCCGTCGCTCACCGAGGCCGCCGCGCTCGTCGTCGTCACCGCGTCCGGGGTGCGCGCCGCGCCGACGTCGCGGGCGGCAACGGGCACCGCGGCGGCCGCGCTGGTCGCCGTGGTCGGGGGTGTCGTGCTGCGGATCGGCCCGCAGGCGACGGGCATGCTGCTCGCGGTGCTCGTCTGGGGCTGCGCCGTCGTCGCCGGTGTCACGGGCCGCGCCGTCCGCACGCGCCGCGCGTCGGCGCTCGACCAGGCACGCCGGGCCGAGCGCACCGAGCTCGCGCGCGAGCTGCACGACGTCGTCGCGCACCAGGTCACCGGGATCGTCGTGCAGGCGCAGGCGGCCATCGCCGTGGCCCGCACCGATCCCGCACGCGCGACGCAGGCGTTCGAGGCGATCGAGGCGGCCGGTGCCGAGGCCCTGGCGGGCATGCGGCGCATGGTCGGCGCGATCCGGGAGGACGCCGAGCCCGACGCCCCGGTCACCGTGCGGTACGACCTGGCCGACATCGCACCGCTGGTCGACCGGTTCGACGCCGGCCGGGGCCGCACCACGTCGCGGGTCGACGTCCCGGACGCACCCCTCGCGCCCGGCGTCGGCGAGTCGGCCTACCGCATCGTCCGCGAGGCCCTCACCAACGTGCGCCGTCACGCGGTCGACCCCAGCACGCACGTCACCGTGCGCGTCGTCGACGACGCGCTGCGGCTCGAGGTCGGGAACGACGGCGTGCGGCGGGGCTCGGCGCACCGTGGCTCCGGCGGGTTCGGGCTCATCGGCATGGCCGAACGGGTCGCGGCGCTCGGCGGCACGCTGCACGCCGGCGCCGACGAGGCCGACACGTGGGTCGTGCGCGTCGAGATCCCCGCGGCGGTGGCCCGGTGATCGGCGTCGTCGTGGCCGACGACCAGGCGATGGTCCGCGCCGGGTTCCGCATGGTCCTCGAGGCCGAGGGGGACATCGCCGTGCTGGCCGATGTCGGCACCGGGCAGGACGCCGTGGCCGCCGCGCAGCGCCTGCGTCCCGACGTCGTGCTCATGGACGTCCGCATGCCCGGCATGAACGGGCTCGACGCCACACGGCAGGTCACCGGGCTCCCGGACGCGCCCCGCGTCGTCGTCGTCACGACGTTCGACACCGACGAGTACCTGCGCTCCGCGCTCGCGGCCGGCGCGTCGGGGTTCCTGCTCAAGGACGCCGGGCCGCGGCTGCTCGTCGAGGCCGTGCGCGCCGCGGCCGACGGCGACGCGCTGGTCTCGCCGTCGGTGACCGTGCGGCTGCTCGGCGAGCTCGCGGCGGGCGCGGCGCCGTCCGCGGCCGAGCACGACCTCACGGACCGTGAGCTGGAGATCGTCGCGGCGATCGCACGCGGCGGCACCAACGAGGAGATCGCCGCCGACCTCTTCGTGTCGCTGTCGACCGTCAAGACGCACGCCCGGAACATCAGCGTGAAGCTCGGTGCGCGCAACCGCGTCGAGATCGCGGCCTGGGCGTGGCGGAGCCGGCTCGTGAGGTGACCTGGATCAGGGGCGGTCGCGGCCGCCCTAGGCTGCTCGCCGTGAGCAGCGATCAGGCGTCGTCCCGGTACTCGATGGCGTTCCTCCCGCTCGGCGGGCCGGACGACGGCGTGCTCGGGTGGCTCGTCATCCGCGACATGCACGGCCACGTGCCCGTGCGTGCGTTCGCCGCCGGCGACGAGGCGGAGGCGACGCGTCTCGTGGAGCGCGCCGGCGCCGATCTGCGCGGTTCGGTCGTCGAGTTCGAGC
>NZ_JAGIBD010000068.1 GCF_017744555.1 Cellulomonas sp. | reverse complement strand
CGTCGGTCGCGTCGGCCCCCGGTCGGACGCCCTCGCTCCCCGTGCCAGTCACGGTGACCACCCTATCGACCGCGGGAGGGTGGTCGCCTCACGAGCGAGGGGGCGCCTAGAGGTCGGCGGGCACGCGCTCGCCGTCGCCGAGGGGTTCGACCAGCACCTGGTCGAGGAACTCGCGCAGCCCGGCCGCCATGTCGACGCCGTCGTCCAGCAGCCACTGGATCTGGAGCCCGTCCTGCAGGGCCGCGAGGTTCCGAGCGGTCCGCTCGACGTCGCACCCGGGGCGCAGGCCGCCGTCCTCGGCGACCTGCGCGAGGGCGCGTCGGTTGCGCTCGACGACGCGCTCGTACCGCTCGACGAAGTAGGCGTGGGCGGGGTGCGCGGCGGCGGTCGCCTCGGCGCTGAGGGTCGCGTAGAGCTCGACGATGGGACGGCGGGTCGCGTTGTGCTCCATGAGCGCGACGAGCGCCGCCAGGAAGGGCAGGCCGTCCCGGGCGGTGGTCGCGAGCAGGGTGCTGTCGACGTCGTCACGGTACTCGAGCACCGCTCGCAACAGCTCCGTCTTGGTGGGGAAGTGGTGCAGCAGCGTCGAGTGGGTCACCCCGGCCCGCTGGGCGATGTCGCGCAGGGACGACGCGTTGAACCCGGACTCGCCGAAGAGCGTGATCGCGGCCTGGAGGATCTCGACCTGCGTCGCCCGCCCCTTGGCGTACGGCCCCCGGCGCCGCCGGGCGGGAGCGGCCTGCGTGCTGCTCATACGGACCTCGTCATCTTCCCCACGCTACCCGGGCGGCACCGGCTGCGGGCACGCCGACCGCTAATCTCTTCCATGTGGTCGATTTTGGCCCGCCGGACTCGTGAGGACCCCATGCCCCAGATGCAGGACGCCGTGACCCGCCCGCCCGCCGACGCGCCCTACCGTGACGCACGCGTGCCCGTCGGGCACCGCGTGGACGACCTCCTCGAGAGGATGACCCTGGAGGAGAAGGCGGGCCAGCTCTTCCACGCGATGACGGAGATGGGCGAGGGCGGCACGCTGCCCGACGCCGTCGGCCCCTCGGGCGCGCTGCCCCCGCGCGAGCTGGTCGCCCGCAGCATCACCCACGTCAACGTGATCACCACCCCCGAGTCGGGAGAGGCGTTCGCCCGGTGGCACAACGAGCTCCAGCACCTCGCCGCGCAGACCCGGCTCGGGATCCCGGTGACCGTGTCGAGCGACCCGCGCCACGCCTTCGTCGACAACCCCGGCACGTCGCTCGCCGCGGGCAGCTTCTCGCTGTGGCCCGAGCCGCTCGGGCTCGCAGCGCTGCGCGACCCGGACGAGGTCGAGCGGTTCGCCGACTGCGCACGCCAGGAGTACCTCGCGGTGGGCATCCGGGTCGCGCTGCACCCGCAGGTGGACCTCCTGACCGAGCCACGGTGGGCGCGCGGGACCGGCACGTTCGGCGAGGACGTCGAGCTCGCCTCGACCCTCGGCGAGGCGTACGTCCACGGCTTCCAGGCCACGGGGAGGATCGCGCGGGAGCGGCAGCCCGGCGCGCCCGCCGCACCGGGCGGGGTCGGCCGCGACTCGGTCTCCACGATGACGAAGCACTTTCCCGGTGGCGGGCCGCAGCTCGACGGTGAGGACCCGCACTTCGCGTACGGGCGCGAGCAGGTCTACCCGGCCGGCCGGTTCGACGAGCACCTCGCACCGTTCCGACGCCTGATCGCGGCCGGGACGCGCCAGATCATGCCGTACTACGGCATGCCGGTCGGCCTCGAACGCGACGGGGACCCCGTCGAGCAGGTGGGCTTCGGCTTCAGCAGGCAGATCCTCACGGACCTGCTGCGCCACGAGCTCGGCTTCGACGGGATCATCTGCACGGACTGGGGGCTCGTCAGCGACATGACGATGTTCGGCGCGCGCTACCCGGCGCGCGCCTGGGGCGTCGAGCACCTGGCGCCCGTGGACCGGGTCGCGAAGATCCTCGACGCGGGGGCGGACCAGCTCGGCGGCGAGACCTGCGTCGACCTGGTCGTCGAGCTCGTGAGGTGCGGGCGGGTCGACGAGTCCCGGCTCGACGCGTCGGTGCGCCGGCTGCTCACCGAGAAGTTCCTGCTGGGCCTGTTCGACGAGGCGCGGTACGTGGACCCGGAGCGCGCGGCGCGCGTCGTCGGGAACGACGCGTTCCGACGCGCGGGCCGGCGGGCCCAGTCGCGGGCCGTCACCGCGCTGCGGCGCGGAACGGCACCCCTGCCCTTCTCGCCCACGAGCCGCGTGTACCTGGAGACGCCGTCGGTACCAGCGGGCGACGTCCGCGCGGCGCAGGCGGCGCTCGGCGGTCCGGAGTCGGCGCTGCGCGCCGTCGCCCGCCCCGAGGACGCCGACGTCGCCCTGCTGCGCCTCGACACGCCGTTCGAGCCGCGGCCGGCGTTCGAGTCGTTCTTCCACGCCGGGTCGCTCGAGTTCGACCGGGCCGTCGTCGAGCGCGTGCGCGCGGTCGCCGCGCGGGTGCCGACGGTCGTCGACGTGCACCTGGACAGGCCCGCCGTGCTCACCCCCCTGGTCGGGCTGGGGGTGAGCCTCGTCGTGGACTTCGGCGCGTCGACCGCGGCGGTCGCGGACGCGCTGACCGGCGTCGAGCCCGCGAGCGGGCGCCTGCCGTTCGACATCCCGCGCTCGATGCGCGCGGTGCGGGAGTCGCGCCCCGACGCGGCGTTCGACACCGCGGACCCGCTGTTCCGGTACGGCGACGGGCTGCCCCTGTGAGGCCGCCGCCCCGGGGCGACGCGTGCGCGGCGCCCCGGGGCGGCGAACATGAACCACCTGGTCGATATTTGTGTTAGCGTGCGGGCAGACCGAGGGGACGACGCGCTTCCGACGAGGTGAAGCCCCTCTCGGCGAGACTGGGGACGACGATGACTCCACGTGGTGGGTCGGGCCGTGCTGACGCCGGGCACCTGACCATCCGGCTCTGCGTGATGATGCTGCTGCAGTTCCTCGCCTTCGGGTCCTGGTTCCAGACGCTCGGACTCGTCATGGCGACCTTCGGGATGGCGAGCTCGATCGGGCTGGCGTACTCCTCCGCGTCCATCGGCGCCTTCGTCGCACCGCTGCTCGTCGGGTCGCTCGCCGACCGGTGGTTCCGGTCGGAGCGCGTGCTGGCGGCCGTGCACCTCGCGTGCGCCGGGCTGATGATCGTGCTGCGGCAGTCGGTGCTCGCCGGCTCCGAGGGCTGGACGCTCGCCCTCGTGTTCGTCTACATGGCGTTCTACATGCCGACCATGGGGATCACGAACAGCATCATCTTCCGCCACATGGGCGAAGGCGACCGACGCTTCCCCTACGTGCGCGTCTTCGGGACCATCGGGTTCGTCGTCGCGGGGGTCGTCGTCGGCCAGAGCGGCCTGTCGGCCTCACCGGGCGTGTTCCTGGTCTCGGCGGCCGTCTCCGCCGCGATGGTCGTCTACTCGCTCACGCTGCCGCCCACGCCGCCGGCGGGCAAGGGCGGGAAGTTCTCGTTCGCGGACCTGGTCGGCGCGAAGGCGTTCGTCCTGTTCCGGCAGGCCAACTTCCGGGTGTTCGCCACCTGCGTGCTGCTCGCGGGCGTCCCGCTGGCCCTCTACACCGCGTACGCCTCCGCGTACATCGACGCGCTCGGGGTGAAGAACGTCGCCACGGTGCTCGCCATCGGGCCGGTCTCGGAGATCGTGTTCGTCGTGACGATCCCCTGGCTGCTGCGTACCGTCGGCATGCGGTGGGCGCTGCTCGTCGGGCTCGCGAGCTGGGCCGTCCGGCTCCCGCTCCTGGCGCTCGCCGCGGGCACCGGCACCACTCCCCTGATCATCGCGATCGCGATGCACGGCGTCTGCAACGACTTCCTCCTGGTCCTCGGCGCGATGTACGTCTCCAGCCTGTGCCCGCCCGAGATCAGCGCGCAGGGGCAGAGCCTGTTCACGATGCTCTACAGCGGGCTCGGCGCCCTCATCGGCTCCGTCTTCGGCAACGTCGTCTTCAACTCGGCCGTCGCGCCGCGCCTCGCGTCGGACGGCGCCGGCGCGTGGGTCCCGCTCTGGACCATCGGCGCCTGCACGGCCGGCGTCGCCGCCGTGCTCTGGGTCGCGGGGTACCGCCGCCGCTCCGGCGGCACGACCGCACGGACGGTCGAGCCCGCGGGTACGGCCGCCACCGCCACGACCGTCTCGGAGGCGTGACCATGGACGTCGTCGTGCTCTGCTCCAACGGCCGCGTCGGCTCCCGGATCGCCGCCGAGGCGGTCCACCGCGGCCACCGCGTGACCGGCCTGGACCTCCAGGAGACCTCGTCGGTGCCGGGCCTCGCGGGCTACCACCGCCTCGACATCGCCGACGTCGACGGGATCGCCGCGGCGAGCACCGGCGCCGACGCGGTCGTCTACGCCGGGGCCCCGCTCGCGCTGGGCCTCGACAAGGTCGAGGCCCTCGTCGACGGCGTCGTCGCGGCGACCAAGAAGGCGGGCGTGCCGCGGCTGCTCGTCGTCGGCGGCTCCGGGTCGGCGCTGACGACCGAGGGCAAGGTCTACCTGTACACGAAGTACTTCTCCAAGACGATCCGCCCCGTCGTCGGGATGCACGAACGCGTCCTCGAGCACCTGCGCAAGGAGCACGAGCTCGACTGGGTCGTCCAGACGCCGCCCGCGATGATGGAGGAGAACGTCGGCGAGCGGACCGGCCGCTACCGGACCGGCCACGACCACCTCGTGGTCACGGACCTCCACAGCACCGACTACCCGCACATCAGCACCATCTCGATGCAGGACTACGCCGTCGCGATGGTCGACGAGATCGAGCGGCCCGCCCACCACCGCGAGCGCTACACGGTCGGCTACTGACCGGCGAGGGAGGACGCAGGACCATGAGGATCGCTGTCATCGGAGGGACCGGCAACGCCGGCTCGTCCATCGTCGAGGAGGCGCTCGAGCGGGGGCACGACGTGGTGTGCCTCAGCCGCAACCCGGCCGACGTCGTCCACACCGAGTTCCCGGACATCGACTCCCGGTTCGGGGACTGCGCGGACGTCGAGAGCCTCGTCTCGTCGATCCCGCGCGGGACCGACGTGCTGGTCAACGCGGTCATGCCCGACCCGGACGACCCCACCTCCTTCGGGACGTGGGCACGCAACGTCGTCGACGCCGCCAAGAGGTGCGGGGTCGGGCGCCTGGTCGCGGTCGGCGACTCGTGCGTGTTCGAGGTGAGCCCGGGCGTGCGGCTGCGGGACACGTCGTTCCTGACGCCGTTCTACCGCACGTGGTACGGGGTGCACGAGCTCTCCCACGAGGTCTACCTCGCCGAGCAGGAGCTCGACTGGGTCGAGATCGCACCCGCCGCGAAGATGTTCCCGGACCGCCGCCTGCGGACGTACCGGGTCGCGGTCGACGCGCTGTGCACCAAGGACGCCACCGACCCCGACTACGCCGCCCAGTCGTACATCGGCCTCGAGGACTTCGGGTACGCCTGCCTCGACGAGATCGAGCGGCCGACGTACCACCGCCAGCGCATCTGCGTGGCCTACTAGGGCCCTCGCGCGCAGCCCGGGCTCGGCCTGGTCATCGCCAAGACCCTCGCACC
>NZ_JAGIBD010000067.1 GCF_017744555.1 Cellulomonas sp. | reverse complement strand
GCCGCCGAGTCGTACCTGCGCGCCGACGCCGTGCTCGAGGCGGCGCTGGACACCGGCGCGGGCGCGATCCACCCCGGCTACGGGTTCCTGTCGGAGAACGCGGGCTTCGCCGCCACGGTCGAGGCCGCCGGGATCGCCTTCGTCGGGCCGACGCCCGCGCACCTCGAGGTCTTCGGCGACAAGCACCGGGCGCGCGAGGCGGCGCGCGCCGCCGGTGTCCCGCTGATCGCCGGCAGCGGGCTGCTCGGCGACGTCGACGCTGCCCTCGCGGCGGCCGAGACCGTCGGGTACCCGGTCATGCTCAAGGCCGTCGGCGGGGGCGGCGGCATCGGCATGCAGGCCTGCGACGGGCCCGACGAGCTGCGCGAGGCGTACGGGCGGGTGCAGCGGCTGGCGACCGCGAGCTTCAGCAGCGGAGGCGTGTTCCTCGAGCGGTTCGTGCGGCGCGCGCGGCACCTCGAGGTGCAGGTGTTCGGCGACGGCGCCGGGCGCGTCGTCAGCCTGGGGGACCGCGACTGCTCGCTGCAGCGTCGCCACCAGAAGGTCCTGGAGGAGGCGCCCGCCCCGGGCCTGCCCGACGACGTGCGCGAGCGTCTCGCGGCGTCGGCCCGTGCCCTGACGGCGTCGGTCGCGTACCGGTCCGCGGGCACGGTCGAGTACGTGTACGACGTCGAGCGCGGCGACGTGTCGTTCCTCGAGGTGAACACGCGCCTGCAGGTCGAGCACCCGGTCACCGAGGAGATCACGGGCGTCGACCTCGTCGGCTGGATGCTGCGCCTCGCGCGCGGCGACGCCGACCTGACCGCCGAGCTCGCAGCCCTGCCGGACGACGGCCCGCCCCGTCTCGGGCACGCGGTGGAGGCGCGCGTCTACGCCGAGGACCCGCGCCGCGGCTACCGCCCGAGCGCGGGCCTGCTCACGCACGTCGAGTACCCGGCAGGCGTGCGCGTCGACGCGTGGGCGGAGGCCGGGCAGGAGGTCACGAGCCACTACGACCCGATGCTCGCCAAGGTCATCGTGCGCGCCGACGACCGCACGGCCGCGCTCGCCGCGGCGTCCGACGCGCTGGCCGGCACGGCGCTGCACGGCGTCGTCACCAACCTGCCGCTGCTGCGCGCCGCGGTGCGCGACGACGACGTGCGTGCCGCCGCCCACACGACCGGCACGCTCGCGGACGTCACGGACGACGAGCCGTGGGTCGAGGTGCTGCGCCCGGGCGTCATGACGACCGTGCAGGACTGGCCCGGCCGCCTCGGGCACTGGGACGTGGGCATCAGCCCGTCGGGGCCGATGGACGACCTGTCGTTCCGGCTCGGCAACGTCGCGCTCGGCAACCCGGAGGGCGCCCCGGGTCTGGAGTGCACGCTCGCGGGCCCGAGCCTGCGGTTCAGCCACGCGGCGGTCGTGTGCGTGACGGGGGCCGACGCGCCCGTGACCGTCGACGGCGTGCCCGTCCCGCAGTGGGAGCCGGTCGACGTACCGGCCGGTGCGGTGC
Source organism: Cellulomonas sp. (assembly GCF_017744555.1). Taxonomy (GTDB): domain Bacteria; phylum Actinomycetota; class Actinomycetes; order Actinomycetales; family Cellulomonadaceae; genus Cellulomonas. The sequence goes on along the minus strand of NZ_JAGIBD010000067.1, from coordinate 4,333 downwards.
TCGACGTCGGCACGCCCACCGGTGCCGGGCTGCGCACGTACGTGCTGGTCCGCGGGGCCCTCGACGTGCCCGGATACCTCGGGTCGGCGGCGACGTTCTCGCTCGGCGGGTTCGGCGGGTACACCGGCCGTGCGCTCGTCACGGGTGACGTCCTGGTGCCCGCGGCCGTCCCGGACGGCGCACCCGCCACGGCCGTCGTCCCCGTCGAGGCCCGCCCCGCGCTCGTGCACGCCTGGGAGCTCGCGGTGCAGGAGGGGCCGCAGCCGGCACCCACGTACTTCCTGCGCGAGGACATGGACATGCTCTACGGCGCGACGTGGCAGGTGCAGACGCACGCCAACCGCACCGGCATCCGGCTGTCGGGGCCCAAGCCGCGCTGGGCGCGCCCCGACGGTGGCGAGGCCGGTCTGCACCCGTCCAACCTGCACGACAACCCGTACTCCGTGGGCGCGCTCAACGTCTCGGGCGACACCCCGATCCTGCTCGGACCCGACGGTCCGTCGCTGGGCGGGTTCGCGTGCCCCGTCACCGTCGTGGCCGGGCACCGCTGGAAGCTCGGGCAGATCCGCCCGGGGGACACCGTGCGGCTCGTGCCCGTGCCCGAGGCGACGGCCGACGCGCTGCGCACCTCGACGGTCCGGCGCGCGGCCGCGTCCGTCCCGGCGGACCTCGCCACCGGTCCCGACGGCGACGACGGCGTGCTCGCGCGCATCCCCGCCGACCCGTCCGACCCGCTCGGCCGCCCCGAGGTCGTCTACCTGCGCGGCGCGGACGACAACGTGCTGGTCGAGTACGGGCCGATGGTCCTCGACCTGGGCCTGCGGATGCGTGTGCACGCGCTCGCCGAGGCGCTGGGTGCGCTCGACCTGCCGGGCGTCGTCGACGTGACGCCCGGTGTGCGGAGCCTGCACGTGCACGTCGACCCCGCGCTGCTGCCCGTGCGTGAGCTGGTCGACGCGCTCGTCGACCTCGAGGCCGAGCTGCCCGCGACGGCCGACCTCGTGGTGCCCTCGCGGCGCGTCCACCTGCCGTTCGCGTTCGACGACCCCGCGGTGGCCGACGCGATCGCGCGGTACACGGTCGGCGTGCGGCCGCAGGCGCCGTGGCTGCCGTCCAACGTCGAGTTCGTGCGGCGCGTCAACGGCCTGGGCTCGGGCGACGACGTGCTGCGCACCATGACCGAGGCCGAGTACCTCGTGCTCGGGCTCGGCGACGTCTACCTGGGCGCGCCGCTCGCGGTGCCGCTCGACCCGCGCCACCGGCTCATGACAACCAAGTACAACCCGGCGCGCACGTGGACCGCCGCCGACACCGTGGGCCTGGGCGGGCAGTACCTGTGCGTCTACGGCATGGACTCCCCGGGCGGGTACCAGCTGGTCGGGCGGACCGTGCCCATCTGGTCCGGGCACCGTCAGCACGGCGTGTTCGAGCCCGGCGTGCCCTGGCTGCTGCGGTTCTTCGACCGCATCGTGTGGCACCCCGTGACGGCCGAGGAGCTCGCCGAGCAGCGCACCGCGTTCGCCGCGGGGAGGCTCGACGTGCGCGTCGAGCACGGCACGTTCAGCTACCGCGAGCACCTCGCCCTGCTGACCGGGCACGCCACCGAGATCGCGGCGTTCCAGGAGAGCCAGGCCGCCGCGTTCGGGGCCGAGCGGGCGGCCTGGGCCGCCGCCGGCGAGCTCGACGCGGACGCCGGGGACGACGCGCCGCCCGCGGTCGTGGACGACGCGACCGTCGAGCTGCTGGACGGGCACGTGCTCGTCGAGGCGCCGATGGTCGGGTCCGTGTGGCGCGTCGAGGCCGCCGCTGGCGCCGACGTGCGCGCCGGCGACCTGCTCGTCGCGCTCGAGGCCATGAAGCTCGAGCTCGCGGTCCCGGCGCCGTCGGACGGGCGGGTCGTGCGCGTGCTCGTCGAACCGGGGCAGCAGGTCGGCCCCGGTGCCCCGCTCGCGGTGCTGGCGGTGGACGCGTGAGCTCGACGGACGCGCGCGCGGCCGTGCCGTCGCGGGCGGTCGGGGCGCACGACGCCCCGCACGACGACCCGCACGCCCCCGTCGGCGCGCGCGTCTGCGACGGGCCCGCGCAGGCCCGCGTCCGGGCGGCCCACGCGCGGCTGCGGGAGGTCGACCGGCCGGAGGTCTGGACGCTGCTGCTGCCCGAGGCCGACGTGCTCGCGGCCGCCGCAGCCGTGGACGCGCGCCTCGCCGCGGGCGAGCACCTCCCGCTGGCCGGCACGACGCTCGCGGTCAAGGACAACGTCGACGTCGCGGGCCTGCCCACCACGGCCGCGTGCCCGTCGTACGCGACCTCGCCGCACGGGCGCCCCGGACCGGCGTCCGCGACGGCCCCCGCGGTGCAGGCGCTCGTCGACGCGGGCGCCGTGGTGCTCGGCAAGACGAACCTCGACCAGTTCGCGACCGGGCTGGTCGGCACCCGCAGCCCGTTCGGCGCGGTGCGTCACGCGACCCTGCCCGACCGCGTGTCCGGCGGGTCGTCGTCGGGGTCGGCGGTGGCCGTCGCGCTCGGCGTCGCGGACGTCGGCATCGGCACCGACACCGCCGGCTCGGGCCGCGTCCCCGCGGCGTTCCACGGGCTCGTCGGGATCAAGACGACGGTCGGGCTCGTGCCCACGGACGGCGTCGTGCCCGCGTGCGCGTCGTACGACGTGGTCACGACGTTCACGCGCGACCTCGGGACCGGGGTGCTCGCGACCCGGCTGATGGCGGGCGGCGGCGTCTCCCCGGCCTGCCAGGTGCTCGACACCGCCCCGGCCGACCCTGCCGACGTCGCCGACCCGCGGGCACGTCGGCGGACGTGGCCCGCCGACGTGCGGGTCGCGCTGCGTGACGACCCGGTCGTCGCGGTGCCGCGCACCGCCGACCTCGCGCCGCTCTCGCCCGGGTGGCGCGGCGCGTTCGCCGCTGCGGTCGACCGGGTCGTCGCGACGGGGGCGGCCGTCCGGGAGGTCGACGTCTCGGGCATGCTCGACGCCGCCCGGCTGCTGTACGACGGCGCGATCGTCGCCGAGCGCTACGCCGCGGTCGGTGCGTTCCTCGCGACCGACCCGCCCGACGCCGACCCCACGGTCGCCGGCATCGTGCTGGCCGGCGGCGGCGTCCGGGCCGCCGACTACGTGCGCGACCGCCTCGCGCTCGACGCCGCGCGGGTCGACGCCGAACGCGTCCTGCGCGGGTGCGACCTGCTGCTGCTGCCCACGACGACCGAGCACCCGACGCTCGCGCAGGTCGCCGCCGAGCCGGTCGAGGTCAACCGCCGCCTGGGCACGTACACGAACTTCGTCAACCTGCTCGACCTCGCCGCCGTCGCCGTCCCCGCGGGCGAGGCCGACGGCGGACCGTTCGGCGTCACGGTGCTGGCGCGCGCGCACGAGGACCAGCTCGCGCTCGACCTCGCGGCGCGCCTGACGGTCGGGGAGGCTGCCGCGCCGCTCCTGGTGCCCGGCACGGTCGAGCTGTTCGTCGTCGGCGCGCACCTGCGCGGGCAGCCGCTCCAGGGCCAGCTCACCGACCTCGGCGCGCGGTTCGGGCGCGAGGTCACGACGTCCGACGCCTACCGCCTCGTCGCCCTGGTGACGACGCCCCGCAAGCCCGGGCTCGTGCGCGTCGGGCCGGGCCGGGGAGCGTCGATCGCGGGGGAGGTCTGGCGGCTGTCGCCCGGTGCGCTCGGCCGTTTCCTGGCCGCGCTGCCCGCGCCGATGACGCTCGGCGCCGTCGAGCTCGCCGACGGGTCCTGGGTCACGGGTTTCGGCTGCACGGCCGAGGCGGCCTCCGGCGGGGTCGACGTCACGGCGACCGGCGGGTGGCGGGCCGCGCTCGCGGCGGGGGTGTGAGGCCCGAGGGCGGCACGCGGCGCGCCGCCGGTCGGGCACGCGGGTCGCGGCGCGGCCCACGGGTCGGGGTGGCTCAGCGGTCGCGGGCCCGGACCCGCAGGCCCGAGGCGCGCAGCCGGCGGACCAGGTCGCGCGTGCTGACCGGTTCGGCGCCCAGCGCGACGACGTCGTCCCAGCGCTCGACCGGCACGTCGTAGTGGTCGTGGTCGAACGCCCGGCGCGGGATGCCGGCGCGGCGCGCGAACGCGTGCAGCTCGGCGTACGACGCGTCGCTCACGAGGTGGCCCCAGACGGTGCCGTGGCGGGGCCACAGCGGCGGGTCGACGAGCACGGTCACCGGGCGAGGGTACGTCCTGCCCGCGCACGCGCCGTCACGCGTGCCCCCAGGACCGCCCGGCCACCCCCAGCGCCGTGCCGGCGCGCCGCGTCCACGGTCGCCGAGGGCGGACGGCCGGCCGGCGGTGCGGCGCGCCTAGCGTCGGC
>NZ_JAGIBD010000066.1 GCF_017744555.1 Cellulomonas sp. | reverse complement strand
CCCGCAACCCCATGTACGTCGGGATGCTGCTGGGGCTCGTCGCGCACGCGGTCGCACGGCGCTCGGTCGTCGCAGCGCTGCCCGCCGCGGCGTTCGTCGCGGCGCTGCACCCGCAGATCACCGCCGAGGAGCGCGCGCTCGAGGCGCGGTTCGGCGACGAGTACGCGCGCTACCGCGCGACGACGCCGCGATGGGTGGACGCGCGGTCGGCCGGTGCGGCGTGGCGCGCGCTGCGCGCGCACGCGTGAGCCACGTCCGCCCCGGGGCGTGCATCTAGCACCCCCGCCACCGTCCTGCCTGCGGCCACTGACGCCTTCCACACGGCCCGGCTCGTGGAGGAGCTGCGGGCGCTGCTCGCCGACCCGACGTGGGTCACCACCCCCGGAGGGACCCCGTCCGTGGCCCGGCCGTCCTCGGCCGGGTCGGCGTCACGCACCCACCTCCAGCCCGGCCGCTCGCCGACGCGACGCGTCGCGACGGCGTCCCACCCACGCCAGCAGCAGGTCGACGAGCAGAAACGCAGCCAGGGTGACCCCGAGCAGCGGCAGGAACAGCCCGACGGCCGCGGCGACCGCGAGCACGGCCACGGTGCCCCACCACGGGACCTGTCGCAGGACGCCGCGTGCGGGAGGGGCGCCGGGCCGGTGCTGCGTGCGGGTGGGTCGGCGCTGCCACCACATCGTGTAGCCCCAGACGACCATCGCGACGATGCCGACGGCCAGCAGGAGCAGCACGATCTGGTGGGGCAGGCCGAACATCGAGCCCATGTGCAGGTCGATGCCCCACCGTGCGAGCTTGGCGATCAGGCCGAACTCGGCGAAGTCGACCCGGTCGGTGACCTGCATGGTCGTGCCGTCGATCGCGACGGCGTCGACCTCGGTGGGGTAGCTGCGCTGGATCTCCTGCACGACCCATGCCGTGCCGGGTTCGGCCGGTGGCCGGATCTCCACCAGGCCGGTGTTGACGTTGACCTCCTGCGCCACGGAGAGGACCGAGTCGAACGCGCCGGGTGCGTACGTCCCGCTGCTGACGCTCGGGGTGACCGCTGCGGTGTGACCTGCGTGCTCGTCACCTGCACCGTCCCCACCTCCGTCCAGCGCCGTGCTGACGGCCGGGGTCGACCATCCGAGCGCGCCACGCAGGTCGGTGACGTTGGCACCGCCGTGCTGGGACCACGTGATGCCGGTCGCGGACAGGAACAGCGCCCCTGCCATGACCCAGATGCCGACGGCGAGGTGGCGGCTGCGGCTGCGGGCGTAGGGCGTCCTGCCCGTCCCGGGGCGCAGCATGTCCCGGCGGCGGCGGGTGCGGCGGAACTGCACCACCCACATCGCCAGACCGGACAGGGCGATGATCCCCAGCCAGGACGCTGCCAGCTCGCTGTAGAGCCGGCCGGGGTCACCCAGGTGCAGGCTGCGGTGCAGCTGGTCGATCCAGGTGCGCAGCGGGAGGGCTCCGCTGGTGCCGTAGGTCGTCAGCTCGCCGCGGACCTCGGCGGTGCCGGGGTCGACGAACACCGCACGGGTCTCGCTGGGCCCGAGGTCGGTGCCGGCGAACATGACCCTGGTCGTGGCGCCCGGCCCGGGGGCGGGTCGCACCGCGACGAGCGTCTCGTCCTGGCCGACGTGCTCGCGGGCCGCGACGACCTGGTCGGCCAGCGGCAGCGCGGCGGCGTCGGGTGACGCTGCGGTGAGTTCGTGGGCGTAGACGACCCGTTCGATCTGCGGGGTCAGGGCGTACAGCCCGCCGCTGATCGCCGCGACGACGATGAACGGTCCGACGAACACCCCGGCGTAGAAGTGCAGGCGCAGCAGGAGCGGGCCGAGCCAGCGCCTGCGGGCACGCGGTGGGCTCGTCGTGGTGGCTGCGGGTGGCGTGTGGCTCGGTGCGGTGGGCGTGGTCATGTCAGCAAGGTCTCTCCGATGAAGCCGCCTTCGGCGCAGCCGGGCGGGATGGCGAAGACGGCAGAACCGATCGGTGTGGTCCACTCGTTCAGCAGGTCGAGCTCGTCGAGGCGTTGCTGCAGCGGGACGAACTGGGCGTCGACGTCGGCCTGGTAGGAGACGAACAGCAGCCCGGAGCTCGAGATCTGCTCGCCGACGGGTGCGTCGTCGTAGTTGTACGCGCGGCGGAAGATCCGCTGCCGGGTGTCCTCGGAGCGTGCGCGGCGCACGTGCGAGAACTCCGGGATGACGGGGAAGCCGATCGCGGTGGTCGCCTCGAAGTCGGGTTCGTCGTGCTCCTGCGCCCCGGTCAGCGGCGCCCCGTTGGACAGGTAGCGCCCCACGGACTGCTCGCGGCCGCTGCGGTCGAGCTCGTCCCACTTGTCGAGGTTCATCGCGATCCGACGCACGACGATCCCGGTGCCGCCGGCCAGCCAGCCGTCGCGGATCCACACCAGCTCGTCGAAGTCGGCGGTCCCCGGTGCGGGGTTGACGGTGCCGTCGACCTGTCCGAACAGGTTCCGCATCGTGGTGCCGGAGGCCTGCGACCCGCGTGCTCGGCGGAACCCGGTCTGGGTCCAGCGCAGCCGGGCGAAGCTGCGGGTGTCCTTGAGCAGCATCCGCACGGTGTGCGCGACGGTCATCGGGTCGTCGGCGGCGACCTGGATCAGCAGGTCGCCGTCGCTCCACGCCTCCTGCAGCCGGTCGATCCCGAAGGCGGGCAGCGGGCGCAGCCACGACGGGGCGTCGCCGGTCGTGGCGCGGCGCACCAGCTCGGGGCCGAACCCGAACGTCACGGTCAGCCGGGAGGGCACCAGAGCGAGCTCCGGCTCCGAGTCGGCCAGGGCGGCGACCCCCTGGGTGAGGCGGGCCGCGTCGTCGGTGAGCAGCTGCATCATCCGCCGCAGACCGTCCCGGTCGGTCTGCGTGTGCAGGTCCAGGGCCACCAGGGTCGTGCAGGCCTGTGGCGGCGTCGTGGCGATCCCGGCCTGGTGGGTGCCGTGGAAGTCGACGGTCTCGGTGCCGTGCAGCGCCTCGCCCACCTCCGGCGGGGTCGTCGTCGGGTCGTCGGACCTCGTCGACCGCCGGGTCAGTGCATCGGCACCGACCGCGACGACCGCGCCGGCGCCGGCGACAGCCCCTCCGAGGAGGAACTGCCGCCGACTGGGTCCGCTGCGACCGGCCTCAGGCGTCCGGTCGCGGGCCATCACTCGTCGCCCATGTCCATGTGCTCGCCCTCGCCCGTCTCCGTGTGCTCGCCCATGTCCATGTGCTCGCCGCCCTCGTACGTCTCGTTGGCGCCGGAGTAGTCCTTGGCCGGGACGGTGAACTCGTAGGTGGAGCCGTCGGAGAACGTCAGGGTGAACGCGACCTCGTCGCCGGCGCGCAGCGGCGCGACGAGGTCCATCAGCATCAGGTGGTTCCCGCCGGGCTCCAGGCTCAGCGACGTCCCGCCGGGGATGGTGAACCCGTCGGCCTTCTCGCGCATCACCATCTGCCCGGACTCGTTCTCGACGGTCTCGTGCAGCTCCATCGCGGTCGAGGCGGGGCTGGTCACCGACACGACGGTGACGTCGGAGTCGCCGGTGTTCTCCAGCTCCCCGAACGCCGCGGACATGCCGGAGTCGGCGGACTTGACCCAGCCGTCCTCGAGGACGACCGACTCACCGGCGCTGCTCGCAGCGGTCCCGGTCGGACTCGTGTCGGGGCTCTGGGCGTCGGTCCCGCAGGCGGCGAGGGCGAGCACCGCGGCGGCCGCGGCAAGGGTGGGCAGGGCGTGTCGAACAGACATCACGATCTCAGCTCTCATTCGTTCAGAAGGAAGACAGGTGGTGGGCGCGGTCAGCGCGCCCGGGTGCGCGCCCGACGACGGACGACCAGGACCAGGGCGTAGATCCCGGCTGCGGTGCCGGCACCGGCCGCCGCGACCAGCACGGTGCGCAAGAGCCCGTCCCCGGACGCGGCCGTGGACCCCTCGGCCCCCGCCTGGGGGTCCCGGGGGTCGGCGGTGGTCGACGACGTCGTGCTCGGCGCTGCCGGCGACGCCGACGGCGGGTCGTCCCGCACACCGAAGGGGATGGCCCCGGTGATGGGGTGCCCGTCGGAGGACACCACCCGCCACCGCACCGTGTAGCCGCCGTCCGGCAGGTCCGGCTCCAGCGGGACCGTCACGACCCGGCCGTCGACGACCGGCGCACCGGTCGCCCGGTCCTCGCCCGCGGCGTCGGCCACGACGACCGCGGCCCCCACGTCCATCACCTCGGCCGAGAACTCGAGCCGGATCTCGACCGGCGCCTGCTCGAGGCGCTGGTCACCGCCAGGTGCGCTGTCGGTCAGCTGGTCGTGCGCGGACGCCACGGTGGACGAGCCGAGAACCATCAGCCCGGCGAACGAGCTCACAGCCACGGCCCGCCCCAGGGCATGCCTCAAGGACGAAGTCACGTCGAACCACCTCACGCGGTGCCGGGCACACGCGAACAGCCCCGGGCACGGCAAGCGCGCACCGGGCAGGTGTCCCCGACAGGTCGTCGGACCAGCGCGTCAGCAGCGCCGGCTAGGTCAGGGCAGGACGACCGGCGAGCGGCGGGCCGCGGCGCGTGACGCCACCCAGCGCGAGAAGGAGCACACGACGGACAGGACCGTCGTCGGCGACGACGACCGCTGCGGCCACGGGACGCGCGACCACGGACGTCGACGGCCGGACCAGCACGAGCAGCCGGCCGGCGAACCGCAGCAGCACCGCCGCGATGCGCGCCGCCACGACCTCGCCGTGCCGCAGCGCGAGCACCGTGACCACGCCCGCCACGGCGTGCGCGACCCACATCCCCGCCGACGCGTGAGCGAGGTGCCCGACCGGCTCGACGGTCCCGGTCAGCACTCCCACCGCGTCCGGGCCGTGGTGGCCGGTGTGGCCGGCAGCTGGCGACGCCGTCGTCCCCGGGGTGGTCGCACCGAGGACGAACAGGACGTGGAACATCAGCTGGCTCATCGCGACGGACACGGACAACCGCATCCAGCGCATCCGCACGCCGGCCAGCACCGAGCACACGGTGAACGAGAAGACCAGGGGGACCACGACGCCGAGGGGACCCGGCAGCGCGCCTCCCGCCGTCACGTGCGACACCAGCGCGACGAGCGTCGAGGCGATCGCCGCACCCAGCCCACGGGTCAGTCGACGGGCGCCATCAGGTGGCGCCGCGACGTCACCCGGCCCGGACATGGCGGTCATGCTACGCGGGAACCGGGACCGAGGTCCTACCCGGCGCGGCGGCCAGGGCTCCCGCCCTCCGCCGGAGGACGAACCCGCGCTGCGCGGCGCTCCGACGTGGGTCACGGCTGACACTCTTCGTGTTTCACTCGTCGCAATCCGTTGCGATGATCGCAACGGATTGCGTACGGTGAATACATGGAGAAGCGCGACGCGATCGACGACATCATCGACATCGTCCTGCCCGTGCCCGCCCCGGCGCCCGCGGACGCCGACGAGCTGACGCGGGCACCGCTGGAGGCCGTGCGCGAGGAGGTGGTGCGGCAGCGCGAGGTCTTCGAGCGGTACCTGCGCGTCGCCGACGGCGACCGGTCACCCACGCGCCAGGACGTGCTGCTCACCGAGATCGAGCGGGCCCGCACCGAGATGCGCGAGGCCGAGGACCGGCTGCGGATGCTCGTCGCCTACGGCCGCGAGTTCGTGGCGCCGCAGCCCTACCCGCTCAAGACCCTCGCGGCGGCCGCCGGCATGTCGATCTCGGGCACGCGCAGCGCGTACACGTCCGACGAGGTCGCCGCCGTCGCCGAGCGCACCGGCCGCCGGCCCGTCAGGAGCACGGCGCTCGACGCGTAGCCGGGCCGGACGAGCGGCTGGCGACTCAGACCCGGCCGCGGCGCCGCCCGAGGGCACGGCACGGCAGCACGGCAGGATGACGACGTGACCGCCGCGCCCGCTCCCGACCACGTCGAGCTCAGCACCGACGACCTGCGCGCCGTGGCCCGGTACGCGGCGGACTGCGCCGCGCAGGTGC
>NZ_JAGIBD010000065.1 GCF_017744555.1 Cellulomonas sp. | reverse complement strand
AGACAGGTGCACCGTTCCGCCCGGCGCCGGCGCCGGCGCCGCTCGCGCTCGTCCGGCCGGACGTCGCGGCGCGCCACCCGGCGCCGAACGCAGCGCTCACGGGCGGGAACGGCCCGCTCCACCCGGCGGTGCGCCGGGCGAGCAGCCGGCGCGCGGCCAGAGCCCGCTCCCGACGGGCGAGCGCGAGCCGTCGGGCGGCTGCGGCCCGCGCGGTCTCGACGGTCGCGACGTCGACCCCGAGGGTGTCGAGCACGTCGGCGATCGGGCTCGCGACGGAGTAGGAGCCGTCGTCCTCCCCGGCCCACAGCAACGCGACGACGCGGCCGTGCTCGTCGACGACCGCGGAGCCGGAGTCGCCCTCGGAGGAGAACGCCTCGGCGCCCTCGTCGGGCTCGATGCGGATCTGGTCGCGCAGAGTCCGCCAGCCGGTGCCGGGGCCGAAGTCGACGGACGTCGTGTAGTCGGTCGACACGACGCGGCCCGTGCGCAGCCCGGTGGTGCGGCCGTACTTGCGGACGACACCGTCCTCGGCGGCCGCCGCGGCGCCGGTGACGGCGCCGATGCCGAGGACGCCGGGCACCCACGGCGCACCCGGCGCGAGAGCGACGACGGCGGCGTCGATGGTGTCGGTCAGGGCGCCGCGCACGAGGGCGCCGACGCGGTCGCGCCGTGGGTCGCCGCCGTCGGCGAGCGCGGGCTGGATCCAGGTGCTGCCGGCGTCCTCGAGGCCGTCCCCCGCGGCGACGTGCCAGTTGGTGAGGCCGAGCGCACGACCGCTGAGGCGGTCGGTGACGACGACACCGAGCGTGCCGTTCACGGAGCGGCGCTGCGCGTGGCCGTCGACGGGCACCGTGACGGGGTCGGCGGGACCGAGGCTGAGCCCGCCGGCGAGGGGCCGGACGCGGCCGCGGACGACGTCGCGCTCCCCGACGGCGGGCGAGGAGGACAGCAGCCGCACGCGGTGCTCGACGACGTCGGTGGGGACGCCGTCGATGGTGGCGGGGATCCGGTCCTGTTCCGCGATCTCGCCGTCGCCGAGCTTGCGCTCGACGTGCACGACGATCGCCTGCCGGCCGGTGGGGCGGCCGTCGGACCACTTCTCGCCGATGTCCACCCCGACGACGCCGGGGCGCGCGATGAGGGCGTTCTCGATGTTTCGCTTGGTCGGGCGGATCTGCTCGCGCGTGAGGTCCTGCGGCGTGCGGTCCTGCTCGGTCATGTCGCGTGTCTCCTCGGATCGGTCAAGCGGGTCGTCCGACAGCCTTCCGGCGGCCCCCGGCGCAGCGGAAGGGCAAAGTCGGGCGGGTGATGGGCAGGAGCGCCCTGGACCAGCCCTGATACACGCTGGGGGAGGAAGTTTCTCGAGGGACGTATCTGGTGCGGGCGGCCCGGCTCCTGACGGTCGATCCCGAAGGCGGGGATCACGCGCGGGTGCGCGGGGACGTGGTCCTGGACGGGCGCCCGAGACGTGGTTCGTCGTCCTTGTCGGGGTTGTTCCGGGCCGCCTACTGTGTCAGTGGCGGCCGCCCGACGAGGCCGCCTGTGAGGGGTCCATGATGAGTGACGACCTGGTGGAGCCGGTGGACACCGCGCTCCGCGACCAGGGTGAGGGGCTGGCCGACCGGGCCGCTCGAGCCGTGGTCGCCTACCGCGACGGGGACAGGGAGCCCCTCGCAGCGCTGGTGCAGGTGATGACGCCGTTGCTGTGGCACACCGTGCGGGCGCAGGGCGCTGACACGGAGACCGCGCAGGACGTGGTGCAGAACGTGTGGCTGACACTCGTACGGGACATCGACTCCATCCGCGACCCGCGGGCGACGCTGCAGTGGATGCTCGTCACCGCGAAGCGCGCGGCGTGGCGCTCGGTGCGCCGGTCCCGCGAGGACCTGGTGCGGCACGAGCAGGACGAGCACGTCACCGACTGGCTCGCGGCCCCGGTCGACGACCGTCCGGACACGATGGCGGTCCGCTCCGAGCGGGACCAGATCCTGTGGCAGCACGTGTCGTCGCTGCCGGACCGGTGCCGGCGGCTGCTGGGCCTGGTGGCGCTGGTCGACCGGCCGGACTACACGGTCGTGTCGAGGGCGCTCGGCATGCCCGTGGGCAGCATCGGCCCGACCCGCGGTCGATGCCTGGCCAAGCTCCGCATCGCCCTCTCCTCCGACCCCGCCTGGAGCGTGTCATGAGCACCGACGAGAGCACGCTCGCCCTGGTCGCCGCGGGCGGCATGGACGTCGACGACCGCGAGATCCTGCGCCGGATCGCGGCGCTCGTCGAGGCGGCGGACCCTGTTCCCCCCGGGCTCGTCGACAGCATCGGCATGGCCCTGACGATCGAGGCCCTGCACGCGGAGCTCGCCGAGCTCCACCTGGTCGGGGAGCCGGAGCTCGCGCGCCGGGCGGACGAGACCAGCATCGAGGCCGGCACGATCACGTTCACCACGGACGTGCTCACGGTGATGATCTCCGTGCACCCCGAGGCGGGCCGCGTGCGCGTCGACGGGTGGGCCGCCCCGGCGGGCGAGCTGTCCGTCGAGCTGCACCAGTCGGGCGACGTCACGACGACGACGTCGGACTCTGACGGCCGGTTCTCCTTCACGGACGTGGAGCACGGGCCGGCGCGGCTGGTCCTGCGGCGACCGTCGGACCCGACGGTGCCGATCGTGACGCCGCAGATCGAGCTCTAGGAAGACATGTCGGACCAGGGCGGCCCGGCGGCGACCGGGCCGCCCTCCTTCGACGTCCTCGTCGAGGCGGTGCAGCGGGCGGAGGCGGAGAACGCGGAGGGTCGGCCGACCCGGGCGCGTCGTCGTCTGCGCCCGGTGCTGCGCGCGCTCGCGACGATGGAGCCGACTCCCGGCGCGGTGCGGCTGCGTGCGCGGTCGCTGATCGAGCTCGCGAAGGCGGACTTCGAGACGCGCGGCGGTCCGCGGGCGGCGCTGGACGAGCTGGACGAGATGCTCGCCGAGCAGGCGGTGGACCCCCGGCTGCGGTGGCGCGGCCTCGAGCCCGCGGTCGCCGGTGTGCGGGGGCTGCTCGCGCTGCGCGCCGGACGGCACGACGAGGCACTGCGCTGGCTCGACGAGGCGGTCGCGCAGATCGACGACGCCGAGCCGATCGACGGCTGCCGGAGCCTGCTGAACCGCGGCGTGCTCCACTCGGAGCTGCACCACGTCGCGCAGTCGCGCGCCGACTACGCGGAGTGCGCCCGTCGCTCGCGCCAGGCAGGGTTCGACCGGCTGACGTTCAAGGCGGAGCACAACCTCGGCTACCTGGCGTTCGTCGAGGGCAAGCTGCCCGACGCGCTCGCGCGCATGGAGGTCGCGGCGCGCACGCTGCCGGGCCCGCCCCACCCGATCCAGATGCTCGACCGCGCCCGGGTGCTGCTCGAGGCGGGTCTGGTCGGGGTCGCGGACACGACGTTCGCCGAGGCGGCAGAGCAGTTCGAGGCGCAGCACCTGCCCCGTGACGTCGCGGAGTGCGAGCTGGGCCGCGCGGAGTGCGCGATGCTCCGCGGCGACGTGTCGGCGGCTCGCCGGTTCGTCGCGTCGTCCGAGCGGCGGTTCCGGCGGCGAGGCGACGAGGCGTGGGTCGTGCGGACGTCGCTGCTCGCGCTGCAGGCGGACGCGGTGACGTACGCGAGCGCGCTCGACGACGACCCGCGCACGCGTGCGCTCTGGGCGGGCCTGTCACGGCGGGCGGCGAAGCTCGAGCGGATGTGCCAGGCCACGGGTCGCACGGTCTGGGAGGGCGCCGCCGCGTACGTGCGGATCGAGGCGGACCTGGCTCGCGGGGCGCTCGCCGACCCGGCGGCAGTGCTCGAGGAGCTGGGCACCGTGCGGGGCAGCGACCCGGTGACGGTGCGGCTGCACGGCCGCTGGATCCGGGCGATGCTCGCGCTCGCGGCAGGCGACCGGCCGCGCGCCGGACGGTACGTCCGCGCAGGTCAGCGCGATCTCGCCTTGCACCGGTCGCGGTTCGGGTCGCTCGACCTGCGCACCGCAGGGGCGGTGCACGGCCGGGCGCTCGCGGACCTCGACGTCCGGCTGGCGCTGGCCGCGGACCGGCCCTCGGCGGTGCTGGACGCTGCGGAGCGCGCCCGCGCCGTGATCGGCGGCACGCCGAGGGTCAACCCGCCCGACGACCCGGTGTCGGCGGAGCTGCTCACCCAGCTGAGGAGGCTCATCGACGAGAACCGCGGCGTGCCGCAGCGCGCCGGGGCGGACCCGAAGCGCATCCGGATGATCCGCGAGGCGCAGCGCCTCAAGCACGAGATCCTCGCGCGGTCGTGGCACGAGCGCGGTCGGGTGGGCGACGACCGTCCGGGCCGCGCGGCCGAGGTCCGGCGGACGCTCGACCAACGCCCGGGCAGCACGGTGCTCGACGTGCTGAGCCACCGCGGCCAGGTCCTCGCCGTCGAGATGGGGCACGGTCACAGCACGGTCCACCACCTCGGTGACTCGGCGGCGGTGGCGGAGCTGGTCCGGCGGGTGCACGCGGACCTCGAGGTCACCTCGAACACGCTCGTGCCGGCGGACCTGCGCGAGGTCGCGCGGCGCTCGCTGCTGCACGGCATGACCGACCTGGAGAAGCGTCTGGCGCCCGCGCTCGGGGCGCCCGGCGAGCTCGTGGTCGTCGCGACCGGCTGGCTCGGGGTGCTGCCGTGGTCGATGCTGTCCTCCCGCCTGGGCCGCCCGACGGTCGTCGCGCCGTCGGTGCACCACTGGATGACGTTCGCCGGCTCGGCGCCGCACACACCGGTGCGGGTGACCGCCGCCGCCGGACCAGGGCTGCGGCACGCGGACGCCGAGGCGCGGGACATCGCTGCGCTGTGGGACGGCGGCGAGGCCGTCGTCGGCGACGACGCGACGGTCGCGCGGATGATCGAGCTGCTCGGGTCGCCGGGCGTCGTGCACCTGGCCGCGCACGGGCGCCACGAGCCGGACAACCCGCTGTTCTCGTCGGTCCGGATGGCCGACGGCCCGCTGTTCGCGCACGAGCTGGACGCGGGCGGCCAGACGCCCGACCTCGTCCTGCTGTCGAGCTGCGAGGTGGGCCGCGCGAGCATCCGGGCCGGGGGAGAGGCGCTCGGCATGGCGAGCGTGCTGCTGCGGCGGGGAGTCGGCTGCGTGGTGGCGGCCGTCGCGCCGCTGCCCGACGACACCGCGCTGCGGGTCATGACGCGCACGCACGCGCTGCTGCGCTCGGGGCGTCCGGTCGCGGACGCCGTGGCGACCGCGGTGGCGGAGGACGCGCAGGTCACCGGGGTCGTGGCGCCGCTGATGTGCTTCGGGGCGCCCGTGTGACGCTTGCCGGATTTGGTTCGCCACAACCGGTGCCGTAGTCTCGTGGGGCCCAAGACCGCCGGTCGTCGGAGTCACCCTGTGTGAGTCCGCCCGAAGTCCCGCAGCAGCGGAGGCCAGCGCAGGTGAGTGTTCCCGGACGGACCGGTATGCCGTGTCCTGACGTCGAGCCCCGCGCCTGCGCGGGGCTCTTGTCGTTCCTGACGACACATCTGCGGGCCTGACGACCGGTGGCACCACCATCGGAAGGATTGCCATGGCGAGGCCGGACAAGGCAGCCGCTGTCGCAGAGCTCACGGACCTGTTCCGTGAGTCGAACGCGGCCGTGCTGACCGAGTACCGCGGGCTCACCGTCGCGCAGCTCAAGCGGCTGCGCAAGGCGCTCGGCGGTAACGCAACCTACGCCGTGGTGAAGAACACGCTGACCGCGATCGCGGCCAAGGAAGCCGGTCTGACTGGCCTCGACGACGCGCTCGCGGGCCCGTCGGCGATCGCCTTCGTCACCGGTGACCCGGTCGAGGCTGCCAAGGGTCTGCGTGACTTCGCCAAGGCGAACCCCGCACTGGTCATCAAGGGGGGCGTCCTCGACGGCCGCACCCTGACCGCTGCGGACGTCACCAAGCTCGCGGACCTCGAGTCCCGTGAGGTCCTGCTGGCCAAGGC
>NZ_JAGIBD010000064.1 GCF_017744555.1 Cellulomonas sp. | reverse complement strand
CCGGCACGTCCGCAGCGGCGACGCTGAGCGCGGCAGCCGCCGCGAACACCGCGCCCGCGACGACCGCACGCCGCAGGGGCGCGGCGCGCAGCAGCAGCGCGCCGGGGACCGCGACCACGGCGGTCGCCGCGGCGTACGCGGTGGACCCGAGCGCGACGCGCTCGACGCCCGCACCCAGGTCGCGCGCGATCGTCGAGACGGCTCCCACCGGCGCCATCTCGACGGTCACGGCGAAGAACACGGCGACGGGCAGAGCCGCGCGCGCGGCCGCGTCCCGCAGGTCAGACGGCACGCTCGGCCACCGGCAGCTCGGGCACGCGGGGCGGCAGCGCCGCCGTGACGCGGGCCGCGAGCCCCCGCACGCTCAGCACCGCGGTCGGCACGCGGGCCGTCAGCTCGCCTCCGGCGCCCTCCGGCACGAGCACGACGCTCCCCGGGCCCGCGGTGCCGCCGTCGACGTCCACCTCGCCGGACAGGACCACGACCAGCTCGTCGACGCCGTGCGGGGCGTCGAAGGAGAGCCGCTCGCCGGCACCCAGCCGGTGGTGCTCGACCGACTCGGTCTCGCTGTGGAGCATGCCGCGCCGCACGAGGCACGTCCACGTGTCGTCGGGGTCGACGCGCGTGACGATCATGCCGGCCCCACGCGCAGCTCGACCGTGAACAGCTCGCAGTCCTCGGCGGCCGTGAGCCGCCCGCGCGCCCCGGCCGGGACGAGGAACGCGACGGGCGCCGTGACGCTGCTGGTCGCGCCGGGCAGGTCGAGGACCACGGAGCCGGCGTTCACGAACCCCGCGATCTCGCTGCTGTCGGCCCCCGTCACCAGCTCCTCCCCCGCCAGCAGGACGTGGCGGTCGACGGCCACCAGCGGGCCGTCGAAGACGGTCGTGGTGTCGACGTGGGGCGTGACGGTCAGGTCGGTGAGGTGCACGGGCACGGGGCGGCTCCGGGGGGTGACGGGCCCCGGCGGTGCCGGGGCGGCGAGGGCGGCCTGCGTGGCCGGGGCGAGCGTCTCGACGACCCACCAGCTGAGGTCGTGGTCGCCCGTGTTGCGCAGGCCGTGCGTGTTGCCCGGCGGCGTGAGCGCGAGCGACCCGCGACGGACCGCGTGCGGACGACCGTTGAAGAAGAACTCGCCCTCGCCGTCGAGGACCAGGTAGATCTCCTCGGTCCGGGTGTGGCGGTGCTCTCCGCTCACCGCACCGGGCGGCAGCGTGGCCCACTCGACGGCCTCGGTGGGCGACTGCAGCTGGCGTCGCGTGTAGAACGCCTTCCATCCGGTGCGGCCGGGGCTGCCGTGCACGCCGTGGATCACGGCGTGCACGGCAGGGGTCCGCGGCGGCGGCGCCGGGAGACCGGTGACGTTCACGCCGTCGCCTCGAGCCCGGCCGTCGAGAGGACCGCGACGGCCTGCAGGCCCGCGGCGATGTCCTCACGCGTCACGTCGTCGACGAACGTCGCGGCGCCGATGCCGACGGGCAGCGGCAGGCGCTGCCGCCCGTCGCGGTGCCGCGTCGTGTCCTCGAGCGCCCGGACGAGGTCGTCGAGGCGCATCGCCGGGTGCGTGGTCGGCAGCCCGAGACCCGTGAGCGTCGCGAAGACGCGGTCCGCCTGCTCGGCGGTGACGAGGCCACGGTGCAGCGCGACGCCCGTGGTCAGCGCCATGTCGAGCCCCACCGCCTCGCCGTGCAGGAGCTCGGGCAGGGCGCGCATCTCGATCGTCGGGCTGAAGGTGTGCCCGTAGTCGACGACGCGCTCGAGGACGTGCTCCCAGAGGTTCGGGCGGAGCTCGTCGAGCATGCCGCCGATCGCCCGCTCGAGGATCTCCCGCTCGACGGACGTGCCGGACTGGAACCGGGACCGCAGGACGGCGGACCCGTGGGCCTCGAGCAGGTCGAACAGGCGCTCGTCCTTGATGAGAGCGATCTTGAGGATCTCCGCGAGGCCGTTGGACACGTGCCGGGCGTCGAGGGTCGCGAGGAACGTCGTGTCGAGCACGCTGCGCGAGGCCGCGAAGTAGGTCCCGATCTTGTTCTTCCCGGCCCGGAAGTTCACGCCGGTCTTGACCCCGACGCTCGCGTCGACGATCCCGATGAGCGTGGTCGGCACCCGGACGAACGGTGTGCTCCTGCGGTAGATGCTGCTGGCGAAGCCGACGATGTCCGTGAGCACTCCGCCCCCGATCGCGATGATCGGCTCACGGCGCCGGTCGAGCTTGAACGCGTCGACCGCCTCCAGGACGGTCTCGACCGCGGACCACTGCTTGCTCGCCTCGCCGTGCGGGAGGACGAGGACCTGGTGATCGCGCAGGTTCGTCCGCGCGTAGGCCCGGATGCGGTCGCCGTAGAGCTCGTCGACCGTGCTGTCGGTGACGATGAGGCGACGCGCGCCGCGCTCACCGTCCAGCAGGGCGGGGTTGTCCGGGTGGAGCACGTCGGTGGTGGTCTCGACGCGGTACTCCACGGGATGGTGGGCGGACACGGTCCAGGCGCTGGCGATGGTCATGATCAGACCTCCTGTGACGACGCGGTGGCGGGGACGGTGAGCGGGACGACGGCGGGAACGGCGGGTGCTGCGGGGGCTGCGGGTCGGCGCCGTGCGGCTCGCGACGGCAGCCGCAACGCCCGCAGGCGCGTGTTGGCGGGCGTCTCGACCCAGCGCCAGAGGGCCCAGGCGGCGCCGAGGCTGACGGCGAGGACGAGCGCGACCAGCAGGACCGCCCCGAGCGGCGGCAGGCCTGCCGCGGGGACGAACCGGCGCGTGGCGGTGAGCACGATGTCGTGCACCATGTAGAGCGCGAACGAGATCTCGCCGAGCCGGACCGCCAGGGGCGTGGTGAGCACGGCGGGCGGCGTCGGAGCCTGCGCGACCGCGACGACCAGCGCCGTCACGGGCAGCACGAACACGGCGTCGAGCGTCCACAGCACGGGCACGACCAGACTGAGCAGGTAGCCGGCGGCGACGAGCCCGAGCGCCACGACCACCGGCACGCGGGGCAGCGCACCCTCCCGCACCGCGCGGGCCGCGAGCATCCCGAGCCCGAACTCCAGGAACCGGACCAGCGGGAACGCGTACACCGACCACACCTGCAGCACCGAGGCCCCGAGCAACGGCGACTGGGCGTGCGCGGGGCCGAAGACCGCCCCGACCGGCAGCTGCTGGGCCACCAGCGGCAGGAGCACGACGACCACGACCACGGCCGCTCCGGCGGTGACCAGGTGGCGCCGCGGCACGCGTGCGACGAGCGGCAGGGTGACCGGGAAGAGCGCGTAGAAGACCATCTCGGCGGACAGCGACCAGCTCGGGTGGTTGATGCTGAAGAAGGCCGTGTCGCGCGGCACCCAGGAGTGCAGCAGGAGCAGGTTGGCGCCCGCCTCCCACACGAGCGCACCCCCGAGACCGGCGACGGCCAGGGCCACGGCGAACGTCACCACGTGGTTGGGCACGATCTTGGCGACGCGGCGCCACAGGAACCGCCCGGGGGTGTCCCCCGGACGCGCGGACCACGTGAGGACGAAGCCCGACAGGACGAAGAAGAACGTGACGCCGAGCCAGCCACCGTTGCGCAGCACGCCCTGCAGGGGGTCGACGAGCGCGGGTGCGTCGAGGAAGAAGCGGTTGAGGGACAGGTGGAAGACGACGACGACCAGCGCGGCGAGGAAACGCAGGCCGGTGAGCGCGTCGAGGCGACCGTGCGGCGCGCCTGCGGGCTGGTCAGCTGACCGGGAGGCTCTGTGCATGGCTGAAGAGTCCCTTCGGGTCGTAGGCCGCCCGCGCCCGGACGAGGCGCGGGAGGTTGTGCTTGTAGTAGAGGTCGAGCGAGCTGAGGCCCGAGGTGTTGTGGGCCGGGTCGTCGAGGTCGGTGTCGGCGTAGTTGACGAAGGCGCCGTCGGTGTCGGCGTTCGGGACGGGGACGCCGCCGGTGTCCGCGAACATGGCCGCGTAGGTCGAGCGGGTCCACGCCAGGTTCGCGGCGTCGTCCTCGGGGTCGTCCCAGATGGACACCACCTGGAACTTGATGATCGAGTCACGCTGCGCGACGGCGGTCGCGTCGGGGGCCACGGTGTTCACCGCCCCGCCGTAGGACGCGATCATGAGCAGCGCGCCGGGGTGGGAGAACGACGGGTCGGTCAGGGCGCGGTAGGCCGCCGCGACCGCGGTCGGGGTCCAGGTGCGACGCAGGTACGCGGACTTGCCGTCGAACCTGCGCGTCGGGTCGGGTCCGGTGAAGCCGGTCCACTGCGTCCCCTGCAGCCAGGGCACGCGTCGACGCTGCAGCACGGTCGGCACCGGGATGCCCTGTGAGAGCGCTCCTACGTGACGGTCGAGGACGCCGTCCGCGTCGGGCACGCCCGCGTCGACGACCGTGTCCAGGGTGATCGTGCCGTTGGCGCGGTGCCAGGTCTTGAGCTGCGAGAACAGGCCGGCCTCGGGCGTGCCGGCCGCACTGTGCTCCTCGTGCCAGCGCCCGTGGTTCGCGAGCAGCCGCCCGAAGGTCGCCTCGTCGAGGTCGTCCCACCGCCACGCGACGGTCGAGAGGATCACGTGCCGCGGCGGGGTGGGCAGGGCGGCCTCGGGCCGGTCGCCCGCGGCCGCCGGCGACCGCAGCCAGTACCGCGTCGCGACGCCGAAGTTGCCGCCGCCACCGCCCGTGTAGGCCCACCACAGCTCGTGGTCGGGGCTGCGGGGGTCGCGCGTCCCGATGGACGTCCGCACCGCGCCGTTCGCGCGCACGTGCACGGCCTCGACCGCGGCGAGGTGGTCGACGACGAGGCCGTCGCGGCGGTTCATGCTGCCGTAGCCGCCGCCCGCGATGTGTCCACCGGCCGCCACGGTGGGGCAGTTGCCGGCCGGGACGTACACGCCCCACTGCTTGTAGAGCAGCTGGTACACGGCGCCGAGCTGGGCCCCCGCACCGACCTCGAACGCGCGCCGACGCGGGTCCCAGCGCACCTGGTTCATCGCCGCGAGGTCGATGATCGCGGTGACGTCGTCGTTCGAGACGAAGCTCTCGTACCCGTGGCCGCCGCTACGGACGGCGGGCCGCAGCCCTAGCCGCTGGATCGTCCGGATCTCGGCCGCGACCTCGCTCGCGTCCCGCGGGAAGGCGATCCGTCGCGGCGACCCGATCCACCGCAGGTTGGTGCCCTGCCGCAGGTCCTCCCACTGCTCGGAGGCCGGGGTGACGACCCGGTACGGACCCGGCGCGGGCGGACGCGCGTCCTCGGGCGGCGCGTCGACGCCCCGGAGCCCGAACCCGGCGAGCGCCGCGGCCCCGAGCGTCGCCGTGCCCGCGCCGAGGAACGCGCGTCGTGAGGTGGTGGTCATGCGGGGACCCTCCGTGCGATCGGGGTGCGGGTGTGCGCCGCACCGTCCTCGTACGGCAGGGTGCCGTCGGGGAGGTTGATGAGCTCGAGCTGCACCCCGGTGGGTGACAGCACGTAGTTCCAGCGGTCGCCCGCGATCGGGCCGTCCGTGATCGTCTCGGGCTCGCCGAGCGGCACGAACCCTCCCGCCTCGAGGAGCGCCGCGCGCGCCGAGTCGACGTCGTCGGCGTGGAAGGCGACGTGGTGCCCGCCGACGTCGCTGTTGGCGGGACGCGGTCCCGCACCGGGGGCGTCGAGCACCGCGACGGCCACGCCGCACTCCCCCGCGAGCACGACGCCGCGGGCGCCGAACGCGTCGACGCCGCCGGTCCGCCGCAGCCCGAGCACCGACTGCAGCTCGTGGACGAACGGCGCGACGTCGCCCCGATGCACGAACAGGGCGCCGAGCAGCTCGTCCTTCCCGGGCTGCAGCGCGAGCGCGATCCCCGACGGCAGCAGCACCTCGAACCCGCCCGGGGTGTGCGCCGGGCGCACGGCCGCCACGCGGGCGAGCTCGCGCGCGGCGGCGGTCGGGTCGGGTGTGCGCTGCAGCAGCGCGAAGCCGCCCGCCTGACCCGGCAGCGGACCGGGACGGCGCGGCCCGTCCCCGGCGTACTCGAAGAGCTCGAGGTTGACGGCGAGCGCGTTCACGGCCGCGACCCGCAGCGTGAACGACCCCCGGGCGCCCAGCTTCTCCGTCATCCACCCCGGGTACGGCTCGTCGAGGGGCCCCTCGACGTAGCAGAGCCCTGCGCCGAGCGCGTCCCCGAGGTCCCTGACCGCGTCGTCGAGGTTCGGGACGGTGAGCCCGAAGTGGTCGATCCCCCGTGTCGGTGCGTGCGACATCTGCCCCCCCTGTCAGTGTCGTGGCCGTGCTGGTCGGTCAGAGCTGGGTGCCCCCGGTGGCGTCGAGGACCTGCCCGGTGACCCACCGCGCGTCGTCGGACGCGAGGAACGCGACGGCGCCCGCGACGTCGTCGGGGCGTCCGACGCGCCCGAGGCTGGTGCTCGCGGCGACCTGGGCGATCGCCTCGGGGTTGTCGCGCAACCAGCTGGCGTTGATGTCGGTGTCGATGACGCCGGGCGCGACGGCGTTCACCGTGATGCCCCGCGGGCCGAGGTGCTTGGCCAGCGTGAGGGTGAAGGCCTCGAT
>NZ_JAGIBD010000063.1 GCF_017744555.1 Cellulomonas sp. | reverse complement strand
ATGCTGCGCCGGATGCGCGGCCAGCTGCTCGTCGACCGCGAGCGCCGCGGGATGAGGGCGGACGTGTGACGGGCGTGGGACGTGCGACGAGGGGCGGACGAGGCATGAGCGCGGACGGGAGGGACTCACGATGAAGGACGACGAGGTCACCGTCGCGATCGGCATCCGCTACGAGGTGAAGCTCGACGACACGAACCTGGGCGAGTTCACGTCGTGCGAGGGGCTGGGCGCCGAGGTCGTCATGGAGACGCGCGAGGAGGGCGGCAACAACACGCTCGTGTGGCAGCTGCCGACGCGCATCAAGTACCCGAACATCAAGCTGACCCGGCCCCTCGGGAAGTCCACCGAGAAGGTCGCGGCGTGGATCTCGTCGATGGCGACGGGCTTCTCGCGGCACACCGGGTCGATCGTCGCGAAGAACGCGCACGGCGACGTCATCGCCACGTGGTCGCTCGAGGGCATCGTGCCGGTGCGGTGGACGGGTCCGTCGATGCAGCCGGACAACTCGAAGGTCGTCACGGAGACCGTCGAGATCGCGCACCACGGGTTCACGAAGGGCGGTGCGTGATGAGTCCGTCGCCGGTGGGGTTCGACGCGGCGGCCGCCTCGGCGGGCGGCGGCAGCCTCGTGCACGCGTCGCTGATGATGAACGAGCCGTCGACGGACGGTGCGCTCGACAAGGCGGGCGCGCCGCTCGGCGAGATCAAGTTCCAGTTCAACCCCAAGGAGCTCGCGCTCACCAAGACGGTGTCGTGGACGCGCCCGACGACGAAGGGCACGACCCGGGCCTCGCCGCCGCAGTTCCAGGGCCCGCAGCCGTCGAAGCTGACGATCGAGATGTTCTTCGACGCGTCCGACACGCACGACGACAGCGTCGTGAAGAACGTCGAGAAGCTGTTCTCGTGCTGCGTGCCGACCACGGCGTCGCACGCCGCGAAGAAGGACTCGCCGCCGTGGGTGCAGTTCCGCTGGGGCGGCCTGACGGGGTTCCTCGCGTACGTCTCGACGGTGTCGGCGAAGTACACGCTGTTCACGGCCGAGGGGTTGCCGATCCGGGCGACGTGCTCGGTGACGCTCGAGGAGCTCGCGGGCTCGCCGCCGAAGACGAACCCGACGTCGGGCGGCCAGGCGCCGCACCGCGAGCACGTGCTGGTGTCCGGCGACACGTTGCCGGCCATCGCGTACCGCGAGTACGGCGACCCGGGCCTGTGGCGTGCCGTGGCCGCGGCGAACGGGATCGACGACCCGACGCGGCTGCGGCCCGGCGGGCGGCTGCTGCTGCCCGCGCAGAGCGACCTGCTGCACGACCCGGCGCGCCGCCCGGCCCCGGTCGAGCCGGTGGCGCCGACGCCGCCGAGCGGGCCCGTCGAGGAGCCCACCGCGGGCCTGCCCGCACGCACCCGGGAGGTGGCCGATGCCGTTCGGTGAGGAGCACGCCGCGACCCCGCTGGTCGCGGTCAACGGGGCGCCGCTGCCCGACGACGTGGCGCCGCTGCTGTCGAGCGTCATCGTCGACTCGAGCCGGAACGTGCCGGACATGTTCGTGCTGCGGTTCCTCGACGAGCAGGCGATGGTCCTGTCGAAGGGCGGCTTCAAGGTCGGCGCCGAGGTCGCCATCACGGTGCAGTCGAGCGGTCCGGGCGGGCCGGTGCCGCTGCTCAAGGGCGAGGTCACGGCCCTCGAGGCGGAGCTCGACCAGGACGGCTTCCACACCGTGGTCCGCGGGCTCGACAAGTCGCACCGGCTGTTCCGCGGCCGCCGCATGGAGGCGTACGTCAACATGACGCCCGGCGACATCGTCCGGAAGGTCGCCGGGCGGGTCAGCGTGCCGCTCGGCTCGGTGACGGCCGGGAGCGTGCTCCAGCACGTCGCGCAGGACAACGTCAACGACTGGGACTTCCTGCAGTCGCTCGCGGACCAGATCGGCGCGACCGTCCGGGTCGTCGACGGCAAGCTCGACTTCGCGGTGCCGACGCTCGCGACGACCGCCCCGTCGGGCAACGACGGCGCCCGCGAGAACCCGCTGGTGCTCGAGCGCGGCGTCAACCTGCTGTCGCTGCGCGCGACCGTCACCGCCGCGGGTCAGGTGCCCGAGGTCGAGGTGCGCGGGTGGGACGTCAAGCAGAAGAAGGAGGTCGTCGCCTCCGTCCCCGCGAAGACGTCGAGCGCCGAGCTCGCGGACGTCACGCCCGTCAAGCTCGCGAACACGTTCGGCAGCCCCAAGTTCGTCGAGGCCGCGCCCACGCTCATCACGTCGTCGCAGGTCCAGTCCCGGGCCAAGGCGCTCGCCGACCGGCTCGCGTCGGGGTTCGCCGAGCTCGAGGGCGTGGTGCACGGCAACCCCCGGATGAAGGCGGGGGAGGCCGTCACGCTGCGGCAGATGGGCAGCCCGTTCGACGGGAAGTACACGCTCAGCGCCGTCCGGCACGACTTCGCCGCCGACACCGGGTACGTCACGTCGTTCACCGTCGCGGGCGCGTCCGAGCGGTCGCTGTTCGGGGCCGTCGCCGGCGCGACGATCAACGGGCACCGCGGTCAGCACGGCGTCATGCAGGCGATCGTCACCGACGTCAAGGACCCCGAGAACCTCGGCCGGGTCAAGATCAAGCTGCCGATGTACTCGGACACCTACCAGAGCGGGTGGGCGCGGGTCGTGGCGCTCGGCGCGGGCCAGAACCGGGGCACCTACCTGCTGCCGGAGGTCGGTGACGAGGTGCTCGTCGCGTTCGAGAACGGCGAGACCGACCAGCCGTACGTGCTCGGCGGGCTCTACAACGGCAAGGACAAGCCCGAGAGCGGGCAGTACGGCAACCCCGACGGCAAGGTGCAGAAGCGGGTGTTCCTGTCGCGCACGGGCATGCGCTACGAGTACATCGAGACGCCCAGCGCCGAGGAGCTCGTGATCTCGACGAGCAGCGGTGCGCAGAAGATCCGCATGGTGCAGAAGAGCCAGGCGCTCATCGAGATCCTGTCCGAGGGGCCCCTCAAGGTCGTCGCGAAGCAGGACGTCACGGTCGAGTCGAAGAAGAACGTGGCCGTCACGACGTCCGCGGGCAACGTGAGCGTCAAGGGGATCGACGTGTCCGTCGAGGGCACCAAGTCGATCTCGCTCAAGGCCCCGCAGGTCACCGTGCAGGGCACGGCCACCACGGACATCAAGGGTGCCCAGGTCAAGGTCGCCGCCGACGCGCAGGTCGAGGTCTCCGGCAACGCGATGGCCACCATCCGCGGCGCCCTCGTGAAGATCAACTAGGGGGCGGCCATGGGTCAGGAGTTCATCGGTGCCGGGTGGTCGTTCCCCGTGCGGTCGGACGCGACTGGCCGGATCGCGCTGTCCCGCGAGGGTCACGAGATCGAGGAGAGCATCCGGCTGATCCTCGCGACCGCCCCGGGCGAGCGGCCCATGCGGCCCGAGTTCGGGTGCGCGGTGCACGACTACGTGTTCGCGCCCGCGGACGCCACCACCGCCGGCGCGATCGCCTACGCCGTGCGGGTCGCCCTGGACCGGTGGGAGCCGCGCATCGAGCTGCGCGACGTGCAGGTGCGGTTCGACGAGGTCGACAGCGGCGTGCTCTACATCGACGTCGGCTACGCGATCCGCGGCACGAACGACCCGCGCAACCTCGTCTTCCCCTTCTACACGATCCCCGACGAGCGACCCGTGACGGGAGTCTGACCGTGCTGCCCTCCCCCAACCTCGACGACCGCCGGTTCCAGGACCTGGTGGACGACGCGAAGCGCATGGTGCAGCGCCGCTGCCCCGAGTGGACGGACCACAACGTGTCCGACCCGGGCGTGACGCTCATCGAGACGGTCGCCTTCATGGCCGACGAATTGTTCTACCGGCTCAACCGGGTTCCTGACCGGCTGTACGTCGCGTTCCTCGACCTGCTCGGCGTCACGTTGCACCCCGCGGGCGCCGCGACCGTCGACCTCGTCATGTGGCTGTCCGCAGCGCAGGACGAGACCGTCGTCGTCCCCGAGGGCACCGAGGCCGCGACCAACCGCACCGAGCGCGACGAGGCGGTCGTGTTCACGACGACGCGCCCGCTCGAGATCCCGCCGCGCAAGCTCCTGCACGTCGCGACGCAGCGGCCGGGGGGTGAGCAGGTCAACCGCGACGACCAGCTGTCCTCGGGCGACTCGTTCCCGGTGTTCGCCGAGGTGCCGCAGATCGACGACGTGCTGCTTCTCGGCCTCGACGACCCCGCGCCGTCGTGCGTGATCGCGCTGCGGTTCGACTGCACCGTGCAGGGCGTCGGCGTCGACCCCCGCCGGCCGCCGCTCGCGTGGGAGGCGTGGGACGGCAGGACGTGGGTCGCGTGCGACGTCGACAGCGACGGCACCGGCGGCCTCAACCGCGCGGGCGACGTGGTGCTGCACGTGCCGGCGACGCACACGGCGTCGGTGCTGGGTGGCGTCCGCGCCGGGTGGCTGCGGTGCCGCGTGACCGAGCCCGACGAGGGGTACCCGAAGTACGGCGCATCCCCGACGGTGCGCGAGGCCGGGGCGTTCACCATCGGCGGCACGGTCCCCGCGGTGCACGCCGAGACGATCCGTGACGAGGTCGTCGGCCTGTCCGAGGGCGTGCCCGGACAAACGTTCCCGCTCGAGCACCGGCCCGTCGTCGCCGGCCCGCCGACCGTGCTCGAGGTCGCCACCGGCGCCGGGTGGGCACAGTGGACCGAGGTCGAGTCGTTCGCCGGCCACGGGCCCGACGACGAGGTGTTCGTGCTCGACCGGGCCGCGGGCGAGATCCAGCTCGGACCCTCCGTCCGTGAGCCCGACGGGACCCTGCGGTCGTACGGCGCGATCCCGCCCAAGGGCGCACCCCTGCGGCTGCCCCGCTACCGGACGGGCGGCGGGCCCGACGGCAACGTCGCCCCCGGCACGGTGCAGGTGCTGCGCGGCGGGCTGCCGTTCGTCGACCGCGTCTCCAACCGCCGGGCCGCCGCAGGCGGCGTCGCCGCGGAGACCGTCGACGAGGCCAAGGAGCGAGGGCCGCTCGCGCTGCGGGTCCGCGACCGGGCCGTCACCGCCGAGGACTACGAGCACCTGGCCCGGGCCGCCGCCGTCGACGTCGCCCGCGTGCGGGCCGTGTCCGCGGGTGACGGCGCCGACGCCGGGGCGATCCGGGTGCTCGTCGTGCCCGCCGCGCAGCCCGACGCCGAGGGGTCGCTGCGGTTCGAGGACCTCGTGCCGTCGCCCGAGTCGCTCGCCGCGATCGCCGAGCACCTCGAGGAACGCCGCCCGGTCGGCGCGCGCGTCATCGTCGAGCCGCCGTTCTACCAGGGCGTCACCGTGGTCGCGCGCCTCTCGCCGCGGCCGCGGGCGGCGGTCCCGATGCTCGAGGCCGAGGCAGTCCGCGCCCTCAACCGGTACTTCGACCCGCTGCGCGGCGGCCCCGACGGCGAGGGCTGGCCGTTCGGCCGGCCCGTGCAGGCCGGCGAGGTGTACGCCGTGCTCCAGCGGCTGCCCGGCACCGAGATCGTCGAGGACGTGAAGATCTTCGCCGCCGACCCGCTCACCGGCCGCCGCGGCGACCCCGTGCAGCGCATCGACATCGACAAGCACGCGCTGTGCTTCTCGTTCCGGCACCAGGTGCGCGTCGTGGCGGGCAGCTGACGTGCGCGGCATGGTCGAGGGCCTCCAGTCACCCGTCCCCGTCGCCGGGCGGCTGCCCGTCGTGCTGCAGGACGACGACTTCCTGCAGCGCTTCACCGGCGCGCTCGACGACATGCTCGCGCCCGTCTACCTCACGCTCGACTCGCTCGCGTGCTACCTCGACCCGCAGCTCGCACCCGACGACTTCCTCGAGTGGCTGTGCGGGTGGGTCGGCATCGAGCCGGACCAGACGTGGAGCACGCAGCGCCGCCGCGACATCGTCGCCCGCGCCGCCGCCGTGCACCGCTGGCGCGGCACCGCCCGCGGCGTCGCGGAGGCCGTGCAGCTCGTCGTCGACGGCGAGGTCGAGGTCACGGACAGCGGCGCATCGGCGTGGTCACCCGCACCCGGGGGCACCATCCCCGGGTCCGCGACGCCGTCGATGACCGTGGTGGTCCGGGCGTCCGGGCCCGTGGACAGACGCCGCGTGGAACGCGTGATCGCGGCGGTCAAGGCGGCCCACGTGCCGCACACGCTCGACGTGCAGGAGGTGGGGAAGTGATCGTGTGCCCCGAGTGCGGGACCCGCAACGAGGACGGCGAGCTGTTCTGCGGCCAGTGCGGCACGTACCTGGAGTGGGGCGAGGACGGCGGCGCTCCGGCCGAGGCGCCGCTCGAGGAGCCCACCCCCGCGGAGCCGGCCGTCCCGGACCCCGTGGTCACCACCTCACCCGCGGAGCCGGCCAGAGACCGGTACGCCGAGGTCGCGGCCGAGCCTGCCGTCGAGCCGGTGCGCGGCGCGCCGGTCGCAGGGCCTGGTGCCGAGCCCGTCGCCGCGGCGCCCGCCGTCGAGCCGCTCTCGACACCGGCCGACGTGCCCGCTGCGGGGAGCGCGGCCGTCGCACCCGATCCGGTCGTCACGCCGGACCCGGTCGTCGCACCGGACCCGGTCGTCGCACCCGCGGCCGAGACCCCGGACGACTCCGGCGTCGACGTGCCGCACCCGCGCGTCGCCGCCCACCGGGCGGAGGCGGCCGGCGTCGCGCTTGCCGACCCACCGCCCGCCGCCGCGCCGGCGCCCTCGGACTCCGGCCCCGGCGCCCCGACGAGCCCGTCCGGCCTGTCGGGGGGCGCCGTGAGCCCGACGGGCCCGGCCGAGGGCTCAGCTCCGGCCGGCGGGTCAGGCCCTGCCGGCCCTGGCGTCCCGTCGTCGACACCGGACACCGCGTCGGCAGCGGCAGCAGCAGCAGCCGCCTCGCCGGCCGCACCCACCGGTGCACCCACGGCCGGGTCGCCGGCCGCACCCGCCGGCGCGTCGACGGCACCGTCGTCCGCCGATCCGTCGTCCACCCGCGAGTCGTCCGCCGCGACCACGGCTGCCCCGCCCGCCTCGGCGACCGCGGGTACCGCGACCCCGGTCGACCGGCCGCCGGTCACGGAACGCATCCGCCCGGCGGAGGAGACGGCCGCCATCGTCGCGCCTCCCGCCACCGCGGCTCGCCCGGCCACGCCGGCGGGCCCCTCGGGCCCGGGCGCGACCCGCCCCGGCGACGCACCGGTCCGCCCGACGACCCCGACCCCGCCGCCGCAGACCCCGGACGCGAGGATCGCCGCGGCCGCCGCACTCGTCGCCCCGCCACCGCCCCCACCGGCAC
>NZ_JAGIBD010000062.1 GCF_017744555.1 Cellulomonas sp. | reverse complement strand
AGCGAGGAGTACGCCGAGCGCCATGCCCCGGGGCCGCCGCGATTCCGGTGGCTGCAGGTGACGGGCCGGCGCGGCACGGACGACCTGTGGGTCGACGACGACCTGCTCCTGCACGTGACCCCCGAGGCTCTCGCGGTCCTGCGACAGGGGAGGCTGGACCACGCGGTCGTCGTGCGCGTCGACCGTGGGGAGGGACCGGCTTGAGCGTGCGATGCGTGGATGACGCCCCCTCCCTCCTCCACGGTGGGAGGGAGCGTCATCACGACTGACGGCGTCGCGCGGGAGCTCGCGAGAGGGCAGCACTCGGGACGCCCGGGCCGTGGCGGCGGCGAGCGCGATGCACGGCGGGAAGTGCGCTAGAGGATCGGCTGCGGGATCTCGGAGACGTCGCGGACGCGCGCGTGGTCGATCGAGAAGCCGCGGAGGACCTGCAAGCGCGCGCTCGCTGACGCAGAGGTGCACCCGGCGGAGCAGGACGATGTCGTCGCCCTCAGTGCCTGAGGGGAGCAGGCGGTACCAGTGCGGCAACTCGAGGTCGCGCTTGCGCAGCACGAGTTCCTCCGACATCGACACGTGAACGGGCCCCACCTCCAGCCGGTCAGCCCGGCGCACTGGAGCGCGTCGGCGAGCCTGTCGGTGACGAGCCAGAATCCCGACGTCGACACGATGTCGTCGCCGAGCCAGTCAGCAAACTCGAAGTACAGGTCACCCAGGAGCTGGGGCTCACGAGCGACGTCATAGTCCGCCCCTTCGCCGAGCCCGCCGGCGACCTCTGGCTTGATCCAGTGCATCAACCCTCCCTCGGCATGACGTGGTGACCGACACGACCATCGACCTTCGTCGTGCACTCACGGACCTCCGCCCTGAGGCGCCCATCCTCAGAACGCGTCAGAGGAGTCGTCCCAGAGCTCGCGGATCCGGACGAGGTGGATGTCGCGGTTCAGGTGCGAGTGGGCGCCGCGCGGATTCTCGAACGTCGCCATGCTGCGAGGTCGGGACCCGTCGCTCGCGGCGCGAGCTCACGCACGTGCTGCACGTGGCGACCCTACGGTGTGTCACCGAGGATGAAAGCACAGGTCGGGAGAGGTGGGCCCCGTGGGGATCGAACCCACAACCCGCGGATTAAAAGTCCGCTGCTCTGCCAGTTGAGCTAGAGGCCCGCGACGTGCGGGGATACATCGGGACATCCCCAAGGGAAACGCTAGGGACAACCCGCGAGGGCCACACGTCGTGGACGAGGCTACGCGGTCGCCGGGCGTGTTTGGGCTCGCAGCCAGACGCCTGACGCCGGGCGGCCGAGTGGCTGGGGCGCAGCGGACCACAACCGGGCGAAGGCCGCGCGGTGGCGTTCGTCGTGCCTGCTTGCCGCGCGCGGGGCCGGACCGGCCGTCACGCAGGCGCGGAAGCGGCCGAGCTGGAGACGCCGTCGCTGAAGACCTGCACTTGCGAGAGCAGGTCGAGTGCCGTCCAAATGCCGGCGTCGACGGCCTGATCTGTTGGTCCCCGGCCGAGGACATCCAGGATCTCGCCGGCCAAGGTCAGCGATGACGCGTCGAGAACCTCCTTTTCCACCTGTTGGATGAGGAGTCCGAGTGCGCGATCGACTGTAGGTGCTACTTCTGCGGGAAGGCGATCCACAAGGGCCGACGCATCTCGTCGGGTTGCAGCGAGCGCCTCGGAGTTCGGAGGGCTGATGATCGTCGGCCACTCGGCGGGTCGACGCCGGTGCAGCGCGGTTGCCCACGAGTCCCGGACCAACCGGTCGGCGAGTTCCTGGAGCGCCTCAGAGGCAGGGTTGGAGGAAGACGGCACCGACAGGCCCGCGGCCGTTGCGAGGCTCTCGAGTGAGTCGCGCGTCAGCGGCAGGACAGGCTGAGGGCCATGCCGCGTCAACGAGACACCCTTCGATACGGCGATGCCCTCGTCGATCGCCAGGAGCCAGACGTTGCAGGCGAGGGCGTCGCGTATCGCGCTATCGAGTCCCGCAAGCGCCAGAACTGCAGCGTCCCAGTCATCCGCCTCGGCTGTCAGAAGCCAACCAGTCTCGTCGATGTTTCCAGGGAACGGCCGGGGGTCGGGCACGAGGTACAGCTGCCCGCTCGGGACGGACGCCGCCACCTGAGACAACAGGTCGCGCTCCTTCTCGTGGCACTCCTGAGCGGCCGCAGCGATGGTCTGTTCTACTCGCTCGCCGTCCCCGAACCGGACTCCCCGCCAAGCATCAGGGCTCAGGTTCGCGCTGAGGGCCGCGCGGGCCAGGCGTCGTAACGCGGCGCCGAGGCTCTCGGGTAGCGGCTGGTCGAGTCCGAAGACTCGCGGTGACGTTGAGAGGGCCTCTTCGATGCGGCTCGCAGCATCCCGGAGGGCCATCGAAGTCGCCGCGCGGTTGTCGTTCGACGCGAAGGTGTTCAGTGCTTGGGCTGCCGTGCTGAGTGCACGCGACACCGGGTCATCTTCGCGCCGTGCGGCGTCTTCCTGGGCGTGTGACAGAGGGCGAACTTCGGACCTCTCCGCCGGCCGGGGGGCGAGTTCGCCCGCACGCTGAGCTACGCGCTGAAGGCGGGACGTCCAAGCAACCCTTGCCGATGGCTGGTCATTGGGTCGCAGTCGGTACGGTGCGTCCGCCGCAAGCTCGACAAGTTCCCGACCAATCCGCGCCTGCTCGGTCAGGAGTTCGGTCCATGAGGGTGCGGCCAGCTGCAGGCGGAGGGCGCCCTGGAAACCAACGTTGCGGCGGACACCGGCGCGGTCAGGGAACGCGCTCCGCGGCATGTGCTTGAAGCCCGGCTCGTGGTCGCCGAGTGTGTAGCGCGCACCGGATGGGCTGATGGTGACGACCTGCGCGCGAGCGGCTTCTGGGCACCCGTCGAGCAGCTGCCGCGCGAGGTCGACGACGAAGTCATTCAGCCGGTCGCCACCGGTGGCGCGTGCGCTGTCCCAGGCCATGTCCGCGCGCTGACCTTGCTCGTCTGGACTGCGCATCACGGTCAGAGAGGGTCCGCCGTCGCCCTCGAACGTCAGCGACACGGCCGACGGCTCGCAGCGCGCAATCACGGTTGCGCGATCCGCAAGCGTCCCGAACACCCTGACGAGGTCGCCCGGCGGAACGAAGCCCGCTAGGGCGTCGATCAGTCGCGCCCAGGCGGCGGCCTGCTCGGAGGTGGTCGGCACCGCGAACGCGCTGAAGATGGTGGCTGCGTCGGTTGGGCCGAACTTGATGGTGCCAGCGAGGGCCTCGAGTAGCCGAAGGCCCTCCACCAAGGTTCCCTCGGTGGCGAGCCTGACCGCATCGTCGGTGGTGAGGCGTCTCGCCACCGCATCGAGCACGGTCGAGGCTCGCGGTGGGAGTTGCTGGGCGACGGCGGTCAGTCGTTCGAAACTGCGGTCCCACTGGTCCGAGCCGATTTGGCCGAGAGTCGCGCCCTGATTCCGTATGGAGTACAGCATCGGAGCGAAGAGCGCCGGTGAGGTATCCCTTGGCAGAAGACGCCGCATGACTGGCAAGCAGGCGGCCGCGTAAGCGGCGTTGTCCGCGCGCTCGGCTCCCTCAAGTAGCTCGGCCACCTGTGGCCCGGAGGTGCTCGCTGCTGTGACCTGGTCCGCAACCGCCTCGGCCACTGCGAGGAGGGTGTCGGGGTACCGCTCGGCCGCGCGCCGGAGCAACCACCCGGCTTCATCAGGAGGCAGGAGCCGCGCCACCGAGCGCATCGTGTCGGCGAGCGTTGGCGGTGGGGAGTCGTGAAGTAGGTCGGTGAGCGTCTGCGATCGCAGCTCGTGGAGGCCCGTCCACGTGCCTCCGTTGTCGCGGAGGACATGCTCGTCCTTCAGCACCGCCAGGGCGTCGCCGACTCTGCTCGGGTCGTCAGTCCTGCTTGCCAGCGCGCTGGCGACCATCGCCGAGCTCAGAGACAGGCCTGCAGCATGTGCGGCGAGGACGAGACGCGCCGCCGCTCGCTCCAGTGCACGTTCCGGCCCCGCGAGGTCGGCGGCCTGTGACGCCAGAACCTGCTCGAGGTGCCTGCCTTCGCGTAGGAGAGAGAGGAACTCCATGAGGAGCCCCCGGCTGCGCGAATGGGCCTCTGACGCGGCCATCTTGATCGTTAGCCCGGCGCTCCGGACCCGCTCGGCAATCAAGCTGGCGGTTGCCGAATCGAGCGCCGGTTTCACCACACGTGCGCTCCCGCGTAGCAGATAGGGGCTGAAGTCCTCCTCGCGGGCTGCGCCGAGGACGAAGACGTGGGCGACCTCGCGCAGCACCTCGACGGCGTCGGTCCAGGCGTTCATCCCTGGGCGGCCGAGGTTGTCTGCAGCCACGACGACCGGAGACGCAAGCGTGGGACGGAGTAGTTCGACATGGCGCACCAGGAGGTGGACGTCGGCCTCGGAGGCGACGCGGGCGACGCGCAGCACCCGAGCGCCGAGGATCACGTCGCGGGCGGCCCGCCACAAGAGGACTGACTTGCCCGAGCCGGACGGCCCGACGATGACCGCGTATCCCTCGGACTGAGCCGCCTCGTTGATCTGGCCCATCTCGCTGGCTCGGATGACGTCCAGGCCCTGCGCGACGTGGGCGGGAGCGCCATCCAGCCCTAGGTAGAACTGCTCGGCGGAGGTCCCGCCAAATCGCGAGAAGTCCGCGGGGCGACACACGCCGGCCATCACGGCCGCATCGAGACCCTTCACATCGACAGCCGACTGTACGTCGTGCAGCGTCGAGTCGATATCGCCGACATGGAGTGTTCGGGCCTGGCCCAGGTCGAGGTGCCGTTGATCTGCCGCAGCCCGGCCAAACATGTCGTAGAGCGCGCTCGTGGCGAAGGAGGCGACGGCGGGATTAACTTCAAGTCGCTTGCAGAGCAGCGCCTCGCTCTGTTCGCGGAGGTTCCAGGGCAGCGAGATGAGCTTGACGCGCGCCAACGCGGCCACCGCATCGTCGGGCGCGAGTCCGTGTCGGACGAGCGCTTCGACAAGAGCGCCGCAACTGTCTCGATGATCCGCGAGCGTCTCGGCCCAGCCGGTGAACGGCAGGCCGCCGCTGAGCTGTCCGTCGGTCACGATGGCGATCGCCTTCGCGCCGGTGTCCAGTGCGTGGAGGATGGCGTCGCGCGTTCGCGCCGTCGTGAGTTCGCCAGCGCCGGCGCCCACTTCCTTGACCTGAATGAACGTGTCGTCGCCCGCGAAGCCATGGCAGTCAAGGTCCTCAAAGCCCTCGGGTGTGACTCGCGCAAATGGCAGCTCCCCGACCCGGGCCATGATCAGCACGTGAACAGAGACGGCAAGTTGCCAGCTCACGCCGGCGACGTTCCTTGACCCCTGCCGGAGCGTCGCCCACAGTTCCGCACGTGCTTCAGGCTCCGGGGACTCACGGGGTGCCCTTGCAGCGTCGGCCGGCGTCCTCTCTGACGGACGGCGCCTCGACTTTCCATGGTTGTGACGTGAAGCCACTGCGCGCCCCCATCTAGGACCGGATCCACTGGTACGCGATCGCAGGCTGACGTTACCGGGGCGGGCCGACGCGCCGCGGGGCAGTTCGTCGCGAGCATCCGCCAAGGCGGCGTGCGCAAGGGCTCCGATCGAACAGCTTCCTTGCCTCGCTCGCGCCAGGTCGCGCGAGTGTCGATCGTCGCATGGCGCCAGAGCATCCCGTCGACGGCGCGGTAGTCGATCGTCCGTCGGTGCGTGCCATGGCGATCGAAGAACGCAACCCGGACGTTGCCGCTCGCGCCGACGGTGAACGTCCACCGCTGCAGGGGCGATTCCTGTCGTGCGACCGACGAGCCGATCGCGGAGAACGCCTCGCCGGACTCGTACCGGCGGCGTGCTTCGTCCTCCGTGATCCACACGACCTCGGACGCCGGGACGGAGGTGTCCCAGTACTCCGCATAACGCACCTTGGTGCTCATCAGTTGCCGCCGCTCCCGAGAATGTCCGTCATCTGAACGTCGAGCTCAGCTCGATTGCGCACTCTGCATGACGTGTCGAGAATGAGGATGACCCATGCTGCCGCGTACTCCCGTACCGAGGCAGCGGTCGTGTTCGTCTGGGTCTGACGTGCGGGATCTCGGCTGACGTCAGTTCGCCCCTGTTCGAGCCTGCTCCAGCGCCCAGTCGACGTCCTTCTGGAGATAGGTGAGGGCCGAGAGCCAGTACTCGTAGAGGCTCGGCCAGCTCTGGATGAGCTCGTCGTGACCGAGCCAGTGGACGGGGTGCCCGCCGTCGGTCACGGGGCCCGCGAGGTCGACGACCACGATCTCCTCGTCACCGACGTGCACCGGGTAGAGCCCGTCGCGCGGGGGCAGCTGGGTGGGGTCGAGGTTCTCGTACAGGTCGTCCAGGTGCGTCATGGCCTGCTGCCAGCGGTGCCCGTGCCCGAGCTGGTCGGTCGAGAGCAGGTCGCCGTAGCCGAAGCCGTTCTCCCAGCCGTCACCTTCCAGCAGCACCGCCCGGTGCAGGTCGTCCAGGGGGTGCCCGAGGCGTCGTTGCGCTGTCTCGATCTGCTCGTCGGTGGCCCGCTCGCCGGGGATGGACGGCGGGTACATGCGGGGTGCGAACTCGTTGAGACGGATGCGGCGGATCAGCATCTCTCCGACCAGCACCGGCCACGG
The DNA here is from genome assembly GCF_017744555.1 of Cellulomonas sp. Lineage (GTDB taxonomy): Bacteria > Actinomycetota > Actinomycetes > Actinomycetales > Cellulomonadaceae > Cellulomonas. Next base: position 668 of record NZ_JAGIBD010000062.1, on the reverse strand, counting down.
CACGTTCTCAGTCATGGAGTCGAACCATCCCTTCCCGCTCTCAGGATCCCGCAGGTCGACCGGTCGTGGCCCGTGGACGAGCGGATCCGGTGGACCGAGATTCTGTCGCGCACGAGGCGGAGACTCGCGGTCGGTGACGTTCCGGTCACGACGTCCGCGCCTCGAGGAGACGTCGTCGCGTCCTCCGGGCGGGTGACCACGCGTGGCCGGAGCGCGGCGCGCTCACCCGTTCGGCCTGCTCAGCGGGCTGGTGACCCCGGACGCGCACACACGCCCGTTACCCGACCGGGACGGTCGTGTGACCGCCCCGTGCTGGTGGACGACGTCCGTGACCCGCGAGGCTTCAGTCCTCGACGAGCACAGGGGGACACATGCGTGGTCGGTTGTCAGCACGGCTCCATCAGAGCGAGGAGTGCGGCTCCGGACGTCGACCCCGCAGCCGCTACCGGACCCGCGTCGTCGCCGTGGCAGCAGCCGTGACGCTCGCCGCCACGCTCGCGGCGTGCAGCGACGGCATGGGCGACAGCACGTCCGGCCGGGAGATCGGCTACGACCAGGAGCTCCCCGAGGCGTGGGTCGGCCCGCCCGGCACGTCGCGCGAGGAGTACGACGACTCCCCGGAGCAGCCGTTCCAGGACGTCGTGACGAGCCCGCTGTCCACGTTCGCG
>NZ_JAGIBD010000061.1 GCF_017744555.1 Cellulomonas sp. | reverse complement strand
CCGCCGGCACCGTGCGGCTCGTGGGGACCGACGAGGAGACGATCGTCGCGGAGGTCACCACGCTGCTGCGCGACACGAGCGCGCACGCCGCGATGGCGACCGCCGAGAACCCGTACGGGGACGGGACGGCGGCGCGCCGGTCTCTCTCGGCCGTCAGCCGGCACCTGCTCCGGTGAGCACGGCGGGTGGCGCGTCACCGACGCGCGTGTTCATCTACGGCAGCTGCGTCAGCAGGGACACGTTCGAGCACCTCGACGCGGACTCGTACGCGCTGCTGGACTACGTGGCCCGGCAGTCGCTCGTCAGCGCGTACGCGACGCCTCTCGCCGTCCCGCCGCCGCCAGGCGCGACGAGCACGTTCGCTGCGCGCCAGCACCACGGCGACCAGACGTCGTCCCTCCTCCCGCGGCTCCTCCACCGCGCCGCGCAGGTGGACCTGCTCCTCGTCGACCTGCAGGACGAGAGGAACGGCATCCTCGTGTCGGACGACCACACCACCACGCGGACGCCCGAGACGATGGCCGAACCCGGGCTCGAGGCGCACGGCGGGCTCGCCGTGCGCCACGTCGCCTTCGGCACCGACGAGCACCACACCCTGTGGTCGGCAGCCGCCCAGAGGTTCGTCGCCGACCTCCGGCGTCTCGGTCTGCTCGACCGCACCCTGGTGCTGGCCCTGCCGTGGGCCGAGCACACCGAGGACGGCCGCCCCACGACGCCGAGCTTCGGCGCGGACAGCGCACGACGCAACGACGAGTTCGCCCGGTACCACGACGTGCTGCGGTCGCTGGGTCTCCGCCTCGTCGACCTCCCGGCGCAGGGTGTCCGGTCCTCCGTGACGCACCGCTGGGGAGATGCACCCTTCCACTACGCGGGGTTCGTCTACGAGCACGTGGCGGCCCGCATCGACGCCTTCTCCCGCGACCTGCGAGCTCCCGAGGAGGTCGCCGCACCACGGCCCCACGGCTGGGACTCCCTCGTGGACCCGTGGGTCGACTCGCTCGCGGTGAAGGCCGACAAGATCCCGAGCGCGTACCGCATCTGGCAGTCGGCCCACCGCTACCTCCAGGCGGGCGACACGGAACGAGCGGAGCTGTGCGTGCAGCTGAACGCGCTCATGCACAGCAGCGCCATCCCTGCTGCGACACGGCTCGGCGAGGGCACGGTCTTCGGGTACGGCGGCATCGGGGTCGTCATCCACGCGCTCGCGGACCTCGGGAAGGGACTGACGATCGCGCCACACGTCACGATCGGGGGGAACGGCAAGCCGGTCCGTCGCATCGGCACCGGTGCACCGACCGTCCCGATGATCGGCGACTACGCCGTGCTGTCGACCGGGGCCAAGGTGCTCGGCGGATGTGTGGTCGGTCCGTTCGCGATCGTCGCACCCAACGCCGTCGTCATCGACGACGTCGCCCCCGGCGCCATCGTCGGCGGCGTGCCGGCCCGCGTCATCGGCCGCGTCGACCCCGAGCAGCCGTTCCGCCACAAGGCCAAGTACCTCCCGCTGCGTGGGCTCGACGACGCGGCGTTCCGTGCCCTCTTCGACGAGACCCTGCGGAGCTGGCCGATCTCCTCGCCCGACGAACCCGCGTAGCGACCCCACGCCAGCTCGGGACGACGGGCCGCCCGGTCAGCCGTCGGTCCGAGCCCCGAACGTCACCGACGCCCACATGACCGTCTCACCGTCGACCGGGGCGATGTCGACCATGTGGCAGGGCTCCGCCGAGCCCCAGCTGCGGGACACCCAGCCCCGGTGCCCCTCGTCCGTCGCGCCCGTCCACCGGGCCACCGACCGGCGCGGGTCGAAGCGCAGGTGGAGCCAGGCGTGGTCCGAGCGCACACCGACCTCGCCCTCACCTACCGTGACCTCGGCCGACGCAGGAAGCAGGAAGCGCTGGACCGCGACGTCGGTCGGGCTCTCGAACGAGTCCATCACGCGCAGCGCACCGTCCGTGACCTCGACGACGCGACGCACACGGTGCACGTCGTCGATGCTCGACGAGCACACCAGAGTGTCGACATCGCCGCCTCGGACGACCTGGAGCTCGCTGCGCACGCGGGAGACCCCGGGTCGGTGGACGGCGCCCGGGTAGAGGTCGTCGAACCGCGGGAACACCAAACCCGAGTGCCCGCGCTGGGACTTCACCGCGACGGTCACGGGGTCCCGCCAGTCGTAGTTGTGCAGGCCGCCGTCGAGGATCAGGTCGTCGCCCGCCACCCACAGCGAGACGGCGGTGTCGTCCATGTGCTTGTGCACGTGGGACGAGGACCCGCAGCGCGCGACGACGTGCCAGTCGGCCTCGTTCCGGTAGTACGCGCCGCTCTCCTCCGAGACGACGACCCCACGTGCCGGGTCGACGTCGGCGCGTTCGGCTCCCGAGTCACCGACCGGGGCGAACGTGCGATCGGGACGCACCATGACCCGCAGGGTGGCCTCGCCCGCGTCCACGACCGCGGTGAGGAACGCCCCGAGGTCCGCGACCTCGCCGACGGACCCGACGTCGTCGACGAAGGCCACCAGCGTCCGGGCGAAGCGCAGGTAGAAGGCCTGGTAGGCCGGGGTGTTCTCGCGACAGACCCCCGCCTCGTCGAACGCGCCGCCGATGATCTCGCGGAGCCGTCGTGTCGCCTCCGCGACGACGCTCGGCGATACGACGTGCGGCCACAGGAGGTGGGCGTGCGCGAGGGCGGCCGCGAGCATCATGCCGTGGTTGTTGCCCGCGATGCGGCCCGGCTGACGCGCCCAGGCCACGGCGTGGCGCACGAGCCGCTCCACCGCGGCAGGCTGCGGCCGTCCGACAGCACGCCGCTGGCACGCGAGCGTGCACAGAGCACGCAGCCGCACGGCGACGCTGTGGTCGAGCGAGGTCATGGAGGCCAGCAGGTCCGCTCCCGCCGGTGTGCGGACGAAGGCGTCGTACGACTCGAGCACCGCGTCGACGTACTCACTCCGGCCGTCGTGCTCGAGCGTCGGAAGGAAACCGAGCGAGTGCTCCCACAGCAGGGTGCTCTGCTCCTGCGCCCGTCCGCCGTGCACCCAGGCGCCTGCGTCGCGGTCCAGGTGGACCCGCACGCGGTTGGGGAGCTCCACCTCGACCGCGCCGTCCTCGACGAGGGTGTAGGCCCACCGGGTGGTGCCCGGCCGCGACGCGTCGTCCGCGTGGCGGCTCAGGTACCGCTCGGCGTCGACGACCCCCGTCAGGGGCTCCAGGCGCAGGTCGGGGCGGGTCCGGAGCAGGACGAGGCTCGCCGCGCAGTTGGCAGCCACGCGCACCGGCGTCTTGAGCGCGGTCCGGCCCTCACGCCCGGGGACCGGCGTGCGGCCGGCGTCGGACAGCGCCTCCTCGACGACGGCAGCGACGGACGGGGCGGGCACGCCCTCGACGGCCGCGAGCCAGCAGATCTCCGGCACCGTCGACCAGTCCGGCACCCACGTGGCCCACTCGTCGTCGCGGTCACCGCGTTCCAGGGAGCCCGCGGCGCGACGTGCGGCGCGAGCCAGTGCGGCACGCCACTCGACCTCGTCGGGCACCCCGCCCGCCCACCAGCTCCCGAGCCCGACGACGGTCGCCTGGTAGGCGACGCTGAAGCCGCCGACGACGGCGGCCTTCCCGTCGACGCTGTACACCCACTCGTCCTCGCCGTGCGCCCCCAGGTGCGTCGCCAGGTGGTCCGCGACCTCGGCCACCTCGGCGAGCAGCGCGGGCTCGCGCGTGATCTCGTAGAGCGCCGCGAAGCAGGCGGCGGCGTAGGCGTCACCGTTCAGGACGTCGACACCCGCGCTGTCGTCGTTCTTCCGGAACACGCCCGGCAGCTGCTTGCGTGCCCGGCAGTGCGCCGCGGCGCGTTCGAGGACGGTTCGAGCCTCGACGACGCCGCGACGCCAGCACTGGAGGAGCCCGGGCGCCGCGGCCCCGAGCTCCGCCAGGTCGTGCCACGCCGCGCCCTGCAGGGGGCGGTTGTAGACCGACGGGAAGCCGCCGTCCGGCCCCTGCCGTCGCTCGACGTCCACGACCAGCCTCCGGGCGAGGGCGACGTCCTCCGCCTCACCCAGCAGGCACAGCAGCCCCGCGAGCTGAGACTGGGAGCACAGGCTCGCGTCACCGCCCAGGTCGGGGTCCACGAGCCGTGCGCCGTCGGCACCTGCGGCCCGCACGTGCACCACCAGCTCGTCGGCGAGACGTCGCCCCACGGCGACGTCCGCGGCCGTCATGGGCTCAGCCACGCGACCCGCCAGCGAGGTGCGCCTCGGGCGGCGTGCCGCGCCGTCCGAGCGACGCGAGCCGCGCAAGCGTGCGCATCGCCGCGTTCGAGTCACCCACGGGGGTGCGGTACGCCAGGTCCATGCGGGACAAGGGAGAACCGTCGTCCACGAGCCCCCAGACCGGCACGCCCGACGCGAGGTAGTCGGAGACCTTCGACGGGAGGAAGGGGTTGACGAGGAGGCCGGCGCCCCGGTTGACGTCGTTCGCGAGGAGGACGTCGAACTGCCGCAGCGCGGGCAGGAAGTCGGCGTAGCTCAAGTAGGGCAACGAGTGGACGCTGCCGGCCACGCCGAGCGCCGCCGCGCGGGCACCCACGTCGTCGACGTGGTTGCTGAAGACGTGCAGCCGGATCGTGCGCTGGACGTCGATGTCGCTGTTGGCGAGGCCGACGAACACCTCGTCGAGACCTCTGTTGTCGTAGAAGCTCCCGAAGTAGCCGACGTGCACCTGCCCCTCGGCGGTGACGTAGGGCGCGTCCTCGACGTCGAGCATGAAGGGCGGTGGTGCCGGGTGCGGCCGGACGACCGCGACGCGTGCGACGCGGTCGCGCAGGCGACGCGAGGCCACCTGCGACAGCATGTAGTCGAGCTGGTTGGGGTTCGTGAAGACCAGCTCGTCCGCGAGGGCGAACGTGCTGAGCTCGACGAGGTCGAACAGCGTCTCGAGCCGCTCGCCCCGTGCGACGTCGTCCACCACGTCACGCAGGCGTCGTGCGAGCGCGTCGTCGACGACGGCGCCGCCGCGCCGCTGACCGTGCACGTCCGTCCGCAACGGGTCGGAGAACTCGGCCGCCCACCGCAGGTCGGGGTGCCGGAGCTTGGTGAGCGCGGCGGCGACGTGCGAGCCGGCCCACAGCGCCCGCGAGTACATGCCCTCGTACCGCTGGCCCTGCTGCATCCACTGCTGGGCGACGCCCGCCGAGCGCTCGGCGAACTCGCCGATCAGCCCCCAGTCCGAGAAGGCGGGCCGGGTGTCCACCACCTCGAGGCGGTCCACCCAGCGCGCCGTCATCTCGGAGATGCGGGGGTCGCTGCGCCGCACCCCCGACATGTCGTTGCTGATGACGTCGACCCGGCGTCGACGGGACGCGACGACCTTGGCGGCGACGATGGCGCTGGTGTCGGCGTAGGGCGCGAAGCAGTACGCGAACACCAGCTCCTTCTCCTGCGGGCCGTACAGCGTGCCCCAGGGGAAGCCCACGACACGTGAGCGCTCGACGAGGTCGAGCGCCTCGGAGCGCTGCCCCGGCGACGCCTCGCAGAACCGGCGCACGAACTGGGCCTGCGCGTGCACCAGCGCGTCGCGTGCGCGCGCGGGTCCGTCCTCGAGCGGCAGGGCGCGCAAGCGCGTGATCACCTCGACGCGCTGCCGCACCGCGAAGTCGAAGTCCAGGGCGCGCCGCGACACCGACTCCGGGCGCAGGAGTCGGACGTACGCGGCGTCGGGCTCGGCCACGAACCGGACCGCCAACCCCTCCTCGGCGAGCATGGACCCCCAGTACGCGACGTCCTCGCCGCTGCGGAGCGACGGATCGAACGCGTGGCGCTCCGCGATGTCGGTGGGGACGAGCTTGGCGGCGTTGTACCCGAGCACCCACGGGTGCGCGTCCGCCGACACCTGCTGCCCGGACGCCGCGACGACGCGTTCCCCGAGGACGCCGGGCACCGGCTCCGTCCCCGGCTCGGCACGGTCCACCACGGGGACCGCGACGATGGTGGCGGGTGCGGCGTGCCGCAGCAGGCACTCCAGGAACCGCGGCTGCACCTCGTCGTCGTCGTCGACGAAGGTCACGTGGTCGTGGCGCGCCAACGCCACGCCCAGGTTGCGCGCGAGCGCGACCCCGGCGACGGGTAGGTGCGCGACACGGACGCGGAGGGAGGGGAACGCCTCGCACGTCCGCGCGACGACGTCCCCCGTGCCGTCGGACGGACCGTTCGGCACGACGACGACCTCGTAGCGCGCCGGGTCGAGCGTCTGCCTCGCGAGCGACCCGAGCATCCCCGCGACGCGGGTGGCGCCGTCGAAGGTCGCCAGGACGACGGTGACGCCCGCCACGCGGGTCGCCGGCCGCGTCTCCTGCGACGGGGCCGTGAGCTCTGCGATCCGCGCGTCGAGGACCTCCCTGTCGAACCAGAGCGCTCTCGCGCGCTCCGAGGTCGGTCTCTGCGTGGTCATCTCGCCACCCGCTTCCGCCAGGTCCAGTACCGGAGTGTCGCAGCGCCGAGCCGTGAGCCCTTGAGCGCGTCGTAGCGCGCGGTGAGACGGTCGAGACGCACGCGCAGCGCGTCACGCTCGGCCTCGAGCGCCGCGACGTGCGACCTGACCGCGTCCGCCTCGTGCCGCGTCTCGCGCAGCAGCAGGAGCACGGATGCCAGCTCGGACACGACCGCGTCGTGCTCGGCGGCGTCGACCGGTGGTTCGACGCCGCCGAGGGCACCACCGAGGGCGAGGGCCTCGACCTCGGGGACCGGGGACCCGCCTCCGATCACCGGTACGGCGGAGCCGTCCAGCGTCCACCGTCCGACGACGTGGAGGCTCTCCCGCCGCAACCAGTCGGGCAACGGGCCGTCGCCGCGCGGCGCGAGCGAGCACGCGGCGTCGAGGAGGCTCACGACGGCTCCGTCCCGGACGAGCCCGGTGAGGAGAGCCAGCTCGTCGGACCGCGAGGGCGAGAACAGCGACGCGTGCGCGCCCACGGAGATCACGACGTGCTCCGGGCGGGGCTCGAGCATCTCGCGCACCGACCCGAACCGGAGCGAGGCGGCGAGCGGGGCCGTCGTCAACCGGGCCACCTCGCCCACGGTGAGCGCGACGCCGTCGATGGGCGGGAGCGAACCACCTCCGTCGAGGCCGACCCGAGCCATCAGCCGGCGCTCACGGCACGACGCCACGCGCCACGCGTGTCGATGACCTGCGAGCCGGCACGCGGGCTCCGCCGCGCCGCCTCCGCGCGGAACTGGGTGTGGTCGACGAGCAGGACCACGACGTCGGCGTGACCCAGCGCCTCGTCGAGGTCGACCAGCTCGACACGATCCCGCGCCGCGAGCTCGGCGGGAAGCTCGGCGATGTGCGGCTCGACCACGCTGATCACCGCATGCGGGAGCCGGTCGGCGATCCGGGCGACGATCAGCCGGGCCGGCGACTCACGGAGGTCGTCGATGTCGGGCTTGAAGGAGAGCCCCAGCGCCGCGATCCGTGGCTCGGCGAACGGCAGCGCGGCCCCGACCACCTTGTCCACCACCAGCCCCGGCTTGGCGTCGTTCACCTCGCGCGCGGTGCGGATGAGGCGCGCCTCCTGCGGGGCGGCGTCCACGATGAACCACGGGTCGACGGCGATGCAGTGCCCGCCGACGCCGGGCCGGGC
>NZ_JAGIBD010000060.1 GCF_017744555.1 Cellulomonas sp. | reverse complement strand
ACCTACGACCGTGCGGCGCACCGCCGGCTGCTCGTGAAGCCCGGGCTCACCGGTCTGTGGCAGGTCTCGGGACGGTCGAACCTCGACCCCCGCGCGGCCATGCGGCTGGACGTCGCGTACGTCGAGAACTGGACCATCGCCGGCGATCTCGTGATCCTCGCGAAGACCGCACGCGCGATGGTCGCTGCCGAGGGAGCCAGGTGAGACGGTCCGTGTCCGCGCGCACACCGCGACCCCGCTGGAAGGGACGTCGCCCCACCATGCCCCCCTCACGGGATTGGACCTGGTCATGACGACGCCACGTTGGTCACTCATCACGGTGACGTACAACAGCGCGGCGACGCTCCAGCAGCACTGGGCGTCACCACGACCACCGGACGTCGAGTGGATCGTCGTCGACAACCGCTCGCGCGACGGGTCTGCCGCGACCGCACGCGATCTCGGTGCCGACCAGGTGCTCGAGCTGCCGCGCAACGTCGGCTTCGGACGCGCCAACAACGCCGGTTTCGGGCAGGCGCGCGGCAGCTACGTCGCATTCGTGAACCCTGACGTCGTCGTCGACTTCGACTCGCTCTCCCGCCTCGAGGACGCCTTGGACACGCACCCGGGCCTGGTCGGTCCGCAGCTCGTGTACCCGGACGGAGCCTCGCAGCCGTCTGGTCGCGGCGTGCCGAGCCTCACCAACAAGGTGCTCAGCCGCCTGGGTGTCGAGCGGGTGCTGCGTCGTTACCACATCGAGGCGCGACCGGGCGAGACGGCCACGGCCGCGTGGCTCGTCGGTGCCGCCGTCGTCGCCACCCGTGACACCTTCGCGTCGTTCGGCACCGAGGGGCCGTGGGACCCGGCGTTCTTCGTCTACTACGAGGACTCCGACCTCGGCCTTCGTTCGTGGCTCAAGGGGACGCCCGTCCACGTGGTCGGCGACGCCCGCTGGATCCACAGCTGGGCCCGAGAGACGACGTCGCTCCGGCTGAAGCCCTGGTTGCTGGAGATGCGGGCGATGTGGACGTTCTACCGCCGCTACCCCGACCTCGTCGCGGGCGAGGCCCGCCGCGGGAGGTTCCGGGAGATGGCGGGGCAGTGGGGCACCAGGACGCAGGGCACGATCGCGTGACGACGACCACCGCGCGGCGGACCGGGACCCCTGCTTCTGCGTCGGTCTCTGCCCATCCTCGGGACGTCTCCGGACCTCGCGGTGCGGCGCGCCCGTTCCCCTCGGCGCTGTTCTTCATGACCTTGCTGGCGATCACCAGCCGCGGCCTCTTCGAGCTGGTCCTGGGCAAGACCGTCGGCTACGCCATCCAGGCGGGCGCGGTCGCGCTGTTCGCGGCCGTGCTGGTGGTGCGACACCGGGCGCGGCCCACCCCGCACTTCGCGACGATGCTGGGCCTGTGGTGGCTGCTCGTGGTGGCGTCGTTGCTGTCCGTCTGGGCGTCCGCTCAGCCCGGGCGAGTGGCCGGTGCGGCCATCTACGCCGTCGTCATGGTCTTTCTCGCCGGGCTGATGGTGCTCCTCGGAGGCCTCACGTACGAGTTCGGCCCGGGCCGCGGACCCGGGCCGGCCCTCGTGACCTGCGCCGCGATCATGGTCGTCGTCGCCCTCATGCAGCAGTTCGGCGGGCTCACGGTCTTCCCCGGGACCGACTTCGGCACGCTGCGCACGCAAGCTCGACCGCCGGCCATGACCGGGAGCTTCTTGCACTATCCCATCGCTCTGGGACTGATGTCCTTCGTCCTCCTCGGCATCCACGCCGTCCAACGCAGACGCCTCTACCTCGTCGCCGCAGTCGTCAGCATGGTCGCGGTGCTCGTGAGCTACTCCCGGTCAGGCATGGTCCTGATCCTCGCCGGTCTCGCCATCGGCGTCCTCCTGTCGCGCAGCTTCAGCCTCGTCGCCCGAGCGCTGGTCGCCGGCGGTGCGCTGGCCGCTGCGTTCCTGGTCGCCGCCCCCACCGACACGTACCTGCAACGATTCCTCAGCATCTTCAGCCCGGACGGCGCCGGCAACGCAGGACGGATCGACGCGTGGCAGACCCTCCTGGACCTGTGGTCGCGGTCGCCGCTTCTCATCGGCAGCCACGCGGGCGAGTACACGAACATCACATCGAACCTGGCACCGGGCGGAGCGGTGGCCTCACCCGAGTCCGGTGTGCTCCAGGTGCTGGTCAGCCTCGGTCTCCTCGGAGCCCTCGCCTACTACGGGTTGATGGCGGTCACCACGTGGGCCACCCCGGGCGAGGTCCCGTGGTTCCGTGCCGGGCTCCTCGCCGCGATCGTCCAGAGCCTGATCTACCAGTCCGTCGAGGTGCTGCCGTTCATGGCGCTGTTCGCCCTCACGCCGCTGCTCGCGCGTACCTCACGCACCCCGCCGACCGAAGGCGTGCAGGATCCGCAGCGACTGGCGGACGTGTCCGACCGACCGTCGACGAGGAAGGGTCACCCATGACGACACCACCACTGCCGCGGGCCAACCACCCACGGCACCGGGCGTTCACCTACCTCACAGGTCAGTACGACAACCTCGGCGACGCCCTGCTGCGGCGCGCCTTCATCTCCGAGCTCGCTCCCGTGGGCGAGTGGCACGTCTACGTCGGACATGCGCCGTCGGACTACGTCGGGGCACTTGACGTCCCTCCAGGGACGGTGCTGTACACCTCCCGGTCGAGATGGTTGGGATCCGCGGTGGCGACGCTCTGTCGGCGTGACCGAGGCACGTTCTTCGCCAACCCGGGTGAGATCTCGTCGACGCCTGTCGAGCTCGTGCTGGGCACGATGGGCGCCCTCCTCGCGGCAGCAGCCCGGGTCGGTGGCAACCCGGCGTTCCGGCTGGGAGTCGGCGCGCGTGACCGACGTCGCCCGCTGAGCCTCGGGCACGAGGTCGCCGCTCGGCTCGTCACGCGCAACGTGTGGCGCGACGCCGTCTCGCGCGACCTGTTCGGACGCGGTGACGTCGCGCCCGACTGGGCGTTCGCTCTGCCCGCCCGCGCGGACGGAGCGAGCCGCGACCTGGTCGTGCTCAGCTACCGCGGCGACCGGCCCCAGCCGTCGGACGCCGCGCTCTCCACGATCGTCGACTGGGCGGCGTCACGTCGGCTCCGACTCGCGGTGGTCGCCCAGACGCGTCGCGACCTCCCGGCGAGCCGAGACCTCGCAGGCCGCCTCGGCGCGCCGCTGCTTCACGCGGCGAGCGGCGACCTCACCGAGATCGAGTCCGTCGCCCGGTCCGCCTACGCCCGGGCGGTGGTCGTCCTCAGCAACAGGATCCACGCACTCATCGTCGCGGCGGTGGACGGGGCTGCCGTCGGTGCGGTCCTCGCACACCCCGACGTCAAGATCGCGAGGACGCTCGCTGCGGGACGACTCACGGTCCGGCCGGTCGATGACGAGGCCGGTCCCGACACGCTCACCAGCTACCTGGACGAGGTGGCGGCGTCGAGGGCCGTGCAGGCCGCCGCCGTCGACGAGGCAGCGGTCGTGCTCCGCGCTCTCGCCTCCGAGGTGCTGGGGACGCGCGAGCAGGTGGTCGCGCCGTGAGCGCCTCGTCTCCGACCGTGACGGTCGTGCTCCCTGTGTTCAACGCCGCCGAGTACGTCGGCACGGCACTCCGCGAACTCCTGCGGCAGACGTTCGACGACTTCGAGGTCGTCGTGATCGATGACAGGTCCACCGACGACACCTTGTCCCTGGTCGAGCAGATCGCCGCCGACGACGACCGCGTCCGCGTCATCGGTCTACCGACGAACGGCGGTGTCGCCCACGCGCGCAACGCGGCGCTGCGCGCCGCTCGCGGCCGGTTCGTGTGGTTCGTCGACGTCGACGACGAGTGGTCGCCGCGCTTCCTCGAGATCATGGTCGAGAACGCCGACCGTCTGCAGGCGGACGTGGTCGTGTGCGGCGCGGAGCACCGCTTCGGCCCCGCCCTGACGCAGCGTGAGGACGTGGCGCGCTACGACGACGCCGCACTTCTCCTCGGTCGCGATGCCGTGGCTTGCATCCTGCTCGGCTCCGGGGCTCTGTGGAACAAGCTGTTCCGACGCGAGGTGCTCACCGGTGACGTGTTCCCACCGCTGCGCTCGAAGTCTGACCACGGTGGGGTGATCCGTCTCCTTCCCGAGCTCCGACGGGTCGCCACGGTTCCCGAGACGTTGTACACGTACGTGCAGCGAGACGGCTCGATCAGCAACGGCGGCGTCCCGCAGCCGCAGAACTTCGTCGCCCTCCTCAACCTCGCCGAGGCGTCGCTGACGAAGCTCCCCGATCCGACCACGGTCAACGATCTCCGGGCACGGTTCCGGGCGATGGTCGTCGGACGCGCCCTGCGGGAGGCGTGGCGGTTCCCACGAGGGACCGACGCACTCGTGGAACGGCTGCCCTCCATGGTCCCGTGGCGAGACCTGCTCCTCCACGTGCGGGACGACAGGAGAACCCTGGTGACGTGCGCGGCGGCCAAGCTGTCGCCCCGTCTCGCCCGCCGCGCGTTCCGTCGTCTCGGGCGCGCGAGGTGGACGCCGCGCGGAGCTGTCTGAGTCGTCTCCGCAGCGGTCACGCACTGAGCCGAGACCGAGAGCGACGCACGGCCGGCACCGGACGCTCACCCGACGCGGCCCGCACCGGAATCTCGAGACACCGCTCGCCGCGAGCGCGCTACCGCGTCTCCGACGGCACGGGCTCGACTGCGTCCGACATGGCCGCTCTGTCGTGCGCCCTGGCAGCGGCGAACGACATCCAGAGGATGGGCACGTAGGCGAGCGTCCAGGCGATGGACGTCGCGACGCAGGCCGCGACGAGATCGCCGGTCACCGCGGAGGCGAGCGCGAGCGTCCCGAGGATGAGCGCCAACCGCCCGCACTGGAGGCCGAGCAGCTGACGCTCGTACCCGAGCGGGATGAGCAGGGTCGTCACCGGCAGCGCCACGAGCTGCAGGCTCAGCGGGATCGCGAAGACCGCGGTCACGATCCCCGCCTCTCCCCAGCCCGCACCGAGCACGGGCACCGCCAGGAGCGGCGCGCCGACCATGAGACCGGCGGCGGTGACCGCCGCGACCGCCGCGGTACGGAGCGTCTGACGTCGCAGCAGCGGGGCCAGTCCAGGTCTGCGCTCCCGGATGAGCGGTGCAGCAGAGCCGAGCGCGACCTGCGACAACGCCTGTCCGACGAGGGTCGTGGGCGCACCCCCGATCCGTTGCCCCACGCCGACGGTGGCCGAGGCCACCGGGCCCAGCACGACGAACGATCCGATGACCACGGCCTGGGACGAGGCGTTGGCCACCATCGCCGAGAGGATCGCGCTGACCGCGCGCTGCGAGCGACGAGCCCCGGCTTCGTCATGCGTCTCGTCCACCGACCGACGCACCACGGTGACGGCCGTCGCCACGCCTCGACCGAGGAGCAACGCGCCCGCGACGGCGGCCGCGGTCGGCACGGCCAGGGCCGTCAGCACTTGGAGCACCGCCGCGACGGAGCCCGCGAGCAGGTTGCGCGCCGCCAGCCTGCTCAGCGCGCCCTGCCGGATGAGGTAGGCGTTCTCGACGGTCATCAGCGCCGTCGAGAAGAGGATCAACGCGGTCGCCAGCAGAACGTCCGCAGCGTGCCGCAACGACACCAGGTGCAGCACCAACCCGGCGGCAGCCAGGACGGCCGTGCAGGCGCCCGCGAACACCACCGCGACACGGCGCTGCCGGCGCGTGTCCGCCGCTCGGCTGACGGGGATCAGGAGCTCGCGCCGCAGCGTGGCGAGCGGCTGGAGGACCAGAGCGATCGAGAAACCGGCTTGGTACGCCCCCATCTCGCCGGCCGGCAGAAGACGGGTCAGGAACGGGATCGCCACGACCAGCGCAACCTGGCCGACGAGCTGCCCGAGGACCAGCTGGCGCGAGCTCCCTCTCGTCGCCACCCGGGCCGCGCCGGCGCGGACGGCCCGTCTCCCGAGGGGCGGTGCCGTCACCGTGGACCGCGGACGTGCTGCGGCGGAGTCGACGCACGTCCCAGGCCCTCGTCCACCTCGGACCCGATCGGCATCGACACCGACGCCGCAGGCACGTCGACCGCCTCGAGCGACGAGCCGTCCCGCGGGGGGAACCCTGGTCGCGCCACCGCGGGCGTAGCCGCACTCGCGAGCTCCGTACGCGCACCTCGGGTCCTGCGAGCACCGGCGGAACCGTCACCGGCCTGTTGCGAGTACTCGTAGTACACGTACGCGCTCGAGCGGGACTGCGGCTCCCGGTTCACCACGACACCGAGGGTGTTCGCCTCGACCCGGTCGAGCGAGTGGATCGCCTCGGCAAGCTGCTGCCGGTGCGTCTTGCCCGCACCGACGACCAGGAGGACACCACCTACGTACTTCGCGAGCACGGCAGCATCGGTCACCGGGAGGAGTGGCGGCGTGTCGATCAGGACGACGTCGTGATCACGGACCAGCTCGTCCAGCACAGCCGTCATCGCGTCCGAGCCGAGCAGCTCGCTGGGGTTCGGGGGGACCTGGCCCGACGGCACCACGCGGAGCAGGCCGTTGCCCCACGGCTGCACGACGTCCTCCACGGTCGCCTGCCCGATGAGGACGGTCGTCAGTCCGACGCCGCCCTCGATGCCCAGGTACTTGGCGATGCTCGGCCGCCGAAGGTCGGCGTCGACGAGCGCGACCTTGCTGCCTGCGTCCGCGAGGGCGATCGCGAGATTGATGGTGGTGGTCGACTTCCCCTCCCCGGGCAACGACGACGTCACCACGATCGAGGACGGGCGGCTCGCGAGGTTGAGGAACTGGATGTTGGTACGAAGACGACGGAAGGACTCCGCACGCGCGCTGTGCGGCGCGTCCTGGACGATCAGGGGCCGCTCCGAGGCGTGGTCGTCGAGGCCGATGACCCCGACCACCGACACGTCGGTGAGCTGCCTGACCGCAGCCGCCGAGCGGACGACCGTGTCGAGCATCTCGCGGACGATCGCGATGCCTACACCGATCGCCACACCCAGGAGCAGGCCGAGCGCCAGGTTGAGCTTCGTGTTCGGCACCGACGGGACGGTGGGTGCCGCAGCATTCCGGACGACGGTGAGCTTGACCGTGGAGGGACTGCCGTCGGTCGGTCTGTCGAGGTCGGCGACGACGCTGCGGAACTCCTCGGCGATCGTGTCGGCGAGCGCGGCCGCGACGGCCGGGGACTCGTCGAGCACCTCGATGTTCACGAGGGACGAGTCGGACGGCGACGTCGCGGAGACGCGTTCGGCGAGCGACCCCGCCCGCAGCCCGAGACCGAGGTCGTCGATCACCGGGCCCAGGACGAGCGGGCTGGTGACGATCGACGTGTACGAGGCCACCTGCTGACGAGTGAAGTTCGACCCCTGCAGCAGGTCGTTGGTCGAGGTCCCGCCCTGCACCGACACGTAGAGCTGCGTGCTCGCCGTGTACATGGGGGTCGTGAGCAGGCTCGCGCCGACCGCGATGACCACGCCGGCCACACCGAGCGCCGAGATCGTGAGCCAACGCTTCTTGAGAATCGACAGGTAGTCGCTCAGCTCCATGTGCGGGTACCGCTCCGATCTCTCATCGGGTGCAGGTGCGCGAGGCACCTCGAGACATCCAGCTGTCGCCTCGTCTCGCCATTCGGCCAGACGAGCGGAGGAAGGCCCTCACACGTCCGCGTGAGGGCCTTCCCGTCCGACCTCGAGAACTTCGGGCACGCCAGTGGTGGCCGGGGACTTCAGCGCCCCGTGCGCACGTCGTGACGTCGCTTGTTCGCGTAGACCGCGCCTGCCGCACCCGCGGCGAGCAGCGCGCCCGCCCCGAGCGCGATCGGCAGCGGGTCCGAGCCGGTCTGGCTCAGCCAGCCCCGGCTCGACGACCCGCCCGTGCCCGCCGCAGATCCCGCGCCCCCTGCCGCGGGGCCGGGG
>NZ_JAGIBD010000005.1 GCF_017744555.1 Cellulomonas sp. | reverse complement strand
CTGTCGGCGTCGGACCTGAGGCGGCGCAGGTCGCGCTGCAGCGCCGCGAGCTCGTCGGCGGCCCCGCGGGCGTCGGCCTGCGCGGCGGCGAGCTCCTGACGGAGGCGGGCGACGTCCGCCTGAGCGCGCAGCAGCTCCTCGAGGCCGCGCGCCTCGCTGTCGTCGCCCACCGGGGGCGTGGCGGGGACCAGGTCGTGCCATGCGGGGTCACCGGCCAGCCAGGCAGCGGCGGCCGCGTCCCACGCGGGGGTGCGCGGTCCTGAGGGGTCCGACGGCTCGGGGTGGCCGGCGGCCCACGAGCGCCGGACGCGCGCGCGGAAGCCGTCGTCCGACAGCGCCGCCCACAGCGGCCCCGCACCCGCCGACGCGCGCCTGCGGGGCGCGAACTGCCGCACCGCCCGCAGGGAGGCGGGGACCTCGACGGGTTCGAGCGTCCCGAGCACGTCGGACGCCGCCTGCACGAGCACGGCGCGCAGGGGCGCGGGCACGTCCCGTCCGTCCGGGTCACGCCCGGCGGACGGAAGGTCGGCGTCGGCGCCCGGCTCCGTCATGCCGTCACCCTAGGTCGCGACGGCGCGCCCCGCGTGCCTCGCGTGGCGTGTCAGACGCGCTGGGTACCGTTCCCGCCATGCCGCCCGTCCGCCGCCTGCGCCCCGTCTGGGCGGACGCCTCCCCCGCGCCCGGCGCACGCCCCGTGCAGCCGACGCTGGAGGACCTGGGGACGCCGCTGTCGGACGTCACGTTCGTCGTCGTCGACCTCGAGACCACGGGGGGCACCCCCGCCGAGTGCGCGATCACCGAGATCGGTGCCGTCAAGGTTCGCGGCGGGGAGGTGCTCGGCGAGTTCCAGACGCTCGTCGACCCCGGCGGTCCCGTGCCGCCGTTCATCCAGGTCCTCACCGGTATCACGACGACCATGCTCATCGGTGCTCCGACGATCGACGAGGTCTTGCCGAGCTTCCTCGAGTTCTCGCGGGGCGCGGTCCTCGTCGCGCACAACGCCCCGTTCGACGTCGGGTTCCTCAAGGCAGCCGCCGCCCGCACGGGTCACGCGTGGCCCGGGCACCGCGTCGTCGACACCGTGCGGCTCGCGCGACGCGTCGTGACGCGCGACGAGGCGCCCAACCACAAGCTCTCGAGCCTCGCCGCGCTGTTCGGGGCGACCGTCACGCCCAACCACCGCGCCCTGTCCGACGCTCGCGCCACCGTCGACGTCCTGCACGCCCTGCTGGGCAGGCTCGCGCCGCTCGGGGTCACGCACCTCGAGGACCTCGCGACCGCGAGCGATCCCGTCCCGTCCGACGTCCGGCGCAAGCGCACCCTCGCCGACGGCCTGCCCGACGCCCCGGGCGTCTACCTGTTCCGGGGGCCGCGGGACGAGGTGCTCTACGTCGGCACCTCGACGACGTCGCTGCGGCAGCGCGTCCGCTCGTACTTCACCGCCGCCGAGAAGCGCCGCCGCATGACCGAGATGGTGCGCATCGCCGAGCGCGTCGACCCGGTCGTCTGTGCGACACCCCTCGAGGCCCGGGTCCGCGAGCTCCGCCTCATCGCCGAGCACTCGCCGCGGTACAACCGCCGGTCACGTTTCCCCGAGCGCATGCCTTGGGTCCGGCTCACCGCCGAGCCGTACCCGCGACTGTCAGTTGTCCGGGAGGTCCGCGCCGACGACGGCTCCGTGCACATCGGACCGTTCGCCAGCGTGTCGTCCGCCCAGCTGGCCGTCGACGCCCTGCACGAGTCGTTCCCGATCCGGCAGTGCACCCGTCGGCTCCCCCTCGTCGCGTCCCCGTCGGCGTCGGCGTGCGTGCTCGCCGAGCTCGGCCGGTGCGGTGCCCCGTGCACCGGGCACCAGTCCCCCGACGCGTACGCGCTCGTCGCCGGGAACGTGCGGTCCGCCATGCTCGGCGACCCGGAACCGGTGATCCGGGCTCATGCCGACCGGCTCACCTGGCTCGTCGCGCAGGAACGGTTCGAGGAGGCCGCGTCCGTCCGCGACCGCCTGGCCTCCTACCTTCGGGGCGCGACGCGGGCGCAGCGGTTCGCGCCGCTCGCCCGCTGCCCTGAGCTCGTCGCGGCCCGGCGCGTGGACGACGGCGGCTGGGAGCTCGTGCTCGTCCGGTACGGGAGGCTGGCCGGCACCGCGCGCACCGACCGGGCGACCGACCCGCGGCCGGTCGTCGCGACCCTGCAGAGCACCGGGGAGCACGTCAGCGCACCCGTCGCCCCGGGCACGGCCGCCCACCCGGAAGAGACCGACCTCGTCCTCACGTGGCTGGAGCAGCCCGGGGTGCGGCTCGTGGAGGTCGACGGCGGGTGGGCGTCACCCGTGCGGTCCGCCCAGGCGGTCCGCGATCCCGTCACCGCCGTCGCGTCGCTCACGCCCGTCCGCAGCGCTCCCCCGGTCGTCGTGCCGCACCCCTGGGCCGACCACGGCGTTCCTGTCGTCGCAGCACCTCCCGGCGCGGCATGATGCGAGCATGCTGACCGCCATCGTGCTGATCGACGCCGACGCCGCCCGCATCCCCGAGGTCGCCTCGGCGATCGCAGAGATCCGCGGGGTCAGCGAGGTGTACTCCGTGACCGGCGAGGTCGACCTCATCGCCGTGGTCCGCGTGCGTGAGCACGACGCGCTCGCCGACGTCATCGCCGACAAGGTCGGCAAGATCGAGGGCGTCGTCCGGACGCAGACCTACATCGCCTTCCGGACGTACTCGAAGCACGACCTGGAACAAGCCTTCGCCCTCGGGCTGGAGGACTGAGCCGGAGCTCGGCGGAGCCGAGCGCAGGCCCAGGCCGACCACGAGCACAGCGGACCGAGCCGGAGCTCGGCGGAGCCGAGCGCAGGCCCAGGCCGACCACGAGCACAG
Source organism: Cellulomonas sp. (assembly GCF_017744555.1). Taxonomy (GTDB): domain Bacteria; phylum Actinomycetota; class Actinomycetes; order Actinomycetales; family Cellulomonadaceae; genus Cellulomonas. Next base: position 136,577 of record NZ_JAGIBD010000005.1, on the reverse strand, counting down.
CGGACCGGGCCGGAGCTCGGCGGAGCCGAGCGCAGGCTCGGGCCGACCACGAGCACAGCGGACCGAGCCGGAGCTCGGCGGAGCCGAGCGCAGGCTCAGCCCGAGGCGGTCGTCTCAGGCGCTCGCCTGCTGCCACCGTGCGAGGACGTCCGCGGCCGCACCCGTGTCGAGGGACCGGCGGGCGTGGTCGGCCGCGACGAGCAGCCGGTCCGTGAGGCTCCCCCCGTCCAGCCCGGACAGCGTGCCGTCGGCGACGATCGCGGCGGCCGCGTTGAGCACGACGGTCTCGCGGACGGGGCCCTGCTCGCCGTCGAGGAGCCGGCGCGCGACGCCCGCGTTGTGGGCGGCGTCGGCCCCGCGCAGCTGCTCGAGCTCGATCGGCTCGACGCCGAGCTCGGCCGACCAGTCCACGACCTGCTCGTGCACGTCACCGCCGCGGACCTCCCAGATCCGGGTCGGCCCGGTGGGCGCGATCTCGTCGAGGCCGTCCTCGCCGCGGAACACGAGAGCGTCGGTCCCGCGCCCGGCGAGCACGCCTGCCAGCAGCGGTGCCATCCGGAGGTCCGCCACGCCGATCGCGGCCGACTGGGGCTGCGCGGGGTTGGTGAGTGGGCCGAGGAAGTTGAACACGGTGCCGATGCCGAGACCCGCGCGGGCAGCGGCGGCGTGCCGCATGGACGGGTGGAACACCTGGGCGTAGCAGAACGTGATGCCGACCTCGTGCGCGAGCGCGGCGACGCGCTCCGGCGGGTGGTCGAGCCGGATGCCGAGCTGCTCGAGGACGTCGGCCGACCCGGACGACGACGACGCGGCGCGGTTGCCGTGCTTGACGACGCGAAGCCCCGTGCCGGCGACGACGAGTGCCGCCATCGTCGAGATGTTGACGGTGTGCGCGCGGTCGCCGCCGGTGCCGACGATGTCGACCGAGCGGCCGGGGACGTCGATACGGACCGCGTGCGACAGCATCGAGTCGGCGAGCCCCGTGAGCTCCTGGACGGTCTCACCCTTGGACCGCAGCGCGACGAGGAAGCCGGCGACGCGGATCGGGCTGGCCTCGCCGCCCATGATCTCGTCCATCGCCCACGCGGTCTGCTCGGCCGTGAGGTCGTGACGCGCGACGAGCGTCGTGAGCAGGTCGGACCAGGTAGCGGCGGCGCTCATCCGCTGACGCCCTGGCGGGCGACGAGCTCCGAGACGGCACGGTGCAGCTCGATCGGGTCGAGGGGGCGCGACACGGCGGCGTCGGCGTTCGACCACGACGCGAGCCACGCGTCCTGGGGGCGGCCCGTGAGCACGAGGACGGGCGGGCAGCGGTAGACCTCGTCCTTCAGCTGGCGCCCGAGGCCCATGCCGCCGACCTTGTCGGCCTCGCCGTCGAGGATCAGCAGGTCGAGGTTGCCCGCCTCGGTCGTGGCGATGGCCGCGGGCGCGGTGGCGACCTCGACCCACTCGATGTCGGGCTCGCCCCGGCCGAGCCGGCGGCCCACCGCGAGGCGCACCTCGGCGCGCGTGTCGACGTCGTCGCTGTAGAGCAGGATCCGCGGCCCGGAGGTGCTTGCGGCGGTCGTCCGGTCGGGCTGCGCGGTGCTCATGGTCGTCCCTCACTCGTCGTCGACGTGCGTCCGAGGGGCATCTTGGCACGACGTGCGACGATCGCGGCGCGCTTACCGCGGACGGGTCGCGACCGGCCATAGCACGACCTCGCCACGGCCCCGACGGCGTGCGCCGAAGCGCGTGGGCCGTGCGCGGCTCGTGGAGGCGCCGTGAAGGCCCGGTTGCCGCATGATGACGGGCCTGAGCAGGGATCGGACCCGGAGACAGCCCGCCAGATCCTGACGGTGTGACATTTAACGCTCGCCACGACCTGGGCCCTATGGCCCATGCGGAGCACTCATCAGCCATAATGGCCAACGTGTCGACCGCCATGGCTGCCCCTCGCACCGCCACCCACGTGAGCGTCAACCGTCCGAACCCTGTGTCGGTCGGGACCATCGTGTGGCTGGCCAGCGAGCTCATGTTCTTCGCCGGCCTCTTCGCGATGTACTTCACGCTCCGGGCAGCGGTGCCCGAGGAGTGGGCTGTGCAGACCGCGAAGCTCAACATCGCGTTCGCGTCGGTCAACACCACCGTGCTGGTGCTGTCGTCCGTCACGTGCCAGATGGGGGTGTGGGCCGCCGAGCGCTTCCAGCCGGTGCGCACCGGCTCGCTGATCCAGGTGAACCGCTGGGGCATGAACGAGTGGATGACGCTCACGTACCTCATGGGCGCGTTCTTCATCGGCGGCCAGATCTATGAGTACGCGGCGCTCGTCAGCGAGAACCTGACGATCTCGTCGAGCCCGTACGGCTCGGTGTTCTACCTGACGACGGGCTTCCACGGCCTGCACGTGGTCGGCGGCCTCATCGCCTTCCTGTTCCTGCTGGGCCGCTCGTTCACGGCCAAGCGCTTCGGTCACCACGAGGCCACCACGGCGATCGTGACGTCGTACTACTGGCACTTCGTCGACGTCGTGTGGATCGCGCTCTTCGCGGTCATCTACCTCCTGAAGTGACCCGCGCGGGCACCGTCGCCCGCGCACCTGCCCCCACCCCCCACAGCGAGACGAGGATCGATCCGTGAAGGCACTCGCAGCCCGCAGGCACGACCGGCGTGCGCCGGTCGTGCTGCTCCTGCTGGCGCTGCTGCTCACCGGTGGCCTGTACGCGGTGCTCGCACCCGCGTCGGCCGATGCGGCGCCCAAGACGGCGAGCACCGACGACATCGCGGCCGGCGAGAAGCTGTTCCAGGCCAACTGCGCGACGTGCCACGGCCCGTCCGCGGCCGGCACCGCGAGCGGCCCGTCGCTCATCGGTGTGGGCGCCGCCGCCGTCGACTTCCAGGTCGGCACCGGCCGCATGCCCGCGCAGATGAGCGGTCCGCAGATCGAGGCCAAGCCCGTCCAGTTCGACGACGAGCAGATCAGCCAGCTCGCCGCCTACGTCGCCTCGCTCGGCGTCGGCCCCGCGATCCCGACGGACGAGCAGGTCGACCCCGCCCTCGGCGACCCGGCGAACGGCATGGCCCTGTTCCGCACCAACTGCGCCATGTGCCACAACGCGGTCGGCGCCGGTGGTGCGCTGTCGCAGGGCAAGTTCGCACCCAAGCTGTGGGAGACGTCGCCCCGGCACCTGTACGAGGCGATGCTGACCGGCCCGCAGTCGATGCCCGTGTTCAACGACGCGAACATCACGCCCGAGGGCAAGCGCGACATCATCGCGTTCATCGACCAACAGGGCGACACGGCACCCGGGGGCATGACCCTCGGCGCCCTCGGACCCGTCAGTGAAGGCCTGTGGGCATGGGTGGTCGGCATCGGCCTGCTCATCGGCGCAGCAGTGTGGATCGGAGCGAAGTCCTCGTGAGCAACCACGACAACGGCCACGAGGCCACCACCGACGTCGCACTGCGCGACACGACCGGGCCGGACCGGTTCGAGAACCCGGGCCACCCCGAGCACCACCCACGCCTGGGCGACACCGACCCGAAGGCGAACAAGAAGGCCGAGCGTCAGGTCGTCTTCCTGTTCACCATCTCGATCCTCGGCACGCTCGCGTTCATCGTCGCGTACTTCGCGTTCCCCCCGGGCGAGACCCCGGAGACGATGCGGCGCTCCAACATCACGCTCGGCCTGAGCATGGCGTTCGCGCTGCTCGGCATCGGCACCGCGGCCGTCCACTGGGCCAAGTCGCTGATGAACGACCACGAGAAGTCCGAGGACCGGCACGCCCTGCGCAGCGACGACGCGACGCGCGAGACCGCCGTCGCCGTCCTGAAGGAAGGTGCCGAGGACTCGGCCATCGGTCGCCGCGGAGTTCTCAAGGTCTCGATGATCGGCGCGCTCGCGCTCTTCCCGCTCTCGATCGTGCTGCCGCTCATCGGCAACATCGGCGAGGACTGGGACGTCTCGAAGTTCAAGCGCACGATGTGGCGCAAGGGCCTCAAGCTCACGACGGACCCCGACGGCCGCCCGATCAAGGCGTCGGACGTCACGATCGGTTCCGTCTTCCACGTGATCCCCGAGGGCCTCCACGAGGAGCCTCACCCGCTCGACGAGAAGGCGAAGTCCGTCGTCCTGCTCGTCCGGCTCGCGCCCGAGGACCTCAAGGAGGCTCCGAACCGCAAGGGCTGGTCGTACAACGGCATCGTCGCGTACTCGAAGATCTGCACCCACGTGGGTTGTCCGGTCGCGCTCTACGAGCAGCAGACCCACCACCTCCTCTGCCCGTGCCACCAGTCGACGTTCGACGTGGCGGACGGTGCGAAGGTCGTGTTCGGACCGGCGAAGCGGCCCCTCCCGCAGCTGCCGATCACCGTTGACGACGAGGGCTACCTGGTCGCGCAGAGCGACTTCCACGAGCCCATCGGCCCGAGCTTCTGGGAGCGTCTGAAGTGACGACGACGACCTCGACCCCCACGCGGACCGCGCGCGCCGCAGCAGGCACGGCGGACTACCTCGACCAGCGCACCGGGATCGGTGTCGCCGTCAAGACGTTCGCGCGCAAGATCTTCCCCGACCACTGGTCGTTCCTGCTCGGCGAGATCGCGCTCTACAGCTTCATCACGATCCTCATCTCGGGCGTGTTCCTCACGATGTTCTTCGTGCCGAGCATGAACGAGACGGTCTACAACGGACCGTGGCCGACCATGCAGGGCGTCGAGATGTCGGAGGCGTTCGCCTCGACGCTGCGGCTGTCGTTCGAGGTCCGTGGCGGTCTGCTCATGCGGCAGATCCACCACTGGGCGGCGCTGATCTTCATGGCCGCGATCGTCACGCACATGATGCGCATCTTCTTCACGGGTGCGTTCCGCAAGCCGCGTGAGCTCAACTGGGTCGTCGGCTTCACGCTGCTGATCCTCGGCCTCGCCGCCGGCTTCTCGGGCTACTCGCTCCCCGACGACGTGCTCTCCGGCAACGGCCTGCGCATCACGGACGGTGTCGTCCGGGCGATCCCGATCATCGGCAGCTACATGTCGTACTTCATCTTCGGCGGCGAGTTCCCGGGTCAGGACCTGATCCCGCGACTGTTCACCGTGCACGTGCTGCTCGTGCCCGGCCTGATCCTCGCGCTCATCGGCCTGCACCTGTTCTTCGTCGTGCTGCACAAGCACACGCAGTTCCCGGGCTCCGGCCGCACGAACAGCAACGTCGTGGGCTACCCGGTCTTCCCCGTCTACACCGCGAAGGCCGGCGGCTACTTCTTCATCGTGTTCGGCGTCATCGCACTCATGGGCGCGACGATGTCGATCAACCCGGTGTGGAACTACGGCCCGTTCGACCCGTCGCCCGTGTCCGCCGGTGCCCAGCCCGACTGGTACATGCTGTTCCTCGAGGGCTCGCTGCGACTCATGCCGGGTGCGGCGGAGATCGTCATCGCCGGGTTCACGATCCCGCTCAACGTCATCATCCCCGCGATGATCGTGCCCGGGGTCCTGTTCACGCTGCTCGCCGCCTACCCGTTCGTCGAGGCCCTGGCCACGGGCGACAAGCGCGAGCACCACATCCTCGACCGCCCCCGCAATCGCCCGTTCCGCACGGCGTTCGGCGTCTCGCTCCTGGTGGCGTTCTTCATCCTGGTGCTCGCCGGGTCGAACGACCTGATCGCGACGCACTTCCACCTGTCGATCAACGACATCACGTGGACGTTCCGCGTGCTGCTGTTCCTCGGCCCGTGGTTCGCGTTCTACATCACGAAGCGGATCTGCCTCGGTCTGCAGCGCAAGGACCGCGAGCTGGTGCTGCACGGTCACGAGACCGGTCGCATCGTGCGGTTCGCGAGCGGCGAGTACATCGAGGTCCACAAGCCGCTGGACGCTCACGAGCGCTGGCTGCGGGTGCAGCACGACGCGATCCGCCCGCTCGAGATCGAGCCGGCGGAGGACTCGCGCGGCGTGCGCCGCAAGGGGTACCGCGCGGACCGCATCCGTCAGCGGCTCTCGGAGATGTTCTACGAGGACCGCATCGACCCCGTGACGCCCGCCGAGCTGGCCGCGGCCCACTCGCACGGCGAGCACGACGTTCTCGAGCCGGCGGGCGCGCACGGCGAGCTGACCGGTGCCGTCGGCGGCGGCCAGCACTTCGTCGCTCCGACGGACGAGACGCACCCGGAAAAGCGGAATCGCTGATCCTGAGCAAGAGTTGACCGTGGAGTCGGGCGGCTCGCCGTTGACGGCGAGCCGCCCGCTTCGTCTATCCCCGCTGCCGTAGCAGACGGTCGCGGCCTGAGCAGGAGAGGTACTCACGCATGGCTGACTACTCGCTTCCGGACCTGCCCTACGACTACGCGGCCCTCGAGCCGCACATCTCCGGGCGGATCATGGAGCTGCACCATGACAAGCACCACGCCGCCTACGTGACGGGCGCCAACACCGCCCTCGAGAAGCTGGCGGCGGCCCGCGAGGCCGACGACTTCGCCGCGGTGAACCTGCACGAGAAGAACCTCGCGTTCAACCTGGGCGGCCACGTCAACCACTCGGTGTTCTGGCAGAACCTGTCGCCCGAGGGCGGCGACCGCCCCGAGGGCGAGCTGGCCGCCGCGATCGACGAGTTCTTCGGCTCGTTCGAGGGCTTCCAGAAGCACTTCGCCGCGAACGCGCTGGGCATCCAGGGCTCCGGTTGGTCGATCCTCGCGTGGGACTCGATCGGCTCGAAGCTCGTGGTCGTGCAGCTGTACGACCAGCAGAGCAACATCGCGCTGGGCCTGGTCCCGGTCGTGGTCCTCGACATGTGGGAGCACGCCTTCTACCTGGACTACGTGAACGTCAAGGCGGACTACGTCAAGGCCTGGTGGAACATCGTGAGCTGGACGGACGCCGCCGCGCGCTTCGACCGCGCCCGCTCGCAGACGTCGGGGCTCATCGTCCCGTCGCTCTGAGTCGTCGCCGACCCCGTCGGAGGGCCGTCCGCACCAGCGGGCGGCCCTCTGCCGTCTCCGAGGAAGGCCATGATCGTGCGGTCCGCCTACGCCCGGACGGAGCGTGAGCGCCGGTTCCTGTGCGCCGCTCCCCCGCCGGACGCCGACGTCGTGCGCCGCCGGCTGATCACCGACCGGTACCTCGACGGGACGCGCCTGCGCCTGCGCACGGTCGAGGAGGTCGACCGGTCGGGCCCGGCGGTGCACAAGCTGACGCAGAAGCTGCCGGGCGAGCCGTGGGGCGAGCTGACGACCATCTACGTGTCGACCTCCGAGCACGCGCTGCTCGCGACCCTGCCCGCGGCCGTGCTGACGAAGGAACGCCGGTCGGTACCGCCGCTGGGGTACGACGTCTTCCGCGGGGCGCTCACGGGGCTGGTGCTCGCCGAGGCGGAGTTCACCGACGACGCGTCCGCCGCCGCCTTCGAGGCACCGGCAGGCCTGCACGAAGTCACACGGGACCGGAGGTTCTCGGGAGGGGTCCTCGTCAGGACCGACCCGGCCCAGATCCTCCAGGCCGCCCAGGACGTCCTCCGTGCCCGAACGGCGGGTTCGCACGGCCATGGAGACGACTGAGGGGGCGCCCCTGACGCGTGCAGCGTCCGGACGCCCCCTCAGGGGGATGACTCAGTGGGCGTGCTGGCCCCGCGAGAACTCGAACACCCAGCCGACCAGGCCGATGATGCCGAGCGCGACACCGATGTACGAGAGCCAGAACCCGACGGCGAACCCGGCGAAGACGATCGCCGCGGCCGCGCCGATGACGAGCGGCCACCAGCTCCACGGGCTGTACACGCCCTGGTCGCCGGCGCCCTGCTCGATCTCGCCGAGCTCGTCGTCCTCGGGGCGCGGGTCGATCCGGCGGGACAGCAGCGCGAAGTACGCGCCGATCATCCCGACCAGGCCGCCGACGAGCGGGATCCCGATCATGCCGACCGGCTCACCGCCGCTCCACCACGCGTAGATCAGGCCCACGGGGACGAAGAAGAGCACCCCGTACAGGAAGAGCTTGGTCTCGAGCCTCACCGGTCATTCTCCTCGTCGGTCCGGTCGGCGGGACGGTCCTCGACGATCGTCGCGGTGGACTGCTCAGGCTCGCCCTTGCCGTCCACGACGCGGTCGACCGCGACCTCGGTCTCACCCACGCGGTCGGCCTCCCAGTCGAGGATCCCCGCGTTCGGCTCGACGTGGTCCATCGCCGCGACCTCAGGGTGGTGCAGGTCGAACGCGGGGCGCTCCGACCGGATGCGGGGCAGCGACGTGAAGTTGTGCCGCGGCGGCGGGCAGCTGGTCGCCCACTCGAGCGACGCGCCGTAGCCCCACGGGTCGTCCACGGTCACGAGCGGGGCGTTTCGCCACGTCGTGTAGACGTTCCAGAGGAACGGCAGCGTCGACGACGCGAGGATGAACGCGCCGACCGTCGAGACCTGGTTCATCCAGGTGAACCCGTCGTCGGGCGAGTAGTCCGCGTAGCGACGCGGCATGCCTGCGACACCGAGCCAGTGCTGGATGAGGAACGTCGTGTGGAAGCCGACGAACAGCAGCCAGAAGTGGATCTTGCCGAGGCGCTCGTCGAGCATCCGGCCCGTCATCTTCGGCCACCAGAAGTAGAAGCCCGCGAACATCGCGAACACGACCGTGCCGAACACGACGTAGTGGAAGTGCGCCACGACGAAGTACGAGTCGGACAGGTGGAAGTCGAGCGTCGGGCTGGACAGGATGATGCCCGTCAGACCGCCGAAGAGGAACGTGACGAGGAAGCCGATCGTCCACAGCATCGGCGTGTCGAACGTGAGCTTGCCGCGCCACATCGTGCCGATCCAGTTGAAGAACTTCACACCGGTCGGGACGGCGATGAGCATCGTCATGAACGAGAAGAACGGCAGCAGCACCGAGCCTGTGACGTACATGTGGTGCGCCCACACGGTGACGGACAGGGCCGCGATCGCGATCGTCGCGTAGACGAGGCCCTTGTAGCCGAAGATCGGCTTGCGGCTGAACACCGGCAGGATCTCCGTCACGATGCCGAAGAACGGCAGCGCGATGATGTAGACCTCCGGGTGCCCGAAGAACCAGAACAGGTGCTGCCAGAGGATGGCGCCGCCGTTGTCCGGGTTGAACACCTGCGCACCGAGCCGGCGGTCGGCGCCGAGCGCGAACAGCGCGGCGGCCAGCGGCGGGAAGGCCATCAGGACCAGGAGCGACGTCACCAGGGTGTTCCAGGTGAAGATCGGCATCCGGAACATCGTCATGCCGGGTGCGCGCATGGTGACGATCGTGGTGATGAAGTTGACCGCGCCGAGGATCGTGCCGAAACCGGCGAGCGCGAGGCCGAAGACCCACAGGTCGCCGCCGAGGCCCGGCGAGTACACCGTGTCGGACAGCGGTGCGTAGGCGAACCAGCCGAACGACGCGGCGCCCTGCGGCGTGAAGAATCCGGCGCCGGCGATCGTGCCGCCGAAGAAGAACAGCCAGTACGCGAACATGTTGAGCCGCGGGAACGCGACGTCGGGCGCACCGATCTGCAGCGGCATGATCACGTTCGCGAAACCCGCGAACAGGGGTGTCGCGAACAGCAGCAGCATGATCGTGCCGTGCATCGTGAACGCCTGGTTGTACTGCTCACGGGACTGGAAGACGTCCATCCCGGGCGCGAACAGCTCGGCGCGGATCAGCAGCGCGAGGATGCCGCCGATCGCGAACCAGACGAACGACGTGATCAGGTAGAGGTACCCGATCGTCTTGTGGTCGGTCGAGGTGATCCACTTGATCACCGTGCGACCCAGCGTCTGGCGCGACGGCGCCAGGCCGGGGATGTGCTCCGCGACGGCGGCCATCAGTTCTCACCTTCCTGAGGGACCTCGGCCAGGTCCTGCTGGCGGCTGTACTCGAGACCGAGCGAGCCCTCCTGACCCTTGTCCTTCAGCTCCTGGATGTGCTTGTCGTAGTCCTCGCGGCTCACGACGTTGACGTTGAACAGCATCGACGAGTGGTACTCGCCGCAGAGCTCGGCGCACTTGCCCTCGTAGAAGCCGATCTCGGTCGGGGTGACCTGGAAGGTGTTCGTCTTGCCCGGGATGATGTCCATCTTGTAGAGGAACGCGGGCACCCAGAACGAGTGGATGACGTCACGCGAGTCGAGCGTGAACTCGACCTTCTCGTCGACCGGGAGCCAGAGCGTCACCTGGTCGCGGAGCACGCCGGTGCCGGCGGAGCCGACGTCCTGCGCGTGCTGGCCGGTCTCGTACGCGTCGTCGTCGAGGTAGTTGAAGTCCCAGCTCCACTGCTTGCCGATCACCTGGACGTGGTTCTGCGCCGGCGAGGACGTGTCCTGGATCGCCGTGGTGTCCCGGTTCGTGTAGTAGAAGAGCACGCCGACCATGATGATCGGCAGGATCACGTACATGACCTCGAGCGGGACGTGGTAGCGCAGCTGCACGGGCAGCGTGCTGTCGCTCTTGCGCTTCCGGTAGACCGCGACGCACCACAGGATCAGGCCCCAGGTGATGAGGCCGACGATGAGCGCGGCGATCCACGAGCCGACCCACAGGTTGACGATCCGGCCGGTCTGGTCGGTGATCTCGTTCTCGGAGCTGCCGGGCAGCCAGCCGCGCTCGACCTCGGCGGAGCATCCGCTCAGGGCGACCGCGACCACGGCTGCGAGTCCGGCCCACTTCAGGGCCGGACGACGCGTCCGGCGGGGGGTGTCCGGGTGCACAGGGGACCTCTCACTCGCTGTCCCGTCAGCGTGCCCACCTGGTACTGGAGACACCACCCGGGACCTTCGTCCTCGACCTGTGCAGCCTAGCGTGCCGACCACGGCCTTTCGTGCGGACGACACCGGTTGGCGACGCGGTGTCAGCACCGTCACACGGCGCGCACATCCGCCGAGCGCGCGCTCGTGGAGCGCAGGGGCGGACTACCGTGCGGGGGTGACGCCTCAGCACGACGACGACCCCGCCCCCGCCGGTGTGACGCACGCCACCTCGTCGGGGGCTGCGTCGCGCGTGTTCCTCGACGCGGGCGGCCGTGCGCCGCTCCTGCCGCAGGCGCGTGCCGCGTTCGTCGAGGCGCTCGACCAGGGCTGGGCCGACCCCCGCCGGCTGCACACCGAGGGTCGCCGGGCGCGCATGCTGCTCGACGGCGCCCGGGAGGCGATCGCGTCCGTGGTCGGGGTCCGGACCGAGGACGTCGACCTCGCGCCGTCGCACACCGCCGCCCTGCACTCCGCGGTGCTCGCGGTCGCCGCGGGTCGACGCCGGGTCGGCCGCCAGGTCGTCGTGAGCGCGGTCGAGCGCGCCGCGGTCCACGCCGCCGCCGACCGCGTCGCTCCGGACGCACGGGTCGCGGTGCCCGTCGACCGGTTCGGCCGTGTCGAGCTCGACGCGTTCGTCGCCGCCGTCGAGGGCGGCGGGGTGGCGCTCGCCGCCCTGCAGCACGCGAACGGCGAGGTGGGCACGCTCCAGCCGGTCGCGGCCGCGCACGAGGCGGCTCGACGAGCGGGTGTGCCGCTGCTCGTCGACGCCGGGGCCAGCCTCGGTCACGTCCCCGTGGGTCCCGAGTGGGACCTGCTCGCCGGCGACGCCGGCGACTGGGGCGGTCCCGCCGGGATCGGCGTCCTCGTCACCCGCCCCGGCGTGCGCCGCTCCCCCGACCGCCCCGACGACGAGGACCGCTGGTTCCCGGGCGGTGTGAGCGTGCCCGCCGCGCTGGCCGCCGCCGTCGCGCTGCAGGTCGCCGAGGCCGACCGCGCGGCTCAGGACTCGCTGCGGCGCGCGCTCGTCGACCGCATCCGGGACCGGGTCGGCGCGGACGTGCCCGACGTCGACGTGGTCGGCGACCCCGTCGACCGGCTGCCGCACGTCGTGACGTTCTCGTGCCTCTACGTCGACGGCGAGGCGCTCGTCGGCGGTCTCGACGCGCTCGGGTTCGCGGTCGGCTCCGGCTCGGCGTGCACGTCGAGCGCGCTCGAGCCGAGCCACGTCCTGGCCGCGATGGGGGTGCTCACGCACGGGAACGTGCGGCTCGGGCTGCCGCGCGACCTCGCACCGGCGGACGTCGACCGGTTCCTCGTCGCACTGCCGTCGGTCGTCGCACGGGTGCGGGACGCGTTCGGGGTGGCGGGCCTGTGACGTCCCCGGACTCCGCTGTCGTCGTCGACGCACGCGGGCTGCGGTGCCCGGCCCCCGTGATCCGTCTGGCACGGGCCGCGCGCGACGTGCCCGCCGGCACCGAGCTCACCGTCCTGGCGACGGACCCCGCCGCGGTCCACGACGTGCCGGCGTGGGCCCGGATGCGCGGTCACGAGCTGGTGTCGGCCACGGAGGACGACGGCGTGCATGCGATCACGGTCCGCACGCGCTGAGGTCTGGAGACACGAAAGACCCGGCACCGAGTGACCGGTGCCGGGTCGTCCGAGGGTTCAGGTCAGCTGAACGAGCCGCCGCACGCGCAGGCGCTGCCTGCGTTCGGGTTGTCGATCGTGAAGCCCTGCTTCTCGATCGTGTCGGCGAAGTCGATCGTCGCGCCCTCGAGGTAGGGGACGCTCATGCGGTCCACGACGACCTCGACGCCGTCGTAGTCCTTGAGGGCGTCGCCGTCGAGCACGCGCTCGTCGAAGTACAGCTGGTAGATGAGGCCGGAGCAGCCGCCGGGCTGGACGGCGACGCGCAGACGCAGGTCGTCGCGGCCCTCCTGCTCGAGCAGGCTGCGCACCTTGGACGCGGCCACGTCCGTGAGCAGGACGCCGTGCGTCGCGGTCTCGGTGGTCTCGCTCATCGTCACTCCTGGTTGTCTCACGAAGGCTGCCCGACGCTGTCTTCCCGAGAAGGGCGCCTGGGCGCCGTCCTCACGTCAACCGTGCCCAACAGCAGCGCGCGTGCAGATGTTCCCGCCAGCGTACGACCAGTCGCGCCGGATACCCGCACCGACGTCACCGTGACCAGGTCCGCGCCACGCGAAGCGCACGCTCGCGGAGCGACCCGACCGGGTCGGCGAGGGCCGCCTCGACGTCTGCGGGGTGCTCGGCGACGGCGTACGCGGCGGAGATGCCGGCGGCGGACAGCTCGCGCCGCCCGACGAGCACCTCGCCCGCGAGCACCACCGTGGGCACACCGTGCGCGAGCGCGCGCGACGCCACCTCGGCGGCGACCTTCCCGTGCAGCGACTGCCAGTCGAACCGGCCCTCACCTGTCACGACGACGTCGGCGGCGGCGACCCTGGCGTCGAGACCCGTGCGGTCGGCGACGAACGCGGCACCTGGCACGAGGCGCGCCCCGAGCAGCGAGAGGCCGAACCCGAGCCCGCCCGCGGCACCGGCGCCGGGCGCCGACACGAGCCGGGACGCGGCGGACGACGGTCGCGATCCCGACAGCAGGTCGGGGCGCAGCGCGTCGCCGAGCGCGGCCGCGGCGGCGTGCGCGAAATCACCCAGCGCGCGCTCGAGGTCCTGGGCCTGCTCGGGCGTCGCACCCTTCTGCGGGGCGAATCCCGCGGACGCCCCGTGCAGGCCGAGCAGCGGGACGTCGACGTCGGTCGCGGCGACGAGCTGCGTCCCGGACCACGCGGCGCGCACCGCCGGCAGGTCGGCGAGGTCCGCCTGGGTGGTCCCGGCGAGCGCTCCCCCGCCCCGGCCGAAGCGCCCGGCGAGACCGAGCGCGGCGAGCATGCCGGCGCCGGCGTCGTTCGTCGCGGAACCGCCGAGCCCGACGACGACGCGCGTCGCCCCGCTCTCTCGGGCCGCGAGCAGGAGGTCACCGACGCCTCGCGACGTGGTGCGCGTCGGGTCGCGGCGGTCGACCGGGACGAGCGGGAGCCCGACGGCCTGCGCCGACTCGACGTACGCGGTGCGCCCGGACGGGTCGTCCACCACGAGGAGCACCGCGGGCGCGGGGTCGCCGAGCGGGCCGGTGACCGTCACCGGGACGAGGTCGCCGCCGAGCGTCGCGTGCAGCGTGTCCACGAACCCCGGACCGCCGTCGGCGAGCGGGCACGTGCGCACGTCGTCGCCCGGAGCGGCCTCGCGCCACGCGGCGGCGACCGTGTCGGCGGCCTGGGCGGCGGTGAGGCTCGAGCCGAAGCTGTCGGGGGCGATGAGCACGTGCACGCCGTGCATCGTGGCACGAGGTGCTCCGACGTCCCGTCGACGCTCGCCGTCGCGCGGTGGACACCGCTCGACGCTCGCGGTCGCGCGGTGGACACCGCCGGATCCCGGAGCGACGCCGTGTGCGAGGATCGACCCCGTGAGCCTGACGACTCCCACGACCCGCGCGTTCACCGAGCCCGCACCGTCCGCGCTCCTGCTCCTCGGACGGGGCGTCGACCTCGCGTCCGAACGTGGCGTGGAGTGCGTCGGCGACCTGCCGGCGGCCAGCGACCCCGACCTCGTCGAGCGTGCGCGTGTCGCGCGTGCCGCCCTGGGTGACCGGGCCTTCGTGCTCGGGCACCACTACCAGCGCGACGAGGTCATCCGGTTCGCCGACGTCACGGGCGACTCCTTCAAGCTCGCGCGCGAGGCAGCTGCGCGTCCCGAGGCGGAGTTCGTCGTCTTCTGCGGCGTGCACTTCATGGCCGAGTCGGCCGACATCCTCACGTCGGACACGCAGCAGGTCGTGCTCCCTGACCTGGCGGCGGGCTGCTCGATGGCCGACATGGCCGCGATCGACCAGGTCGAGGACGCGTGGGACGTGCTCGTCGACGCGGGGGTCGCGGAGCACACGGTGCCCGTGACGTACATGAACTCCACGGCGGCGATCAAGGCGTTCACCGGGCGGCACGGCGGGACCGTGTGCACGTCGTCGAACGCGCACGTCGCCCTGCGGTGGGCGTTCGACCAGGTCGGCGGCCTCGACGGGACCGGCAAGGTGCTGTTCATGCCCGACCAGCACCTGGGCCGCAACACCGCGGTGCGCCTGCTCGGCCTGCCGCTCGAGGCGTGCGTCGTGTTCGACCCGCGCAAGCCCGGCGGCGGCCTGACCGCGCAGCAGCTGCGCGACGCCCGGATGATCCTGTGGCGCGGCCACTGCTCGGTGCACGGCCGGTTCTCGCCGCGCAACGTCGCCGACATCCGTGCGGCCGTGCCCGACGTGACCGTGCTCGTGCACCCCGAGTGCCAGCACGAGGTCGTCAACGCGGCCGACATGGTCGGTTCGACGGAGTACATCATCAACGCGCTCGACAAGGCCGAGCCGGGTTCGTCGTGGGCGATCGGCACCGAGCTCAACCTGGTGCGCCGGCTCGCGAACGCGCACCCCGACAAGCAGATCCACTACCTGGACTCGACGGTGTGCTTCTGCTCGACGATGAACCGCATCGACCTGCCGCACCTGGTCTGGGCGATGGAGTCGCTCGTCGCGGGCCGGGTGGTCAACCGCATCGTGGTCGACGCGGACGACGCCCACTGGGCGCGCGTCGCGCTCGACCAGATGCTGGCGCTGCCGGGGTACTGAGTGGACCGAGGTGCTGAGTGAACACGGGCAGCCACATGCGGGTCGGCCTGTTCGTCTTCGACGGCGCCGAGGAGCTCGATGTCGTCGGCCCGTACGACGTGCTCAGCTCGTGGGCCCAGCACTCGGCGCTGCGGCCCGAGGTCGTGACGTTCTCGGCGGACGGCGCGGGAGTGCGCTGCGCGAAGGGTCTGTGCCTGGTGCCCGACCGCAGCGCGGACGACGTCGGCCCGCTGCACGTGCTCCTGTACCCGGGTGGTCAGGGCACACGCGCGCTCGCCGCTGACCCTGAGCACCTCGAGTGGGTGCGGCGCATGCGCGCGACGACTCCCCTGCTCGTGTCGGTGTGCACGGGCGCGCTCGTGTACGCGGCCGCGGGGCTCCTGGCCGGGCGGCCCGCGACGACGCACTGGGCGGCGTTCGACGAGCTCGCGACGTTCGACCCGAGCGTGCTGGCCGACACCGAGGCGCGCTTCGTCGACGACGGCGACGTCATCACGTCCGCCGGGGTGTCCGCGGGGATCGACATGGCGCTGCACCTGGTGGCCCGGCTCGAGTCGGTCGACATGGCGCGCGGCGTGCGGCGGGGTATCCAGTACGACCCTGCCCCACCCGTCTGACCGGGTCTCAGGGACACCTCAGTTACTCGTCAGTAGCATCGACGGGTGATCCGCACCCTCCAGCTCGCCCTCGCCACGTGGCGTCCCCGTCCGGCAGTCCCCGGCCAGGGTCTGCTCGACCCGTCCGTCACGAGGCTGCGCGTGCACGTCGGCGACCTCGACCTCTACCGGCACGTCAACAACGGCGTGTACCTGCAGATGATGGACGTGGGCCGCAGCAACCTGCTCGCGGACCTGGGCGCGTACGGGCTGCTCGCGGAGCGCGGCTGGTACCCCGTCGTCGCGGCGTCGACCATCAAGTACCGGCGGTCGCTGACGCTGTGGCAGGAGTTCGAGCTGACGTCGCGCGTGCTCGGCTGGGACGCCCGCGTGGTGTACCTCGAGCAGACGTTCACGCGGCGCGGCGAGCTCGTCGCGCGCGGAGTCGTCGCGGGCCGCTTCCTCGGGCGAGGCGGCGAGCGGGTCGCGGCGACGGACGTCGTCGCGCTCCTGTCCGACGGCGAGGTGCCCAGCCCGGAGCTGCCGGACGACGTCGCGGCCTGGGCGCGCGCGGTGGACGTCGCCGCACGCTGAGCCGCACCACGCCGGCAGGGGCCGGCCGCCGGGACCGGACGACGTCCGACGGCGCCGTCAGCCCTGCGCGAGCCGCTCGAGCAGCAGGGCCTCCGCGAGGACGACGCGCTCGAGCTCACGCAGGTCGACCGACTCGTTCGCACCGTGCGCACGGCTGTCGGGATCCTGCACGCCGGTGACGAGGATCGCCGCGTCCGGGAACACCTCGAGCAGGTCCGCGATGAACGGGATCGAGCCGCCGATGCCGATGTCGACCGGGTCGGCCCCCCACGACTCCGCGAACGCCCAGCGCGCGGCCTGCATGGCCGCCGAGTCGAGCGGCGCCTGGAACGGCTTGCCCTGCTCGCCGTCCGTCACCGTGACCCGGGCACCGAACGGCGCGTGCTCGACGAGGTGTCGACGCAGCGCGCCCATCGCCGCCGCGGGGTCCTGTCCGGGCGCGAGCCGGACCGACAGCTTGGCCGTCGCCCGCGGGGTCAGGGTGTTCGACGCGCTCGCGACCCGGGGCGCATCGAAGCCGATCACCGAGATCGCCGGCCGGGTCCACAGCCGCGCGGAGATCGGCCCGGTCCCCGCGAGGTGCACGCCGTCGAGCACGCCCGAGTCGGCCCGGAAGGCAGCCTCGTCGTAGTCGACCGTCGGGTCGGGTGCGTGCACGAGCCCCTCGACGGCGACGTCGCCCTGCTCGTCGTGCAGCGTCGCGACCAGGCGCGCGAGGAGGGTCGGCGCATCGAGCAGCGGGCCGCCGAACTGGCCCGAGTGCACGGCGTGGTGCAGCACCTCGACCTCGACCGTGCAGTCCACGAGCCCGCGCAGCGACGTCGTGAGGCCGGGCGTGCCGACGGCCCAGTTCGCCGAGTCCGCGACCACGATCACGTCGGCGGCGAGCAGGTCGCGGTGCGCGTGCAGGAAGGCCGTGAACGTCGGCGAGCCGATCTCCTCCTCGCCCTCCACGAACACCGTCACGCCGACGCCGAGCTCGTCCCCGAGCACCCGGAGCGCACCCAGGTGCGCGACCACGCCCGCCTTGTCGTCCGCGGAGCCGCGGCCGAACAGGCGGCCGTCACGCTCGGTCGGCTCGAACGGCGGCGACACCCAGTCCGCGTCGTCGCCGGGCGGCTGGACGTCGTGGTGCGCGTACAGCAGCACCGTCGGGGCACCGGCCGGTGCGAGCCGCCGCGCGACGACCGCAGGCGCCCCGGGCCGGCCGTCGGGCGTCGCGGCGGTCAGGACCTGCACGTCGTCGAGACCGGCGCCGAGCAGCAGGTCCGCGACCGCCGACGCGCTCACGGTGACGTGGCCCTGGTCGAACTCCGGGTTGGAGACGCCGGGGATCCGCACCAGCGCCTCCAGGTCGGCCCGCAGAGCGGGGAAGGCGTCAGCGGTGCGGGTGCGGAGGGTCTCGACGCGTCCGGCGTCGGGCCCGGAGGGCGTCTCGAAGGTCACGAGCGGCCACGCTACTCGACTACCCTGGCAGGGTGTTCGGACGCAGCAACGACCCCCAGGACGCGTCGCCGGTGACGGCGCAGGCCACCCCGTCTCCCGACGGCAAGGGCCGGCCCACGCCCAAGCGCAAGGAGGCCGAGGCCGCGAACAAGCGCCCCCTGGTGCCCGCCGACCGCAAGGCGGCGGGCAAGGCGGGCCGTCAGCAGGCCAAGGAGCAGCGCGACCGCGAGTACCGCGCGATGCAGACCGGCGACGAGCGCTTCATGCCCGCGAAGGACCGTGGTCCGCAGCGCCGGTTCGTGCGCGACTACGTCGACGCGCGCTGGAACCTCGCCGAGCTCATCCTCCCGGCGGCCGCCGTGCTGCTCGTCGTGCAGCTCACGCTGAGCAACGCGGCACCGCTGCTGGCTGCGCTCGCGATCCTCGTGCTGTACGTCTTCGTGCTCGCCGCGATCATCGACGGCTGGTTCATGTGGCGCGGGCTCAAGAAGGTCTACGCGGCGAAGTTCGGCGTCGACGCACCGCCCAAGGGCACGCTGTCCTACGCGCTCATCCGCGCGTTCCAGATCCGGCCGTCGCGCATGCCCAAGCCCCAGGTGAAGCACGGGCAGCGCCCCTCCTGAGCCGACATAGGGTTGAGCCCATGGTTGCTTACCGAAACCTGGGCCGATCCGGCCTCAAGATCACCGAAATCACCTACGGCAACTGGCTCACGCACGGCTCGCAGGTCGAGAACGACACGGCGAAGGCCTGCGTCCGCGCGGCGCTCGACGCCGGCATCACGAGCTTCGACACGGCGGACGTGTACGCCAACACCAAGGCGGAGACCGTCCTCGGCGAGGCGCTGAAGGGTGAGCGGCGCCAGTCGCTCGAGATCTTCACGAAGGTCTTCTGGCCGACAGGCCCCGGCGGCGCCAACGACATGGGCCTGTCCCGCAAGCACATCATGGAGTCGATCGACGGCTCGCTGCAGCGCCTGCAGACCGACTACGTCGACCTGTACCAGGCGCACCGGTGGGACCACGCGACGCCCATCGAGGAGACGATGCAGGCGTTCGCGGACATCGTGCACGCGGGCAAGGCGCACTACATCGGCGTCTCCGAGTGGACGGCGGACCAGATCCGTCAGGGCCACGCGCTCGCGCAGGAGCTGCGGATCCCGTTCGTCTCGAACCAGCCGCAGTACTCGGCCCTCTGGCGCGTCATCGAGTCGGAGGTCGTCCCCACGTCGCAGGAGCTCGGGCTCTCGCAGATCGTGTGGTCCCCCGTCGCGCAGGGCGTGCTCACGGGCAAGTACCTGCCCGGCCAGCCGGCGCCCGAGGGCTCGCGCGGCACCGACGAGAAGGGCGGCGCCCGGATGATCGGCCGCTTCCTGGAGAACCAGGAGGTGCTCGAGCGCGTCCAGAAGCTGCGTCCGGTCGCGGACGAGCTGGGGCTGACGATGGCGCAGCTCGCCATCGCGTGGGTGCTGCAGAACCAGAACGTCGCCGCGGCGATCATCGGCGCCTCGCGCCCCGAGCAGGTCGCGGAGAACGTCAAGGCGTCGGGCGTCGAGATCCCCGCCGAGCTGATGTCGCGGATCGACGAGGTCCTCGGCGACGCGGTCGTCACCGACCCGGCCGAGACGGCGAAGAACTCGCCCTCGCGCTGACCGCATCACGAAGGGCCCCGGACGTCGCGTCCGGGGCCCTTCGTCGTCCCGTCAGCGGGTGACGGGCGCGGCGGTCGGCTCGGGCTCGGCGTCGACGGCCGACGGGAGCGGCACCGTCAGGCGCGACAGGAAGACGTGCACGAGCGGCCCGACGGCGACCGCGTAGGCGACCGTGGCCAGGCCCACGGTGCCCCCGAGCGCCCAGCCCGCGGCGACGACCAGCACCTCGATGCTCGTCCGGACGAGCCGCACGGAGCGGCCGGTCCGGGCCACGAGCCCGGTCATGAGGCCGTCGCGCGGACCGGGTCCGAGGCACGCGCCGACGTACAGCCCGGTGGCCAGCGCGTTGAGCACGATGCCGACGACGACCATGGCGATCCGCACGGCGAGCGGCAGCGGGTCGGGCAGGCGGTCGAGCCCGGCGAGGAACGGGTCGACGAGCAGGCCGATCACGAGGACGTTCGCCACCGTCCCGACGCCAGGGCGCTGCCGCAGCGGGATCCAGCACGCGAGCACGACGACGCTCGTCAGGAGCGTGACGGTGCCGAACGACAGGCCGGTGTGCCGCGAGATGCCCTGCGTGAGCACGTCCCAGGGCATGTTCCCGAGTCCGGCGTGCACGAGGAGCGCCATCGACGCCGCGTAGAGCACGAGCCCGCCGAGCAGCTGGGTGGCCCGGCGGACCGGTGCCGTCACGCGTGCACCTGCGTGCTGCGCTCGATCTCCACGGTCGTCCCCTCTGCCCAGTCGTGCCGCGACGTCGGCGGCGGCCGGTGACCCCACCCGTCGCGGGCCACGGTCCTCCTCAACGCCATCACGAGTCCGATCATTGCCGCCACCCCGATCGGGACGAGAGTGGCCCTCATCGTCGCGTCCATGGTGGCGATCTTGACGTGCTTTGGCCTCCCCGTGCATAGCCATTTCTGTCATAGTGGCGCCATGACGGTGACTGATCTGCCGACCGACCGCCGCATGGCCGGCTCGCGCCTCGCGGCCGTGCTGGGCGCCTGGCAGCGGTCCGGCCCCGCGTACACCGCGCTCGCCGACGGGCTGCGGGCCGCGATCCTGTCGGGCGCGGTGCCGCTGAGCACGCGCCTGCCGAGCGAGCGCGAGCTCGCCGAGTCGCTGGGCGTGTCGCGGACCACGACGACGGCGACGTACGACCTGCTGCGCGACGAGGGCTACCTCGTGAGCCGCCGCGGCTCCGGCACGGTGACGACGCTGCCTGCCGGTCCCGGCGCCCGCGCCGAGGCCAGGACGTGGGTCGAGACCGACGACGAGGCCGCCGATCTGTCGATCGCCGCCCCGTCCGCCCCCTCGGCGCTGCACGGCGCGTACCTGGCCGCGCTCGACGCGCTCCCCCGCTACCTCGCCGGCACCGGCTACGCGCCGCTCGGCCTGCCCGTGCTGCGTACCGCGATCGCCGACTGGTACACCCGCCGGGGGACGCCCACGACGCCGGACCAGGTCCTCGTCACCACCGGTGCACAGCAGGCCATCCACCTGCTGGTCGCCGCGCACGCGTCGCCCGGCGACCGTGCGGTCGTCGAGCACCCCACGTACCCGCACGCGATCGAGGTCGTGCGGCGCGTCGGCGCCCGTCCGGTACCGGCGCCGAGCGGCGCCGACGGCCTCGACGTGGACCTCCTCGAGTCGACCGTCCGGCAGGTCGCACCGCGTCTCGTCTACCTCATACCGGACCACCGCAACCCGACGGGCACGAGCCTCGACGCCGAGCAGCGCGAGCGGGTGCGGTCGATCGCGCGGCGGCATCGCACCGTCGTCGTCGGGGACGAGGTCCTCACCGAGCTCACGCTCGACGGCCCGTCACCCGCCTCGTTCGCCGGCGACGGGAGCGCGTCGGGCCTGGTCGTGTCGATCGGGTCCGCGTCGAAGGCGTTCTGGGGCGGCCTGCGGATCGGGTGGGTCCGCGCCCACCCCGACCTCGTCGCGCGGCTCGCCGCCGTCCGCGGCAACGTCGACATCGGCACGGCGGTCCTCGAGCAGCTGGTCGTCGCGGAGCTGCTCGCGCAGGCCGACGAGCTGCTGCCCCGACGTCGCGAGGTGCTGCGCGAGCGACGCGACCTGCTCGTCGGGCTGCTCGGTCAGCGCCTGCCGTCGTGGCGCGTGCCGGTTCCCGCAGGCGGCCTGTCGCTCTGGGTCGACCTCGGTGCGCCCGTGTCGAGCGCGCTCACCGCGGTGTCCGTCCGGCACGGCGTCCGGCTCGTCCCCGGTCCCGCCTTCGGGGTCGACGGCAGCTTCGAACGGCACCTGCGCCTGCCGTTCAGCGAGTCTCCCGAGACGCTCGTGCGGGCGGTCACCGGGCTCGCCGACGCGTGGGCGAGTCTCGGGTCGGTCACGACGGCCGGTGGTCAGGCCGTGCGCGCGGTCGTCTGACCGCTCAGCTCAGCACGAGCGTCGCGGTCGCCTGCTCGCCGTCGTGGACCAGCGCCACCGCATGCACCCCCTGCTCGGCGAGCGAGCGCCAGTGCTCCCCGAGCCACTGCTCGGCGTCGAACTGCGTCGTGAACACCGGGCTCACCGGGCGGTCGAGCGCCCGGCCCGAGGCGTCCTCGAAACGCCACTCCCACTGCGGACGGACAACCATCACACGGCCGCCGAGCTGCGGTCGCCCGCGCGACGGGCCGCGTCGGCCGCGAGCGCACGGGTGATGCGCGAGGCCCACGCCGGTCCGCGGTAGATGAATCCCGTGTAGCCCTGCACCAGGGTGGCTCCGACCGCCAGGTACTCGCGGGCGTCGGCCGGGGTCGAGACGCCGCCGACGCCGACGATGACGGCGTCCGGGCCGAGCCGGCTGCGCAGCCGTGCGACGACGTCGAGCCCGCGCGCGAGCACGGGCGGCCCCGACAGCCCACCCGGCCCGAGGTCGTGCGCGATCGTCGTGTTGACCGCGACGACGCCGTCCAGGCCGAGCTCGGCGGCGAGCTCCGCCACCGCGTCGACGTCCTCGTCCGACAGGTCGGGCGCGATCTTCACGAGGAGCGGCACCGGCGGCCGGGCGACGCGCGCGGTCGCCTCGTCGGCCGCGACGCGGGTGGCCTCGAGGATCGGCCGCAGCGCCTCGACGGACTGCAGGTCGCGCAGCCCAGGCGTGTTCGGCGAAGAGACGTTGACCACGAGGTAGTCGGCGTACGGCGCGAGCCGTCCCGCACTCGTCGCGTAGTCGACCGGCGCCTGCTCGGCCGGGGTGACCTTCGTCTTGCCGATGTTCACGCCGACGACGAGCCGACGACCCGCCGGGGTCGCGCGCAGCCGCGCCAGGCGCTGTGCGACGGCCGCGGAGCCCTCGTTGTTGAAGCCCATCCGGTTGCGCAGCGCCCGCTGGTCGAGCACGCGCCACAGCCGCGGCTTGTCGTTGCCGGGCTGCGCCTGCGCGGTCACGGTCCCGATCTCGACGAACCCGAAGCCGAGCATCGCCAGGCCCGCGACGCCGGTCGCGTTCTTGTCGAAGCCCGCCGCGACGCCGAACGGGGCGGGGAACCGACGGCCCCACACCTCGACCGCGCCGCTGGCGGGCGGCGCGAAGGTGCGGCGGACCACGTCTCGCAGCAGCGGGACACGCGCGACGCCACGGATCACGCCGAAGGCCACCTCGTGGGCCTTCTCGGGGTCCATGCGCCGGAACACCAGGTCGAACAGCAGGCGGTACACGCCTTCACCCTAGGTGGTCGGTGGCCCCCGGCGCCCGGTCGTCCGCGCGGGTGCGGCCCGTCGACCACAGCCACCACAGACCGAGGAACGGGAGCACGAGCGGCACGTACCCGTAGCCCTGGCCGAACCCGGACCACACCGTCTCGTCCGGGAACTCGCCGACGTCGACGAGCGACAGCGTGCCGACGACGAGCACGCCGACGGTCTCGATGCCGACCGTGATCCAGGCGAGGCGGCGCCGGTCCGTGGCGAGAGCGAACGTCGCGACGGCGTAGACGACGCCCGACGCCAGCGACAGGAGGTACGCGACCGGTGCCTCGTCGAGCTTGGTCGCCACCTGGTAGACGCCCCGGGCGGTCGCAGCGAGCGCGAGGATGCCGTAGACGGCGACGAGCAGGCGTCCCGGGCCGGTCCCGGTCGCGCGATGCGGCGGACGCTGGTCGGTCACACGGTCCCCCAGATCTGGAGCAGTCGGTACTCGAGGAAGGCCACGGTCAGCGCGGCGACGAGCAGCACCACCGAGCTCCACCGGGTCCGCTCGGCGAACGCCCACGCGGCCGCGAACGGCAGGACGATCGCCTGCGTGACGACGTAGCCCCAGAACAGCCCGCCGCTGAGCCCCTCGGGCGGGTCGGTGGCGGCGAGCACGGCGGCGACGACGGCCTGCACGACCAGCACGGTCTCGACGACCGCTCCGCCCCACAGCTGGCGCAGCACGACGGCGCGGTCGCGGACGACGAACCACGTCGCCCACCCTGCGAGCACGACGCACAGCAGCACGACGAGCAGGGCGAGGGGCACGATCACGGGACCACACCGTACCGGCGGTGCACGGGTGCACCCGCACCGACCGCATACGATCGAGCGGTGACCGTGACGCTGACCTCACAGGACCCTGCCCGCCTCGCCGTCGACGCCGTGGTCGTGGCCGTCGCCCAGAAGGACGGCACCCCGCGCGTGCTCGGCGGCGCGTGGCTGCCGAAGGACCTGCGCACTGCGATCGAGCGCGACGGCGCCGCGCTGGGCGTGACCGGCGCAGCCGACGAGGTCCGCCGCGTGCCCGGCACCGGCCTGCACGCCTCCGTCCTGGTGCTCACCGGCGTCGGCGCCGCGACGTCCGTCACGCCCGAGATCCTGCGCCGTGCTGCGGGTGCCGCGACGCGCGAGCTCACCGGGACCGGGACCGTCGCCCTGGCGCTGCCCGCCGACGACCAGGACTCCCTCGCGGCCGTCGTCGAAGGCGGTCTGCTCGGCGCCTACGCGTACAACCGGTACCGCACAGGCGACGACACCCGCGCGGCCGTGCGCGACCTCGAGGTCGTCACGTCGCTCGGCCGCACCCGCGCCGCGAAGGACGCCGTCCAGCGCGCCGAGGTGATCGCCGCCGCGGTGCACGCCACGCGCGACCTCGTGAACGCCGCCCCCAACGACCTGTTCCCCGCCGCGTTCGCCGACGCCGCCAAGGCCGCCGTCAAGGACGCGGGCGCCAAGGGCGTCAAGGTCACCGTGCTCGACGAGAAGGCCCTCGCGGCCGGCGGGTACGGCGGGCTCGTGGGCGTGGGTCAGGGATCGGTCCGCGGCCCGCGCCTGGTCAAGGTCGCCTACGCGCCGTCCCGCCCGAAGGCCAAGGTCGCGCTGGTCGGCAAGGGCATCACGTTCGACAGCGGCGGCATCTCGATCAAGCCCGCGGCCGGCATGGAGGCCATGAAGTCCGACATGGCGGGGGCCGCCGCCGTGCTGCACACGGTCGTCGCGGCCGCGCGGCTCGAGCTGCCGGTCGCCGTCACCGGGTGGCTCTGCCTCGCCGAGAACATGCCGTCCGGCACGGCGCAGCGCCCCTCGGACGTCCTGACGATCCGCGGCGGCAAGACCGTCGAGGTCCTCAACACCGACGCCGAGGGTCGGCTCGTGATGGCCGACGGCCTCGTCGCCGCCGTCGAGGAGAACCCGGACGTCGTCATCGACATCGCGACCCTCACGGGCGCGCAGCTCGTCGCGCTCGGCCACCGCGTGTCGGCCGTCATGGGCACGGACGACGTGCGTGCCGAGGTCGTCGCGGCCGCCGACGCGAGCGGCGAGCAGTTCTGGCCCATGCCGCTGCCCGGCGAGCTCCGCGCGAGCCTCAAGTCGAAGGTCGCCGACCTCGCGAACATCGGGGACCGGTTCGGCGGGATGCTCACCGCCGGCGTGTTCCTGCAGGAGTTCGTCGGCGACACGCCGTGGGCGCACCTCGACGTGGCCGGTCCGGCGTTCAACGAGAAGAGCGCGCACGGGTACACGCCCGTCGGCGGCACCGGTGTGGGCGTGCGCACGCTGCTGCAGCTCATCGAGGCGCGCGCCGGGGCCTGACACCAGCGCACGACGGCCCGGTCCTGCGACGGCGGGGCAGGGCCGTCGTCGTGGAGCCCGGGAGCCCGGGCCTGCGTCAGACGACGCCGCGCTTGCGCAGGATCTTCTGGCGCGAGTTGTAGTCGCGCATGCGCTGGGGATAGCCGACGCGCTGCACGTCGTACACCGGGATGTCCAGGTCCCGGGCGAGCTGGACCGCGGCCTTCTCGTCCGGGACCCGCCGGCGCGTCCACTCGCCGTCGGTCGCGACGAGCATGACCGTCATCGGCGCGGCCGTGGTGCGCGGCTCGACGTACGCCTCGACCCCGACGCGGGTCGCGACG
Organism: Cellulomonas sp.; assembly: GCF_017744555.1. GTDB lineage: Bacteria > Actinomycetota > Actinomycetes > Actinomycetales > Cellulomonadaceae > Cellulomonas. Next base: position 110,549 of record NZ_JAGIBD010000005.1, on the reverse strand, counting down.
AAGTCCGTGAGGTGCGCGATCGTCGCGTCCTTGGCCGCCTTGTCGCTCGGCACGTCGGTGGGCGTCGGACGAGGTCGGCGCGAGAACAGGCCCATGGCGGTCGAGGGTAGCCGCCCCGTCTGTCAGGGCCGAGGGGCTCCCCCCGACGGGTGCCTGGAGCACCAGTCATGGGACGACTGTTCCGAGGGTCACACGGATCTGCAGGTCGCCACGGTCGTTCCCACCCGGCCGGGATGACAAGATGGTCGGCGAGCTCGAGACCACACGCCTGCGTATGAGGAGTTGCACGTGGCCGACACCGGCACCGCTTTCGACATCGTCGTCCTGGGCGCAGGGAGCGGCGGCTACGCAGCCGCCCTCCGTGCCGCACAGCTCGGCAAGACCGTGGCCCTCATCGAGGCCGACAAGGTCGGCGGCACCTGCCTGCACAACGGGTGCATCCCGACCAAGGCGCTGCTGCACGCCGCCGAGCTGGCGGACAACGCGCGCGACGGTGCGCACTTCGGCGTGAAGACCACGCTCGAGGGCATCGACATGGCCGGTGTCAACCAGTACAAGGACACCGTGATCGGCGGCCTGTACAAGGGCCTGCAGGGGCTCATCAAGTCCCGCAAGATCACCGTCGTCGAGGGCACGGGTCGCCTCGGCGGGCCCGACGCCGTCGAGGTCGACGGCACCCGCTACACCGGCCAGCACATCGTGCTCGCGACCGGCTCGTACGCGCGGTCGCTGCCGGGCCTCGAGATCGGCGGCCGTGTCATCACGTCCGACCAGGCCCTGAAGCTGGACTGGGTGCCGAAGTCGGCGATCATCCTCGGCGGCGGCGTCATCGGCTCCGAGTTCGCGAGCGTGTGGAAGTCGTTCGGCGCGGACGTCACGATCATCGAGGCGCTCCCCCACCTCGTCCCCAACGAGGACGTCGCCCTCTCCAAGGCGTTCGAGCGTGCGTTCCGCAAGCGCGGCATCGCGTTCAACCTCGGCGTCCGCTTCTCCGGCGTCACGCAGGACGACAACGGCGTGCACGTCTCGCTCGAGGACGGCAAGACGTTCGACGCCGACGTGCTGCTGGTCGCCGTGGGCCGCGGTCCGCGCACCGGCGGCCTCGGCTACGAGGAGCAGGGCATCACGCTCGACCGCGGCTTCGTCATCACGGACGAGCGCCTGCACACGGGCGTCGGCAACATCTACGCCGTGGGCGACATCGTGCCCGGCCTGCAGCTCGCGCACCGCGGGTTCGCGCAGGGCATCTTCGTCGCCGAGCAGATCGCCGGGCTCAACCCCCCGGCGATCGTCGAGTCCGGCATCCCGCGCGTCACGTACTCGCACCCCGAGGTCGCGTCGGTCGGTCTCACGGAGGCCGCCGCGAAGGAGGTCCACGGCGAGGACGCCGTCGAGGTGCTCGAGTACAACCTCGCGGGCAACGGCAAGAGCAAGATCCTCGACACGGCCGGCTTCATCAAGCTCGTGCGCCAGAAGGACGGCCCCGTCGTCGGCGTGCACATGATCGGCGACCGCGTCGGCGAGCTCATCGGCGAGGGCCAGCTCATCGTGAACTGGGAGGCCTACCCGGAGGACGTGGCCGCCCTGATCCACGCCCACCCCACGCAGAACGAGGCGCTCGGCGAGGCCCACCTGGCGCTCGCCGGCAAGCCGCTGCACGCTCACAACTGACCACACGATCGAAGGAGACACGCGGTCATGTCCGACAACGTGCAGCTGCCCGCTCTCGGTGAGTCCGTCACCGAGGGCACCGTCACCCGCTGGCTGAAGAACGTGGGCGACCGCGTCGAGGTCGACGAGCCCCTGCTCGAGATCTCGACCGACAAGGTCGACACCGAGATCCCGTCGCCGTTCGCGGGCGTCGTCGAGCAGATCCTCGTCCAGGAGGACGAGACGGTCGAGGTCGGCGCGACGCTCGCCGTCATCGGCTCGGGCGAGGGCGGCGGCGCCGCTCCCGCGCAGGAGGAGGCCGCACCGGCGGCTGCCGAACAGCAGGCGCCCGCCGAGGAGCCGGCCGCGGCCGCCTCGCCCGCGCAGGAGCCCGTCGAGGAGCACGAGCAGGCCGCACCCGCGCCGGCCGCCGAGCAGGCTGCCCCGCAGCAGCCCGCCGCCGGTGGTGGCGACGGCGAGCCCGTCACGCTGCCTGCCCTCGGCGAGTCCGTCACCGAGGGCACCGTCACGCGCTGGCTCAAGGCCGTCGGTGACACCGTCGAGGTCGACGAGCCGCTGCTCGAGATCTCGACCGACAAGGTCGACACCGAGATCCCGTCGCCCGTGGCCGGCACCGTCCAGCAGATCCTCGTCCAGGAGGACGAGACGGTCGAGGTCGGTGCGACGCTCGCGATCATCGGCTCCGACGCCGCGCCCCAGGCCGCCGCCCCGGCGCCGGCTGCCGCTCCCGCTCAGCCTGCGCCTGCTCCGTCCGCGCCGGAGCCGCAGACGGCGCCCGAGCCGGCCGCCGAGCAGGAGTCGGCCGCCGGGCCCACCCCGGCCCCGGTGCCCGCGCCGGTGCCGGCCACCTCCGCGGCGCCGGCTGCTCCGGCACCCGCCGCGTCCGGCAGCTACCTCACGCCGCTGGTCCGCAAGCTCGCCGCGGACAAGGGCGTCGACGTCGCCACGCTCACGGGCACCGGCGTCGGCGGCCGCATCCGCAAGGAGGACGTCCTCGAGGCGGCCGCCAAGGCGGAGGCCGCCAAGGCCGCCGCCGCGGCGCCCACCCCGGCTGCAGCTCCCGCCGCTCCGGCGGCCGCCAAGGCCCCGAGCGTCCCATCGGTGTCGCCGCTGCGCGGCACCACGGAGAAGGCCAGCCGCCTGCGTCAGATCATCGCCGAGCGCATGGTCGAGGCCCTGCACAGCCAGGCGCAGCTGACCACGGTGGTCGAGGTGGACGTCACGAAGGTCGCGCGCCTGCGGGCCCGTGCCAAGGAGGACTTCAAGGCGCGCGAGGGCGTCAACCTCACGTTCCTGCCCTTCTTCGTGCTGGCCGCGGTCGAGGCGCTCAAGGCCTACCCCAAGGTCAACGGCGTGCTCGAGGGCAACACGATCACGTACCACGCCCAGGAGAACGTCGGCATCGCGGTCGACACCGAGCGCGGCCTCGTCGTGCCGGTCATCCGCGACGCGGGTGACCTCAACCTCGCGGGCCTGTCGCGCAAGATCGTCGACCTCGCCGGTCGGACGCGTGGCAACAAGGTCGGTCCGGACGAGCTGAGCGGTGCGACGTTCACCGTGACGAACACGGGCTCGGGCGGCGCGATCATCGACACGCCGATCGTCCCTGGCGGCACGTCGGCGATCCTCGGCACCGGTGCGATCGTCAAGCGCCCGGTCGTCATCCAGGACGCCGACGGTGCCGAGGTCATCGCGATCCGGTCGATGTGCTACCTGTCGCTGTCCTACGACCACCGCCTGGTCGACGGTGCGGACGCGTCGCGGTACCTGTCCGCGGTCAAGGCCCGTATCGAGGAGGGCGCGTTCGAGTCCGAGGTCGGCCTCTGACGCATCGGCGCCGGTTCGCCGGTCACGCCTGACGAAGGCCCGGGCCCCTCGTGGGACCCGGGCCTTCGCGCGTTCGCACGCCGCGTCCGCGGCGCCGACCGGTGGCCGGCGCGTGCGCTGCCGGAACGCACCCTAGGGTGACCGCATGCGCGTGGTGGTCGCCGGTTCCCAGGGCTTCATCGGCAGCGCCCTCGTCCCGCACCTGCGGGCCGAGGGTCACGAGGTGCGGGTGCTGGTCCGACGCGCCCCGCGGTCGGCCGACGAGGTCGCCTGGGACCCGGACCGGGGGCGCCTGGATCCGGAGGTGCTGCGTGCGGCGGACGCGGTGGTCGACCTCGCGGGCGTCAACGCCGGGAGCCGGCCCCTCACCGCACGCCGCAAGCAGGTGGTGCTGTCGTCGAGGCTGCGCACCACCGAGCTGCTGTCCGTGACGCTCGCAGGGCTGGACGACCGGCCGCGCGTGCTGCTGCAGGCCTCGGGGATCGGCGCGTACGGCGACCGCGGGGAGGTCGAGATCGACGAGCACGAGCCGCTGGGCACGACGTTCTTCGCCGACGTCGTGCGGCAGTGGGAGGCGGCGACCGCCCCCGCGCAGGACGCGGGCACCCGGGTGGTGCTGCTGCGGACGGGAGTGGTGCTCGGGCCGCACGGCGGGGCGCTCGGGCGCCTGCTCCCCCTGCTGCGGGTCGGCCTCGGTGGGCGGCTCGGCTCGGGTCGGCAGTTCTGGCCGTGGATCACGCTGACCGACGAGGTGCGGGCCATCGAGCACCTCCTCGGCGCCCCTGTTCATGGCCCGGTGAACCTGGTGACGCGCGCCGACCGCAACGCCGACGTGATCGGCGCGCTGGCGCGGGCGATGCACCGCCCTGCGGCCGTCCCGGTGCCGGCCTTCGCGCTCCGGGCGCTGCTCGGCGACTTCTCGTCCGAGGTGCTCGGCTCCATCCGCGCGATCCCGGCGGCGCTCGACGCCAGCGGCTTCCGGCCTGTGCACCCGGACCTCGCGTCGGCGTCCGCGTGGCTGGTCGACGCGGGCTGACCTCGCCGGGCGTCGTCAGCCGGGCGCGGTGACGTCCCAGACCCGCCAGCCGTCGTGGGTCCAGCGCAGCCCCAGGACCACGGTCCGCTCGGCCGTGGCGGGCACGTCGACGCGGCTCGTGCCGTCCGCGGAGACACGTGCGTGCGCCGACATCGACGTCGTGACGACGACCTGCGCGTCGAGGCCGGGCGCCGGCGCGTCGATCGGTCGCGCGTCGGCGACGGCCACGGACAGCCCTTCGAGGTGAGCGCCCGCCAGCTCCGCGACCACGCGGCTGTCCGCGGTGAACGCCGGACCGCCGTCGACCTCGGCCTGCGTGAGCGCACCGCCGTCGGCCGCCGCCACCAGGTCCGAGCGACGCCGGCTCAGCTCGACGGCGGCCCCGACCGGGTCGGACCGGTCGTGGACCGCGTCGACGTCTGACGTGGCGGCGACCTCCGCCGGCCGCCCGTCGGCGCGAGCCGCGGCATCGTCGGCGGGCGCGGCGATCCGGATGGCGGCTACTCCCGCGGCCGCCACGAGCACGAGCGCGGCGCTCCCGATGAGAGTCGCCCGGATCCCGCTGCGTCGCCGCCGGTCGCGTCGCCGCGGTCGGCCGGGGTCGGGACCACGGTGCGCAGCCCGGACGAGGTCGGCCGCCGCACGGGTTCCCGCGTCCGGCAGTCGTACGGCCTCCGGCTCGGCCACCCGGAAGCACGCGTCGACGACCTGCGACGGGTGGATCTCCGGGGTGTGCAGCAGCTCCTCGAAGGCGTCGCGGAGCGTCGGCCCGTCGGGGTCGGACGCGAGGTGCGCGTCGGCGCCCGCCATCTGGCCGAGCACGGTCGCCAGCAACCGCGTGACGTCCGAGTCGGGCGTGCCCCGCCCGAGGACGGCGGCGCGCAGGTCGGTGAGCAGGGGACGGCCGTCGGGCCGGACGACGACGCTCGAGGCGTCGAGCATGCCGTGCGCGAGGCCCGCGTCGTGCAGTGCTGCCAGGGCGCCCGCGACGGGCACCGTGACCGTGACGGCCTCGCCGTCGCACAGCGGCGCGCGCGCCGCCCGGAGCTCGTCGAGCGTCACCCCGTCGGCCGGCTCCACGACGAGCCCCACACGTCCCGGGGACAGCTCGACCGCGTCGAGGAGCCGCACCAGGTGGTCGTGCCGCAGGGCCCGCAGCCGGGCGATGCGGGAACGCATGACGTCGTCGATTGCGGTCGCGACGACGTGCAGCTCGACGCCCCGGTCCGAGCCGTCGACGGGCCGCGCGGCGAATCCTGTGCCGTCGCGGCCGACCGTGCCGACGACCCGGTACCCGGCAGTGCCGAGCGCGCTCGCGACGTCTCCGGGCACGAGGTAGCGGTCCATGACGGCCATCGAACCGGGTCGTCGCACCCGGCGTCGGCGCTCGTCCACAGGCCAGGCCGCGCGACCGGCGACGGGTCGGAGCCGGACGTGCTAGAGCCGGACGACCCTGCCCTCGCCGGCGGACGTGCGCGCCGCGTCGAGGACCCGTGCGGTCCGGACGGCGTCCGCGGGGTCGACCGGCGGCGGCCCACCGTCCACGACCCAGCGCACGACCTCCCGGTACACGTCGTGGTGCCCGCCGGTCGGCATCGGCACGGGGGTGCGCTCTGCGCCACGCACGAGCCATCCCTCGTGCACGGGCTCGCCGGGGCGGCGACCTTCCTCGTAGGCGTCGTCGAGCGCCGCGAACGGCGTCGGCTCACCCTCGAAGCTCGTCACGAGGTACGCGGCCCGGGCGCCGAGCACACGCGTGCGCGGTCCCGGCGCACCGGCGAGCGAGCCGGCCTGGAGGTGGCTGATCACGCCTGGCTCGCCGTCGGACGACGCGTGCACGAGCGCGAGGAACACGTCGTCGACGGCGGGCGTCGTGCGCGCGGCGAGCTCGGCGTAGACCGTCTCCGCGGGCCCGAACAGCTGGACGGCCGAGTCGACGAGGTGGGCGCCGAGGTCGAGCAGCAGGCCGCCGGCGTCCGGGTCGTTCTCCTTCCACCGGTCCTGCGGCTGGGGCCGGAACCGTTCCCAGCGCCGCTCGAACCGGTGCACCCGGCCCAGCGCACCGGTCTCGAGGAGCGAACGCAGCGCGAGCTGCTCGGTGTCCCACCGGCGGTTCTGGAAGACCGTCAGGCGGCCGCCCGCCGCGACCGACGCGTCGACGAGACGCTGCGCGTCGGCCGTGGTGGTCGCGAGCGGCTTGTCGACGAGCACGTGCACCCCGGCGTCGAGCGCTGCGAGGACGTGCGCGACGTGCTCGCCGGTCGGGCTCGCGATCACGACGAGGTCGAGCTCGCCCGCGTGCTCGAGCAGGGCGGGCACGTCGGGCACGACGACGGCGCCCGGCCAGTCCTCCTCGACCTGCGCCGCACGGCTACGGGTCACGACGTGCGTCACGCGCTGCCCCGCCTCGCGCAGCAGCCGCGCGTGGATCCCGCGCCCCGCTCCCCCGTAGCCGACCAGTCCGACGCGCAGCTGCTCCATGCCGCCCACTCTAGGGAGTGCGCCGCCCGAGCCTGCTCGGCCACCAGGTGCGGTGGTCGAGCTCGTGCACGAGTGCGGGCACCAGCAGCGAGCGCACGACGAGCGTGTCGAGCAGCACGCCGAACGCGACGATGAACGCGATCTGCGCAAGGAACAGCAGCGGGATGACGCCGAGCGCAGCGAACGTCGTCGCCAGGACGATGCCGGCCGACGTGATGACACCGCCGGTGACGGCCAGGCCGCGCACCACACCCGGACGGGTGCCGAGCCTCAAGGACTCCTCCCGGACCCGCGTCATGAGGAAGATCGAGTAGTCGACCCCGAGCGCCACGAGGAAGACGAAGGCGTACAGCGGCACCACGGGGTCGGCGCCCGGGAAGCCGAAGACGTGCGTGAACACGAGCGCGGAGACGCCCAGCGCGGCGGCGAACGACAGCACGTTGGCGACGAGCAGCAGGACCGCGGCCATGACCGACCGCAGCAGCAGCATGAGGATGACGCCGATCACGAGCAGCACCACGGGCACGATGACCTTGAGGTCGCGCTCGGAGGCCCGCTGGGTGTCGAGCTGCTCGGCGGCCGCACCGCCGACGAGCGCGTCGGGTGCGACCTCGTGCGCCGCGTCCCGGATGCCGTCGACCGTCGCGACGGCCTCCTGCGAGTCGGACGGCGCGTCGGTCGTCACGTCGAGACGCACTCGCCCGTCGACGACCTTCGCGGGTGCGTCGGTCGGAGCGCCGGGAGCACCTTGGGCACCGGTGTAGGGGGCGACGGAGGCGACCCCGTCGACGGCACCGACGGCGTCCGCGACCGCGTCTGCGTCCGCCTCGTCCACGACGACCACGACGGGCTGGACACCACCGGCCGGGAAGTGCGCGGAGAGGACCTCCTCGCCCGCGACCGCGTCGACGGGCGTGAGGAACACGTCGGCCTGGCTGGTCCCCCGGGCGTCGAGCATCGGCAGCAGCGCGGCGCACCCGCACAGCACGAGCGCCGTGACGACCCAGACGGTGCGCGCCCTGCGGCCGACGAACGCGGCGAGCCGCCCCCACACGCCGTCGGGCACGGCCGCCCTCGACGCACCCGCGTCGTCCGGCACCGCGTGCGGTGCCCGGGGCCAGAAGAACGCCCGCGACCGGCGTCCGCCGACGAGCAGCAACGCCGGGAGCAGCGTGAGGACCGCGAGGAACGCGGACGCGATGCCGATGGCGGCGACGGGGCCGAGGCTGCGGTTGGACGAGAGGTCGGACAGCAGGAGGCAGAGCACGCCCGCGACGACGGTCCCGGCACTGGCCGCGATCGGCTCCAGGCAGGCCCGCCACGCGCGTCCCATGGCGGCGGCGGGGTGCTCGACGTGCCGGAGCTCCTCGCGGTACCGCGCGACGAGCAGCAACGCGTAGTCGACGGACGCGCCGACCACGAGGATCGACAGGATGCCCTGCGCCTGGCCGTTGAGCGTGAGGATGTCGTGCAGCGCGAGCTGGTAGACGACGAGCCCGGCGAGGCACAGCGCGAACACGGCCGTGAAGATCACCAGGAACGGCAGGAACGGCGAGCGGTAGACGATGACGAGGATGAGCAGCACCGCGCCGAGCGCGACGAGCAGGAGCACTCCGTCGATGCCGCCGAACGCGGTGACGAGGTCCGCGACGAACCCGGCAGGGCCGGTGACCCACGCCTGCAGGCCCGCGTCGCCGGCGGCGGTGGCGGTGGCGCCGAGGTCGTCCGACAGCGAGTCGCGCAGCGTCGTCACGAACGCGCTGGAGACGCGCTCGTCCGCGCCGACGAGCCCGTCGGCCTTGTCGGCGTCGAGGGAGAACGCGACGAGCAGCGCCTCGCCGTCCTCGGACGGGACGACCGCCGGCGTCCCGACGAGGTAGTCCTCCCAGGTGCCCGACGAGCCCGCGGGCAGGGCGGTTCCCGGCACGTCCTGCGCCCACCGCTCGACGGCGGCGACCTGGTCGGGGGTGACGTCCGAGCCGTCCGCGGGCTGCAGCACGACGAGCGCGGGTAGCGTCTGCGTGTCGACGAAGCCCTTGCTGGCGACCGCGGCCCGGGTGGACTCGGCGGACGACGGCAGGAACGCGGCCGCGTCGTTCGTCTGGACCTGCGACAGCTTGCCCTGCGCCATGCCCCCGGCGGAGGCGATGCCGAGCCAGACCAGCAGCACGACGGCGACGAGCACGGATCGGACGACGGGTCGATTGCTCAGCATGCTGAGTATCTTGCTGTCGCACCGTCAGATCAGCAAACCGAGAGGACGGACGGTGGAGCAGCACGAGGTCGACCCCACGTCGACCGACCCCAGCCAGTGGCCCGTCGGTCGCCTCCTGTCCGCGGCCGCGCGCCGCGTCGAGCGCGACTGGGACGCCCACCTCGCGGGATGGGACCTCAGCCACGCCAGCCAGCCGCCGCTCGTGCACCTCGCACGGGGCCCGCTCTCCCAGCGCGAGCTCGCCGCGAGGTGCGGCGTGACCGAGCAGACGATGAGCAAGGTCGTCGCCCGTCTGGAACGCACCGGCTACGCGAGCCGCGCACCCCACACCGACGACCGGCGACGGCACGTCATCAGCATCACCGACGACGGGCGCCGCGCCCTGGCCGCCGCGTCGGACCGGGCGCTCGCGGACGCCCTGGTCACGCGCGGGCTGACGCCGGAGCAGGCCGAGCAGCTGCGCACGCTGCTCGCGGTCGTCGCGCAGCCCGACCCCGCCACGGGGTTAGCCTGACCCGCATGCGGTTCGACGAGCTCGACCTCGGCACCCGGCACCTCCCCTACGAGCCGACCTGGCAGCGGCAGCGCGAGGTCCACGCGGCCGTCGCCGCCGGCGAGCAGGAGGACACCGTGCTGCTCGTCGAGCACGAGAGCGTCTACACGGCCGGCCGGCGCACCGCGACGTGGGATCGCCCCGTCGACGGCACCCCCGTCGTCGACGTCGACCGGGGCGGCCGCATCACCTGGCACGGACCCGGCCAGCTCGTCGGGTACCCGATCGTCCGGCTCGCCGCGCCCATCGACGTCGTCCGCTACGTCCGTGCGCTCGAAGAGGCGGTGATCCGCACGTGCGCCGACCTCGGCCTGCGGGCCGAGCGCGTCGAGGGACGCAGCGGCGTGTGGTTCGCGGCCGACGAGCCCGGCGACCCGCGGGGCCGGCGCGCGCGCAAGGTCGCGGCGATCGGCGTCCGCGTCTCGAAGTCCGTGACGATGCACGGGTTCGCGCTCAACTGCGACCCCGACCTGGCGGAGTTCGACCGGATCGTGCCGTGCGGGATCGACGACGCCGACGTGACCTCGCTGACCGTCGAGACCGGCAGGCACGTGACCATCGCCGAGGTCACGCCGCTGGTCCGCGGCCACCTCGCCGACACCCTGACACCGCTGCTCGCCGCAGGGGACGCCGCCCTCGTCTGAGCAGGACCGTCAGACGGTCGTGGCGGGCTTGCTCAGCTCCTCCGCGACCGAGACGGCCCAGGCCCGGACCTCGTCCCAGTCGCGGAAGTCGCCGGTCTGCGCGCTCGTGAGCGCCACGAGCGCGCGCTCGCTCAGCCCCAGCCCGCCGCGGTCCAGCCGCCCGACGAAGCACTTCGGCTGCTCGACACCGGCGTGCTCCGCGACGACGTCGACGTCGTCCGGGACCGTCGGCGGCATCGGCGGGTCGCCCACCGGCCCGGACCAGAACAGCCAGACCGGCATCGAGCGCAGGAACGCGCCCTGCCGCTCCACGAGGTCGCGCAGCGCCACCGCCAGCCGTCCCACGTACACCGCCGAGCCCAGGACCACGGCGTCGTAGTCGTGCACGTGCTCCACGTCGTCGGGGTCGACCTCGTCGACCGTGTGACCGGCGCCGCGCAGCACCGCCGCGATCTCGCCGCCGATCTCGCGCGTCGCGCCGTGTCGCGACGCCACCGTCACCAGCACGCGCATGGCCGTCCCCCTCCTCCTGGTTCGATCTCCCCACGCTTCCTCCCCGACCCGCCCCGCGCACGGGACGGAGGTCCCGACTCTGTGACGTGCGACTCTCGGCGGTCCGCGCCGTGGGCGCCGGGTTACGCTGGCCGACGTGACGATCGCCCCCGAGGGACGCCGGATGCTGCGCGTCGAGGCCCGCAACGCCGAGACGCCGATCGAGAAGAAGCCGGAGTGGATCCGCACGCGCGCGACCATGGGCCCCGAGTACTCGGAGCTCAAGGGCCTCGTGAAGCGTGAGGGCCTGCACACCGTCTGCGAGGAAGCCGGCTGCCCCAACATCTTCGAGTGCTGGGAGGACCGCGAGGCGACGTTCCTCATCGGCGGCGACCAGTGCACGCGCCGCTGCGACTTCTGCCAGATCGACACCGGCAAGCCCGCCGACTTCGACGCGGACGAGCCGCGCCGGGTCGCCGCCTCGGTGCAGGCGATGGGACTGAAGTACGCGACGGTCACCGGCGTCGCCCGTGACGACCTGGCCGACGGCGGTGCGTGGCTCTACGCGGAGACGGTCCGTCAGATCCACGACGTCAACCCCGGCACCGGCGTCGAGCTGCTCATCCCCGACTTCAACGCGGTGCCCGAGCTGCTCGACGAGGTCTTCTCGTCGCGGCCCGAGGTGCTCGCGCACAACCTCGAGACGGTCCCCCGGATCTTCAAGACGATCCGTCCGGGCTTCCGCTACGACCGGTCGCTCTCGGTGCTGACCCGCGCCCGCGCGCAGGGACTCGTCACCAAGTCGAACCTCATCCTCGGCATGGGCGAGACCATCGACGAGGCCAAGGAGGCGCTCGCCGACCTCCACGAAGCGGGGTGCGACCTCGTGACGATCACGCAGTACCTGCGCCCGTCCGTCCGGCACCACCCGGTGTCCCGGTGGGTGCGGCCCGAGGAGTTCGTCGAGCTCTCGACCGAGGCGGAGCGCCTCGGCTTCCTCGGCGTCATGTCCGGGCCGCTCGTGCGCTCGTCGTACCGCGCCGGACGACTGTGGGGCCAGGCGATGCGCCGCCGTGGTCTGCCGATCCCGGAGGCCCTGTCGCACCTCGGCGAGCCGACCACGTCCCGCCAGGAGGCGGCGAGCCTCCTGGCGCGCTGACGGCACCTCCGCACTCGGTAGACTCCCGGCTCATGGCCCGTGACTCGTCCACCCCCGCTGCGCCCGCCGGCAAGCCCGCCAAGGTGAAGAAGACCCGCTGGTACCACCAGGTGTGGCAGGCGTACCAGATGACGCGCAAGAACGACCCGGCGGTCACGTGGATCGTGCTCGCGGCGTTCTTCGGCATCGTCGTGGTGGGTCTGGTCATCGGCCTTCTCATCGGCCACTGGCTGTACGTGCTGCTGCTCAGCCTGCCGTTCGCGTTCCTCGGTGCGCTGTTCCTGCTGGCCCGGCGTGCCGAGACGGCCGCGTACACGCAGATCGAGGGCCAGCCCGGTGCGTCGCGCGCCGCGCTCGGCACGATCCGCCGGGGCTGGACCTTCTCGGAGGAGCCCGTCGCGGTCGAGCCGCGCACGAAGGACCTCGTGTTCCGCGGGGTGGGCCGCCCGGGCGTCGTGCTCATCGGCGAGGGTCCCGCTCCACGCATCGGCAAGCTGCTCGAGCAGGAGCGCAAGCGCACGGCGCGCGTCATCTCGGGTGCCCCGATCACGCTCATCCAGGTCGGTGACGGCGAGGGACAGGTGACCCTGCGCAAGCTCCCCCGCGCCGTCCAGAAGCTCAAGCCGCAGCTGACCAAGCAGGAAGTCGCGGAGGTCAGCAAGCGGCTGACCGCCCTGGGCGGGGTCAAGATGCCGGTCCCGAAGGGCGTCGACCCGATGCGTGCGCGTCCCGACCGCAAGGGCATGCGCGGCCGCTGACCTCGCGCGCCTCACCCGCTACGGTGTCGGACGGAACGACACCGACCAGCATGGGGGCTCGAGGTGGCGGACGACCGCTGGAACCACAACACGCACTACCACCGGCTCGCGCTGCGCTGGGCGCCGACGGCCCGCTCGGCGCTCGACGTCGGCTGCGGCGAGGGTCGTCTGACGCGTGAGCTGCACGCTGCGGGCACCCCTCGGGTGACCGGGCTCGACGTCGACGCGGCGCAGGTGGACCGGGCGCGCGACGAGGCGCGCGCAGCGGGCGTCGGTGAGCCGTCGCTGCGGTACCTGGTGGGCGACGTGCTGGACACCCCGGCGGACGAGCAGTTCGACCTGGTCACCTGCTACGCGACGCTCCACCACCTCGACCTCGACGCCGGTCTGCGGCGCCTGCGGGAGCTCACCGCGCCCGGGGGCCACCTCGTCGTCGTCGGGCTGGCGGGCGTGCGGACCCCGTCCGACATCGCGCTCAGCGCCGCAGCGGTGCCCGTGGCGGCGGTCGTCGACCGGACGCGCGGCGTGTGGGACCACGGCGCCCCCATGACCGACCCGTCCCACGGCTACGGGGAGGTACGCCGGCTCGCCCGCGACGTCCTGCCGGGCGTGCGCTGGCGGCGGCACCTGTACTGGCGGTACAGCCTCGTGTGGACGGCGCCCCGCGCGTGACGGCGGGCGCCGGACGGTCAACGACGGACGATGGCGGTGCCGGCGACGCGGTCGTGCAGACCACGGCCGTCGCCGTCCCACACCACGGCCGGCACCACGAGGCACAGCATCACGGTGCGCAGGAGCGCGGCCCACAGGTGCGGCGGTCCCGTCGGGGCGTCCGCGGCGGGCGGCACGACGACGCGGCGCACGTGCAGGCCGAGGATCCGGTGACCGAGCGTGTTGCCCACCGTGCCGACGAGCAGCACGTTCTCGAGCGCGAAGATGCCCAGGGTCACCATCGGATCGCCCTTCGACAGGAAGAACCCGGACCCGCCGGCCGCCGGGAAGAACGCCGCCGAGATCGCGAGGCAGGCCACCCAGTCGATCGCCAGCGCCGCGACCCGTCGCCCCAGCCGCGCGAGCGACCCCGGACCGTCCGGCGGCAGGCCGAGCCGCGCTCCCCGGTGGGTGCCGCCCGTCGACGGTGCCGAACCCTCGAGCCACGACCCCATCTCTTCCCGTGATGTCACGCCTCAAGGGTAGGTCGCCGCCGCGACCCGGACGTCCGCCCAGGAGTTCGCACGATCGTTACACCACCGACGGCCCCGTAACACCGTGGAAACAATCGGTACACGGCAGAGAAACCGAGCCGTCCTAGCGTCGCCTGTGCCCGCCCCAGGGCAAACCCAACCGAGGAGCAGCGGATGTTCAGCAAGCCAGAGGAAGTCCTGGCCTTCATCAAGAGCGAAGACGTCAAGTTCATCGACGTGCGGTTCTGCGACCTGCCCGGCGTGATGCAGCACTTCAACGTGCCCGCCGCGTCGGTCGACGAGGCCTTCTTCACCGAGGGCCAGATGTTCGACGGTTCGTCGATCCGTGGCTTCCAGGCGATCCACGAGTCGGACATGAAGCTGATCCCGGACGTGTCGACGGCCTACGTCGACCCGTTCCGCGTGGAGAAGACGCTGAACATCAACTTCCACATCGTCGACCCCTACACCGACGAGCCCTACAGCCGCGACCCCCGTCAGGTCGCCGCGAAGGCCGAGGCGTACCTGCGGTCGACCGGCATCGCGGACACGGCGTTCTTCGCCCCCGAGGCCGAGTTCTACATCTTCGACGACGTGCGCTTCGAGACGAAGCAGAACGCGTCGTACTACTACATCGACTCCATCGAGGCCGCCTGGAACACGGGTCGCGTCGAGGAGGGTGGCAACCTCGGCCACAAGACGCCCTACAAGGGCGGCTACTTCCCCGTCCCGCCGGTGGACCACTTCGCCGACCTGCGCGACCAGATCTCGCTGCAGCTCGACGCCCTGGGCCTCGAGGTCGAGCGCGCGCACCACGAGGTCGGCACCGCCGGCCAGGCGGAGATCAACTACCGCTTCGACACGCTCGCCAAGTCGGCCGACAAGGTGCAGCTGTTCAAGTACGTGGTGAAGAACGTCGCGCACGCCGCCGGCAAGACCGCCACGTTCATGCCGAAGCCCCTGTTCGGCGACAACGGCTCGGGCATGCACGTGCACCAGTCCCTGTGGAAGGACGGCCAGCCGCTGTTCTTCGACGAGAAGGGCTACGGCGGCCTGTCCGACACGGCCCGCTGGTACATCGGCGGCCTGCTCAAGCACGCGCCCTCGCTGCTCGCGTTCACCAACCCGACGGTGAACTCCTACCACCGCCTGGTCCCCGGCTTCGAGGCCCCGGTCAACCTGGTGTACTCGGCTCGTAACCGCTCCGCGTGCATCCGCATCCCGGTCACCGGTTCCAACCCGAAGGCCAAGCGCATCGAGTTCCGCGTGCCGGACCCGTCGTCGAACCCGTACCTCGCGTTCGCCGCCATGCTCATGGCCGGCCTCGACGGCATCCAGAACCGCATCGAGCCGCCCGAGCCGGTCGACAAGGACCTCTACGAGCTGCCCCCCGAGGAGCACGCCCTCATCCAGCAGGTCCCGGGCTCCCTCTCCGAGGTGCTCGACAACCTCGAGGCCGACCACGACTTCCTCACCGCGGGGAACGTCTTCACGCCGGACCTCATCGCCACGTGGATCGACTACAAGCGCTCCGCCGAGGTCGACCCGATCCGTCTGCGGCCGCACCCGCACGAGTTCGAGCTCTACTTCGACGTCTGATCGTCCCGGCCCCTGGCTGCTCCCAGGGGCCGTGGACCCGCAGTGACAGCACCCCCGTCGCCCTCGTGGCGGCGGGGGTGCCGTGCGTCTAGCGTGCCCGGCATGAGGACGCGCGCGCTGACGTGGTGGCGCGGGCGGCCGGTGCTGTTCCGGGACGCGTGCGGCAGCGCCGTGCTGCTCGTCGTCGCGCTGCTGAACTGGTGGTCCGACGGCTTCCGACCAGGCGTGTCGGACACGCTGCTCGTGCTCGCCGGCGTGGTGGCGGTGGCCTGGCGCCGGGTCGCCGTGGTGCCGGTCCTCGTGGTGACGGGCGTCGCGACTGTCGCCGCGACGTCGCTGGTCGGCACGGCGTCGGGGACGTTCCTTCCCGTGCTGGTCGCGGTGTACTCGGCGGCCGCCTGGGGCCACCGGGTGGCGGGGGCGGTCACCGCGGCCGCCGTCGCCCTGGGGGCGTCCGTGGCGGCGGAGGCGCGGTCGGGCGCGTGGGACGGCACCGAGGTCGTCGCGATCACCGCGGTACTGGCCATCGCCGTGGCGATCGGTCTGGCGGTCGGGTCGCGGCGGGAGTTCATCGCCGTCGCTCGCGAGCGGGCCGAGAGGCTCGAGGAGTCGCGCGAGGTCGAGGCGGCGCGGCGCGTCACGGAGGAGCGCCTACGGATCGCGCGCGAGCTGCACGACGTCGTCGGCCACCACGTCGCCGTCATCGGCGTGCAGGCCGGCGTCGCCGAGGCGTACCTCCGGAGCCGCCCCGACTACGCGCAGGACGCGCTCGGGCACGTGCAGGACGCCGCCGAGTCCGTGCTCACAGAGCTCCGTGCACTGGTCAGCGTGCTGCGGACGTCCGACGGCCCGGACGAGCGTGCGCCGGTCCCCGGGCTCGCGGACCTCGACGAGCTGCTCGACCGCGTGGGCGACCTCGGGCTGACGGTGACGGTCGCCCGGTCCGGCGACGGCGGGCCGCTCGCGCCGCTCGTCGACCTGATCGCGTTCCGGGTGGTGCAGGAGTCGCTGACCAACGCGCACAAGCACGGTGACGGCCGCGCGTTCCTCACGATCGAGCGGCAGAGCGACGCACTGAACATCACCGTGACCAACGGCATCGGCCGGACGGGTGGAACGACCGCCGGAGGTGGCTTCGGCCTCACCGGCCTGCGCGAGCGGGTCACGTCGGTGGGCGGGACGCTCGACGCCGGTCCGTCGGACCACGGATTCCGCCTCCACGCCACGCTTCCCTCGCTGACCGGCGCACCGACGAAGGAGACCCCGTGATCCGCGTGCTCGTGGCCGACGACCAGGACCTCATCCGCGCGGGGTTCGCCGCGCTGGTCGGGACGGCCGACGACATGGAGGTCGTGGGCGAGGCCGCCGACGGCGCCGCGGCGGTCGAGGCGGCACGGGCGCTGCGTCCCGACGTCGTGCTCATGGACGTGCGGATGCCCGGGCTCGACGGCATCGCGGCGACCGAGCAGATCGCCGCGGACGCCGACCTCGCGGACGTGAAGGTCGTGGTCCTCACGACGTTCGAGATGGACGAGTACGTGCTCGCCGCGCTCCGGGCCGGTGCGAGCGGTTTCCTCGGCAAGGGCGTGCGGCCGGCGGCGCTGCTGGACGGCATCCGGACGGTGGCCGCGGGCGAGTCGCTGCTCTCGCCCGTCGCGACCCGGGCCCTGATCGCGCACCTGCTCGACCGGGCGACCCCGACGACGGTCGACACGTCCGCGCTGCACGACCTCACGCCGCGCGAGCAGGAGGTCGTCGCGCTCGTGGCGCAGGGTCTGTCGAACGAGCAGATCGCCGCGCAGCTCTACCTCTCGCCGCTCACCGCGAAGACGCACGTCAACCGCGCGATGACGAAGCTCGGCGCTCGCGACCGTGCGCAGCTCGTCGTGTTCGCGTACCAGGCGGGGCTCGGCGCCGACTGACACGTACTGCGTCCGCAGTACGCGGCAAGTGTCTGCACCTGCACGACGCGGAGCAGCAGTTCACCGCGACAGCCTGGGGTCATCACCACGACCCCAGGAGTGACCATGATCGAGGTCCAGAACCTCACCAAGCGCTACGGCGGCACGCTCGCCGTCGACGACCTCAGCTTCACCGTCCGCCCCGGCCTCGTCACCGGCTTCCTCGGCCCGAACGGCGCCGGGAAGTCGACGACGATGCGCGCCATCCTGGGCCTGGACCGCCCGACGTCGGGGCAGGTGCTCGTCGGCGGGCACAGCTACGCCGACCTGCCCGCGCCGATCACCGCGGTGGGCGCGCTGCTCGACGCCAAGGCGATCGACAAGGGCCGCAGCGCGCGGAACCACCTGCGGGCGCTCGCGGCGACCGCCGGGATCGGCGCCGGGCGCGTCGACGAGGTGCTGGCGCTCGTCGGCCTCACGTCGGTCGCGCGGCGGCCCGCCGGCCACTTCTCGCTGGGCATGGGCCAGCGGCTCGGCATCGCCGCGGCCCTGCTCGGGGACCCGGAGGTCGTCGTCCTCGACGAGCCGACCAACGGCCTGGACCCCGACGGCATCCTGTGGATCCGCACGCTCGTGCGGGACCTGGCCGCGGAGGGCCGCACGG
Organism: Cellulomonas sp.; assembly: GCF_017744555.1. GTDB lineage: Bacteria > Actinomycetota > Actinomycetes > Actinomycetales > Cellulomonadaceae > Cellulomonas. Next base: position 92,365 of record NZ_JAGIBD010000005.1, on the reverse strand, counting down.
TGCTCGTGTCGTCGCACCTGATGAGCGAGATGGAGCTCACCGCCGACCATCTCGTCGTCATCGGCCAGGGCCGGCTCGTCGCCGACGAGCCCATGCACCGGATCCTCGCGGGAGCTACCGCCACGCACGTCTCCGTGCGCACCCCGCAGCGCACCCAGCTCGTCGAGCTGCTCTCCCGCCCGGACGTCACCATCACGCGCCGCGGGACCGACGGCCTGGACGTCACCGGCGTCGACGCGTCCGTGATCGGTGGGATCGCCAGCGTCGCAGGTGTCGAGCTGCACGAGCTGCACACGGTCTCCGCGTCGCTCGAGGACGCGTACATGGAGCTCACCCGCACCGCGGTCGGCTACCGCGGCACCACCACGACCGTCGAAGGACCGCTGTCATGACCACCGTCTCCGCCCCCGCCGCGCCGCTGCTCCGTCCGCGCCCGATCCCGACCCACGTCACCGCGCGTCGAGCGGTGCGCTCGGAGTGGATCAAGCTCACCTCGCTGCGCTCGACCTGGATCACCGCGGCCACGCTCGCGGTCACGGTCGTCGGCATCGGCCTGCTCGCGACCTCGACCACGATGTCCTCCGCCACCACCGCGACCGCCGCGGACCTGTTCGGCCTCAGCCTCACCGGCACCGCGTTCGCGGTGCTCGTCGTCGGCGCGCTCGGTGCCGTCGTCGGCGCCCGGGAGCACGCGTCCGGCATGATCCGGACGACGCTCGCGGCCGTGCCGCGCCGTGGTATCACGCTGCTCGCGAAGTCCGTCGCGCTGGCAGGGATCGTGGTTCCGACGCTCGTCGCCGCGTACGTCGGGTCGGTGCTGGCCGCCAACGCGGTCATCGGCGGCGCGGGCCTCCCGACGGTCGCCGTGACCGACCCGCTGGCGCTCCGCGCGATCGGCGGTGCCGTGCTCTACCTGACGAGCGTCACACTCATCGGGCTCGCGCTCGGCTCGGTGCTGCGCAGCGTGGCCGGCGCGGTCGCGGGTGTCGCCGGCCTGGTGCTGGTGCTCCCGATCGTCGCAGGCCTCCTGCTTCCCGCGTCGTGGGCTGCCGCGGCCGACGCGCTGCCGTCCGTCGCCGGCGAGGCCGTCACCGCCGTGAGCGCGGGCGCCCAGATCACGCCGCTCGCCGGTGCCGCCGACCTCGTCGCCTGGGTCGTCGTGGCCCTCGGTGTCGCGACGGTGCTGCTGCGCCGCCGCGACGCCTGACCGATCTCCCTCTCTCCGTCGTCCCTCCCTGCACAGGAAGTCGTCATGTCTCTCGTCCGTCCCCTCGCCCTCTCTCTCGTCCTCACCACCGGCGCCGTCGCCGCCACCTCGGCCGCCGCGGTCGCCGATCCACCCGTCGTCTCCGTGGACGCGACCGGGGTCGAGATCCCGGCCGCCGACCCCGGTCTGGGCAACGGCGGCACCGTCGAGGTCCGCTGGATCCTCGGCGGCTCGGAGGGCACCAGCCGCCTCACCGTCACGCAGGGCACTCCGACCGGGGCGTTCGGCGACCGGCACTGGGTCGGGTGGTCCCAGCTCCCCCAGCCGGTCCCCACCGGGGCGTGCGTCTGGTACGTGCGCGTCGACACCGCGACGCTGCACGACGAGGTCCTGCTCGGCGGGCCGGAGGTGTGCCACGGTCCGGCCGTGGTCGAGGTCCCCGTCGACGCATGGAACCGTCCCGAGCTCCCGCCGGGGGTGGAGCCGACCGAGGTCCCGCGGACGGAGGTCCCCGTGCCCACGGGCACCGTGCCCGCCGAGGTCCCGGTGCCGACCGGAGTGGCGGTGCCGACCGAGCTTCCGGGGCCGACGGTCCTGCCGACGCCCGGCGGCACGACGGCGCGGGCCACCGCGCACGACGTCGACCCCAGCCCGACGCCGACGGCCGCCGCGCCGCCGGTCGCCCGACGCGCCGGCGCCGGCCAGGACCGGACGACCCGGCCGCAGACGGAGGTCCTCGCGAGCACGGGCGTCGACGGTCGTGCCGCGGTCCTGCTCGCGGGTGTGCTCGCGCTCGCCGGGTCGGCTCTGCTCGCGCTCCGCGGCTGGGCCGCACGGATACATCGGACGAGCTGACCCGGCGACGAGCCGTCGACCTGGCTACTCGTCCATCGTCGTCGCCTCGTCCGTCGGCTCCTCCTCCGTCGGGCTCGGCGCTGGGGCCTTCGCCGCGGCGATGGCCGCCTCGAACGCGGCCACGGTCGCGGCGTCGACCGCACCGGTGGCCGGCACGCCGAGGTCCGTCTGGAACTGCATGAGCGCCGCGGTCAGGGCGTCGGTCCACTGCCCGTCGACGGGGCCGTCCCAGTACCCGGCGAGCTTGAGCGTCTGCTGCAGGGCTGCTGTCGTGGTCAGGTCGATCGCCGACTGGGCAGCGCCCTGGGCGGCGAGGTCGGCCTGCAGCGCGGCCTCCGTGGCCTTGTCCACCGTTCCCGTGACGGGCAGGCCGTGGGTCGACTGGAGGTCCTGCACGGCCTGGACGGTCCCGGGCCCGTAGATGCCGTCGACGGCGAGCGTGTAGTACCCGGCGGCGGAGAGCGACTGCTGCAGGGCAGTCGTGTAGGCGCGCGCGGCTTCCTGGGCGGCGATCCGCTGCTGGTCGTCGAGGCACCCCGCCTGCACGACGAGCTGCATCCACGCCATCTCGAGCGAGACGACCGCGGCGTTGAACTGTTGCGACGCCTGGTCGAGCGGGGTCTCGTCGGTGATGCCCTGCTGCGTCGCGGTGAAGTCGGCGTCGGCCTGCTTGACCCGGTTGATCGCGTCGGCGGGGGCGAGCGGCGTCGGCTCGGCGGTCGGCGACTCCTCGGGCTCGACGGGCACCCCGGACGCGGACGCCTCGACGGCCGCGAGCTCGGCCTTGGCCTCGGCGAGGGCGTTCTCGGCGTCGGCGACGTCCTGCCGGGCGCGCTGCGCGGTCTGCCCGGCGGCGAGCGCGTCCTCGCGGGGCTCGCGCAGGTCGGCGCCGCCGGTGACGACGTCGCCGACCGTCGGGGCCGAGGACGTGATGATGTCGCCGTAGCGGTCGAGCGCCTTGACGTAGTCGGTGCCGCCGGAGCAGAACGCCTCGGTCGCCTTCTGCGACTCGTCCTGCGCGTCGGCGAGATCCTTCTCCGCGGCGGCGACCTGCGCCTGGGCGCGTTCGAGGTCGGTGGTCTCGTCCTCGTCCCCGCCCGAGGTGCAGCCCGCGACGAGGAACGACAGACCCAGGACCGCGGCGGTGGGTCCGCCCCACCGGCGTGTCCGACGCGCCTGGAACGACCTCACGACGACCTCCGAAGAACGCTCCGCGGTCCGGCCCGTGCCCACGTCGACGTGAGAGCGGACCGCCATGTCCCGACGTCGTCGAATCAGACAATCCACCCCGGGTCCAGCCGCCGCAAGGCGACGCGCCTGCGCTGCCCGGAAGGGCATCCGAACGACGTCCCTGTGTGTGCCCCGGGTGGTCGCCATGAGACCTGCACGTGGTGGCACACAACGTGCACCGGACCCCCTCCGAAGTCGGGGACGCGCCGCACGGGCGGTGCCTAGCGTCAGCGCCATGAGCGACGACGACCGCCCGGCACCGGTGTCCCAGCCCAGGTCAGGCTCTGTTCCGGTGCTCGCGGGCGTCGCGGCGGCACCGGGCTACGCCGGACCGTTCCTGCCTGCCGCACCCCCGCGCCCGCCGACGACGGTCGACCGGATGCTGCGGTCGTTCTGGGCCGCGGCCCGGCGTGCGGCCCCCGTCCGGACGCTCGGGGTGTGCGTGGCCGTCGGCGCGGTCGGCGGTGCGGTGCTGGTCGGGCGGCGACCAGGGATCGGCGCGGCCGTGCTCGGGGTGCTGGTGTGCGCCGCGGTCGTGCCGGTGGTGGTCCGGCGGCGCCGGTTCGGGGACCTTGCGCTGCTGGTGCTCGTCGCGGCGCTCCTGGCCATCCTCGGGGTACGGACCGCCGGCTGGGTCCTCGCGCTCTGCGTGGTCACCGCGGCGTGGGGCGCAGTGGTGGCGACGACGTCGGCGCGCACCGCGCCGTCGGTGGTCCTCGCTCCGCTCACCGCCGCTCTGGGTGCGGTGCGCGCCGTGCCGTGGGTGCGCCACGGTGCGGGTGCGGCGCTGGGCGGCCGCCGGCGCGAGGCGGTGGCCGTCCTGCGCAGCGCGGCGATCACGGTCGGTCTGCTCGCCGTGTTCGGTGCGTTGTTCGCGAGCGCCGACCAGGTGTTCGCGCACCTCGTGCCGCAGGTGCACGGCGACCGGGTGCCGGGCGCAGCGTTCGTCGGGTTGCTCGTCACGCTCGCGGCACTGACGCTCGCGCACCTGGCGACGGCACCGCCGGTGTGGTCGCGCACCCGGCTCAAGGCCGCGCCGGCGGCACGGCGGGCCGAGTGGCTCGTCCCCGTCGTGGCGCTCGACGCGCTCGTCGTCGCGTTCGTGCTGGTGCAGGCGGTGGCGCTGCTCGGCGACCCCGACCGGGTGCTGCCGTCGGGCGTCACGTACGCGGAGTACGCACGTCAGGGATTCGCCCAGCTCGTCGTCGCCACGGCGCTGACGCTCGTCGTCGTGGGGGTCGCCGCCCGGCGCGCTCCACGGGCGGACGCGCGGGACAGGCTCGTCACCCGGGTCGCGCTCGGGGTCCTGTGCGTCGCGACGCTCGGGGTCGTCGCGTCCGCGCTGCGGCGGCTCGACCTGTACGTCGACGTGTTCGGGCTGACGCGGCTGCGGCTGCTCGTCGCGGCCGCCGAGCTCGCGATGGCGGCGGTCCTCGTGCTCGTCCTGGTGGCCGGTGCTCGCGGGTCGGGCCGCTGGTTCCCGCGGGCGGCCGTGTGGGTCGCCGGCGCGGCGGTGCTGGGCCTCGCCCTCGTCAACCCGGACGCCCTCATCCTGCGGCACAACCTCGACACGCAGCCGTCGTCGACCATCGACCTCGTCTACCTGCAGGGCCTGTCCGACGACGCCGCTCCTGCGATCGACGCGCTCGACGAGCCGCTGCGGTCGTGCCTGCTCATGGGCACCGGGCAGGAGACCGAGGACGACTGGCTGAGCTGGTCGTGGGGTCGTCAGCGGGCCCGCGGCATCGAGCCCGAGGTGCCGGTGCCGTCCTGGTGCCCGGCGCGGGTCGAGGTGGGGTGACCGGTCACGGCACGCCGAGCCGTTCGAGCAGCAGCTCCTGCAGGCGCGGGTCGGCGAGGGGTCTGAAGTGGCCCGGGGTGTCCAGGACCACGTCGACGCCGCCGTCGAGCGAGCTGCTTGCCGGGATGTGCGGGTCCCAGAAGCTGAACGCCGACGTGATCCGGTGGTTCACGGCGAGCTCGGCGCGCAGCGCGACGATCGTGGCGTCGGTCGGCTTGAACGCGCGCACGGCCGCAGCCGGGAACCAGCGGGCGTACACCGATCCCGCGAACGGCGTGTTGACCGCGACCATCGACGCGACCCGGTCGTCGGGGTCCTCGCGCAGCATCGCGAGCTTGCCGATGAGGCCGCCCTTGCTGTGCGCGACCAGCACGACGTCCCGCAGGTCCTGCTCGACGAGGTACCGGCCGAGCAGCGTCGCCTGGTCAGGGATGGGCCGGTGGTTGATGCCGAGCTCGGGCAGCACATGGACCCGCACCCCGTGCTCGTGCAGCACGGTCGCGAGCGGCAGCAGGAACTGCCACGGCTCGTACACGCCGGGCACGAGGACGACGGGCGGTCCGGACGGGTGCTCGGGTGTCCGCAGCGCGTCGGGGCCGGTCCGGGTCGTCGCACCGGCGGCCTGCCAGCGCAGCACGAACGCGTAGTCGCGCACGAGCCACCACGCGCGCTGCACCACCCGCCGACCGCCCCGACCCGCGCCGGACGGTCGCGGCTGCTCGGCGGCTCCCGCCTCGGGCACGTGGTCGTCAGGCAGCGCTGACCCCGTCGTCGGAGGCCGGTGGCCGGGCGAGCAGCGACAGGAGAAGCAGCAGCACGATCGCGACGATCGCCACCCCGAGCACGTAGCCCGGGGTCAGCGGAGTTCCGAGGACGAGCGCGAGGCCGGCCCCGACCGCGACGACGACCCGCAGCAGCACCCGCTGCTCGCCGAGCCACTCGCCCACCGGTCCGGTCGTCACGCCCCGACGCTCCCCCGCGCCGCGCACCCACGCGGCGGACCTCGTGTAGCCGGACCGCAGGGCGACCGCCGAGGCGCTCCGGCCGGACACGAACGCGACGGCCGCCACGACGACCCCGAGCACGAACGCGGACCGCAGCGTGATCCTGAGCAGGGAGACGACCTGGTCGTACACGACGACGGCCGCGTCGGGCCGTTGCACCTCGGGCGGCAGGGAGTTCGCGTACACGGACCGGCCGATCGTGAGCGCCAGCCCGAGCACCAGCATCGCCCCGGCGAGGGTCAGCCCCGCGACGACGAGCGCCCGGGACTTGTTCTGCGACAGCATCACGCCGCCTGCGAGGAGCGCGATCACGAGCCACGGCAGCCACGTGCCGAGCACGTCGAGCATCCGGTAGGCGTTCTGCAGCCTGACGAGGTCGGCGCTCTGCGCGAGCGGGAAGCTCGCGTTGATGGTGGGGATCCGGTCGACGATCGTGAAGCCCGCGTTCGAGAGCGCGGCCTTGACCTGCTCGATCACGGGCGTGAGGTCGACGGTCAGGGTGCCCTGTGAGTCGATGCTCGCGATCGCGTCGGGGTCGCCGCGCATCACCGCAACGATCTGCTCGTGCGCGGCCCTGTTCGCCTGCTCCCACGCCGTCGAGAACGCGTCCGACGTGACGACCCGGTCGACGCCCTTGCGGATGAAGGTGGTCGCGGCGTCGACGAGCGGGCCCTGCAGCGCGAGCACCGCGGCCGACAGGCGCGGCGGGAGCCCGAGGTCCGAGACGGCACCCGTCGCCGTCTGGGCGAGGTCCTGGAGGTTCACCGCGTCGACGATCGCGTTCGTCAGCCGGTTCGTGACGGCCGACTGGATCTGCGGGTCGTCGGCCAGCGGCGCGACCGTGGCGAGGTACCGGTCGGTGTCCTCCGCGAGTCCCTTGGCCCACACGGCGACGACCGCCACGGGGGCCAGGAGCGCGGCGACCACGATGAGCACGACGGCGGCCGTCGCCCGTCCGGGACGTCGACGCCGCGGTGGTGCGGCGACCACGACCGTCGGCGGGGCGGCGGACCTCAGGCGGGTGTTCTCGGCCTCGAGCGCCTCCAGCCGCGACCGTAGGGCCGCCACCTCGTCGACCGCGACCGGCTGGGTGTCGCCCGGTCCGGGGATCGGCTGGGTGTCGCCCGGAGCGGGCTCCTCCGGCTCGTCGTCCCCGCTGGGCCTGCTCCGCTCCGCCATGAGGTTTCCTCCCGACATGTCCCGACACGCCCGAATCCCCTGAGCATGGCAGCGTTGCTGGTCAGCGCGCGAGAGATGGCGCGGTACGGTGCGAACGACCCGACTGGTCCCAGCCCTCCGCAGGGGGAGCACATGCCGCGAGCCAGCGACACCGGGCGTACCGCCACGGCCGTCACCGACCCCCGCCGACCGCCACCGTGGCTCCCCCGCGCGCTCGTCATGGGCGTCGTCGCCGTGTTCCTCGCGGCGTTCGCCTGGCGCGCGCTCGGGCTGCTCGGGAACGTGCTGACGATCGTCGTGATCTCGTGGTTCATCTCGCTCGCGATGGAGCCGCTCATCCGCTGGCTCGTGGCGCACGGCGTCCGCCGCACGCGGTCGACGGGCATCGTCATGCTGACGTCGGGGATCGTGATCCTCGCGGTGATCGCGCTGTTCGGCGGCCTGTTCGTCACGCAGGTCGCGGAGCTCGTCGACAACCTGCCGACCTACTACACACAGCTGGTGACGTGGGCGGACACGACGTTCGGCATCGACCTGCCCACGGTCGACGAGGCGACGGACTCGATCGCGGACAACTGGCAGGCGCTCGCCCCGGGGATCCTCGGTGCCGGCGCGTCGATCATCGGTGGGCTGTTCACGCTCACGTCCGTGCTGCTCGTCACGTACTACATGGCCAGCGCGGGACCCCGGTTCCGGGCCGCCGTGCTCCGGCTGTTCGCGCCGAGGCGACAGCGCGAGCTGCTGCGGCTGTGGGAGGTCTCGCAGGAGAAGGTCGCGGACTTCATCAACTCGCGCATCGTGCTCGCGGCGCTGTCGAGCGTGTTCACGTTCATCTTCCTGTCGATCCTGCGGATCCCGTACGCGCTTCCGCTCGCGGTCTTCACCGGTGTCGTGTCGCAGTTCGTGCCCACGATCGGCACCTACATCGCCGGGGCCGTCCCGACGGCGGTCGCGCTCGCCGTCGACCCCGTCAAGGGCCTCCTGGTGCTCGCGTTCATCATCGGGTACCAGCAGGTCGAGAACCTGATCTTCTCCCCCAAGGTGTCCGCGCGGTCGCTCGAGCTCAACCCGGCGATCTCGTTCCTCGCGGTGCTCGCGTTCGGCGCGGTGTTCGGCCCGATCGGCGCGTTCCTCGCCCTGCCGGTCGCCGCGACGATCCAGGCCGTGTCGTCGGTGTACGTGCAGCGCCACGAGCTCGTCGACTCGCCGCTGCTGCAGGAGGACGAGCAGGCGTTGCGCCGCCAGCGCGGCTGGGTGGACCTCGACGAGGAGGAGGCCGACCCCGCGGTCGCGCCGATCGTCGACCGGGCGCAGGACGAGCCTCAGCCGTAGAAGACGCGCTCCACCACGGCCCGCGCACGACGGGCCGTCCGCAGGTAGTCCTCCTCGAGCTCGCCGGCCGAACCCGCCGGGTAGCCCATGACGCGCGCGACGCCGGCGAGCGCCTGCCGGTCGTGCGGCAGGACGTCGGCGTGCGCGCCTTCCTGCCGACCGGTCCACAGCACGTTCGCGTCGCGGAGCCGCGACGCCAGCAGCCACGCGTCGGCGAGCACCCGCGCGTCCTCGGCGTCGACCAGGTCCGCGCGCGCGGCGGCGATCAGCGCGTCGAGCGTGCCGGTCGTGCGCAGGTCCGGCACGTCGTGCGCGTGGAGCAGCTGCAGCAGCTGGACGGTCCACTCGACGTCGGAGATGCCGCCGCGACCGAGCTTGAGGTGCCGGGCCGGGTCGACGCCACGCGGCAGGCGCTCGGACTCGACCCGCGCCTTGATCCGCCGGACCTCGCGCACGGTCGACTGGTCGATGCCTCCGGCCGGGTACCGCAGGGGCGCGATCAGCTCGACGAACCGGTCCGCGAGCTCGGCGTCTCCGGCGACCGGCCGGGCGCGCAGCAGCGCCTGGCTCTCCCACGGCGACGACCACCGCGCGTAGTACTCGGCGTACGAGTCGAACGTCCGGACCAGGGGGCCGTTGCGTCCCTCGGGACGCAGGTCCGCGTCGACGGCGAGCACCGGCTCCGGCCCGACGGCCCCGAGAAGCGAACGGATCTCGGTCGCCACCGACAGCGCGAACTCCTGGGCCAGCACCGCGTCGACGCCCGGCAGCGGGTCGTGCACGAACAGCACGTCCGCGTCGGACGAGTAGCCGACCTCCCGGCCGCCGAGGCGCCCCATCGCGACGATGAGCATGCGGGTGGGGTCCTCGTCGAGCAGCCGTGCCTGCCGGGCCTCCCACTGCGCGACCCGCAGCGCACCCGCGAGCACGACGTCCGCCGCGACCGTGAGGCTCTGCGACGCCCGGATGCCCGTGACGACGTCGAGCACGTCCGCGGCCGCGGTCCGCGCGAGCTCGCGCCGCCGCAGCCCCCGCAGCGCGGTCACCGCGGGCACACGCTCGTGCGCGCGCGTGAGGATCGCGTCGGCCTCGGCCGACAGGCGCGCGTGCGTCCGGGGTTCGAGCTCGCTGTCCTGGCCCAGCCACGTCACCGACTCGGGCGACCGGGTGAGCGCGTCGGCGACGTACCGCGACGTCGACAGGACGCGTGCGAGCCGTTGGGCCACCGTGCCGGAGTCGCGCAGGAGCTTGAGGTACCAGTGCGTGGCGCCGAGCTCCTCGGACAGCCGCCGGAACGCGAGCAGGCCGCCGTCCGGGTCGGGCCCGTCCGCGAACCACCCGAGCATCACGGGCAGCAGCTGGCGCTGGATCGCCGCGCGCCGCGACACGCCCTCCGTGAGTGCCGCGATGTGCCGCATCGACCCCGCAGGGTCGCGGTAGCCGATCGCCGCGAGCCGTGCGCGGGCGGCGTCCGGCGCGAGGCTGGCCTCCTCCGCGGACAGCTGGGCCGTCGCGGGCAGCAGCGGGCGGTAGAACAGCTCCTCGTGCAGCCGCCGCACGTCGCGCCGCACGGTCCGCCACCGGTCGACGAGCCCCTCCGGGCCTTCGGCCCGCATCCCCACCGACCGGGCGAGCCGCCGCAGGTCCGCCTCCGCGGTCGGCATGAGGTGCGTGCGCCGCATCCTGTACAGCTGGATCCGGTGCTCGAGGACGCGCAGCAGGCGGTAGCAGACGGCGAGCTGCGCAGCGTGCTCCCGGCCGACGTACCCGCCGGCGGCCAGCGCGGCCAGCGCGGTGAGGGTGCTCGAGCTGCGGATCGAGTCGTCCGCGCGACCGTGCACGAGCTGCAGCAGCTGGACCGTGAACTCGACGTCCCGCAGGCCGCCGACCCCGAGCTTGAGCTGCCGGTCGGCCTCCGCGGCGGGCACGTGCTGCTCGACGCGGCGGCGCATCGCCTGTGAGTCCTCGACGAAGTGGTCGCGCTGCACGGCCGCCCACACGAACGGCTGCGTCGTCGCGACGTACTCCTCGCCGAGCGCGGCGTCCCCGGCGAGCGGGCGCGCCTTGAGCAGCGCCTGGAACTCCCACGTCTTGGCCCAGCGCTCGTAGTACGCCTTGTGGCTCGCGAGGGTCCGGACGAGCGGCCCGTCCTTGCCCTCGGGGCGCAGCGCCGCGTCGACGGGCCACAGCGCGGGCTCCCCCGACGACGTCGAGCAGACGCGGGCCAGCCCGGCGGCGAGCCGCGCCCCGACCGCGAGCGCCTCCGACTCGTCGATACCGTCGACCGGCTCCGCGACGTACACGACGTCGACGTCGCTCACGTAGTTCAGCTCGCGGGCGCCGCCCTTGCCCATGCCGATCACGGCCAGCCGTACGCCGGCACCGTGGTCGTCGAGGTCGGCCCGTGCCACGGCGAGCGCCGCCTCGAGTGCGGCCCCCGCGAGGTCGGCCAGCGCGGCCGCCACCCCCGGCAGCCTCGACAGCGGGTCGCGGGACGTGAGGTCGGCGGCGGCGATCCGCAGCAGCCGGGTGCGGTACGCGCGACGCATCGCGTCGGTGCCGTCACGGCCGCCGAGCGCGGCGACGGGGACGGCGGCCCCCGGGTCGGCCCCGACGGCCCGCAGCAGCTCGGCGCGCACGTCCGCGACGGGGACGCCGAGGGCCGGCGCGTCGTCGGCCAGGACGTGCAGGTTGGCCGGGTGCGCCACGAGCGTGTCGCCGAGCGCCACCGAGGCACCCGCGACGGCGAGCAGCCGGGCGCGACGCTCGTCGTCGTGCTCGAGGATGTCGCGCAGCAGGGCGTGCTCGGCCGGCTGTGACAGCACTGCGCCGGCGAGCTTGGCGAGCGTGAGCAGCGCCTGGTCGGGGTCGGCGACGTCGGCGAGCGGCGACGGCAGCACCGCTGCGGCGTCCGGGAGCACGTCCAGCAGCGCCGCGTCCGACAGCATGCGCTCGGCCCGCCCGACGTCCGTCACCCCGGCGCGTGTGAGGCGCCCGGCGAGGCTTGCGCCACGCCCCTCGGCGGACGGCGTGCTCATGCGGCCCACCCCGGGCGTACGTCGGTCACCGGGCCCACGGTCACCGTGCTCACAGGACCGGCAGGAACCGCCGCAGCTCGTACGGCGTGACCTGCGCGCGGTACTCGTCCCACTCCTGCCGCTTGTTGCGCAGGAAGTAGTCGAACACGTGCTCGCCGAGCGTCTCGGCGACGAGCTCGGACTTCTCCATCACGGCGATGGCCGACTCGAGCGACGTGGGCAGCGGCTCGATGCCGAGCGCGCGCCGCTCCGAGTCGGTGAGCTCCCACACGTCGTCCTCGGCACCCTCGGGGAGCTCGTAGCCCTCCTCGATGCCCTTGAGACCGGCGGCCAGGACCACCGCGAAGGCGAGGTACGGGTTGGTCGCCGAGTCCACCGCGCGGTACTCGATGCGGCTCGAGTTGCCCTTGCCGGGCTTGTACATGGGCACGCGCACGAGCGCTGAGCGGTTGTTGTGGCCCCAGCAGATGTAGCTCGGTGCCTCGGCGCCGCCCCACAGCCGCTTGTACGAGTTGACGAACTGGTTCGTCACCGCCGTGATCTCGGCGGCGTGCCTGAGCAGACCGGCGATGAACGAGCGTGCCGTCTTCGACAGCTCGAGGTGCCCGCCGGGCTCGTGGAACGCGTTGCGGTCCCCCTCGAACAGCGACAGGTGCGTGTGCATGCCCGAGCCGGGCTGGTCGGACAGCGGCTTCGGCATGAAGGACGCGAACACGCCCTGCTCGAGCGCGACCTCCTTGACGACCGTGCGGAACGTCATGATGTTGTCCGCGGTCGTCAGCGCGTCGGCGTACCGCAGGTCGATCTCGTTCTGGCCCGGGCCGGCCTCGTGGTGGGAGAACTCCACCGAGATGCCCATGGACTCGAGCATCGTGATCGCGGCGCGCCGGAAGTCGTGCGCGGTGCCGCGCGGCACGTGGTCGAAGTAGCCGCCCTGGTCCACCGGGACGAGCGGCTGCGCCGGGTCGGCGGGAGCCTCGAAGAGGTAGAACTCGACCTCGGGGTGCGTGTAGAACGTGAACCCCTGGTCACTGGCCCGCGAGAGCGCGCGCTTGAGCACGTTGCGGGAGTCGGCGAGCGACGGCTCGCCGTCGGGCGTCAGCAGGTCGCAGAACATGCGGGCCGTGCCGTGCCGCTCGCCGCGCCAGGGCAGCACCTGGAACGTCGTCGGGTCCGGCTTGGCGATCATGTCCGCCTCGTAGACCCGCGTCAGGCCCTCGATCGCGCTGCCGTCGAACCCGATGCCCTCGGAGAACGCGGCCTCCAGCTCGGCCGGGGCGACCGCGACCGACTTGAGGATCCCGAGCACGTCGGTGAACCAGAGGCGGATGAAGCGGATGTCCCGCTCCTCGACCGTGCGGAGCACGAACTCCTGCTGCCTGTCCATGCGGCACATCCTGCCCCATGCGAGGGCCGGGACGGTGGCAGGTCCGCGGATGCGTCGCGGCGGGCGGTCCGGGCGTTGACTAGGCTCGACGCCATGCCCGCACCACGCATCGCCCTGGCACAGATCGACACGTGCGTGGGGGACGTCGACGCGAACGCCGCCGCCGTGCTGCGCTGGGCGCGGAAGGCGGCCGACGAGGGTGCCGACCTGGTCGTGTTCCCGGAGATGACGATCACGGGCTACCCGATCGAGGACCTCGCGCTGCGCGCGTCGTTCCGTCGCGGTGCCGAGGCGGCGCTGCAGCGGGCGGCGACGGAGCTCGAGGCCGCAGGTCTGGGCGGCCTCGCGGTCCTCGTCGGCTCGGTCGGCGAGCACGGCGCGACGAGCCCCGAGGGCCACCACCGGCCGACGAACCAGGCGGTGCTCCTGCGGCACGGCCGCGTCGAGGCGCGCTACGACAAGCACCACCTGCCGAACTACGGCGTGTTCGACGAGTACCGGATCTTCACGCCGGGCGACGCGGTGCTGGTCCTCGACGTCGCGGGTCGCCGCGTCGGCGTGGTCATCTGCGAGGACATCTGGCAGGACGGCGGCCCGGTGTCCGAGATGGACGAGCACGACGTCGACCTGCTCGTCGTGCTCAACGGCTCGCCCTACGAGGAGGGCAAGGGCCACGTCCGGACCGAGCTCGCCGCTCGGCGGGCTCGTGAGGTCGACGCCCCGGTCGCGTACGTCAACCTCGTCGGCGGCCAGGACGACCTCGTGTTCGACGGCGGGTCGTTCGTCGTCGACACCGACGGGACGGTGCTGGCGAGCGCCCCGCAGTTCGTCGAGCACCTGCTGCTGTGGGACCTGGCCCCCGAGGGCGAGCCGCAGCGGCCCGGTGAGCGCGTGCCGCCGCTGTCCGCGGACGAGGAGATCTACCGTGCGATCGTCCTGGGCCTGTCCGGGTACGTGCGCAAGAACGGTTTCCGCTCGGTCGTGCTCGGCCTGTCGGGCGGCATCGACTCGGCGCTGACGGCGACCGTCGCGGCCGACGCGGTCGGTGGGACGAACGTGGTCGGCGTCTCGATGCCGTCCGCCTACTCCTCCGACCACAGCAAGGACGACGCGGAGGACCTCGCGAAGCGGCTCGGCGCCGACTACCGGGTGCAGCCCATCGGTGCGATCGTCGACGCGTTCCACGGCGAGCTCGACATCGAGGGCGTCACGGAGGAGAACCTGCAGGCCCGCGTCCGCGGCGTGATCCTCATGGCCATCTCGAACCGCGAGGGTCACCTCGTCATCGCGCCCGGCAACAAGTCGGAGCTCGCGACGGGCTACGCCACCATCTACGACGCCGGCAGCATCGGCGGCTTCGCGCCGCTCAAGGACGTCGACAAGTCCCGCGTGTGGGCGCTCGCGCGCTGGAGGAACGAGCACGCGATCGACCGCGGCGAGCTGCCGCCGATCCCCGAGTCGTCCATCACGAAGCCGCCGTCCGCGGAGCTGCGGCCGGGACAGCTCGACCAGGACTCGCTGCCGCCGTACCACCTGCTCGACGAGGTGCTCGACGCGTACGTCGAGCACGCCGAGGGCCGGGCCGAGCTGCTCGCCCGCGGGTTCGACCCCGCGGTCGTCGACAAGGTCCTGCAGCTCGTCGACCGGGCCGAGTGGAAGCGCCGGCAGTACCCGCTCGGCCCCAAGGTCACCGCTCTCGCGTTCGGCCGCGACCGCCGGCTGCCCGTCACCACCCGGTGGCGCGAGCCCTGACCTGCCCTGTCAGCTGACCCGCGTACGCACCCCGCACGACACCCAGGAGCACCCTCGATGAGCCAGACCCCCAAGCGCGTGCGCGTGCACCACCTGCGTGAGGCCAAGGAGCGCGGCGAGCGCCTGACGATGCTCACGGCGTACGACGCCGTCACCGCGTCGATCTTCGACGCCGCGGGCGTCGACATGCTGCTGGTCGGCGACTCCATCGGGAACACGATGCACGGCCACACGACGACGCTGCCGGTGACGATCGACGACATGATCCCGGCGGCCCGGGCCGTCGCGCGCTCCGCGCACCGTGCGTTCGTCGTCGTCGACCTGCCGTTCGGCACGTACGAGGCCGGCCCCGCGCAGGCGCTCGAGAGCGCGGTGCGGGTCATGAAGGAGACCGGCGCCGCGGCGGTGAAGTTCGAGGGTGGCAAGCGCGTCGCCCCGCAGATCAAGGCCCTGACCGACGCGGGCATCCCGGTGGTCGGCCACCTCGGGTACACGCCGCAGTCCGAGCACCTGCTGGGCGGGCCCCGCGTGCAGGGCCGGGGCGACGCGGCCGCCGAGCACCTGAGCGAGGACGCCGTCGCGATCGCCGAGGCCGGTGCCGTCGCGGTGGTCCTCGAGATGGTGCCGGCTCCGGTCGCCGAGCAGATCACCGAGATCCTGCACGTGCCGACCATCGGCATCGGCGCCGGTGCGGGGTGCGACGGCCAGGTGCTCGTCTGGGTCGACATGGCGGGGATGACCGACTGGTCGCCGCGGTTCGCCAAGCGGTTCGGCGAGGTCGGTGCGGCGCTCCGCGCGGCCGCCACGGCCTACGTCGACGAGGTGCGGGCCGGCACGTTCCCCGACGCGGACCACCAGTTCGACAAGTGAGTCGCGCGCGGGTCGCGACCTGGGCGGCAGCCGCCGTCGTGGGCGCGATCGGCGTCGGGCTCGCCGTACCCGTGCTGGCGGGCCTGTTCCCGGTGGCGCAGCTCGTGTCGTTCCGGGCCGTCCTCGGCCTCGCCGGGATCGCGGGTGCGCTCGCGCTGCTGGCTGTGCCGCCCCTGCGCCGACGGGCCATGCCGGTCGTCGTCGCGCTCGCCCTGGGCGCCGCCGTCCAGGGGGCCGTGCTCGTCTCGCGGGCCGTCCCGCACGGACCCCCGACCACGACGGCGGCCGGGACCACGACCACGCCGGACGACGTCGTCGTCCTGTCGTTCAACACGCTCGACGTGGTGCCGCCCGGGACGCTCGCCGAGCTCGTCGAAAAGACGGACGCCGACGTCGTCGTCCTCGCGGAGACGTCCCCCGCCACGGTCCGGGCCACCGCTGCCGCGCTGGCCGAAGCGGGACGGCCCGTGCAGGTGCACACGTCGGACGCGGACCACCGCTGGATCGCCGGCACCGGCCTGCTCGTCGCGCGCACGCTCGGCGACTACCCGACGGCCACCCGTCTGCCCCTGCACTTCGGCGGCGTCCGGTCCGTCCCCACCGACGGCGCCGGCCCGACGCTGGTCGCGGCCCACCCGATGTCGCCGGGCGGACGCAGCGCGATGCCGACGTGGCGCTCGGAGACCGCCTGGGTGGCGCAGGCGTGCGCGTCGACCCCCGGCGCGATCGTCGCCGGCGACCTCAACGCGACGCTCGACCACCCCGGCCTTCGCGACCTCGGACCGTGCGTCGACGCCGCGCGGGCCGCCGGCGAGGCGTGGCGCGGCACGTGGCCGTCGTCCGCGCCGAGCCTGCTGGCCGCTCCGATCGACCACGTGCTCGTGGACGGGCGGGCGTGGCGCGTCACCGGGTTCGACGTGCTGGGCCGCACGGGTGGCAGCGACCACCGGCCGGTCGTCGCCCACCTCGTCCGGCGCTGACGCGGCCGGCGGACCTCAGCGCTGCCGGTCCTCGTCCTCCCACGCCTTGTTGCGCTCCTTGGCGATCTCCATCGCGCGCGCGGCGTCCTCACGGGTCGGGTACGGGCCCATGAGCTTCGACGCGACGCTCTGCTTGCCCTCCTCGACCTCGTGGGTCTCGGTGTTGTACCAGTACTCCGTCGCCATCTCGGACTCCCTTCGTCGACACCCGCGGGGCGTCGGGTCACGCGGCCGCTCCGCACTCCTTTCCGTAGACTGCCAGGTATGTCGTCCGTGCACGCGCCTAGATCCGCCCTGGTCCCGGGCACGGTGAGCCCCCGCCGCTCCGTCCCGTCGACCATCGCCCGCCCCGAGTACGTCGGGCGTCCCGGACCCGCCCCGTGGATGGGCAGCAACGTGCTGGACGAGGGCACGATCGAGCTGGTCCGTGTCGCGGCGCGCATCGCCGCGCAGGCCCTCGAGGTCGTCGGCAAGGCCGTCGAGCCGGGTGTCACGACCGACGCGCTCGACGCGATCGGACACGAGTTCATGCTCGACCACGGCGCCTACCCGTCGACGCTCGGCTACCGCGGCTTCCCCAAGTCGCTGTGCACGTCCGTCAACGAGGTCATCTGCCACGGCATCCCCGACTCGACCGTGATCGAGGACGGCGACATCGTCAACGTCGACGTCACGGCGTACATCGGCGGCGTGCACGGCGACAACAACGCCACCTTCCTCGCCGGGAACGTCGACGAGGAGTCCCGGCTGCTCGTCGAGCGCACGCGGGAGGCACTCCACCGGGCGATCAAGGCCGTCGTGCCCGGTCGCGAGATCAACGTCATCGGGCGGGTCATCGAGAAGTACGCCGCCAGGTTCGGGTACGGCGTGGTCCGCGACTACACCGGCCACGGGGTCGGACCCGCGTTCCACACCGGGCTCGTCATCCCCCACTACGACGCGGCCCCCGCCTACGACACGGTCATCGAGCCCGGCATGGTCTTCACCATCGAGCCGATGCTCAACCTCGGCACCCCCGACTGGGTCATGTGGGACGACGACTGGACGGTCCTCACGGCCGACGGCAGGCGCAGCGCGCAGTTCGAGCACACACTGCTGGTCACCGACACCGGAGCGGAGATCCTGACACTGCCATGAGCCACGACAAGAAGAAGCACCCCCTCGCGTTCGGCATCGACATCGGCGGCAGCGGCATCAAGGGTGCGCCGGTCGACCTGGAGAAGGGCGAGTTCGCGAGCGACCGCAAGCGCATCCCGACGCCGTCCCCGTCGACGCCCGACGCGGTGTCGAAGACCGTCGCCGAGGTCGTCGAGTCGTTCGACCTCGACAAGGGCGTGCCGATCGGCGTCACGTTCCCGGCGGTGATCCTGCACGGCGTCGCGCAGTCCGCCGCGAACGTCGACAAGTCGTGGATCGGGACCGACGTCGAGGCCGCCGTGAAGCACGCGACCGGGCGCCGGGTGCTCGCGGTGAACGACGCCGACGCCGCCGGGTACGCCGAGGTGCGGTACGGCGCCGCGAAGGACGTGGACGGCGTCGTGCTCGTCGTCACGCTCGGCACGGGCATCGGGTCCGCGCTGATCGTCGACGGGCACCTCGTGCCGAACACCGAGCTCGGACACCTGGAGATCGACGGGCACGACGCCGAGTCGCGCGCCGCCGAGTCCGTCCGTGACCGCGACGGGCTCGACTGGGCCGGCTGGGCCGAGCGCCTGCAGCGGTACTTCTCGGTCGTCGAGAACCTGTTCTGGCCCGACCTCATCGTGGTCGGCGGCGGCGTCTCCAAGCACCACAAGGAGTTCCTGCCGCTGCTCGACATCCGCACGCGCATCATCCCCGCGGAGCTGCGCAACGCCGCCGGGATCGTCGGCGCCGCGGCGCTCGCGGCGGAGGCGCACGGCTGACGGCCGACCCGTGCCCGGCCCGCTCGTCGAGGTCGCCGACGGGATCCACGTCGCCACCTCCGCGGTGTACGCGACGACGTCGAGCGTGGTCGTCGGCGGCGACGGATCGTGCCTGCTCGTCGACCCGAGCGTGACGGCCCGCGAGGTGGCCGAACTCTCCTCCGCCGTCCGTGACCGCGGCTGGAGCCCGCTCGCCGTGTGGTCGACGCACGACCACTGGGACCATGCCCTCGACGGACCCGGGCTGCGCGACCTGCCGCGCTGGGCGGCGTGGGTCCAGCGGCCGTCATGGGTGAGCGCGGCCCGCGCGGACCGCGACGGCGACGAGGAGCTCGCGTCGTACGTGCGGACCCACCCGGGCGAGCGCGGCGCCGACCTCGTCGACGCTCCCCCGGCGCCTCCGCCGCTGACCGACGCAGCGGGCCCGCCGGGCTGGGTCGGCGTCGACTGGGCCGGTCGTCGGGTCCTGGTGCTCGTGCACGACGCCCACGCCGTGGGGCACAGCGCCCTGCACGTCCCCGACGTCGGCGCGCTGCTGGCCGGTGACCTGCTCTCGGACGTCGAGATCCCGCTGCTCGACACCGACGCCACCGACCCCGTCGGCGACTACCTCGCAACGCTCGACCGGATCGCCGCGCTCGACGACGTCCGGGTCGTCGTCCCGGGCCACGGCGCCGTGGGCGACGCAGCGGAGCTCGCACGTCGTCTGGCGGCGGACCGCCGCTACCTCGAGCGCCTGGTGTCCGAGGGTGCAACGGCCCAGGACCCGCGACTGACCACCCCGTGGCTCGTGCACGCCCACCACCAGCAGGCCGCCGCCATCGCCCGCTGACGTGTGACGATGGTCCCGTGCGCTGGGTCCTGATCGTCGCCGCCGTGGTCGTCGTCCTCGTGGCGCTCGACCGTGCCGTGGCGCGCGGCTGGTTCGACCGCCGCCACCCGCGTCGGCACCGGCCCAGCGAGTCCTCCGCGGCGAGCGGCATGTTCGGCGACCTCGTCGAGATCTTCCAGCCGAACCGTGTGCACCTCACCACCGAGCAGGAACGCCAGCGGCTCGACATCCAGCACGCCGGCGACACCGCACCGCCCGTCGACCTCGACGCCGGCACCGCCCGCGTGGACAGGCCACCACCGGTCGCGTGACCTCGGGGTCGCCCCTACGGTGCCTGCATGACGCTCGCGGTCTCCCAGGTCACCATCGACGCGCACGACCCCGAACGGCTCGCCCGCTGGTGGGCCGACGTCCTCGGCTGGCGGTTCGTCTGGGAGCCCTCACCGGACGACGACGAGATCGAGATCGCCCCGCCCGACGGGACCAGCACGAACTGGCTGTTCATCCGCGTGCCCGACGACAAGGTCGTCAAGAACCGCTGGCACCCCGACATCCGCCCCGGCGACGACTCCGACCAGGCCACCGAGCTCACCCGGCTCCTCGGCCTCGGCGCGACCCACGTCGACATCGGGCAGGGCGACGTGCCGTGGTACGTGCTCGCCGACCCCGAGGGCAACGAGTTCTGCCTCCTGCACCGCACGGTGTCGGAAGCGGCGGCGGCGCTGGCCGCGGAGCTCGCAAGCCAGCCAAGCTGACCGGCTACTTCTCGCAGACGACGCCGTCGTGGTCGCGGTCCTGGTACCAGTCGTACTCGGGGTCGACGCCCTGGACGTAGTTCCCGAAGCCGGCCGCGACAGCCTCCTTGCAGGTGCCGAACCGCGGGTCCGTCGCCGCGGGTGGCGCCTCGACCAGCGCCGCAGACTCAGCGACGACCGGCGCGGGCTCGGCAGCCACAGGTGCCGGCTCCGCCGTGGGCTCCGGCGTGGGCGTCGGCTCGACGGGTGCGGTCTCAGCTGAGGCCGTCTCCGGTGCGGCGACCTCCGACGGCGCCTCGGCACCTGCGTCGGTCCCCTCCTTGCAGCCGGCGAGCAGCATCGATCCGAGCGCCAGCACCGACACCGCCACGGTGGTCGCTCTCGCCCTTATGACCTTGATATCGGCCGAGCCGATCGGGCACTGAAGCCCGCTCGAGCGCGTCGGACGCCGCCCGGTCGGGCTACCCCCGCACGAGTGACTTCGGCGCGTCAGGGTCGAAATCGGACGAACCGGTCAGTAACTTCCTCGCATGACCAGCGCCGCTCTGCCCGTCCTCGGCGACGTCCAGCTGGAGGACTGGCGACAGTGGGTCCCGCTCGCCGTTTCCGCCCTCACGCTCCTCGTGGCCCTGTTCGCGTGGCGCCAGTCCGCGAAGGCCGCCCGTCGCATCGCCCGGCAGGCCGACGCGACGTACCGGCACGCCGACGCGACCGCCCGGCAGGCGCAGGCGTTCGACGAGCAGGTCGCGATCGCCCGCGAGGCGCTCGCCCTCGCCCGGCAGGAGGCCCAGGACGCGCGCGCCGACGCGGACCGCCTGCGCCTCGAGACCGACCACACGCGCCGGATGCTCGAGGAAGCCCGCCTCGACGCGCTCGCCCCGACGATCATCGCCCGCGCCCTCCCCAGCGTCACCGACGCCGTCGGCCGTCCGACCCTCGAGGTCTGCCAACTCTCCGCCGGCCGGCAGGACCGGTGGCGTCCCCTCGTCGGCCAGCTCCAGGTCGGCCGCGACGAGTCGTACGCGTTCCGCACCGCCCTGACCCTCTGGTTCGAGAACGTCTCCGACTGCCCCGCGCAGATCGACATCCTCGACTCCGCCGGCGGCGAGCTCGAGCTGCTCCCGGGCCACCCGCTCGTCGTCCCCGCGCACGAGGCCCGCAGCATCGCCTGGGTGCGGATGTGGACGTCGCGTGACCTCGACAGCGACCGGCACATCCAAGACCCGTCAGCGTGGCTGTTCAACCTCACGTTCTCGGCGAGCGACCTCGGCCTGCACGTCCGCGACACCTACGCGTTCGACGGCGACCTGCGCTTCTTCGACCGCGACGGGTCGTGGCTCGTCGTCATGCCCGAGCCGCCACTGCCGTGGACGTCGGACGTGGCGTCCATGCTCCCGGGGCGGACGTACCAGCGGCTGGACGTGCCGGTGTCGTGACCGGCCGCCCGGCTCGGATCTTGCTCGAAGCGTCGAAGGACACGTAACCTCAGGTATCACTCTGATACCTCCGAGGTGACGACCATGGCGATGACCCTGCGACTGTCCGAGACCGAGGACGCGCTCCTCACCGAGCTGGCCAAGGCCGAGCAGCGGTCAAAGCACGACGTCGTCGTCCTCGCGATCAAGGAGCGCGCCGCGCGATCCGGGCGCCGCGCCGACATGGACCGGTTCCTCGACGACGTGCTGGAAACCGACAAGACGATCCTCGACCTCCTCTCGCGGTGAGCGAGCAGTTCGAGTACCCAGACCAGGACGACGCGGCAGTACTCGTCCGCCGGCTCGGATTTCACGTTCGCGACGCAGGGCTACTGGCCTCCGCACTCGACAGGCCCCGTCAGGTCGTATGGGGAGTCGAGGCCTACGTCGGCCTTCACGCCAAGGCGGCCGCGCTCCTCGACGCGATCAGCCGGGCGCACCCCTGCATCGACGGGAACAAGCGACTCGCGTGGATCCTGGTGCGTCGGTTCTACGACCTCAACGGCTACGTCCTGACCGGCTCCGACGATCCGGTGGAGGTCGATCGGTTCATCCGAGAGGTCGCCGGAGGCCACCTCGAGCTCGGCTCCATCGCCGGATGGCTGGCAGCGCGGACGACCAGCAAGCGCTGAAGCGGGCCGGCGACTCGAGGCGCCACACCTGAGGCGGATGAGTCAGTCGATACGCCGGGTTCTGTCCCCGCGCTGGGTTGCCCCGTGCGCGGGTGGCGGCCATCCCTCTACGACGTACGTTGCCGCACGCCTCCAGCGGCCTACCCGGGAGCTCGGGCGGGCAGCCCTCGAACGCTCCCTGTCTGGCCTTGCTCCGGGTGGGGTTTACCGAGCCGCACCGGTCGCCCGGCACGCTGGTGGTCTCTTACACCACCGTTTCACCCTTACCTTCTCGGCGGACCGAGGAGGCGGTCTGTTCTCTGTGGCACTGTCCCGCGGGTCACCCCGGGTGGGTGTTACCCACCACCCTGCCCTGCGGAGCCCGGACGTTCCTCGGCGGACCCGGAGGTCCGACGCGGCCGCCTGACTGACTCATCCGCAGCGCACAGCCTAGCCGCAGCGGGGGCCGGCTCAGACGTCGACGCGGTACGACAGCGCCAGCTCGTCGCCGGACACCCCGCGGATGCCCCAGTTCTCGGAGGGGCTCTCGATGATGACGACCTCGAGGTCGTCGGCGGGCAGGCCGAGGGCGGGGGCGACCTCGTCGTACATGGCGGCGATGAGGGCGCGACGGGCGCGGCGGGTGCGGCCGGTGAAGCAGACGATCTCGACGACGAGGTAGGCGTCGGAGCGGGGTGCGACGAGGTCCTCGGGGTCGAGCATGACGAAACGGTGGAACCGCTTGTCGGTCGGCAGGCCCCAGGCGCCGACGAGCGCGGCGTGGACGGCGTCGGACACCTCCGTGCGTCGAGCACCCCAGACGTCCCGCCGACCGTAGAGCTTGACCTGCGCCATCGCCGTCCTCCGTGTCCGATGCGTCCCGCCCGCGCCGCGGAGCCTACAGTCAGGGCGTGCTCGTGCTCCTTCCTCCCTCCGAGGGAAAGACGCCGCCGCGCCGCGGCGGGCGGTCCCTCGACCTCGTCTCCCTGTCCTCCCCCGGCCTGACGCCCGTGCGCGAGAAGGTGCTCGACGCGTTGCAGGAGGTCAGCAGCCGCGACGACGCGGTGCGCGTCCTCGGTGTGGGTGCGAGCCTGGCCGACGAGGTGGCGCGGAACACGCGGCTGCGGGACGCGCCGACGGCGCCGGCGCGACGGGTCTACACGGGTGTGCTCTACGCCGCGGCGGGGCTCGACAGGCTCACACCGACCGGACGTGCGCGGGCGGCCGAGAGCGTGCGGATCGTGTCTGGTCTGTGGGGTGCGGTCTCACCCGAGGACCACATCCCGGCGTACCGGCTGTCGATGGGTACGGACCTGCCGGGTATCGGCCCGCTGGCGTCGGTGTGGCGCGGTCCGCTCGGGGTCGAGCTCGACGCGCGGGCCGACGGCGAGCTCGTCATCGACTGCCGGTCGGCCGCGTACCTCGCGGCGTGGCACCCGCCCAGGTCGGCGGACTGGGTCACGGTCCGCGTGGAGCGTGAGGTCGACGGGGTGCGGTCGGTCGTGTCGCACCACGCGAAGCACACGCGCGGCGTCCTGACGCGGCACCTGCTGACGCGTCGCGGCAAGGCACCCGTGGACGCGGCGTCGCTGGCCAGGGTCGCGGGCGAGCTCGTCGGGCACGAGCTGCTGGCCGTCGAGCTGGGGCCGGCGGGGCGCGGCGCACGCACGCTCTCGCTGGTCGTCGCCTGACCGTGGCGACGCGCAGGAGCGTGCCGTGGTGGCTCGTGTCGGTCGTCGTGACCGTCGGCGTCGTCGCGACGGGTGCGCTGCCGGCGGACGACGCCCGCGCGCTCGCCGACCGTGCGCTCCCGATCCTCGTCTTCCTGGCCGCACTGACCGTGGTCGCGGAGATGTGCGCGGGCGCCGGGGTGTTCACCGCAGCCGCCGAGCTGGCCGCCCGCGTCGCGCGGGGTCGGCGGGCGGTGCTGTGGGCGCTCGTGGTCGTGCTCGCGACGGCCAGCACCGCGGTGCTCTCGCTCGACACGACCGCGGTGCTCCTGACACCCGTCGTCATCACGCTCGCCCGCCACACGCGCACGCCTCCCCTGCCGTTCGCGCTCGCCGTGCTCGCGCTGGCGAACACGGCGTCGCTCCTGCTGCCGGTGTCGAACCTGACGAACCTGCTCGCCGACCACGTGCTGCGTGCGGCGGACGTCGGGTTCATCGGGCTCATGTGGGCGCCCGCGCTGGCAGCGGTGGTGATGACGGTGCTCGTGCTCGCCGTCCGCGACCGCCACGTCCTGTCCGGCACGTACGAGGTCCACCCCGGACGGCCGGCGCCCGACCGTCTGCTGCTGGTCCTCGCCACCGTGGTCACGGGCGCCATGGCCGTCGCGTTCGTCGTCGGCCTGCCGACGGCCCCCACCGCCGTCGGCGCCGCCACGGTCCTCCTCGTGGCCACCCGGATGAGGCGTCGCCCGTGGCCCGTGCCGCCGAGCCGGCTCGTGCCGTGGCGCACCCTCCTCGTCGTCCTGGGCCTGTTCGCCGTCGTGCAGACCGCGCACGCGCACGGGCTGGGGGCGCTGCTGGCCGACGCCGCGGGCACCGGCAACGGCGCCGCCGAGCTGCTGCGCGTCGCCGGTGTCGGTGCCGCGGCTTCGAACGCCGTGAACAACCTGCCCGCGTACCTGGCCCTCGAGCCGGCGATGGGCGGCGACCCGCTACGGATCGCCGCGCTGCTCGTCGGCACGGGCGTGGGACCGCTCATCACGCCGTGGGGGTCGCTCGCGACCGTGCTGTGGTGGCACCGCTGCCGTCAGGTGATGCTCGACGTGCCCGCCAGGACGATCGTCGTCCAGGGCCTGCTGCTCGCGCCCGTCGTCGTGGTGGCTTCGACGCTCGCCCTCGTCGCCGCGCACTGACGAGACTCAGCCGCGCGTCGACCAGCCCTCGCTCGGTGCACCCGCCACGGCGATCTCGTCGCGCCGGTCGGTGAACAGCCGGATGATGCTCACCGACGCGGGCGCGACCCGCAGCTGGCTCCACGACGACGGCTGCGCGCCCATCGTCACACCCAGGGCGGCACGGATCGACACGGCGTGGCTCACGACGACCACAGTCCGGTCGCCGCCCGCAGCCCGCAGCTCGTCGAGGCCGCGGCGCACCCGCTCCCCGACCTCCGCGATGGACTCCCCGCCGGGCGGCCGCACGTCGGCCTTCGTGTGCCACGGCTCGAGCTGGCCGGGCCAGCGCTCCTCGATCTCCTCGGCGGTGAGACCCTGCCACTCGCCGAAGTTCGCCTCCTGGAACACGGCGTCCGTGCGCACGGGCAGCCCGAGGCGCTCACCGATGATCCGACCCGTCTGCTGCGTACGGACCATGGGTGAGGCGATGACCTCGCTGGGGTACTGGATGTCGCCCCACACGTCCCGGCCGATGCGGTCGACCAGGTCGGCGGCCGCGTGCGCCTGGCGGACGCCGTGGTCGTTGAGCGGCGGCCCCGGCTCCCCGGAGCCCGAGTAGCCGCGGGACACCGTCATGGTCGTCTCACCGTGGCGCACGAGGACGACCGTGACGGGCTGCTCCTCGTCGAACCGCACCCCGGCACCGGACGGGCGCGGTGCGCGAGCGGGCTCGGCAGCGGCGACACCCGCTCCCGCAGGGTCGACGTCGGGCGCTCCTGCGTCGGTCACGATCGCAGTCTTCTGGTCCATCGCGAGGTTCGCCAGCCGGTCGGCCGCGGCGTTCTGCGCGCGCGGCACCCACGTCCACACGACGGTCGCGGGGTCGACGAGCGAACGGACCTCGTCGGCGAGCCGGCGCATGTCCTCGTGCTTGATGCGCCACGTGCCGCGCATCTGCTCGATCACGAGCTGCGAGTCCATCCGCACCTCGAGCCGCGCGGCCGGGTCGATCGCCAGGGCCGCCCGCAGGCCCGCGACGAGCCCCGAGTACTCGGCGACGTTGTTCGACACGACACCCAGGTAGTCGGCCCGCTCGGCCAGCACCAGCCCGGTGCCGGCATCGCGCACCACAGCGCCGTACCCGGCCGGCCCCGGGTTGCCCCGCGACCCGCCGTCCGCCTCGACGACCAGCCGGCGCACCACCGTCAGGCCTGGGCGGGCTCAGGCAGCCGCACGAGGATCCGGCCGCACTCCTCGCAGCGGACCACCTGGTCCTCCGCCTTGGCACGGATCGCGTCGAGGTCGAGCGGGTTGAGCTCGAGCCGGCAGCCCTCGCAGCGGCGCCCGCGCAGCGCCGCCGCGCCGACCCCGCCGAGCTGGCCGCGCAGCTTCTCGTAGAGGGCGACCAGGCCGGCGTCGAGCCCCTGGGCCGCCGTCGCGCGCTCGCCGCGCACCTTCTCGGCCTCGGCGTCGATCTCCCGGAACGCGGCGTCGCGGTCCGTCTCGACCACCGTCTTCTGCTCGACGAGTGCCTGGTGCGCCGTCGTCACCTCGGCGAGCGCACCCTCGTGCGCCTCGAGCCGCTCCATGACCTCGAGCTCGACCTCCTCGAGGTCTCCCTGCCGCCGGCCCAGGGCGACCAGCTCGCTCTGCAGCGCCTGCAGGTCCTTCGGCGACCCCTGGCCGGAGTCGAGCCGGGCCTGGTCCCGCGCCGCACGCGCGCGCACCTGCTCGACATCGGCCTCGGCCTTCGCGAGCTCGCGGCGCAGGTCGTCCGCGGCGGTGCGGGACGTGACGAGCGCGGTGTAGAGGTCGGCGACCTGCGCGTCGAGCTCGAGGAGCCGGGCCAGCTCCGGCAGCGACCGCTTCTTGTGCGCGAGCTGGTCGAGCCGGGTGTCGAGCGCCTGGACGTCGAGCAGGCGGCGCTGGTCCGCTGCAGGGGCTGTGGCCATGGGGGTCCTTCCGGCAGCCGCACGAGGTGCGGACGGGTGTGCGGGTGGTCGGGCTGATCAGGTCGTGGGCGTCGGCTCCGGGCTCGCGACGCGGCCCGTCCACGGGTCGGTGCGCAGCGTGCTGACGCGGGTCTCCACCGTAGTCCCCGTGCCCGCGACGTCGGACTCCAGCGCACGCGCGGCGTGGGCGAGCCACGGCCACTCGGACGCGAAGTGCGCGAGGTCGACGAGGTACGGGCGTGCCTGCCCGTCGCGGCCCTCGAACTCGGCGCGCTCGCGCAGCTCGGAGGCCGGGTGGTGGCGCAGGTCGGCCGTGACGTACGCGTCCACGCCGGCCGCGCGCACGGCGTCGAACAACGAGTCGCCCGAGCCGCCGACCACCGCGACCCGCTCCACGCGTCCGGCGGGGTCGCCGGCGAACCGCACGCCCTGGGCGGTCGCGGGCGTGGCGGCGGCCACGGCCGCCGCGAAGTCCTCGAGCGTCGTCGGGACCGCGAGCCGGCCGACCCGGCCGATCCCCGTGCCGCCCGGCCAGGACGCGAGCTCGAGCACGTCGAACGCCGGCTCCTCGTACGGGTGCGCCGCACGCATCGCCGCGACGACAGCGCCGCGCAGCCGTCGGGGGGCGACCATCTCGACGCGGGCCTCGACGACCGTCGCGGCCTCGCCCGCACGGCCGACGGTCGGCTGCGCCGACGGTCCCGGCGTGAACGTCCCCTCGCCCGTCGACGTCCACGCGCACCGCGTGTAGTCGCCGATCGCCCCCGCCCCCGCGGCGGCGAGCGCGTCGACGAGGCGCTCCGCGTCGGCCACCGGGACGAACACCACGTGCTTGTCGAGCGCCTCCGCCGGGGCGGCCTGCAGGGGACGGGTGTCGACGAGCCCGATCGCCTCGGCGAGCGCGTCGGCGACGCCGCCGGTCGCCGCGTCGGCGTTGGTGTGCGCCGTGTACAGACCGACCCCGGCTCGGACGAGGCGGTGCAGCAGCGCGCCCTTGAAGGTCGTCGCGGCGACGCTGTGCACCGCCCGCAGCAGCAGCGGGTGGTGCACCACGACGAGGTCCGCCTGCCAGGCGACCGCCTCGTCGACGACGTCCGCGGTCGGGTCCACCGCGAACAGGACGCGCCGCACGGGCTGGTCCGGTTCCCCGGCGACGAGCCCGACGGCGTCCCACGACTCCGCGGTGCGCGGCGGGTATCGGTCCTCGAGCAGCCGGACGACGTCCACGAGCCGGGGTGCAGTCACGTGCCGAACCTACCCGCGGACGGGTCGTTCGACGGCGACGCGGCTCGACGACCGCCTCGGGATCTCGCCGAGAGCCCGCCCTCAGGCCACGGTGACCGGGTCGCCCACCGAGACACGTCCCAGGCGCACGGGCACCATCTGGATGCCGAACCACACCTCGCCGTCCGCCCGCCGGTGCCGGGCGAGGGTCCGCAGCGGCTCGCGCCCCATGACGAGCGAGTCCGGGTCGATCGTCGTCATGACGCAGCGTCCGCACCGGTCGGCGAACCGCAGCTCGAGGTCGCCGACGACGAGCCGCGACCACCCGTCCTCCTCGAACGCCTCCAGGTCGCCGTCGACCACCAGGTTGGGCCGGAACCGACGCATGTCGAGCGCGCGGTACGGGTTCGGCGCGGGCTCGCCGGCGGCGAGCGCCTGCGCGACGACGTCGTCGTGCGCCTGCGCCGCCCACTCGTCGAGCCGCCGCAGCGACGCCGCCGTCGTCACGTGCACCGGACCGGTGTCGGTGAGCGCCATCGGGTCGTCGCGGGTGCCGCCGTGCTTCTCGCTCATGCCACGCCGCGCCGGGTCGTCGAGCCACACGAGCCGCACGTCCTTCGCGAGCAGCTCCGAGCACCAGGCCGCCGCCGCGTCGCCCGCGTCCGTCGCGCGGTCGAGCCGGGACAGCGTCGTCGTGCGGTCGGGCAGGCCGTCCGGTACCGCGACATGCAACGGGTCGAGTCCGGGGGCGGCCAGCACGATCGCGCCGTCGTCCTGGGGCGTCGCGCGCGCCGACAGCATGACCGGGTCCCGCCGCGCGGTCAGGGTGCCGCCGTCGCGCGCGTCGACGACCATCCAGCGCCGGTCGCCCCGGACGCCGGCGCGGTCGACGTCCACGACGGACGACGGCAGGCCCGCGAACGACTTCACGGGGTGGACGGTGAGCGCCGCGACGTACGGCGCGACAGGACCTGTAGGCACCCGCAGACCGTACCCGTGCCTCTGCCCGGCGGACGCGAGCCCGACCGTTGCCGCGCAGGCCACGCGGTCGCCCACGCCCTGCTGACGTCGACGTGTGGCACGAGCCGTTGGTCCGGGTCGTCGCCGACGCCGGATCGCGTGGGTGGGCCCGGCCGGTTTCGAACCGGCGACCTCCGCGGTGTAAGCGCGGCGCTCTGACCAGCTGAGCTACAGGCCCCGACGAGCGCGCGGCTCGACGGGCGCACAGCCTACCGTCGCGGCACCGCGCGGACAGCGGCCGGATCAGGCGGCGAGGGCCTCGATGGCCGCGCGGTAGGCCGCGATGTCGCGCGCCTGACCTGCGGGGTTCACGACCGTCCAGCGCACCACGCCGTCGCCGTCGATGAGGAAGCTGCCCCGGTTCGCCCGCCCTCGCTCCTCGTCGAACACGCCGAACGCCCGTGCCACCTCGCCGTGCGGCCAGAAGTCGGACAGCAGGTCGAACCCGTACCCCTCGGCCTCCGCCCACGCCCGCAGCGAGAACATCGGGTCGCACGACACGACGAGCAGGTGCACGCCGGCGTCCTGGAACGCGCTCAGGTTGTCGCGCAGGTCGCACAGCTCGCCCGTGCAGGTGCCGGAGAACGCGAACGGCACGAAGACGACGGCGACGGGACCGCCGCGCAGCCCGCTCAGCGTCACGGGGGTGCCGTGCGTGTCCGGGAGCGAGAAGTCGGGTGCGGCGTCGCCGACCGCGAGGCTCACTTGCCTCGTCCGCGGGTGCCGAGACGCGTCGCCGACCAGTCGGCCGCGATGGAGAAGGTGCTCATCGCGTGCAGGCCGGACGTCGTCGCGGCCTCCTCGATGTCGCTGTGCGACACGTGCCCGGAGCGGCCGGCCTTCGGCGTGAGCACCCAGATGGGGCCGTTGTCGTCGAGGACCGTCATCGCGTCCACCAGGAAGTCGGTGAGGTCGCCGTCGTCGTCACGGAACCAGATCACGGCGCCGTCGGTGACGTCGTCGTAGTCCTCGTCGACCAGCTCGGTGCCGGTGGCCCCCTCGATCCCGGAGCGCAGGTCCTCGTCGACGTCGTCGTCGTAGCCGAACTCCTGGATCACCTGTCCTGCGGTGAATCCCAGACGAGCTGCCGCCTGCGTGGCGGCGTCGTCCGTGCTGGATGACACGTCCCGACCGATCCCTTCGTCCGGGTCGACCCTCGACGGGCGACCTGCTGATGTCCGCACACCGTAGCCCACCGCACCCGGACGGGCCCTGGCAAGACGGCGGAGCGGCGTGCCCCCGTCTGCGCGACCGCCGATGTCACGGACGTCACGTGCCTTGTCCGGTACCGAGTGTGACTTTCGGCCCGGAACAGACCGAGAATGGGTCGACTACCCGCACCCGTCGGCGCAGCACTCCTGCGCCGGTCGGGTCGGGCCCGAGAGATGCGCGCCGATGCCGACCGGCCTCGCGCACGCGGACGAGAGGCAAGGAGCTCTGGTGGCTTCGATCGACGAGACGGGACCGCTCATCGGCGGCCTGCTGAGCCAGGTACCGGACATCGACCCCGCCGAGACGGGTGAGTGGCTGGAGTCGCTCGACGGGCTGATCGACGACAAGGGCGGCCCGCGTGCGCGGTACGTGATGCTGAGCATGCTGCGGCACGCCCGGCAGCGGAACGTCGCCATCCCGGTGTCGCTCAACACCCCGTACGTGAACACCATCGCGGTGCATGACGAGCCGTACTTCCCCGGCGACGAGGTCATGGAGCGGCGCTACCGCTCCTGGATCCGCTGGAACGCCGCGGTCATGGTGACGCGCGCGCAGCGGCCGGGCGTCGCGGTCGGCGGCCACATCTCGTCCTACGCGTCGGTCGCGACGCTCACCGAGGTGGGTCTCAACCACTTCTTCCGCGGCAAGGACCACCCGGGCGGCGGCGACCAGGTCTACTTCCAGGGCCACGCCTCCCCCGGCGTGTACGCCCGCGCGCTGCTCGAGGGCCGGCTGTCGGAGCACCAGCTCGACGGGTTCCGCCAGGAGCTGTCGCACGCCGGCGGCGGCCTGCCGTCGTACCCGCACCCGCGGCTCGCTCCTGACCTGTGGGAGTTCCCGACGGTCTCGATGGGCCTCGGCCCGTCGTCCGCGATCTACCAGGCGTGGACCAACAAGTACCTGCACAACCGCGGGATCAAGGACACGAGCCAGCAGGACGTGTGGGCGTTCCTCGGCGACGGCGAGATGGACGAGCCCGAGTCGCGCGGCATGCTGCAGCACGCCGCCCAGCAGGGCCTCGACAACCTCACGTTCGTCGTGAACTGCAACCTGCAGCGTCTCGACGGCCCGGTCCGCGGCAACGGCAAGATCATCCAGGAGCTCGAGGCGCAGTTCCGGGGCGCCGGCTGGAACGTCATCAAGGTCATCTGGGGCCGCGAGTGGGACGTCCTGCTCAACGCCGACAAGGACCGCGCGCTCGTCAACCTGATGAACATCACGCCCGACGGCGACTTCCAGACGTACCGCGCGGAGAACGGCGCGTTCATCCGGGAGCACTTCTTCGGCCGTGACCCGCGCACCAAGCAGCTCGTGCAGAACATGAGCGACGACGAGATCTGGGCGCTCAAGCGCGGCGGGCACGACTACCGCAAGATCTACGCGGCCTACAAGATGGCCCGCGAGCACACGGGTCAGCCGACCGTGATCCTGGCGCACACCATCAAGGGCTACGGCCTGGGCTCGGGTTTCGCCGGGCGCAACGCCACGCACCAGATGAAGAAGCTCAAGGCGGACGATCTCAAGACGCTGCGCGACTCGCTGCGGATCCCGATCACGGACGAGCAGATCGACGAGAACCCGTACCTGCCGCCGTACTACAACCCGGGTCCGGACGACGAGGCGATCCAGTACATGCTGGAGCGCCGTCGCCAGCTCGGCGGGTTCGTGCCGGAGCGTCGCTCGACGCACAAGGCGCTGACCCTGCCCGAGGAGAAGGTCTACGAGGGGCTGGCGAAGGGCTCGGGGCACCAGGAGGTCGCCTCGACGATGGCCCTGGTCCGGCTGTTCAAGGACCTGGTCAAGGACAAGGAGTTCGGCAAGCGGCTCGTCCCGATCATCCCGGACGAGGCCCGCACGTTCGGTCTCGACTCGATCTTCCCGAGCGCCAAGATCTTCAACACGAACGGCCAGAACTACATGGCCGTCGACCGCGAGCTCATGCTCTCCTACAAGGAGTCCGAGTCCGGTCAGATCATGCACACGGGCATCAACGAGGCGGGTTCCGCGTCGGCTTTCCAGGCTGTCGGGACGTCGTACGCGACGCACGGCGAGCCGCTCGTGCCGTTCTACTTCTACTACTCGATGTTCGGGTTCCAGCGCACGGGCGACCAGTTCTGGGCGGCGGGCGACCAGATGGCGCGCGGCTTCCTCATCGGGGCCACCGCCGGGCGCACCACGCTCACCGGCGAGGGTCTGCAGCACGCCGACGGGCACTCGCCGCTCCTCGCGGGCACGATGTCGCACGTCGTGCACTACGACCCGGCGTACGGGTACGAGATCCGGCACATCGTGCGGGACGGCATCGAGCGGATGTACGGCGAGGGCGACGGCCGCGACAAGGACGTCATCTACTACATCACCGTCTACAACGAGCCCATGCGGCAGCCGGCCGAGCCGGAGGACGTGGACGTCGACGGCATCCTCAAGGGCATCTACCTGCTGTCGCCCGCCGAGGGTGACGGTCCGCGGGCGCAGATCCTCGCGTCGGGCGTGGCCGTGCCGTGGGCGCTGGAGGCGCAGAAGCTGCTCGCCGACGACTGGGGCGTGCGCGCCGCGGTGTGGTCGGTGACGAGCTGGAACGAGCTGCGTCGCGACGGCCTGGCCGCCGACGAGCACGCGTTCCTGCACCCCGGCGAGGCGCCGCGCGAGGCGTATCTGACCCAGAAGCTCGCCGGTGCGGAGGGCCCGTTCGTCGCGACGACGGACTACGACCACCTCGTGGCGGACCAGGTGCGCGCCTGGATCCCGGGCACGTACGCGACGCTCGGCGCGGACGGGTTCGGGTTCTCCGACACGCGTGCGGCCGCCCGGCGCCACTTCAAGATCGACGGCCCGTCGACGGCGGTGCGCGTGCTGCAGCAGCTCGCGCGCACCGGTGCCGTGGCCGCCGACGCACCCGCGCAGGCGATCGAGCGGTACCGCCTGCATGACGTCACGGCGGGCACGTCCGGCAACACGGGCGGCGACTCCTGACGGTCAGCTGAACGACGAAGGGCCCGCGGCAGGTGTGCCGCGGGCCCTTCGTCGTGCTGCGCGCTGTCAGGTGCCAGGGATCGTCTGCTCGGCCTGGGCGACCAGCTGGGTCAGCTCGGTGCGCAGACCGGCGATCGACGCCTGGTCGGGGTACAGGTCGAGCGCCATGATGTGCTGCTTCGCGTCCAGCGGGCGGCCGGCCTCGATCGCGGCGAGCACCAGCTGACGCGCGACCTCCGGGTCGTGGTCGCGCGGGTGCCAGTGGCCGACGCCCAGCCCGAGCGCGTCGACCGGGAGACCCGCACCGCGCAGGAGGGTCAGCGCGTCGACCAGGGCCTTGCCCGACGGGTCGCGCTCCACGGCGGTCGTGAGGCGGCGCACCGTGCCCTCGTGGTCGTCCCGGACGGAGAGCCGTGCGATCTCGATGAGCGGGTACCAGGCGCGGGGGTTGCCGGCGAGCTCCTCGCCGAGGGCCCAGACGGCCAGGTCGGCCGCCCGCTCGCGCTCGTCGGGCGTCGGCTCGGCCGCCAGCGGGTCGTCCGTCGAGCCCGACGACTCGGCGGCACGCCGGCGCACGATCTCGGCGAGGGCGCGGAACGCCCGCTCGTTGTTGGGGTCGTCGCTGAGCATGGACCGCAGCGCGTCCTCGTGCAGGGTGTCCCCGCGCCGCGCGGCCTTCGTCGGTCGGCGCGCGCCGACGCGCGACGCCGAGGACGGTCGCCGCATGAGCTGGCGCAGTCGGGGGAGCAGAGCCATGACGAGACCCTATCCGCCGAGGGACGAAACGCACCCTGACTCCGGTCGTGAGAACGGACACCCGGTCGAGCGCCTTTGTCGACTTCCCACAAGCAGCCTCCTATGCTCACCCCATGCCGACCACCCCGCCCGAGGCCGACAGCGCCGCCGCGACACCGGTGCCCGCGCCGCCGGCGAGCGAGCCCGCCGCGCCCCGCACGTCGTCGTCCGCCCGGCTGCGGACGGCGCCCGTCGACGCCCGGACGGGCGCCGAGACGCAGCGCCGGGTCCGCGACGGCGCCGGCCTCCTCGCGGGCGCGGCGATGCGGCGGCTCGACGAGGACCTCGAGTGGTACCGGGCGCTGCCCGCCGAGGACCGGTCGTGGGTCGGACTCGTCGCGCAGGCCGGCATCACGGCGTTCGTCACGTGGTTCGCCGACCCGACGCGCCCGCCGCACGGCGTGAGCGACATCTTCGCCGCGGCCCCCACCGAGCTCACGCGGTCGATCTCCCTGCAGCACACGCTCCAGCTGGTCCGCGTCGTGGTCGACGTCGTCGAGACGCACAGCGACCGGCTCGCCGCCCCGGGCGAGGAGCGTGAGCTGCGAGAGGCCGTCCTGCGGTACTCCCGCGAGGTCGCGTTCTCGGCCGCCGAGGTCTACGCGCGAGCCGCCGAGGTCCGTGGCGCGTGGGACGCACGGCTCGAGGCGCTCGTCGTGGACGCGCTCGTGCGCGGCGACGTGGACGACTCGCTGCGCTCCCGGGTCGCGGCGATCGGGTGGGGCGGCCGGGGCTCGACGCTCGTCATGGTCGGCACCACCGCGGCCCCGCTCGACGACGTCCGTGCCGCCGACCTGCGGCGCGCGACGCGCCGGGCCGCCGACGACGCGCTCGTCGGCATCCAGGGCGACCGGCTCGTGATCTTCCTCGGCGGCGAGGGCGACCTGCGCGCGGCCGCCGCGTCGCTGCTGCACCGCTTCGGCCCCGGTCCGGTGGTGATCGGTCCGGAGGTCCAGGGGCTCACCGACAGCGCCCGCTCGGCGCGCGCCGCCCTGTCCGGCCTGGTCGCGGCCGCGGCGTGGGAGCAGGCGCCCCGGCCGGTGCAGGCGGACGAGCTGCTGCCCGAGCGTGTGCTCGTCGGCGACGCCAGCGCGCGGCGGGTGCTGGTCACCCAGGCGTACGCGCCGCTCGCCGCGAGCCAGGGGTCGTTGCTCGAGACGCTGTCCGCGTACCTCGGCACGGGACGGTCGCTCGAGGCCGCCGCGCGCACGCTGTACGTGCACCCCAACACGGTCCGCTACCGCCTGCGCCGCGTGGCCGACGTGACCGGCTGGGACCCCCTGGACGCGCGCGAGTCGTACGTGCTGCAGACCGCGCTGGCGCTCGGCAGGCTCGAGGCCGCAGGCGCGAACGACGCCGACGGGCTCTGACTCTTTGTAGGACACGCACAAGGGTGCCGCCGAAGGTTGGTGCCCGCCGTAGGCCCGGACCGCGCGGCGGCCGGGGGAAGGTGGTCGAGTGCTCGTCGTCGTCTGCCCGGGTCAGGGCGCACAGTCCCCCGGCATGCTCAGCCCGTGGCTCGAGCTGCCCACCGTCGCCGCCTCGATCGCGCGCGCATCGCAGACCACCGGTCTCGACCTCGTGGCGCACGGCACCACGTCCGACGCGGACACGATCCGCGACACCGCGGTCGCGCAGCCGCTGCTCGTCGCCTCGGCGCTCGCGTCGCTGCGCGCGGTGCTGGAGCTCGACGCGGACGCCCCGCTGGGCACCGCCGCGGCCGCGTCGGTCGACCTCACCGCGGGCCACTCCGTCGGTGAGCTCGCCGCCGCCGCGATCGCCGGCGTGCTGACCGACGACGAGGCGCTCCGCCTGGTCGCCGTGCGCGGTGCCGCGATGGCCCGGGCTGCCGCAGCGACGCCGACCGGCATGAGCGCCGTGCTCGGCGGCGACCCGGCCGAGGTGCTCGCCGCGCTCGACGCCCACGGCCTCGTGCCCGCCAACGTGAACGGGGGCGGCCAGGTGGTCGCGGCCGGCACCCTCGACGCGCTCGCCGCGTTCGCCGCCGCTCCCCCGGCCCGCACCCGCGTGGTGGCCCTCCAGGTCGCCGGTGCGTTCCACACCACGCACATGGCCCCGGCCGTCGACGAGCTCCGCGCCGCCGCGAACGCGGTCGCGCCGGGCGAGCCGCTCGTCCCGCTGCTGACCAACGCCGACGGCACGGTCGCGCCCTCCGGCGCCCGTGCGCTCGAGCTGATCGTGGCGCAGGTCGCGAACCCCGTCCGCTGGGACCTGTGCCAGGAGACGATGGTCGCCCACGGCGTCACCGGCCTGCTCGAGCTCGCTCCCGGAGGCGTGCTCACGGGCCTGGCCCGGCGTACGCTGCCCGGGGTCGAGACGGTCGCCGTCAAGACCCCCGCCGACCTGGACGCGGCGCGCGACCTCCTCAGCCGGCACGGTGCGGCGTCCTCCCCCGCGACCACCCAGGAGCTGTCGTCGTGACCCGACCCACCCTCACGCAGGCCACCGGGCCCGCGCACACCCGCATCCTCGGCATCGGCGGTGCACGTGGCGAGCTGACCGTGCCGAACGACGACCTGGTCGGCCCGATCGACTCGTCCGACGAGTGGATCCGTCAGCGCACCGGGATCGTCACCCGCCGTCGCGCGGGTGCCGGCACGGACGTGCTCGACCTCGCGGAGTCGGCGGCCAAGGCGGCGCTCGAGCACGCCGGACTCACCGGCGCGGACATCGACGCGGTGATCCTGTCGACGGTCACGTACTTCCACCAGACGCCCGCGGGCGCCGCGATCATCGCCGACCGGATCGGTGCGACGCCCGCGGCCGCGTTCGACATCTCGGCCGCGTGCGCCGGCTACTGCTACGGCATCGGCCAGGCCGACGCGCTCGTCCGCGCCGGCACGGCCCGCAACGTGCTGGTCATCGGCGCGGAGAAGATGAGCGAGTTCGTCGACCCGACGGACCGCTCGATCTCGTTCCTGCTCGGCGACGGCGCGGGCGCGGTCGTGGTCGGCCCGTCCGACACGCCCGGCATCGGCCCGACGATCTGGGGCTCGGACGGCAGCCAGGCGCAGGCGATCCGGCAGACGCACTCGTGGCTCGCGACGCGGGACGAGGGCGCCGGCTGGCCGACGCTGCGCCAGGAGGGTCAGTCGGTCTTCAAGTGGGCCGTCTGGCAGATGGCGCCCGTCGCGCAGAAGGCGCTCGACGCCGCCGGTGTCACCGCCGACGACATCGATGCGTTCATCCCGCACCAGGCGAACATGCGGATCATCGACCAGATGATCAAGCAGCTCAAGCTGCCCGAGACGGTCGTCGTCGGGCGAGACATCGCGGACACGGGCAACACGTCGGCCGCGTCGATCCCGTTGGCCACCGAGCGCCTGCTCCGCGAGGGCCAGGTGTCCAGCGGCGCGCTCGCGCTGCAGATCGGCTTCGGGGCCGGGCTCGTCTACGCCGCCCAGGTCGTCGTCCTGCCCTGACCGGCCCCCTGTACCGTTCGTCCGACCCCACCAGCATCACCCGACACCCGAGGAGAACCACCATGGCGTACAGCGAGCAGGAGATCCTGGCCGGTCTGGCCGAGATCGTCAGCGAGGAGACGGGCCTGCCCACCGACTCCGTCCTGCCCGAGAAGTCCTTCACCGACGACCTCGACATCGACTCGCTGTCGATGATGACGATCGTCACGCTCGCCGAGGAGAAGTTCGACGTGCGCATCCCCGACGACGAGGTCAAGAACCTCGCGACCGTCGGCGACGCCGTCTCCTTCATCGCGGGCGCCCAGGCCTGAGCCTGATCCCTCTCGCAGGTCGGTCCCGGCGGTGCCCCCGCCCGCCGGGACCGGACCGTCCCACCGTCGACCTGGAGCACCGATGAGCCACGTACCCGACGTCGTCGTGACCGGCCTGGGCGCCACCACGCCCCTGGGCGGTGACGTCCCCAGCACCTGGGCCGCCGCCCTCGCCGGTGAGTCCGGCGCCCGGCGCTTCGAGAACGACTGGGTCGAGCGTCACGGCCTCCCGGTCGAGTTCGCGGCGACCCTCAAGGTCGACCCGTCCGAGGTCCTCACGCGGCCCGAGATGAAGAA
Organism: Cellulomonas sp.; assembly: GCF_017744555.1. Taxonomy (GTDB): domain Bacteria; phylum Actinomycetota; class Actinomycetes; order Actinomycetales; family Cellulomonadaceae; genus Cellulomonas. The sequence continues at coordinate 54,081 of NZ_JAGIBD010000005.1, read as the reverse complement.
GATGGACCCGTCCGCGCAGTACGCGGTCGTCGCGGCGCGTGAGGCGTGGGCCGACGCCGGGTCCCCCGAGGTCGACGGCGACCGGCTGGGTTCGGTCGTGTCCTCCGGGATCGGCGGCATCCAGACGATCCTCGACGCGTGGGAGGGCCTGCTCACCAAGCCGCAGAGCGCACGCCGCGTCCTGCCGATGACGGTGCCCATGCTCATGCCGAACTCGCCCACGGCCTACGTGTCGCTCGAGTTCGGTGCCCGGGCCGGTGCGCACGCGCTCGTGTCGGCGTGCGCGTCCGGCGCCGAGGCCATCGGCTACGCGGTCGACATGATCCGCTCGGGTCGTGCCGACGTCGTGATCGCCGGCGGCACCGAGGCGGTGATCCACCCGATGCCGATCGCGGCGTTCGCCGCGTCCCGCACGCTCTCGCTGCGCAACGACGACCCGCAGGGCGCGTCGCGTCCCTACGACGTCGACCGCGACGGGTTCGTGATCGGTGAGGGCGCCGGTGTCGTCGTCCTCGAGAGCGCCGAGCACGCCGCCGCGCGCGGTGCCCGCGTGTACGCGCGCGTCGCCGGTGTCGGCCTGTCGGCCGACGGCTACCACATCACGTCCCCCGAGCCCTCGGGCGACGGGCAGATCCGCGCCATGAAGCAGGCGCTCGAGGAGTCCGGCGTCGCGCAGGCCGACGTCGTGCACGTCAACGCGCACGCGACGTCCACCGTGGTGGGCGACCTCATCGAGGCGCGGTCCATCCGCGGCCTGCTGGGCGACGACGCCGACCACGTGGCCCTCTCGGCCACGAAGTCGATGACGGGCCACCTGCTCGGCGGCGCGGGCGCACTCGAGACGATCTTCACGGTGCTCGCCCTGCACGACCGGCAGGCTCCCCCGACGATCAACGTCGAGAACCCCGACCCCGAGCTGGTGCTCGACCTGGTCCGCGACAAGCCCCGCACCCTGCGCGACGGCGACATCGCGGCGGTCAACAACTCGTTCGGGTTCGGCGGGCACAACGTGGCCCTGGTGGTCACGTCCGCCTGACCTTCTCCTCCGCCGACGGCCCGGCACGTCGCGTCCTCGTGGCGCGGGTGCCGGGCCGTCGTCGTGCGGCCGTCCTCAGTACCCCGTGAACGCGTCCGTCCGCACCCGCCGGACCCCGGCCCTGCGCAACGTACGCCGAGCGTGCACGACCATGCGCGGCGGCCCGGAGACGAACGCGAGCCTGCGGTGCGCGTCGGGCACCTGCTGGACGGCCTCGTCGGTCAGCAACGGACCGGCCACGTACCGCCACCCCTCGGGCAGCGTCGCGGGCCGGTGCGGTGCCACGACGACGACGGAGGCGCCCGCGGCCTGCACGACGTCGGTGTACGGCGGCTCGTCGCCCGGGCTCAGCAGCAGCACGAGCACCACGTCGCGCCGCTCCCCCGACCGGGCGAGCGCGCCGAGCTGGCTCACGAACGGCGTGATGCCGATGCCGCCGGCCACGAGCAGCAGCGGGACGTCCGGACGCCGGGGCAGCAGGAAGTCGCCCCCGACGGCCGTCGCCCGGACCACGTCGCCCGGCGGCAGCGCGACGAGGGTCCGCTTGAACGAGCTCAGCGCGGGCGTGACCCGGAACGCGACGGCGACCCCGTCGGACGCGCCGTGGCGCGGGCCGGGCGGTGACGCGACCGAGAACACCCGGCGCGAGCCGCGGCCGTCGGTGCCGTCGTGCGGCAGGTGCAGCTCGATCCACTGCCCGGGCCGGAACCGCACCGCCCGCTCGCTCGTGAACGCGACCTCACGGACCGCGTCGGTGACCTGCCGGTGGCCGACGACCCGCAGCCGCACGGCGCGCCGCTGGCCGACGCTGAACGCCAGGACGTTGCCGACCACGAGGGCGAGCTCGGGCGTGCTCCACACCGGGCCGAGCGTGAACGGTGTCACCGTGAGCAGGCCCACGAGGCCGGCCTCGGTGAGCTGCTGCCAGCGTCGCGGCGGCAGCGTGAGCGGCTCGGTCACCATGAAGGCAGCCGCGAACACCAAGGGGTACGACGCGACGCTGCTCCACAGGGCGTCCCCGACCGCGGCACCGCCGGCGACCTGCCGCACGACCACCACCGCGACGGCCGCGCCGAGGTACGTGCCGACGAGCGCCGCACGCCGGGTCCGCAGCACGACGACGAGGCCGGCGAGCGCGACGACGGGCAGGAGCGCCGGTGTCGCGACCCACCACAGCGCGGGCAGCACCCCGAGCGGCGTCGCGAGGAGCCCGACGACGAGTGCACCGGCCGCGGCGGGGTTGACGACGTGCCGCGCCCGCACCGAGACGACGAACTTCGACGCCGCCGCGACGGCCGCGGCGCACGCAAGCGCACCGAGCGACGGGCCGTCGAGCCCCGGCCGGAACAGCAGCACGAGGATGAGCCCCGTGATGACGGACGACTCGGTGTGCGCCCTCACGCGCCAGACCGCGCCGCACAGCCGACTCACCCCGACGACGACGCCGACCGCGACGAGCACGGACACGAGCAGCGCGACGAGGTCGACGTGCACGACGTCGACCGCCCCGAGCACTCCCGCCACGGCGACGACCGCGCCGAGCGCGAGGGTCACCGTCCGGTACATCGTCACGCGGCCGAGCCACGCGTCGAGCCCGGTCATCGGAACACCTCCCCCGGCAGCCCGAGCGAGTAGCGCACGGTCCCGTCGGCGTGCACGCGCACGTAGGTGAGGTCGAACGCGACCTCGAGCCGGTCGGGATCCGTGAAGAACAGCGCGGTGGCGAGCCCGTCGGCGACCATGGCCGACCGCGCGACGGCCCAGGTCGCGACGACGTCGAGCGTCGGCCAGCCGGTGCGTGCGTCGAGCACGTGGTGCCACCCGTCCCCCCACCGGCGCAGGTCGACCCCCGACCCGCACAGTGCGGCGTCGCGCAGCTCGACGACGCCGATCACGCGGGACGGGTCGCCGGGCTGGCTCAGCCCCACGCGCGCGGGCCGGTCGCCCGCATGCAGGAGGTCGCCGCCCGCGTCGACGAGGAACGCCTCGACGCCGCACGCGCGCAGCTCCGCGCCCACGAGGTCGACGAGCTGGCCCTTGCCCGCGGCGCCGACGTCGAGCAGCACCGGTTCGAGGACGTGCAGCAGGTCGCCGTCGTGGACCAGCGCGTCGCGCGGCGCGGGCACGGGAGCGCCCGACGGTCGCAGCGTCAGGTCGGCGTCGTAGCCGAGCCGCACGAGGCTGCGCCCGACCAGGGGAGACATCGCGCCTGCAGTCCGCTCGTCGAGACGGTCGTACAGGTCGAGCAGGGCCGGACCTTCGGGCGGCAGCCGGTACGTCCCGGCCTCACGCGACATCCGCGCGACGAGCGAGTCGTCGCGGAACCTCGACCAGGTCTCGTCGTACGCGGCGATGCGGTCGTGGACGCGCGCGAGCGTCGAGGCGTCGAGCGGCCCGTCGGCACTGATCGTCCACCGGGTGCCGATCGCGTCGAACGTGGTGCTATCCGCGGGCATCCGCGGCGATCTGGTCGAGGGCCGCGGTGAAGCCCTCGGTGGTGAGCGAGGCCCCCGACACCGCATCGAGCTCCACCTCGTCGATCGCCTTGCCGACGACCTCGTCCGAGACCCCGGAGGCGAAGGCCGTCTGCCACGTCTTCGACGTGGGGTTGGTCGCTTCGGGGGTGACGTCCACGGCGCTCACCACGCCACCGTCGAGCGTGACGGAGACGTCGATGGTCTCCTTGCCGGCCGGCGACTCGTAGTTGCCGGTGGCCTCGTAGGTGCCGTCGGCGTAGCCACTGTCGTTCGTGGCGTCGCCGGTCCCGGCGTCGGCCTGCGTCGAGCACGCGGTGAGGGCCGTCGCGAGGGAGAGGCCGGACAGGAGCGCGAACGACGCCCTGCGTGAGCTGGTCATGGTGAAGTCCTTCGTGTCCCCGGGGCGACCGCCCGGTCCGTGGTGGGCCAGACGGTAGGTATCACACCTTGGCGGGGACCGTGCATGGGCTGTCCATGTCCGAATCGCTTCAGTGACCTGCGACGACACCTCCTGCCCGGGCTGTCGGGCGGGATCTCAGCCGACCCGGTGCAGCCACCGCACCGGCGCACCGGCGCCCGCGTACCGGAAGGGCTCGAGCTCGTCGTCCCACGCCTGTCCGAGGGCGAGGTCGAGCTCGGCGCGCAGGCGCACAGGGTCCGCGGCGTGCTCCAGGGCGGCGCGGATCCGGTCCTCGGGGACGACGACGTTGCCGTGCACGTCGGTGGCCGCGTGGAAGATCCCGAGCTCGGGCGTGTGGCTCCAGCGCGAGCCGTCGACGCCGTGGCTGGCCTCCTCGGTGATCTCGTAGCGCAGGTGCGCCCAGCCGCGCAGCGCCGAGGCGAGGCGCGCGCCGGTGCCCTGGGGCCCCTGCCACGAGTACTCGGCGCGGTAGAAACCGGGGCCGGCGGGCTGCGGCGTCCAGTCGAAGATCACGCGCGCGGAAAGCACGTTGCCTGCCGCCCACTCGATGTGTGGGCACAGTGCACGCGGTGCAGAGTGCACGAAAAGAACACCGCGGGTGATCGCACCTGCCATGTCGTCCTCCTGAACGGCTCGAGGTTCGCCTTCCCCAACGACCTCGCACCCGTTCCCGGGAGTGCTCCACGGACTCGCGGCGTGCAGCACGCGGTCGACGACCACGTGCAGTGGACACTATGGCGGACGTCGTGCCGCTGCGCCAGCGACACGACGTCCGAGATCAGAGCTGCTCGCGGATCGCGCGCATCGCCTTCTTGCGGACCGAGCGCTCGAGACGGTCGAGGTAGAGCAGCCCGTCGAGGTGGTCGACCTCGTGCTGGAGGCAGCGGGCCATGAGCTCGGTGCCCTCGACGACGACCTCCTTGCCGTCCAGGTCGGTGCCGACGACACGTGCGTACCAGGCGCGGTGGGTCGGGTACCAGAGGCCGGGGACCGACAGGCAGCCCTCGTCGCCGTCCTGGTACTCGTCCTCCGACAGCTCGACGATCTGCGGGTTGAGCACGTAGCCGATCTCGTCGTCGATGTTCCACGAGAACGCGCGCAGGCTCACGCCGATCTGGTTCGCGGCCAGCCCGGCGCGGCCGTCGTGGTCCACGGTCTCGAGGAGGTCCTCGACGAGCGCGCGGACGCGGTCGTCGATCGTCGTGATCGGGTCGCACGGCGTGCGCAGGACGGGGTCTCCGACGGTCCGGATCTCTCGCATGGCCATGAGGCGATCCTTTCACGGACCGCACGGTCGTCGTGGCGCGTCAGGCGTGCGGCGGCCGCGTGTGACGACCGAGACACCCGCTGCACGTGGTCGCACGGGGGCACGCGTCCTAGACTTTGTACTGACCGGTCAGTTCAAGGAGGCTCACCATGACCGACCTCGCCACCCCGCCGCCCGCCGTCGACGCCCGCGATCTCGCGCTGCACGGCCGCCGCGGCGTCGTCTACGGCCCGGTCGACATGACGATCGACCCCGGCACGCTCACGATCCTGCACGGGCCCCAGGGCGGCGGACGCACGAGCCTGCTGCTCACGCTCGCCGGCCGGATGGTGCCGGACCGCGACTCCCGGCTGACCGTGCTGGGGCACCCGCTCCCGGCCGAGCGCCGATCCGTGCAGCGCGTCGCCGCGCTGGCCGGGTTCACCGGCATCGACGAGCTCGACGAGTCCGTCACGGTCGGGGCGCTGCTGCGCGAACGGCTCGGCTGGCTCGCCGCCTGGTACCGGCGCACGCCCGCCGTCACCTCGACGGTCACCACCGCACGGCTCGCCCGGGCGTTCGGCGACCGTGCGGTACCCGCACCCGGGACGCTCGTCTGGGACCTCGACGAGGTCGACCTCCTGCTGCTGCGGATCGGGCTCGCGCTCGTCCAGCAGCCCGACCTGCTCGTCGTCGACGACGTCGACCAGGTGCACGACGACGCACGTCGCCAGCTCGTCTGGTCGCGGCTCGAGGCGCTCGCCGCCGACGGGCTCACGGTCGTCGCGTCATGCGCGTCGTCCGACGAGGTCGACCGCATGCGGTGGACCCGCAGACCGACCGTCGTCGCGCTCGCGACCGGCCCCCACCTCGACTGACCCTCCGACACGAAGGACCCCTCGTGCTCCCGTTCACCTCAGGCAACGAGCTGCGCCGCTTCGGCCGCGGCACCCTGCCGCGCCTCGCCGTCGTCGCGATGATCGCCGTGCCGCTCCTGTACGGCGTGCTGTACCTCTGGGCCTTCTGGAACCCGACTGGACACCTCGACCGGCTGCCCGTCGCGCTCGTGAACAGCGACACCGGTGCGCAGCGCGACGGCACCGCGGTGCACGCGGGCGACGACCTCGTCGAGCAGCTGACGTCGTCGAAGGACCTCGACTGGGTCGTCACCGACGCCGCCGAGGCCACCGACGGCGTGCACGACGGGCGGTACTACTTCGCCGTGACCGTGCCGGCCGACTTCTCGGCCGACCTGGTCTCAGCGGGCGGCGACACCCCGACGGCCGCCCAGATCGACGTCACGTACGACGACGCCAACTCGTTCCTCGTGAGCTCGCTCGGCCGGTCCGCGATGGAGCGGATCCGCGCCGCGGTGTCCGCCACCGCGGGCGAGCAGGCCGTCGACGCCGTCCTCGTCGGTCTCGGGCAGGCGCACGACGGGCTCGCCTCGGCGTCCGACGGAGCGCTGCGGCTGCGGGATGCGGCATCGCAGCTCGGTGGCGGAGCGCACAGCGTCGCCGACGGCGCGGGCACGCTAGCGTCGGGTGCCCGGAAGGCCGCCGACGGGGCCGCTCGTCTCGACTCGGGTGCCCGCACGCTCGCGACGGGCGCGGACCGGACCGCCGACGGGGCGGCGCAGGTCGCGGACGGGAGCGCCCAGGTCGCCGCCGGTGTGCACGCGGCCGTCGGCCAGGTCGACGCGCTCGCCGCCGCGCTCCCCGCAGCGTCGGGCACGCTCACCGACGTCGGCGCTTACCTCGCGACCCAGGCACAGGCGGGCGACCCGACGGCCGCGGCGTTGCTCGGCAAGCTCCAGCAGACCTCGAAGGCGCTCCCCGACGGCGCGGCGCTCGCCTCGGCACGCAGCAGCCTCGGTGCGCTCGACGACGGCGCCCGGGCCACCGCCGACGGGGCAGCCGCGCTGCGGGACGGCACGTCGCAGGTCGCCGCCGGGTCGTCGAGCCTGGCGTCGGGTGCGTCGTCGCTGGCGGACGGGACCGCGCAGGTCGCCGACGGTGCGCGGTCGCTGGCCGCGGGTGCCGGCACGCTCGCCGACGGCACCGACCAGCTCACCGACGGCACCGGCACGCTCGCCGACTCCCTCGCGCAGGGTGCCGACAAGGTGCCGGACGACACGGCCGACCAGCGCGCGGCCCGCGCCGCGACCCTGGCCACACCGGTCACGCTGTCGACCGACGACGTCGCGACCGCCGAGGGGTTCGGCGAGGGCATCGCGCCGTTCTTCCTGCCGCTCGCCCTGTTCCTCGGCGGGGTCGTCACGTGGATGATCCTGCGGCCCGTGCCGCCGCGCGCGCTCGCGACACCCCTGCCCGGGTGGCGCACGGCCCTCGCCGGCTACCTCCCCGCGGCCCTCGTCGGCGTGGTGCAGGTCGCGGCGCTGCTCGGCGTGATGCGGCTCGTCGGGCTCGACCCCACCCACCCCGTCGGAGCGCTCGCGTTCCTGCTGCTCGTGGTCGCCGCGTTCCTGGCCCTGCAGCAGACCATCCTGTCCCTGCTCGGGACCGCCGCGGGTCGCGTGACGACGCTCGCGCTGCTCGTCCTCCAGCTCGCGTCGGCCGGCGGCACGTACCCGGTCGAGACCTCCCCCGCGTTCTTCCGGGCCATCCACCCGCTGCTGCCGCTGAGCTACGGCGTCGACGGGCTACGGTCGCTGCTCACCGGCGACCCCGACGCACGGCTCTGGTCCGCCGTCGCCTACATGGTCGTGCTGCTGCTGGGTTCGCTGGCCGTGACGTCGTGGCGTGCGGGCCGGATGCGCACGTGGACCCTGAGCCGGCTGCACCCGGCACTGTCGATCTGAACCGTCTGGGAGGCTGACCGCCATGAGGTCGACGGACACCCGGCAGCACATCGTCGAGGCGGCGCTCGCGCTGGTCGCCGAACGAGGGTTCAGCGCGACCTCCGTCGACGAGATCGCCGCCGCCGCGCACGTGGCCAAGGGCAGCGTGTTCTACAACTTCGGGTCGAAGACCGGGCTCTTCGAGGCGATCATCGCCGAAGGCGTCAGCCGGTTGACGGCGGCGCTGCGGACGGCGGCCGACGGGCTGCACGGCCGCGAGGCCGTCGAGGCGCTCGTCGCGGAGCTGCTGCGGCAGGTGCACCAGCACCCGGACTTCGCGAAGGTGATGGTCGCCGAGGCGTTCCGCACCGGACGGTCCTGGCAGGACTCGATCCGGCAGCTGCGCGACGACTCGATCGGCACGTTCGCGGCCGTGGTCGCCGACGCGTGGCCCGAGCGCGACCCGTCGATCACCGCGGCCACCATCTTCGGGGGCACGTTGCTCGCGGGCCTCGAGTGGCTGGCGTTCCAGCCGGAGCGCTCGCTCGACGACGTGTGCCGCGCGGTGCTCGACGCGGTGCACTGAGCGCTGGTGCATCTCCCCCGCACAGCACGACGCCGGTGGTGACTCGTCGTCACCACCGGCGTCGTCGTGCCCCGGAGCTGCCGGGACTCAGAGCTGTGAAGCGGTCACTCGCCCGCGCGCTGCGTGGGGACGCCCGTGAGGAGCTGGCGCACCTCGGCCTCGTGGAACCGGCGGTGGCCGCCGAGGGTGCGGACGGCCGACAGCTTGCCGGCCTGGGCCCAGCGGGTGACCGTCTTGGGGTCCACGCGGAACAGCACAGCCACCTCACCGGGCGTGAGCAGGGCACCCTGCGAGAGGGGGGCGTCCGTGGTGGGGGTGGACAGAGCCATGTCGTTCTCCTTGTCGTTCGGTAGCTCGGCTGGCCTCGTGGGCCCCGTGGCTTTGCGTCCCCGCCTTGCAGCGGGTTTGCCGTTGTCGCTGACAAAGGAACTATGACCGAATCTGGACACTTGTGCAAGTACGTCCAGCACCTGTTTCGTCGGCAAACGGGTGATTTCAGATCGGACGCATCCGGACGGTCCGGATGAGTGCGCGCGCCTCCTGGACGCCCGTCCAGGTGTCGCCGCAGGTCAGCGGCCCGTCACACCTTCCCGAACCTCGCGCGGACGAACGAGTAGACCCCGAACGCCATGAGGCCCACCGCCACGAGCGCCAGCAGGAGATCACCCGCAGGCTGCCGCTGCAGCGTCCGCAACGCCGTGTCGATGCCCCCCGCCTCCTGCGGGTTCGCATGCCAGGCGGCCAGCACGAACAGCACACCGACGATCGCCAGCGCGACGCCCTTCGCCACGTACCCGACCATCCCCGACCACCGCACGGCCGTGCCGGCGCGCCCGCCCGGCAGCCCGCGCAGGTCCTCGAGGAACTTCTGCCGCGCACCCTTGACCACGTGGTAGACGCCGACGACGACCACCGCCACGCCCACCGCACCGACCAGCACCCGGCCGCCGGGCGCCTGCATCAGCCGCGTCGTCGTGTCCGTCGTCTGCTGGTCGCTCGACTTCCCGCCGCCCGTCGCGAACGCGTACGACGTCGCCGCCAGTGCCAGGTAGACGACGGCCTTCCCGCCCGCCTTGGCCCGGTCGCCCGTCGACCGTTCGCCCAGCCCTGGCGACCCGCCGGGCCGGCCCCGGAGCGCGATCGCGGCCTGCCAGGCGCCCAGCGCGGCGAAGGCCACGACGGCGAACCACAGCACCACGGCACCGAACGGCGTCTGTGCGACCGTCTGCAGCGCACCCGACTGGTCCGCCTCCTGCGACGTGTCACCGAGCGCGAGCCTCAGCGCGAGCAGGCCGATCAGCGCGTGCAGCACACCGCTCACGACGTACCCGAGCCGGGCCGCCACCTCCCAGGAACGCGCCGCGTGCGCGGTCGCCTGCTGCGTCGTCATGACCGTCTCCGTCCTCGTGGGTCCGCGGCGGACGCGCCGATGCTGGCAGACCCGAGGCGTGTCGGCGACCGGAGGCACCTGGGGGTGGTGCCGTAACCTGAGCGGCGTCCTCGGGGGCAGTAGCTCAGCCGGTCAGAGCAGCGGACTCATAATCCGTGGGTCGTGGGTTCAAGCCCCACCTGCCCCACCCAGCGTGACGCGACGTCGCCGTACGGGCATCTGGTCGCGGCGGGGTGCGCGGGACCGCCGTCGAGCGCCGGTACCGTGATGCGGTGCCACTGTTCTCCCGACGGCGCCGCCTCCCCGCCGCCGAACGCGCCCGGCTCGACCTGCGGTCCGGCGACACCGTCCTCGCGAGCACCGAGCTCGCCGACGGCCAGTGGGTCGTCGCGACCCGACGCGCCCTCCACGTGCTCAACAGCGACGAGGTCGCCCGGTCGCCGTGGTGCGACGTGGACGGCGGGACGCTCGACCCAGCCACGCGCACCCTGAGCGTGCGGTGGGTGTGGGGGGCGACCAGCCAGATCGTGTTCCCCGAGGAGCCCGGTGCGCGGACGTTCAGCCAGACGTTCCGCGAACGGGTCCAGCAGTCCGTGGTGCACGTCGTCACCGCGGCCGTGCCCGACGGGCGACGCGTGCGGGTCGCGCTGCGTCGCGACGAGGACGGCGAGCTCTTCACCCAGGTGATCCCCGACGGGGTCGTCGACCTCGCCGACCCCGCCGTCACGGCCGCCGTCGACGCTGCTGAGGCCGAGGTCCGGGACACCGTCGGGCTCCCCCGGTGACCGTTCCGGGGCCGCTCGCGACGGCTCCGGCATGGTCAGAGGCACCCCTGAACGGCTGCTAGAGTTTCTTCCCGCACGATCCCTCGTAGCTCAATTGGCAGAGCATCCGACTGTTAATCGGACGGTTACTGGTTCGAGTCCAGTCGAGGGAGCCACACCAGAGGCCTCTGACCCGCGGCGACGGGAGTCAGGGGCCTTCGTGCTGCGTGCGGCTGCTCCGTGACGTCGACGCGGCCGAACGGCGCTGCCGTCTCGTCCGACGCCTGGACGGGTCAGGCGCCGCACGTCGGCCCGGAGTCGAACGGCCCGTCGACCGTCCACGTGCGCGCGACGGGCCGGAAGAGGAACCTGGGTCCCGCGAGCAGGCATCAGCGCTCAAGGAGGCGGCCCGGGTGTCAGCGCGGGGGCTCATCAGGTGGTCGGCCGTGGTCGCGGCGGCCGCCGCGATGGTCCTGCTTCTCCCGGCCGCCTCGCAGGGTGCGTCGGACGTGCTGTGCGCGCGAGCGGCCGAGCTGGTGCGCGCGGCCGACCCCGGCGCGGCACTGACGCTGCTGGACGAGCGCGAGCAGGAGCTCGACGCCCTCGCGCGCCGCGATACCGGCACGTTGTGCCCCGCCGAGACCCGCGCCGCGCGACGCAACCAGGCGGAGGCCGACAAGCTCGTCAAGGCCGCCGAGGCCTCCCCGCGCCCGGCGAACGCACCCGAGCTGCTCGCGGCCGCCAAGAAGCTCGACGCCAAGGACCCCGACGTCGTGCGGCTGACGACCGACACCACCTGGGCGCAGGACCGCGGCACGCAGTGGACCGCGTTCTCGAAGGCACGCCTGGAGCCTCTCGGGGCACCCGCGGCCGTGGCGCTCGCGATCACGTTCGGCTGGCTCGTGGTCGGCCGTGTGCTCGTCCAGGCGTACCCGGCGAGCCTCGCGTTCCGCGACGGCAGGAAGGCGAGCCGGCGGGTCGCCGCGGGGGCCGTCGCCGCCGTGGTGTCCGGGCTGATGTTCACGCTGTGGGCCCCCGCACTGCAGCGGTGGCCGCTGGTCGCCGTCGTCGCCGGTGCCGCCGTCGTCGGCGGGTGCGGGGCGTTCGCGCTGTCGTACGGGCTCGCGAGCCGGCTGCGGATCACGATCGACGCCACGTCGTCGGACGACCAGGACGCGCCGTCGGCGTCGCGGATCCTCGCGATCCTGCGCAAGCTCGGCGCCGACCCACCGCGAGGACTGGAGGTGCCCGTCGGGACCGACGTGTCCGTCCTGTCCGACGCGGTCACCAAGGTGCCGCAGGCGAGCTGGCTGTCGTCGATCGTCACCGCCCTGTCGGCGGTGCTCGGGTTCACGCCGTGGAAGGTCGTCCTCGACAAGACGGCGGACGGGACCGCCGTCGTGGTGACGCGCAACGGGCGCACGATGGACTCGACGATCGTGCGCGCGGACGTCCTGGGGACGGGCATGCCGTCGGCCACGTCCGACGTGCTCGTCGCGTCGTTCGTGCTCCTGACCCTGGCCGACGGCTACCGGGAACGGGTCGGCTTCGAGGGGCTGCTCGGGAGCCGCAGCTGGAAGAGCATCGGCATGGTCGCGTCGACCCAGCCGCAGGTCGCACCGCCGGCCACGACGGACAAGGCCGAGGTGCGGCGCATGCTCTCGGCGGCGGCGCTGCTCGAGGACAACCCGTTCACCCGGATCGCCCTGCACGAGAGCCTCTACCGCGACCGCGACGACGCCGCGGTGGCCGAGGGGTACGCGCAGTGGCTGTACGAGGAGTCGACGCGGTACGGGCCCGGACCGTCGTCGACGGCGGCAGCCCGGGCGGCGGCGGGCTCGGCACGCAGCGCGGTCGCGTCGGCCGTGGCTGCCCGCACTGCCGCGACGGCGGTGCTCGCCGCCCGGTCCGCCCTCGACGTCGTGGTGGAGGCGGAGGCCGCGGGGGCGGCCACGAGCGCGCAGGTGCTCACGGCCCGGGCGGCTCTGCGACGCGCGGTGGGTGAGCGGGACGCCGCATCGCGGTCCGACGCCGAGTCGGTCTGTTGGGCCGACCTCACCGACGTGCTGGCCCGGGCCGCCGCGGCCTGGGCGGCGCGTGCCAGGTCCGCCGGGTCCGCCCGCGACGCGCAGGCGTCCGTGGCGAGCACGATGACGGCCCGGGCGGTCGTCGCGGCCGACCTCGCCGAGCGCAGCCGGACCGACGCGGAACGGGCCGCGCGCGGGGCGACCGCCGCCGCGCGAGCGGCCGCCTCGGTGCTGCCGCAGCCGCCCGCCGACCTGCCGTGGATCGGCGACCCGTCCAGGCGCGGTCTGCAGGACTCCGACCCGCCCGAGCCCGGCGCGAGCGAGGCGACCCGGCTGCGCCTGCTCAACGCGTGCGTCGCGGTGACGCTCAACGTCCTGGCGACGAAGCCCCGGGAGACGGTCGCGGTGCGCCGGCTCGACGCGGCCTGGCGGGAGCTGAGGTCCGCGATCGCCGCAGCACGGGCAGCTCGGCCGTCGCCGCAGCTGGTCATGTTCCTCGACGAGCTCGACGCGCAGGTCGTGGTGCTGGCAGCGGCCGTCGAGAAGCACACCACGGGAACCGGGGCCGGGTCGTCCGGTGCGTCGTGGACGGTCGAGGAGCACAACCGGATCGGCGCCGTCGCCCTGCACGACCTCGGTCCGCGTGCGTACAACGCGATGTGCGTGCTCGTCGCGGACCGCGAGATCGACCGCGCGCTCGCGCTGTACGGCGTGGTGTCCGTGGACAAGCCGAACCGGGAGTGGAGCCTGGACGACCCGGCGCTCGAGCCGTTGCGCCGGCGCGACGAGATGTGGGAGGCGGCCGTCTCCGAGGGCCTGCTCTCGGTGCCGCCGTTCGCCGCGTCCGCGACCGCGTTGAAGGCGGCGGGGCTGACCTCGGCGGCGACCGTCGCGGCCACGGCGCCCGGGGTGCTGGCCGACCTGGTCCACGTGTCACGCGCAGAGGCACGCCGGCAGGTCGACTTCGCGGCCGTCCTCACGATCCCCGAGCGGGAGCTGGGTTCGCACCTCGTCGAGGTCGCGAAGGTCCTCGTCGACGTCGGGGCGACCGATGCAGCGGCGCTCCGGTCGAACGCGGCGGCCGTGTCGGCGAGGCTGAGCGCGGTTCCCGGTCTGCGCGCTCACGAGCGGGCCCGGCTCAGCGACGCGGGACGCGCATGGTTGGACGACCTCGCCCGGTGACGGCCGCGGCGGGGCGTCGAACGCTGACCACGCACGCCGACCGGACGGCCGGTGCCGATCGCTCCTACGGTGGAGCCATGCCGCGCACCATCGCCACCACCACGACCGTCGACCGCACCGGCCTGCTGGACTTCGTCCGCGACCGGCACAGCTTCGTGCTCGTCACGACCCGCAAGGACGGCCGGCCGCAGGTCTCCCCCGTCACCGGCGGTGTCGACCAGGAGGGCCGCCTCGTCGTCTCGACCTACCCCGGGCGCGCCAAGGCGGTCAACGCCGAGCGCGACCCGCAGGTCAGCGTGTGCGTCCTGTCCGACGACTTCGGGGGCGCGTGGGTGCAGGTCGACGGCACGGCGGAGGTGCTGCACATGCCCGACGCGGAGGACGCGCTCGTGGACTACTACCGGTGCATCGCGGGCGAGCACCCCGACTGGGACGAGTACCGCGCCGCGATGCGGGTGCAGGGCAAGTCGCTCATCCGGATCACGCCGACCCGGTGGGGGCCGGTCGCGACCGGTGGCTTCCCGGCCGACGTCGCGGCGCGGCTCGACGGCTGACCGCAGGCCCGACGGACGGACGCGGATGGTGCCGAAGAAGGACGCCGACCTCGAGAGGTACCGGTCGATGCGGGACTTCAGCCGCACGCCGGAGCCCTCCGGTGCACGGCCGCGCACGGACGACGAGCCGCAGGCGCGGCGGTTCGTCGTCCAGCGGCACCGCGCCCGCCGGCTGCACTACGACCTGCGGTTCGAGGTCGACGGCGTGCTCGTCAGCTGGGCCGTGCCTCGGGGTCCGACCCTGGACCCGGCCGCCCGCCGGATGGCGGTGCACGTCGAGGACCACCCGCTCGAGTACATCGACTTCGAGGGCGTCATCCCGGCCGGCGAGTACGGCGGCGGGGACGTCATCGTGTGGGACACCGGCACGTGGGTGCCGTACAAGACCGGCGACCCGCGGGCGGAGATCGCCGCGGGCGAGCTGCACGCCGAGGTGCACGGGTCCAAGCTCCGGGGCCACTTCGTGCTCGTGCGGCGCGGCGAGGCGGACGAGCGCAGCGGCAAGGAGCAGTGGCTGCTGCTGCACAAGAAGGACGAGCACGCCGTGGCCGGCTGGGACGCCGAGGACCACCCTCGCTCCGTCCTGTCCGGGAGGACGAACGACGAGGTCAAGGCCGACCCCGACCGGCTCTGGCGCTCGGACCTGCCGGCTGCGCAGGCGTCGGTCGACCTGCACCCCGAGACCTGGCCCGCGCCCACCGCCGACGATCTGGCCGCCCTCGACGACCTCGGGCCGGCAGGCACGTGGGAGGTGCACGGCCGACGTCTGAAGCTGACGAACCTCGACAAGGTGCTGTTTCCTGCGCGCGAGGGCGAGGACCCGGTGACGAAGCGCGAGCTCGTCCGGTACGCCGCGCAGATCGGGCCGGTCGTGCTGCCCTACCTGCGAGGGCGGGCGCTCAACATGCACCGGTACCCGCAGGGCGCCGGGAGCAAGGGGTTCTGGCACAAGCAGCTGCCCGACCACGCGCCCGAGTGGATCGGCCGGTGGGACAACCCCGAGGCCGACCCCGGCGAGACCACGACCTACCTCGTCGTGGACGAGCCCGCGGCGCTCGTCTGGGCCGCCAACTTCGGCGCGCTGGAGTGGCACGCGTGGACGTCCCGGACGAGCCACCCGCACCTGCCGACGTACGCCCTGATCGACCTCGACCCGGGCACCTCGACGTCGTGGGAGGACGTGCTGCTGCTGGCCCGGCTGCACCGCGACGCGTTCGAGCACCTGGGCGTCCGGGCGCAGCCCAAGCTGACGGGTCGCCGTGGGATCCAGGTGTGGGTCCCGATCGCGACCGGTCCGTCCTTCGACGAGACCCGCGCGTGGGTCGAACGGGTCTCCCGCACCGTCGGCAAGGTCGTGCCGGACCTGGTGAGCTGGCGCTGGGAGGTCCGCGAGCGCGGCGGCCAGGCCAGGCTCGACTACACGCAGAACGCGATCAACAAGACGCTCGTCGCCCCGTACAGCCCGCGGGCGGCGGCCGGGGCGCCCGTGTCGGCACCGATCACGTGGGACGAGCTCGACGAGCCGTGGCTCAGGCCCGACGCGTTCACGGTGCGCACGATCCTGGAGCGGGTCGCCGAACGGGGCGACCCCTTCCGGACCGTGCTTGCGGCGGACCAGGTGCTCCCGCCGCTGGGGTGAACGGCCCCGGGTCGGCGACGACCCGCCGCGAGCTCGGCTCGCGGCGCCACCCGAGGAACGCGGGCCGCCTCGGGTGGCCGGCCCGGCCGTGCGGGCACACCATCGAGCGAGAGGCCGTGCAGCCTGCCGGGGCCTCGCACGGTCCGCGCGGGCCGGTGAGGAGACGCGCATGAGCAACCAGAGTCCCGACCCGTGGGTGTGCGCCGAGTGCGGCAAGGAGCACCCGGTGCCGTCACTTGCCCGCGCGTGCGAGCGCCTGCACCAGCGCGAGCGGGCGCTGACAGCGAGCGCACGGCCTCGCGGGACGGCGGACGCCGGGAGCGGCGCGCGCAGGAGGTCCGTGGCATGACCGAGAGCACCGGCAGCGACCTGCCTCCCGCCCCCACGCCGGACACGTGGTCGGCTGCTGAGGCTGCCGACTGGGACCCGAACGACGAGACAACCGAGCAGCCGGCCGACAAGGGGGACGCCGAGCCGCCGGCGTGACGGCCGGGTGCGAGGTCGCGCACGCGCCCTACGCTCGGAGGAGGTCCAGCACCGGCCCCGACGAGGGCACGGGAGCGACGATGGACCAGCCGACGCGGGCCGAGACGACGAGGGCCCAGCGCGCCAGGCGCTCGCCGCCGACCGGCCGCCGCGTCGACCTGACCGGGTGGCCGATGGACGGTGACCTGCTGCCTGCCGAGTACGTCCTGCCCCTGCGCTGGCAGCGGGACGACGCGCTCGACGAGCTGACCGACTACCTCACGGACCTCGTGACGCACGTGCCGGTCACGGTGGTCGACGGCTCACCCGAGCCCCTGTTCGCCGCGCACCGGGCTGCCTGGCCGCCGAACGTCCGGCACGTGCCGCCCGCACCGTGGCCCGGGCGGAACGGGAAGGTGGCGGGTGTCATGACCGGCGTGCACCTGGCGCGGGCCGAGGCGGCGGTGATCGCGGACGACGACGTCCGCTGGACCGTGGCCGAGCTGCGTACCGCCCTGGCGCTGCTCGACGGGGCGGACGTCGTGCGTGTGCAAAACGTCTTCCGCCCGCTCCCGTGGCACGCGCGGTGGGACACCGCCCGCACCCTCGTCAACCGTGGGCTCGGCGACGACTTCCCCGGCACCCTCGTCGTCCGGCGGTCCCGGCTGCTGCATGCGGGGGGCTACGACGGGGACGTGCTGTTCGAGAACCTGGAGCTCATCCGGACAGTCGTGGCCGCCGGTGGGCGGGAGGTCCGGGCACCTGGCCTGTGCGTGGCGCGCCGGCCTCCGTCGTCGCGGACGTTCTGGTCGCAACGGGTGCGCCAGGCGTACGACAGCTTCGCCCAGCCCGCCCGGCTCGCCGCCGAGGCAGCCGTGCTCCCCGTCCTGCTCGCGGCTCTCGTCCGGCGCAGACCCGCACCCGTCGTGAGCGTCCTCGGGGCCGTGACCCTGGTCGCATGGCATGGCCGGCACCGCGCGGGTGGGGCCGGCGTCTTCCCTGCGTCCGCCGTGGCGCTGGCACCGGTGTGGCTGCTGGAGCGCGCCGTGTGCACGTGGGTGGCACTCGCGATGCGGCTCACCGGGGGCGTGCCGTACCGCGGCCGTCGGCTGGTGCGCGCGGCGTCCAGCGTCGCGGCGCTGCGACGTCGCGCCGTGCTCTGAGAGGCCCGGACGCCGCGCCGACGGTCCGGGCGTCGCGACGCTCGTGGGTCGGCGTCGCTGAGGTCTCAGCGGGTCCCGTAGACCATGACCGCGCGCTCGGTGCCGTCCGCGGCGACCACGCACCCGACGGCGGTCCCGGACTCGTTGACCGCGTTGAGCACGCTCGTGTCACCGTCGGCCTGCGGCGCCAGCGGTCGCACCTCGCCCTGCGCGTCGCGCACGAAGCCCTGCTGGTAGCCGTCCGCGAGCTGGAGGTTCCCGACGACCCGGCCGCGTCCGTTGACGTCGGCGGCCTGGGCGAACACGGTGCCGCCGCCGTCGATCGGCTCGACGGCACGCGTCGCGCCCCAGCGGACGGCCCGCACGGGTCCGGCACCGGTCTGGGTGTAGCTGTAGCCGACGACGTCGCCGCGGTCGTTGATGGCCGCCGCGAGGCTGTGACCGCCGCCGTCGCCGAGCGCACCCAGCTGGACGAGGGTGCCGTCGGGCTCCCACAGGGCGGCGCGCTGCGGCCCGGTGGCGGAGCGCACGTAGCCGACGACCTGGCCGGCCGCGTTGATGCCGGTCGCGCCGGCGTTGCCGCCGAGGTCAGGCAGGACGCGCACGGTGCCGCCGCTCCAGACGAACGCACGGGTGCGGCCCCCGTAGCTGCCCGACGTGCCGACGACGTCGCCGCGGGTGTTGAGCCCCGTCGCGTACGAGTAGGTGTCCGCGGGGTCCGCGACGCCGATGCGCACGAGGCGACGGCCGTCCCACAGCGCGGCGAGGTCGCCGTCGGTGCCGGCGACCTGGCCACGGTCGTTGATCCGCGCGGCGGCGTCGAGGCCGCCCGGCAGCGCGTACGTGCGCCCCTGCCGGTACAGGTGTGTGGTCGTGACGACGGCGCCGAGCCCGTTCACGTCGTTCGCGCACTCGTCGATGCCGAGGTCCAGGACGGCGCCCGCGTCGGACCGGGCCTGGCTCGGTGCGGCGACGCCGACCAGGCCTGCCACGAGTCCGACGGCGACGGCGACGGTGCGGATGTGCGTACGCATGTGAGCCCCCTGCACGGGCGGGACAGGTGGCGCAGCCCTGCGCGGCGCTCGGTCCCCGCTGTCGAGGCACGATGGTGGACGCCCTGCGGTCCGAACACCAACTTTCCGGGACGATTTCGCCCAGTCGGCGCAAACCGGGCACCTGCGATCTTGTCGAGGCCGCCCCGCACCCGGCAGCCATCCGACCTGCAGGACGCGCGGCCGGCGCGTGAGGACTCCCGTCAGTGCGCCGGCTCGGCCTTCCGCCGACGCGGGACCACGTGCATCACGGCCACGATCAGGGCACCCACCACGAGACCGACGAGCGCGGACCCGAGCGTGTCGACGAGCCACGCGAGCAGCCCGCCGACGCCCGGCACACCGTGCACGGCCTCCTCGAGGTGGTGCAGCACCTCGAACGGCGCGTGCCAGCCGAGCTCGTCGACGCCCGACAGCAGGATGTGCCCGCCGACCCACAGCATCGCGACGATCCCGACGGACGACAGGACCGACAGGATCTTCGGCATCGCGCGGACGAGGACCCGCCCCGTCGCGGCGACCGCCGCGTTGCTGCGACCCGCGAGGTGCAGCCCGATGTCGTCGAGCTTCACGATGAGCCCGACGACGCCGTAGACGAGTGCGGTGATCGCGAGCGCGACGATCGCGAGGATGAGCGCGCGGGACACGAACGGCTCGTCGGCGACCTCGTTGAGGGCGATCACCATGATCTCGGCCGACAGGATGAAGTCGGTGCGGATCGCGCCGCCGACCATCGTCTTCTCGGTGTCGGCCCCCTGCGTCGCCACCGGGGTCGTGGTGTGCTCCTTCGCGTGCCCGCTGACGAGCTCCCAGATCTTCTCGGCGCCCTCGTACGACAGGTACGCGCCACCGACCATGAGGATCGGGGTGAGCAGCCATGGCACGAACTGGCTGAGCAGCAGGGCCGCCGGGAGGATGAACAGCAGCTTGTTGCGCAGCGAGCCGACCGCGATGCGCCGGATGATCGGCAGCTCGCGGTCCGGCGTGAACCCGTGCACGTACCGCGGGGTCACGGCGGTGTCGTCGATGACGACGCCCGCGGCCTTCGCGCTCGCACGGCCGGCGGCCGCGGACACGTCGTCCACGGACGCGGCGGCGAGCTTCGCCAGGGCGGCGATGTCGTCGAGAAGCGCGGCGAGACCGCCTGCCATCAGAGTTCTCCCTCACGTCACGCGCGCGTCGCGCTCGGGAGATCCTGACACAGGCCGTCCCGCGACCGGGTCGGCCGACCACAGGCGCGACGGCCACGCGCCTAGGCTCGCAGCATGATCCGGCTGCGCGACGTCACCTACCTCGTCCGGGACCGCGACGAGGCGCTCGCGTTCTTCGTCGACGCCCTCGGGTTCGCCGTCCGGCAGGACGAGACGTTCGACGGCGGGTGGCGCCGGGTCGTCGTCGGACCGCCCGACGGCGGCACCGGGCTCGTGCTGGCCCTCGCCGACGAGAACGCGCCGGTCGGCGCGCAGGCAGGCCCGGACGTCGCGTTCTTCCTCGAGACGGACGACTTCGCCGCCCAGCACACGCGCATGCTCGCGCACGGCGTGCGGTTCCGGGAGGAGCCGCGGCACGAGACCTACGGAACCGTCGCGGTGTTCGAGGACCTCTACGGCGGCGCCTGGGACCTGATCCAGCCGCCGGCGCGCTGAGCCGGACGGGCACGCGCGACCTGCGGGGCGGCCCGCGCCGCACCGCTGACCGACCGGCCCGACTACTCGGGCTGGTACTTGAACGAGAGCTGGATCCGGGTGCGGTAGAGCAGCGCGCCGTCCTCGCCGACGACGACGTCCTGCTTGGTGACCTCCGCGACCCGGAGGTCGTGCAGCGATCCCGCAGCGGTGCCGATGGCCTCCGCCGCTGCCTCCTCCCAGGAGGTGGCGCTGGTGCCGATGACGTCGATCACGCGGTACACGCTCATGCTGAGCTCCCCTCGCTCGGTGCCGACGCGACCCATCGTGGTCGCGCTCGGCCGAACCAGCGACCGGACGGACGGCGCACGCGCCCACGGGCCGGGTGCGCTCGGCGACGCCCGGGGGCTCAGCCGGCCGCGACCTCGGCCGTCATCACGCAGTTGCCCTGGCCCTTGGGTCTGTCGTAGGTGAAGCCCAGCTCCTCGTACATCGTGCGTGTGGCGTTGTAGAGGAACGACGCCGAGACGCGCTTGCCCGGCTCGAGGTCGTGCGGGTACGACTCGACGAGCCCGCCGCCCGCGGCGGCGATCATCGCGAGCGCCCCACGGACCGCGACGGAGGCCATCCCCTGCCGCCGGTAGCGACGGTCGACGAACAGGCACGTGATCCGGTAGTCCGGCCGGCGGGTGGCGGTCTGCTCCCACTCCTTGCGGTGGTGGATGTTCGGCAGCTCGTCGACGGGCCCGAACTGGGCCCACGCGACCGCCTCGTCGCCGTCGAAGACCACGGCCGCGTGCGTGCGGCCCGCCTCGACGAGCCGGCGCTTGAACTCGCGGTTCCCGATCGCCCGGCGCTCCTCCTTCGGGTCGGGGTAGAGGTGGAAGTAGGTGCACCAGCACCCGCCCCAGACGCCGTTGTGCCGCTCGGCCAGGGCCGCGTACGCGTCCCACGTCGACGGACCGAGGGGTGCGATCCGGTAGCCGTCGACCGTGATGGGTGCGTCGTCCACCCCCGCGACAGTAGACCCCAGTCCGCCCCACCCGACAGACCCCATGTTGACTCGTGTCACCAGGACCAATACGGTGGCATCCGGCGAAAGCGACCTGATCAGCGCGTTCGCCCGTGCGTCGACACGGCTCCCCCGCCCGCGCTCACCGACGAGCGCCGACTGAGACCGTTCCCCCGGAGCGCTCTCGACGCGTCGACCGACGACTGACTGCATCGTGCCGCCGCCGGAGCGCACCCGCGCCCCCGGCCGGTTCCGCGCGCCCGTCGCCGACCGACGCCCGACCGTTCATGCAGCCCACCGAGAAAGTGGTGCACCTCCATGACACCAGTCCCCTCCTCCGCCCTCCGCACCCGCGCACGCCGCCTGGTGCCCCGCGCCGCGCTCGTCGCGGTCGGCCTCACCGTCGCGGCCCTCGCGGGCGCGGGCGACGCCTCGGCCGCCGCGCCGCCCACGCCGTCCGGCTGGACCCAGCAGTTCCTCGACGACTTCAACGGCGCCGCCAACACCGGGGTGAACACCTCGAGCTGGCAGTACGCGACCGGCACCGGCTATCCGGGCGGCGCGTCGAACTGGGGCACCGGCGAGATCGAGACGATGACGAGCAGCACCGCGAACGTCTACCAGGACGGCGCCGGCAACCTCGTCATCAAGCCGATCCGCAACGCCTCCGGTCAGTGGACGAGCGGCCGCATCGAGACCCAGCGCACCGACCTCGCCGCCCCCGCCGGCGGCAAGCTGCGTCTCGAGGCCCGCCTGCAGCAGCCCAACGTCAGCGGCGCCGGGGCCGCCGGGTACTGGCCCGCGTTCTGGGCGCTGGGCGCGGCCGCCCGCGGCACGGGTGCGACCGGTTGGCCGTCCATCGGCGAGATCGACGTCATGGAGGACATCAACGGCCGCAGCTCGGTGTTCGCCGCGCTGCACTGCGGCACCAACCCGGGCGGACCGTGCAACGAGACCACCGGCATCACGAGCGGTGAGCGCGCGTGCAGCGGCTGCCAGACCGGCTTCCACACGTACGCCGTGGAGCAGGACCGCAGCGTCTCGCCCGAGCAGCTGCGGTTCTACCTCGACGGCGCGAACTACTTCACGATCAACGCCAACCAGGTCGACGCGACCACCTGGAACAACGCGACGCACCACGGGTTCTTCATGATCCTCAACGTCGCGATCGGCGGCGGCTTCCCGGCCGCGTTCGGCGGCGGCCCGACGAGTGCGACCCAGTCGGGCGTGCCCATGGTCGTCGACTACGTCGCCGCGTACACCGCGGGCGGCTCGGGCGGCGGCGGTGGTGGCGGCGGCGGTGGCGGTGGCGGCGGGACCGTCACGGGCGGCTCGATCACCAACGCGAACGGCCTGTGCCTCGACAACGACGCGGCGAGCACCGCGAACGGCAACAAGATCCAGATCTGGGGCTGCAACGGCACCGTCGCCCAGAAGTGGACGTTCGTCGAGGCCGGCACGACCCTGCACGTCCAGGGCAAGTGCCTCGACATCGCCGGCGGCGGCACCGCCAACGGCACCAAGGTGCAGCTCTACGACTGCAACAACACCGCCGCGCAGGTGTGGATCCCGCGCAACGGCGGCTACTACAACCCGCAGTCGAACCGATGCCTCGACAACCCGAGCGGCTCGACGACCGCGGGCACCCAGGTCCAGATCTGGGACTGCAACGGCTCCGGCGCCCAGAAGTGGACGCTGCACAGCTGACCCGCCCGACCCGGTGCCGGGGAGCGTGACCGTCCGCTCCCCGGCGCCGGCCCGCGCGCGGCGTCCCCCGGCGCCGCGTGGTTCCGCCGGCAGAGAAGAAGGAGCAAGGCCTATGAGGAGCAGGTTGCTCGGAGCGCTGGGTGCGCTCGTCGTCGCGGCGTCCACGGCGGTCGCCGTGGCACCCGCAGCAGAGGCGGTCGGCCCCGACCGGCTGCCGTTCGTCATCACGAACTCGAGCGGCCGCACCGACGCCGTCTACGTGTACGTGCTCGGCACGAACCTGAGCACGGGTCGCCTCGGCTACGTCACCGCGGGCGGCACGTTCACGCCGTGGCCCGCGGGCGGCAACCCGCCGACCGCCGCACCCGACGTCGCGATCGCGGGGCCCGCGAACGGTGCCAGCACGACGATCCAGCTGCCGCGCGGCATCTCTGGCCGCGTGTACTTCTCGCTTGGCGAGAAGCTCAAGTTCTTCCTGACGCCCGACGGGCTCGTGCAGCCCGCGCCGTGGTCGTCGGGCGACGCGAACAAGAACATCCTGTTCGACTGGAGCGAGCTCACCTACAACGACGCCGGCCTGTGGCTGAACAGCTCGCAGGTGGACATGTTCGCGGTCCCGCACACCGTCACCGTCACCGGCGCGTCGGGCACGCGGAAGTCCGGTGAGCTGGTCGCGAACGGGCGGGACAGCACGATCAACGGGATCGCCGCGCAGAGCGGCTGGGCGAACACCGTCGTGCGCCGGTCGGACGGCACCGTGCTCCGTGTGCTCGCGCCCGGCAAGGCGGCCGGCGCGGGTCTGCTCAGCACCACGTACCTCGACTCGTACATCGCGTCCGCGTGGAGCGCGTACACGGGCAAGACGCTCACGGTCGTGCCGTTCGCCGACCAGCCGGGCACCAGGTACTACGGCCGGACGTCGGGCACCGTCATGACGTTCACGAACGGGTCCGGTGGGCAGGTCGCCCAGTTCAACCGGCCCAGCAGCGCCGACGTGTGGGGCTGCGACGGTGCCCTGCTCGCACCCAACGACACCGTGGTCGGACCGATCGCGCGCACGCTGTGCGCCGCGCTCAACCGCGGCACGCTCGGCACGGTCGACACCCAGCCCAGCACGGACGCGTCGCAGTTCTACAAGAGCAACCCCGCCAACCAGTACGCGCGGATCGTGCACCAGAACATGAAGGACGGGAAGGCGTACGCGTTCGCGTTCGACGACGTCGGCAACTTCGAGTCCCTCGTCAACGACGGCTCGCCGTCCGCCGCGGGCCTCGTGATCCAGCCGTTCACCGGCAGCAGTGGAGGCGGTGGCGACACGGGCGGTGGCGACACGGGCGGCGGGACCGCGGGGTCCATCACCAACGCCAACGGGATGTGCCTCGACAACGACGCGCAGAGCACGGCCAACGGCAACAAGATCCAGATCTGGGACTGCAACGGCACCGTCGCGCAGAAGTGGACGTTCAAGGAGGCGGGCTCGACGCTGCGGGTCCAGGGCAAGTGCCTCGACATCGCGGGCGGCGGCACCGGCAACGGCACGAAGGTCCAGCTGTACGACTGCAACGGCACGGGCGCGCAGGTCTGGCTCCCGCAGGCGAACGGGTCGTACAAGAACCCGCAGTCCGGCCGCTGCCTCGACAACCCGAGCGCGTCGACGACCAAGGGCACCCAGGTGCAGATCTGGGACTGCAACGGCACCGGCGCCCAGAGGTGGACGCTGCACAGCTGACGTGAGGCCGTCCGGCACGGGCTCCACCCCGTGCCGGACGGAGCGCCCCACCCGTCGTCGGAGACGTCCGGAAGGGGGCGACGAGCATGCGCGCGGGGCCTCGACGGTGAGCCGTCGAGGCCCCGTCGTGCGCCTCGCGGGACCGGTCGAGGGTGAGACCCGTCCACGGACTGGACGGATGACCGGGTGGGCCTCACACTTGCGCTGCTCCCCCTGATGGTCCGGCCACCGACGGCCGGGAAAGGACCCCGCGGCCGTGCTGCGCACCGTGACCTCCCACCTCTCGCTCGACGTGCGCGCCCCGCTCGAGATGCTCCTGCAGATCGCCGTCGCCGACGGGTCCTACGACCGCACCGAGCTGCTGTCGGTGCGTCACGAGGACGGCCCGCTCGACGTCGTCGAGATCAAGGGCCCGCACGGCGGCCGCACCCATCGCGTGCTCTCCCCGGCGGGTCGGGTGGTCGTCGACTACCAGGCGACCGTGACCGGGCAGGCGGACCTTCCGGCGATCGAGGACGTCGACCTCGTCGAGTACCGCCGACCCAGCCGGTACGCCGACTCCGACCGGCTGCTCGCGTTCGCGCGCGACCAGTTCGGCGGGCTGTCCGGCGCCGAGCTGCTCGACGCGGTCGTCGCGTGGGTCAGCGGGCACGTGACGTACCTGTCGGGCTCGAGCCTGCCGACGGACGGCGCGACGGACACGCTGCTCAAGCGCCGCGGCGTGTGCCGGGACTTCGCGCACCTCGTCGTCGCGCTGCTGCGCGCGAAGGACGTGTCGGCACGTCTCGCGGCCGTGTACGCGCCGGGCCTCAAGCCCATGGACTTCCACGCGGTCGCCGAGGCGTACGTCGACGGTGCGTGGCAGGTGGTCGACGCGACCCGGCTCGCGCCGCGGCCGACGTTCCTGCGCATCGCGACCGGCCGGGACGCGACGGACACGGCGTTCCTGTCCTACTACGGCGGGTCGCTGTCGATCCGGGCCATGACGGTCACCGCGGCGTACCACCACACGCTGCCGGTCGACGACGGCACGGGGGCCGTCGCGCTGCGCTGACGCCGGGCCCGACGGGGACGACGCGCACCGGCAGGTCGCTCAGCCGCCGACGGCCGCCTCCGAGCGGGCCTGCGCGTCGAGGATCTCCGGCACGTGCGTCTCGGCCCAGTCGCGCACGGCCTGCAGGGGCACCCACAGCGACCGGCCCAACGGGGTGAGCGAGTACTCGACGCGCGGCGGGCTCCCGCCGAGCGCTGCCCGGTGCACGAGCCCGTCGGTCTCCAGGGCCCGCAGCGTCTCGGTGAGGACCTTCGGCGTGATGCCCTCGATCCGGGCCTTGAGCTCGGTGAAGCGCATCGGCCCGTCGGCGAGCGCGGTGACGACGAAGACGGTCCACCGTGCGCCGATGCGGTGCAGCACCGTCCGGCTGGGGCACGTCGCGGCCATGACGTCGTAGGCCTTGCCCATGCCGGCCCCTCCCTTCGTCGCGCGGTCCCGGTTTCGTTGAAGTAACCGGTATCGAAACCATACCGTCGCTGGTGGCGGCGCCGCCGGCGGCACCCGCCGCCGATGTCCGACCCCTCGCGCCGCCGAGAGGAGACCACCATGTACCAGCACCTGCACGGTCAGCGCGTGCTCGTCGTCGGAGGCGCGCGCGACCTCGGTCTCGCGATCGCGCGAGCGGTGACGCAGGCCGGGGCCACCGCGATCATCGGGGCCCGCGACGCCGCCCGTGCCACCGCCGCGGCCGACGGGCTCGCCGGGGCCGAAGCCGTGCGGATCGACGTCGGCGACGAGGCGACCATCGCAGCGGCCCTCGACCAGGTCGGCGCCGTGGACCACGTGGTCGTGACGGCGTCGGCCCACCACAACGTGCCGGTGACCGAGCTCGACCACGCACGGACGGTCGCCGCGTTCGAGGCCAAGGTCGTCGGGCCGCTGCTCGTCGCCAAGCACGCCGCGCCGCGCCTGCCCGCGCACGGCTCGATCGTGCTGTTCTCCGGCGTGGCGGCGTGGAACCCCGCCCCGGGCTACACGGTCATGGGGATCACCAACGGCGCCGTCGCGTTCGCGGTGCAGCACCTCGCGGCCGAACTCGCGCCCGTGCGGGTCAACGCCGTGTCCCCCGGGATCGTCGACTCCGGCAGCTGGGACCGCCTCGGCGACGGCAAGGGCGCCTTCCTCGCGGGCGCGGCGGACGGCACGCTCGTCGGGCGCACCGGCACGAACGACGACGTCACGGACGCCGTCGTCTGGCTGCTCGGCGCCGGCTTCGTCAGCGGGGAGACGATCCACGTCGAGGGAGGCGCGCGGCTGCGGTAGGCGACGACGTCGCGCGGTCGGCTCAGGCGCTCTCGCGCAGCATCCGGCGGCGGCCCTCGACCTCGACGAGCTCCGCGTACGCGGCGCGGTACCCGTCGGCGGCCGGGTCCATGCGCTGCAGGCGGCCGCGCAGCTCGGCGATGTGCCGCGTGTACCCGATCTCGATGAGGCTCATGACCACGCCGCGCACGTAGTTCGGCAGGCTCTCGGGGCGGTCCTCGGGCAGCGGCGCGACGGCGAGCTCGGTGACGAGCGCCTTCACGGGCTCGGCAGCCTGCTCGGTGACGAACCCGACCCACCCGGTCGCCGCTCCCCCGGCCGCCGCCTGGACCTCGCGGGCGGCGGCCACGCCACCGGCGGCCCTCACGGCCTCGTGCACGGTGCGGTACGCGAGCGCGGCGAACGCGTCGGCGGCGAGCGCGTCGAACTCGAGAGGGACGAGCGCGGGCTGCTGCAGGACGACCTCGAGGGCGGTCCGCTCGATCTGCGCGACGGGGTCCCGGCGGTCGGGCACCGGCATGCGCGAGACGGGGACCCGCACGGGCTCGTCGCGTCCCGGGGAGCCGTCCCGGCGCGGTCCGTCGCCGCGTCCGGGCGGACCGTCGGTGCGTCCTGGTCCGCCGTCGCGGCGGGTGGGACGCTGGTCAGTGGGCCGCGACGGCGCCCTGGACGCCCCAGCGACCGCGCGCCGCACGGTGTCGAGGTCGTCGATGCCGAGCCACCCCGCGAGCAGGCGCGTGTACTCGGGCCGCAGCGCGGCGTCCCGGATGCCTGCCACGACCGGGGCGGCCGCACGCAGCGCTCCGATCCGCCCCTCGACCGTCGACAGGTCGTGCGCGGCGAGCGTGGACCTGATGACGAACTCGAACAGCGGGGTGCGCGAGCTCACGAGTGCGACCACCGCGTCGGGCCCCTTGGCCTGGCGCAGCTCGCACGGGTCCATGCCGGACCGCTCGACCGCGACGAACGTCTGCGCGGAGAACGACTGGTCCTCGCCGAACGCCCGCAGCGCGGCCTTCTGGCCCGCCGCGTCCCCGTCGAACGTGAAGATGATCTCGCCGCCGACCGACGTGCCGGACGCGAGCTGCACGCCGCTCGTCGAGCCGGAGTCGCCGAGCAGCCGGCGCACGATGCGTGCGTGGTCGGAGCCGAACGCGGTGCCGCACGTCGCGACGGCCGTCCCGATACCCGACAGGTGCATCGCCATGACGTCGGTGTAGCCCTCGACGACCACCACGCGCTTGTCGCGCTGCATGTCCCGCTTCGCGAGGTCGATGCCGTAGAGCACCTGCGACTTGCGGTACAGCGGGGTCTCGGGCGTGTTCAGGTACTTGGGGCCCTGGTCCTCGTCGAACAGGCGACGCGCGCCGAACCCGAGCGTCTCGCCGGTCACCTCGCGGATGGGCCAGACGAGCCGGCCGCGGAACCGGTCGTAGATGCCCCGCTGTCCCTGGCTGACCAGCCCGGACGCGGTGAGCTCCGCCTCGGTGAAACCGCGCCCGCGCAGGTGCCGCAGCAGCCCGTCCCAGCCCTGCGGCGCGAACCCGACGCCGAACTGCTCGGCGGCGCTGCGGTCGAACCCGCGCTCAGCGAGGAAGGCCCGGCCTGCGGCCGCACCGGGGCTGCTGAGCTGCTCGCGGTAGAACTCCTCGGCGACCCGGTGCGCGTCGAGGAGCCGGCGACGACGGCCCGGCTCCTCGCCCGTGCGCGGCGCCGCGCCGTCCTCGTAGCGCAGCTGGATGCCGACCCGGCCGGCGAGGTACTCGACGGCCTCCGCGAAGCCGAGCCCGTCGACCTTCTGGACGAACGAGATGACGTCGCCGCCCTCGCCACAGCCGAAGCAGTGGTAGCGCCCGACCTGCGGCCGGACGTGGAACGACGGGGAGCGCTCGTCGTGGAACGGGCACAGGCCCTTGAGCGAGCCGACGCCCGCCGTCTTCAGCGTGACGTGCTGGCCGACGACGTCCTCGATGCGGACGCGTTCCCGCACCGCCTCCACGTCTTCGCGCACGATGCGTCCCGCCACGCCGTGAGTCTAGGCGTCCGCAGGGGGCCGACCGGACCGGTCCGGAGGCGGGTCAGTGCCGGGGCGGGTGAACCAGGCGCGCGTGCAGGTCCGCCGCGGACACGTCCGTGAGCGAGGCCACCTGGTCGATGACGACGCGCAGCCGGGCGGCGTCGTCCGCCGCCTCGCGCCAGTCGGCCGCGAACGGCGGCTCGAGCGCGATCGGGGCTCGCTCGGACATCACGCGCACCAGGTCGGTGAGGACCTCACGCTGCCGGTGGTAGAGCGGCTCGAGCTCGCGCGGCGCCATGACGTACGCGACCGCGAGCCCCTTGAGGACCAGGATCTCGGCGGTCGTGTCGAGCGGGACCACCAGGTTCGCGGCGTACCGCGTGAGCGGACCCGGTCCGTACTGCGCGCGGGTCGCCTGCTGCGCGGCCTTGGCGAACCGGCCGATGAGCTGGCTCGTCGCGTCCTTGAGCATCGCGAGCGCGCCGCGCGACCCGTCGAACCCGGTGCTCCACAGCTGCGCGGCGACGAGCCGGTCCATCGCCGCGTGGAGTCCCGCGTCGTCGACCGTGTCGCCGTACCAGGTCTGCACCGCGTCGACCACGCGCGCACGCTCGTCCGGCCGCCCGAGCACGGACAGGTCGAGACGGCCGCCGACCACGGCGTCCTCGACGTCGTGCACCGAGTACGAGATGTCGTCGGCGAGGTCCATGACCTGCGCCTCGAGGCACTTGCGGCCGTCGGGCGCCTGCTCGCGCAGCCACGTGAACACCGGCAGGTCGTCCTCGTAGACACCGAACTTGTGCGTCGGCCGGCCGCTCGCCGCGGACACCGGGCCCTGGCCGTGCCGCCACGGGTACTTGACCGACGCGTCGAGCGACGCGCGCGTGAGGTTGAGCCCCACGGCCCGGCCGTCCGGCCCGACGACCTTCGGCTCCAGGCGGGTCAGCAGCCGCAACGTCTGCGCGTTGCCCTCGAACCCGCCGATCCCCTTGGACAGCTCCGCGAGCGCGCGCTCGCCGTTGTGGCCGAACGGCGGGTGGCCCAGGTCGTGCGCGAGGCACGCGGTGTCGACGACGTCGGGGTCGCAGCCGAGCACCTTGCCGATCTCACGGCCCACCTGGGCGACCTCGAGCGTGTGCGTGAGGCGCGTGCGGACGAAGTCGTCGGACGACGGGCCGAGCACCTGCGTCTTCGCACCGAGCCGGCGCAGGGCCGAGGAGTGCACCAGGCGGGCGCGGTCGCGTTCGAACGCGGTCCGCTCGCGCGACTTGGGGGCCTCGGGCGCCCACCGTGCCCGGTCGGCGTCGACGTAGCCGTCGATGTCGAGGGTCTCGAGGGCGGTCACGGGGTCCAGCGTAACGAGACCGCCGCCGTGCAGCGGCTGGCCCCCGCCGCCCCGACCTCGTCGGTGGGCGCGGCCGTGCACGGTGCGATCGGTGTCGACCGGTCCGGGATGCCGGACGGGTACACCCCCGAGCAGGAGGAGGCGTTCTGGGGCGCTGACGGGTCAGCCGACCGGTGCCGGCCGCCGCGGTCGCGTGCGCCGGAACCAGTCGCCGGCGAAGTCGACGAGCGCACGCACCGGCATGAGCCGCGCGTCGGCGTGCCCGACCACCCCGTGCCGCTCCCCCAGGCGGGCCGCGGCGAACGCCGCCCCGGCCTCGACGAAGTCCGCGTCGTCGACGACGGGCTCGTCGAAGGCGACCCAGCGGCGCACCCCGTCCACCAGCACGGGCGCGCCGTTGGGCACGGTCGTGACGGGCAGGCCCGAGCGGGCCTCCGCGAGGTGCAGCGACGTGTTCTTGTCGTGCCCGACGCCGAGCAGCAGCACGCGTGCGTCGAGCGCGTACAGCGCCGCGAGCGGCGAGCCCTCCCCGACCGGGTCGGCGAGGTCGTGCCGCTCCACGGCCCGGCCCGCGAGCGGCCCGACGGCGGCGAACGACCGGTGCGGGTGCGCCGAGCGGATCGCGCCCACCCTGGTGCGGACCGCGTCGGCGACCGCGCCCATCGTGCGGGTCGGCGTCCAGGCCGGGTCGTACGCGGGCAGGGCCGCGCGCACGGCGTCCCACCGGTCCGGCGGCACGCTCGGGTCCCCCAGGTACGCGGGGTCGCACAGGTGCCACGACTGGGTGGGCACGACGATCGTGCCGTTCGGGCCGAGCACCTCCTCGAGGGCCAGCACCACGGCCTGCTCGCCCCCGGCGACGGCCCCGAGCCGAGACAGGCTCGCGTGCACGAGCACCACCGACCCGGCTGCCAGACCGAGGGCCCGCAGGTCGCGGACCAGGTCCGCCTGCGTGACGAGCTCGGTCATGCCAGACGCCACACCTGCACGCCCGGACCGTCGCCGCCGACCTGCAGCCCGTCGGGGCGGATGTCGAGGACTCCGTCGCCGTACAGCCGCTCGGCGACCTCGCCAGAGAGCAGGTGCCGCGGCAGGCGCGCACCGGCCCACGGTGCCCGGGCTGCGACGACGAGCACGCGTTCGTCGGCCGTCTCGCGCAGGAACGCGAGCGCGTCGTCCTCCACGACCGCCCACCGCAGACCGCCCTCGCGCAGCGCACGGCTCGACCGGCGCAGCGCGATGAGCCCGCGGTACAGCTCGAACGTCGACGCGTCCCACCGGTCGCCGCCGCCCGCGGCGATCTGGTCCCACGGCATCGGCACTCGGCCGTGCTCGCCGTTGGTGCCGGTCGCGCCGCCCTCGTCGCCCGCGAACAACGCGGGCGTGCCCGGGTAGGTGAACAGCAGCCCGGCGGCCACGCCGACGAGCGCCCCGTCGCCGACGACGGTCCGCAGGCGCGGCGTGTCGTGCGAGCCGAGCATGTTCCACTGCCGCGCGGTGACCTTCCACGGCACCGTCGAGTCGAACTCCCGCATGGTCTCGACGACCGAGCGCCCTCCGCGGCGCGGGATCGTCGTCGGGATGCCGAGGAAGTCGAGCGTCGTGGCCGGGTCCACGAGCCACGTCCACAGCGGCTTGGTGAACGCCGAGTAGTTCATGTTGGCCTGCCAGCCGTCGCCGGACAGGTCGGGGCCAGCGTCGTGGAAGTGCTCGCTGACCAGCACGGCATCGGGGTTCGCGACCGTCATCGTCCGGCGCACCATCCGGGCGACCTCGTGCGTGAAGTCGTCCGGCCCGTACCGTCCCGTCATGTTGGCGACGTCGATGCGCCACCCGTCGAGCGAGAACGGCGGCTCGAGCCAGCGGCCGATCACGGAGTCCGGCCCGTCGACCATGCGCCTCGCCAGCGACCCGCCGCCGTAGTTGAGCTTCGGCAGCGACGGGACGTCGAGCCAGGCCGCGTAGCCGAGGTCCGTCTCCTTGTCCCAGTAGTAGAAGCCGGCCTCCTCGGAGCTCTGGTCGCGCAGCGCGTGCTGGAACCACTCGTGCGTGACGCCCGTGTGGTTCGTGGTGAAGTCGCCGACGAGCCGCATGCCGCGCGCGTGCAGCGCGGCGCTCAGCGACACCAGGGCCTTGTCGCCGCCGAGCAGCGGGTCGACGTGCGCGAAGCTCGTCGCGTCGTAGCGGTGGTTGGACCGCGACGGGAACACGGGCGTGAGGTACACGGTGTCGACGCCGAGCCGCTCGAGGTGGTCGAGGTGCTGCTCGATGCCGGGCAGGTCGCCGCCGTAGAGCTGCACCGGCGTCGACGGGCCACGGCCGATCGGCTCGTCGTCCCACTGCGCCGGCTCGGCCCAGTCCGGGAAGTCGACCGACGCCCCGGACCGCGCGAACCGGTCCGGGAAGATCTGGTAGACGACCGCGTTCGACGTCCACTCCGGCGCCGGCGGATGCACCGTGAGCCGGAAGTCCGCGGCGTCGCCCACGTCCCGGCTGTGCGTGCCGCGCCCGTTGAGCCAGCGGTACCCGCCCGGCTCGTCGAGCAGCGCGCGGTACTGCGTCACCGGGTTGTGCACCGGGATCTCCGCGACGTACCAGCGCTCGTGCTCGTCGGACCGGTCGAGGCGCGCCTCGACCATGCGCGGCTCGGCGTCCCGCACGGTGCGGACCCACACGGCCCGCTCGGTGCCGGACGCGGGGACCCGGAACCGGACCGGGACCACGTCGCCGAGCGCGGGGGTGCCGGCCGGGACGTAGAGCTCGGAGCCGTCGTGGTGCGGCTGCTCCAGCAGACTCATCCCTTCACCGACCCGGCGGTGAGGCCCGACACGATGTAGCGCTGCAGGAACTGGAACAGCAGCACGACGGGGATCGCCGCGAGCACGGCACCGGCCGCGAACACGCCCCAGTACTCGGAGAACCGCTGGCTGACGAACTGGTAGAGGCCGACAGGCAGCGTCTGGCTGTTCGGGTCCACGAGCACGACGGACGCGATGAGGAAGTCGGAGAACACCCCGACGAACGACAGCAGGCCGACGACCGCGAGGATCGGCGCGACGAGCCGCAGGATGATCGTGAAGAAGATCTGCGCGTGACTCGCGCCGTCGATCTTGGCGGCCTCGTCGAGCTCGCGCGGCACCGTGTTGAAGAACCCGTACATGAGGTACGTGTTCACGCCGAGCGCGCCGCCGAGGTACACGAGGATGAGGCCGAGGCGCGTACCGAGACCGATCGCCGGGAACACGTCCTTGAGCGTGACGAGCAGCAGGAAGATCGCGACGTACGCGAGCATCTGCGGGAACATCTGCACGAGCAGGAGCGACAGGAGCCCACCGCGCCGGCCACGGAACCGGAACCGCGAGAACGCGTACGCGGCCGCGGCGCCGATCATGACCGTGCCGAGCGCGGTGACGCTCGCGATCATCAGGGTGTTCCAGAACCACCGCGCGTAGGGGTGCACGGGGTCGGTGAGCAGGTCGACGTAGTTGTCGAACGAGATCGAGCTGAACAGCGTGTTCGACCCGGTGAGCGACCCGGTCGGGTTCAGCGACGACGAGACGACGTACAGGATCGGGATGAACGCGAACGCGAGCGCGCCCCAGGTGACGACGTGACGCCAGCCGAGCTCGCGCCACCAGCGCAGGCCGTGCGGGTTGACGTCGTTCTGGCCGGGGAGACCGACCGTGGCCTTCTTGCCCCGCCGCGTGGGAAGGGCGGTGTCGACGGCAGCCATCAGATCAGGTCCTCCAGTGCACGCGTCTTGCGGAAGGTGGCCGCCGAGATCGAGGCGACGATGGCGAAGATGAGGATCGACACGGCGCAGGCGAGGCCGTACTGCCGGTTCACGCCGCCGAACGCGAGGCGGTAGACGAACGTGATGAGGATGTCCGTCGCGCCGACGTCGACCGGCGCCGACAGGTCGTCGGGCCCGCCCTCGGTGAGCAGGTAGATCACGTTGAAGTTGTTGAAGTTGAACGCGAACGACGCGATGAGCAGCGGCGCGGTCGACACGAGCAGCAGCGGCATCGTCAGCGACCGGAACAGCCGCCACGGCTTGGCGCCGTCGATCTTGCCCGCCTCGTAGAGCTCGGACGGGATGGACTGCAGGGCACCCGTGCAGATGAGGAACATGTACGGGAACCCGAGCCACAGGTTGACCACGAGCACGGAGATCTTCGCGAGCCACGGGTCGGTCAGCCACGGGATGTGCGCGCCGCCGAGCAGCGTCTGGTTCACGAACCCGAAGTCGCGGTTGAGCATGCCCTGCCACACGAGGGCCGTGAGGAACGCCGGGAAGGCGTACGGCACGATGAGCAGCGAGCGGTAGATCTTGCGGCCGCGCACCTTCGGGTGGTTGAGCACGATCGCCATGAACAGGCCGAACGCGAACGTCGTGGCCACGGACAGGATCGCGAACGCGAACGTCCAGATGAGCACGCCGACGAACGGGCCGCGCAGCGAGGAGTCCGTGAACACGGTCGTGAAGTTGTCGAGCCCGACGCGGACCTTCCACCCGGTGCCGAGCTGGGCACCGATGGGCGACACGAACGCACCCTTGTCCTGGTCGGCGGTGTAGACGATGTCACGCGACGTGTCGGTGATCGTCTGCGCCTCCTCGTCCCACACCATCGTGGAGCCGTAGACGTAGGCGGTGGAGCCGTCGGGCGTGCGCAGGCTGCCGTCGTTCGGGTCCTGCGAGATCGGGACGCGCAGCGCGAAGACCTCGGCCTGCTGCTCGAGGATGTCGTTGAACGACAGCGTGATCCAGCCGTTCACGGACGCGACGTGACCGTTCTCGATCGGCGCGTCCACGGGGTGCAGCGGCTCCTCGGCGGTGCCCATCTGCGCGGCGCCGTCGCCGTCCACGACTGCGAACCCGAGCTGGTCGCCGTCACTGATCACCGTGAGCGGGTACGCGGGCGAGTCCGGGAGGCGCGCCTCGTTCTGCACGAGGATCGCCTCGACCGCGTCGGCCTGCGTCGAGTTGTGGCCGTCGCCGTAGTTCGTGAACGCGGTGTAGCCCGTGTAGAGCACCACGAACACCTGGTAGACGAGCAGGAACAGCAGGCCGGGCACGAGGTACTTGGCCGGCAGCATCCGCTTCGAGAAGTAGACGACGTTGACGGCGACGAGCGCGACCACGAGGAAGGCGACGATGCCCCACTGCTTCTGTGCGCCGGCCGCGAGGACGCCGTAGACGCCGAGCGCGTCGACAAGGGCGACGAGGGCGAGCTTCACCCAGAAGCCGCGGGTGATGTCCTGCCGGCCCCACCACGACGTGCGGGCCGCGCGGGCGGGTGGGGCGGACCCCGACGGGGTTCGGGTGGTGGGGCGGGTTGACGTGTCCGTCATGGGGGGTCACTCCGTGCGGGGATCGACGCTGATCAGGGGGTGCTCACGCAGTCGTGCGTGCGGTGCGCCCGGCGGCCCGGCCTCGCAACCACGCAGGGCTGCTCGGCCGGGCCACCGGTCGGAGGGATCAGGCCGCGGCGATCTTGCCCGCGATCGAGGCCGTCATCTGGTTCCACAGGGCGGCGGGGTCGCCCTGCTGGTTGACGATCGCGACCTCGGTGGCGCCCCAGTCAGCCCACACCGTGTCCATGGCGGGGATCGACGGCATCGGGACGCCCTCCTGGCCGACGGCGGCGAAGCCGGCGACGATCGGGTCGGACGAGATCTCGTTGACGGCGTCGATCAGCGCCGGGGCACGGCCGCCGGCCTTGTACAGCGCGAGCTGCACGTCGGGCGTGCCGAGGTAGTTGACGACGAACTCGTTCGCGAGGAGCGCGTTCTTCGACTTCGACGAGATGAAGAAGCCCTGCACGCCGACGAACGGCTGCGACGGCTGGCCACCGGCGGACGGCACCTTCTCGATCGAGATGTCGAGGCCGGCCTTGACGAAGTCACCCGTGTTCCAGGGGCCCGTGATCATGTACGGGGCCTTGCCGGCGAGGAACGCCTCCTTGGCGACGTCGCCCGAGATCGACGTGTTCACGACGCCCTCGGCGCCGAGCTTCGCCAGGTACGCGGCGAACGCGCGGCCCTGGTCGGAGTCGAGCGTGAGCTTGTTGGCGTCGTACGCGCCGGACGCGTCGGTGCCGAAGACGGGCGAGCCGAACGACGTCTGCAGCGGGTACATGTGGTACGGGTCGCCGGTCTTCTCGTCCTGCTGGATGAGCACCGAGTAGTCCGTGCCGGCCGCCTTCGCCTGCGCGACGAGGTCGTCGAACGTGGCGGGGGTCGCGTCCTTGACGAGCGCGTTGTTCTTGACGAGCGCGATGTTCTCGACCGAGTACGGCAGGCCGTACAGCGTGCCGTCGTAGCTCATCGCCTGCGTGGCGACGGGCAGGAAGTCCGACGCCTTGTCGCCGAGCTCGATGGGCGCGACGACGCCGTTCTGCACGAGCTTGCCGAGCCAGTCGTGCGCGCCGACGATCACGTCGGGGCCCTGACCGGCGGGGACCTGCGAGATGAAGTCGTCGCGGATGTCGCCGAAGTCCTT
Organism: Cellulomonas sp.; assembly: GCF_017744555.1. Classification (GTDB taxonomy): domain Bacteria; phylum Actinomycetota; class Actinomycetes; order Actinomycetales; family Cellulomonadaceae; genus Cellulomonas. The sequence goes on along the minus strand of NZ_JAGIBD010000005.1, from coordinate 17,025 downwards.
CTGGACGAACTTGACGGTGACGCCCTTCTCCTTCTCGAAGACCTTCGCCACCTCCTTGACCGGCCCGGACCGCGTGTCGTCGACCCAGACGGTGAGCGTGGCCTTGCTGGCGGGGGCGGACGAGCTCGCGTCGGACGACGCCTCGTCGTTCGAGCCGGCGCACGCGGCGAGCGTCAGCGCGAGGCCGACCGTCGCCGCAACGACAGGGATGCTCCGTCGCATCGTGTGTCTCCCAGTGGTACGAGGGTTGCCGGGTGCCGGCGATCCCCGCCGACCCTGGCCTGATGGCGAGGAACGTAACGTCGTTGCAACGCGCCTTGCAAGTCGTTACGGTAACTTTCAGGCAACGGTTTCAGCGGCTCGTCAGCGGTCCGCCCCAGCCACCACTGCACGACCCACTGGACGACTTAGGACGAGGAGGTCCCGTGTCCTTTACGCTGCCAACCGTGCGCACCCGTCTGACCGACCTGGCCGAGCAGGCCGGCGTCAGCACGGCCACGGTCTCGCGGGTCCTCAACGGCAAGCACGGCGTGTCGGCCCAGGCGCGACAGGCCGTGCTGGCGGCCCTCGACGTGCTCGGCTACGAGCGGCCCGAGAAGCTGCGCACCCGGTCGGCCGGCCTCGTGGGGCTCGTCGTCCCCGAGCTCTCCAACCCCGTGTTCCCCGCGTTCGCGCAGGTCATCGAGTCGATGCTCACCGAACGCGGCTACACGCCCTTGCTGTGCACGCAGTCCCCGGGCGGCACCACCGAGGACCAGTACGTCGAGATGCTGCTCGAGCACGCCGTCGACGGCATCGTGTTCGTCTCCGGCCTGCACGCCGACACGACCGCGAGCAAGGAGCGGTACCACCGGCTGCGGAGCCGCGGGATGCCCGTCGTGCTCGTCAACGGCCACGCCGAGGGCGTCGACGCGCCGAGCCTGTCGACGGACGACGCCGCCGCGCTCGACCAGGCGTTTCGGCACCTCGTCTCGCTCGGCCACCGCAGCATCGGCCTCGCGATCGGCCCCACCCGGTTCGTGCCCGCCCTGCGCAAGCAGGAGGAGTTCGCGGTCAACCTCGAGCGGCACCTCGGCATCACCGACCTCGACGGGCACGTCGTCTCGACGCTGTTCACCGTCGAGGGCGGGCAGGCCGCCGCGCTCGAGCTCATCGACAGCGGGCACACCGCGATCATCTGCGGGTCCGACCTGATGGCCCTCGGCGCCGTCCGGGCCGCCCGCTCGCGCGGGCTGTCCGTGCCCGAGGACGTGTCGATCGTCGGGTTCGACGACTCGCCGCTCATCGCGTTCACCGACCCGCCGCTCACGACCGTGCGCCAGCCCGTCGCTGCGATGGGCCACGCGGCCGTGTCCGCCCTGGTCTCCGAGATCAACGGGACACCCGCGTCGCGCACCGAGCTCAAGTTCCACCCGGAGCTCATCGTGCGCGGCTCCACCGGTGCCGCACCGGTGCCCTCGACCACCACCCAGGCGTCCGCCGTACTCTGACCGACCTGGAGCACCGCGAGCCCCCGCCGCCGCACCGCTCCGACTCGGCGACGCCGCCTCCCCTGCTCGTACCCCCGAAAGAGGCATGCCCGCATGACGACCCTCGACACCCTGCCCACGGGCACCCTCGTGCACGCCCCCGGCTCCCCCGACGGCGAGTGGTGGCGGGACGCCGTGATCTACCAGGTGTACCCGCGCTCGTTCGCGGACGCCTCGGGCGACGGCATCGGCGACCTGCCCGGCATCACCTCGCGTCTCGACCACCTCGCCGAGCTCGGTGTCGACGCCGTCTGGCTGTCGCCGTTCTACCGCTCGCCGCAGGCCGACGCCGGGTACGACGTGTCCGACTACCGCGACGTCGACCCGCTGTTCGGCACGCTCGACGACTTCGACGCGCTGCTCGCCCGCGCCCACGCGCTCGGCCTGCGCGTGATCGTCGACCTCGTGCCGAACCACACGTCCGACGAGCACGTCTGGTTCCAGGCCGCCCTGGCCGCCGGCCCGGGTTCACCCGAACGGGCGCGGTACCTGTTCCGCGAGGGCCGCGGTGAGCACGGCGAGCTGCCGCCCAACAACTGGGAGTCGATCTTCGGCGGGCCCGCGTGGACCCGCGTCGCCGACGGCCAGTGGTACCTGCACCTGTTCGACTCGCGGCAGCCCGACCTCGACTGGGAGCACCCCGAGGTCCGCGCCGAGTTCGAGGACGTGCTGCGGTTCTGGCTCGACCGCGGGGTCGACGGCTTCCGCATCGACGTCGCGCACGGCATGGTCAAGGAGGCGGGGCTGCCGGACTGGGACGGCCACGTCTCGATGATCGAGGGCTCCGACGACGCCGAGCCGACCGGTCGCGCGGACGAGGTCACCGGGTCCGGAAACCAGGGCCCGATGTTCGACCAGGACGGCGTGCACGAGATCTACCGTGCCTGGAACCGGGTCCTCGCGGCGTACCCGGGCGACCGCGCGCTGGTGGCCGAGGCCTGGGTCGAGCCGCTGTCCCGCCTCGCCCGCTACGTGCGCCCCGACGAGATGCAGCAGGCATTCAACTTCGCCTTCCTCGCGACCCACTGGGACGCGCCCGCCCTGCGCGACGTGATCGAGGCCTCGTACGCGACCGCCGACGGCGTCGGCGCCCCGACCACGTGGGTGCTGTCGAACCACGACGTCGTGCGGCACGCGTCCCGGCTCGGCCTGTCCGTGCCCGGTTCGCGCCCCAACGGCATCGGGCACGGCGACGAGCAGCCCGACGAGGAGCTCGGCCTGCGCCGCGCCCGCGCGGCCACGCTGCTCATGCTCGGCCTGCCCGGCTCGGCCTACCTCTACCAGGGCGAGGAGCTCGGGCTGCCCGACCACACCGCACTGCCCGACGACCTGCGGCAGGACCCCGCGTTCTTCCGGACCGGCGGCGCCGAGCGCGGTCGCGACGGCTGCCGCGTGCCGCTGCCGTGGGCGGCCGCCGAGCCCGGGTTCGGGTTCTCGCCGACCGGCGTGACGTGGCTCCCCCAGCCGTCCGCCTGGTCCGCCTACGCGCTCGACGCCCAGCGCGGGGTCGAGGAATCGACGTACGAGACGTACCGGACCGCGCTCGCGGTGCGCCGGGCCGAGGTGCTCGGCTCGGGCGGCCTGACCTGGGTCGACGGGTACGGCGACGACGTCATCGCGTTCGTCAACCGGGACGTGCTGGTCGTCGCGAACCTCGGCGGCACGCCCGTCGCGCTGCCGGCCGGGGCCGTCGTGCTGCACGCCTCGGTCGACGCGCCTGTGGCCGCGGACGGGTCGGTCACGCTGCCCGGCGACGCGACCGTCTGGCTGCGCGCGTAGTCACCTCTGCACTCACGGTCCAGGGCGGGCCCGGTCCGGGCCCACCCTTCGTCCTTTCCGATTTGTCCCTTATGCGTATCTTCGCTGCCCTCGCCCGCCTCGTTGTCAGGTGACAGCCCCGACCTCCGGGGCCGGCGAAAGGGAAGCACATGTCCGCCCAGTCACAGCACGAGGCCCGGGCGGCGATCCGCCCGGTCAAGGAGAGGGTCGAGGACGACCTCATCGCCCGCCCGGGCGTGGTCGCCGTCGACATCGCAGAGAAGGTGTCGCAGGGCGAGCCCACGGGCGAGCTCAGCATCGTCGTGTTCGTCGAGGAGAAGAAGCCCGAGGACGCGCTGCGTGACGCCGACGTCATCCCGCAGGAGATCGACGGCGTCAAGACCGACGTGCAGGAGCTGAAGATCGTCCTGCAGCACGCGGTCCGCTACGCCGAGGTCAAGGCGCAGGTCGACACCGGCGCCTACACCACGATCACCGGCGGTATCGGCATCGGACCGGCACGGACGGTGTTCCTGTCGCCGCCCGACGTCCCGTCCCCCGGCAACTACGTGTTCGTCGGCACGCTCGGTGCGATCGTCGAGGACCGCACCACGCACGCGCGGATGGCGCTCACGAACTTCCACGTCGGCGCCGTGAACAACACGTGGTCGGTCGGGGACGTCATGGTCCAGCCGTCGCGCGTCGACGGCGGTCCGGCCACGGGCCACTTCGGCACGCTCACCCGCGCGGTGCTCACCGAGAACACGGACGGCTCGGTCATCACGATCGACACCGGCCGCGCGACCGGCATCTCGGTCGAGGGCATCGGGGCCGTCGCCGGTCAGGGTGTCGCGAGCGTCGGCATGGCCGTCCAGAAGCGCGGGCGCACCACCGAGCACACGTTCGGCAACGTGGTGTCCACCGACTTCACGCTGTCGGTCGACTACGGCAGCGACGTCGGCCCGCGCACGCTGCGGCACCAGATCCGCATCGACACGGACACCACGCAGTCGACGCGGTTCTCGGACCACGGCGACTCCGGGTCGGTCGTCATGGACATGAGCCGCAACGTGGTCGGCCTGCTGTTCGCCGGCTCGGACGACGGCGTCATGACGTTCGCCAACCCGATCCAGGTGGCGCTCGACGAGCTCGGCGTCAACCTGCTCGTCGACACCGGCACGCTGTTCACCAGGCCGCCGATCTGCGACACGTTCCTGACCAAGCCCGTGGTCTGCAACCTGGTCAGCCTCACGACGGTCTGCAACTTCATCACGAAGACCGTCATCTGCAGCCAGATCACCAAGCCGAAGCTCTGCCTCGACCTGCAGACCTCCAGCGCGATCTGCGTCATCACGAAGACCTGTCCGACCACACTCACGTGCGGGCCGGGCGGCTTCGACCCCGGCCAGCCGATCCAGCAGCCCGGCGGACGGGGTCTCGGCGGCCAGTACGGCGACCCCGACGACGCGGTGCAGAGCATCTTCGTCGCCGGCTACCTCGCCGCGCTGGAGGCCGTCGACGACGCCGTGCAGTCCGAGGGCTGAGGGATGCTCACCGCTCCGGAGCTCGTCGGCCGAGCCGTGCGTGCCGGCCTGGTGACGGCCGACGACGTCCTGTCGGGCGCCGTCACGGTGGTCGACGAGTCCCGGAGCAACACCGTCGCGCGGCTCGACGTGGCCGGCCGGCCGGCCGCCTACGTCAAGCAGCGCGGTGTCGCCGCACAGATGGACGGCACCGACCCGGTGGGCGACGAGCGGCGCGCACTCCTGGCGCTGCGCGGGCTCACCGGGTCGGCGGGCCGGCCGCTGGTGCCGGCGCTCGTCGCGTCGCTCGCGCTCGACGTCGACTCCCTCTGGGTCCAGGCCGTGGACGGGGCGGTGCTCACGGGGCACCGCGGCGCGGTGCCGGACCTGGCTCGCCTGTGCCGGGCATGGGGCTCGGCGACGGCGGCGCTGCACCGCTGGCCCGCACCGACCGCCGGGGAGCACCCGGGTCCGACCCTGCGAGCTCCCCTGCCGTGGGCGCTCGACCCCGACGCGATCCCGCCGTCGATGTCAGGCTCCGAGGGCACGCCGTTCGCCGCCGTGCTCGACACGTTCCTCGGCGACCCCGCGCTGCGTCGCGCCGCGGCCGAGGCACGACGCCTCTGGACGGCGGGCGCGTGGGTGCACGGCGACCTCACCGCGTCGAACGTGCTGGTCGCACGCTCGTCGCCCGACCCGCACGTCGTGCTGCTCGACCTCGAGGCCGCAGGTCTCGGCGACCCCGGGTGGGACGTCGCGACCGCGATCGACAGCATCGGCTGGCTCGCACCCAGCTGGTCGGCGCCGCCCGAGCCGCTCGTCGAGCACTTCCTCGACGGCTACCGCGACGGCGACGGCCCGGGTCGGGCGCACGCGGCGCTGCAGGCCGTCCGCGCGGTCATGACCGCGTGGCAGGTCGCGGGCCAGGTGCACCGCGAGCGCGGCGGGGCGCGAGGGACCGTCGGCGCCCCGGACCCGCGGATCACCCGGCTGCTCGACGCCGCGCAGAGGTACGCGGCCGAGCTCGATCGAGAGGCGGTGCCGGCATGACGATCGCCGACCTGGTCCCCGCGCCTTCCGCCGACGCACCGACGTCGGCAGCCGACGGGCAGCGCACCGGCGCCGCCCGGCACGTCTCGTCCGGCAGCGCGTGGCGCGCCGAGCACGCGGCGCAGCTCGAGGACGCGGTCCGCGTGGCCGACGAGTGGCGTGCGAGCCGTCCCGGCCTCGCGCCCGACCCCGCCGCGCTGGCGACGGTGCTGTACGAGCGGTGGTACGCGCCCGCCGCCGTGCTCCCCGCCCCGGACCCCTTGCTGCCGCCGCTCGCCGGCGCGCTCCGGCAGGCCCACGTCGGCGCGGAGTCGTGGCTCGACGCGACGGTGCTGCGGACCGGGCCGGCCGGGCTGCTGCTCGTCGCGCGACCGGGTGAACCGCCGCGTGCCGTGGTCCGCGGCGACCACACGCACCCGCCAACGTCCGACCGCCGTGGCCTGCCACCCGTACCGGGCGAGGCCGTGCGCGTGCGGGAGCGGCGCGACGCGCCCCCGACCGAGGGCTGGTGGCGGACCTGGGGACCCGGCTGGAACCTGCTGACGCCGCCGACCGGCCTGACCCGGCTCTACCTGGCGCCCGAACCCGAGCACGTCGCCGCGCTCGTCCGCGAGGTGACGACGGCGACCCGGTCGCTCACGGTGCCGTGGATGCTCAAGGTCGCGGAGCACCGCGCGGCGCTCGCCCGTCCGGACGCGATGGTGCTCTACCTGGCCCAGGACCTCGCGACGGTCCTCGACGCCCTGGCCGCGCGCGTCGTCGCCGCCACGGCGGGTCGGCTCCGCGCCGCGTCGCCGGCGCTGACGTTCGCGCTCGCACCCGGGCTCGCCGCCGCGGAGGACCCGGGCGACGGCCGCAGCTTCGGTGAGCAGTGCTGCGCGCTCGTGGCCGACGCCCTCGTGCACGACCCGGCGGGCGACGACCCCATCGCTCGGGTCGCTCACACGTTCGCGGCTGCCGAGATCGACCCGGCGCAGCCGTACCTCCGTGCCGCACGACCGCAGGACCGGCCATGACGACCGACGTGCTCGACCCCGCCGCGGACGCGACCAGCGACACGATCACCCGCCTGCGAGCGGCTCTCGACCGGGGGATCGATGCCCTCACCTCGACCGCGTTCCGGTCCGGGCACCGTGCCGGATGGATGCACTGGGAGCTGTCGGGCGACGGCACACCGGCGGGCATGCGGGCCGGCAACCCTGCGCTGTACGACGGCGACGTCGGTGTCGCGTGGGCGTGCGGGGAGCTCGGCGCCGCCCTCGACCGCCCGGACCTCACCGACCTCGCGCTCAGGGTCGCGCGCGACGCGGTCGACCGGGCCCGGGCGCTCGGGGGCGGCCTCCTGGCGGGTGCGGGCGGCATCGTGCTCGCGGGGCGGCGGATCGAGGCACGCACCGGCGAGCGTCTCCCCGGCCTCGAGGCTCTCGCAGTCGGCGCCTCGCACGGAGCCGACGTGACGTCGGGGTGGGCCGGCGCCGCGCTCGCCGGACGGGCCGGCGACGAGCAGCTCGCCCGTGACGCACTGACGCACCTGGAACGGCTGGCTCACCGGGACGCATCGGGGTGGAGCTGGCCCGAGCGGGACGCCGATCGCGCGGGTCGCGCGCTGTGCGGGCTCGCGCACGGTGCGTCGGGGATCGCCTGGGCTGCGGCCGAGGTCGCAGCCCGGTACCCGTCGCTCGTCGAGCCCGCGTCCGCGCTCGTGCGCGGTGCGCTGCGGTGGGAGGGCGCCTGGTTCGACACCGCGCGAGGACGCTGGCCCGACCTGCGGGCCGACCCGCCGACCCACCCGGCGCTGTGGTGCCACGGCGCGGCGGGCATCGGCACCGTCCGGCTGCGGCTGCTCGGCCTCGCCGGTCAGGGGCTCGACCTCGGGGTGCCGGTCGAGACGCTGACCGCGGAGGCCGAGGTCGCCGTGCAGGCGTGCGGGCAGGAGCTCGCCGCGTCGGTCCGTCTTGCGGAGCAGCACGGGCCTGCGGCGATCGCCGGTGGGCTCACCCTGTGCCACGGGCTCGGCGGGCCGCTCGACGTGCTGCTCCTCGCCGGCGAGACGTGGAGCGTCCCCGAGCACGTCGCGGCGGCGCAGGAGCTCGCCGGCGGGCTGCTCGCCGTGCTCGGCGACGAGCCGCTCACCTGGCCCGCGGGCCTGCCGGTGACGGGCGGGACGAGCCTGTTCCTCGGGCTCGCGGGCGCGCTGCTCGTGCTGGCCCGCGCGGCGCACCCGTCGGCCGGGATCGCGTCGCCGTCACTGCTCGGGGTGCCCGCGCCGAGCTGAGGGCGGCACGTGCTGACCCGGCACGTCAGGGACGGGTCGCGACGTCCCACGCCCGAGCGCTGTGCGGCGCGACCCGCACCTCGACGGCGCCGTCCCGCACGGTGACCTCCTCGCACCCGGACGCGAGGACGTCGCAGTACCGCCCGTCCGGCAGGCGCGTCGTGAGGGTCGTCGAGAGCTCGTCGTCCCCGGCGTTCACGACGACGAGCCCGCGCTCCCCTCGCCCGAGCGCGAGCGCGTCGCCGTCCGACCACCGGTCGACGAGCGGCGCGTCGCCGACCACACCGCGCCAGCCGACCATGCCGGCGATCGCGGACCAGCGGTGCTGGCACACCCAGTCGTCGTCGGCGAGGTCGGCGTCGGGGCCGGGAGCGTCGGCGCACGTCGCGTCGAGCACCCGGCCGTCGGCGTCCTGCGCCGGTCCGAGGTCGGAGTCGTCGAACGCGTACCCGGAGTAGACCGTGGGCGTGCCGTACGTGCCGGCGAGCATGAGGACGTTCGCGAGCACGTACGTGGCGCCGTCGCGGTAGCTCAGCGTCGAGCCGTTGCGCTCGGTGTCGTGGTTGTCGACGAAGACGACGGCGTCGTCGGACGGGAGGTAGCCGCCGCCCGAGCCCAGGTCGAGGGCGAGGTCGGGTGACCCGGCGAGCACGCCCTGCACGTCTCGCCCCCACGCGAACTCGAAGACCTTGCCGTTCGCGGTGTACTGCTCGGGCGTGACCGGCTCCCCGGCACCCCGGATGACCTCCTGCACGATGCCGGTGCGCTCCGGGAGGCCCGCGACGATGGCGGCGACGTCGGCCGGAGGCATGTGCTTGGCCGCGTCGATACGGAAGCCGTCGACGCCGAGCGTCAGCAGATCGCTGAGGTACGCGGTGACCGTCTCGCGGACGTGCGGCGTCTCGGTCGCGAGGTCGGCGAGGTTCACGAGCTCGCACGTCTGCACCTGTGCGGCGTCGGCGTAGTCGTGGATGTCGTCGTCAGGCGTGAGGGCGCAGTGGTGGAAGTCGGCGTCGTCATACAGCCCCGCGTGGGCGTAGTGCTCGTACGCCGAGCCCGCCCAGCCGGTGCCAGGCACGTCCTCGCCGGTCATGTGGTTGACCACGGCGTCGGCCCAGACCTCGACTCCCGCGTCGTGGCAGGTCTCGACCATCGCCGCGTACTGCTCGCGGGTGCCGAGCCGCGACTCCACGCGGTAGCTCACCGGCTGGTACGCGGTCCACCACGCGTCGCCGAGGATGTGCTCCTGGGGCGGCGACGTGAGCACCCACGCGTAGCCGTCCGGGCCGAGGTGGTCGGTGCACTCGGCCGCGATCGCGTCCCACGTCCACTGGAACAGCTCCACACCGACGTCGTGGCCGGAGCCGTCGGTCGCGGGCTCGGCGCCCGGGTCGGCGGGCGTGCACGCGGCGAGCGAGCCGGCCAGCAGGGCCACCGCGAGGGCGGTACGGGCGGACGTGCGGAACAGGTGCGTCATCGTCACCAATCGGGCGTGGTGCTGCAATCGATTGCAGCAACTTTCAGGAACTGCCTGACACTAGCGCCACCACGGCCGTACGGTGGCGCGCATGCCACGCGTCGTCGTCAACGGTCCCGCCGCCTGGAACACGCTGGTCCAGCTGCCCGCCCTGCCCGAGCCCCGCAGCCACACGCTGTTCGCGAGCGGCCACACCGACGGGCTCGGCGGCACGTCCGCCGGCAAGGCCGTGACGCTCGCCGCGCTCGGCGTCGACGTCACGCTGCGGACCCTCCTGGGCGACGACCGCGAGGCCGGACTCGTCCGCGCGGCCCTGACCCACCCCCGGATCGACGTGCGCGGTGAGCCCGCCCGCGACGGACGCACCGAGCGGCACGTCAACCTCATGGCCGACGACGGCGGCCGCGTGTCCGTCTACCTCGAGCTCCCCTCGGCAGTCGCGGACGCCTCGCCAGAGCTCCTCGCCGGGATCGATGCCGCCGTCCTCGACCTCGCCGACCACAGTCGGCCCCTGCTCGCACGGTCGCGGGCTGCGGGCGTGCCCGTGTGGTGCGACGTGCACGACGACGACGGCGACGCGACCTACGCTCGCGAGTTCGCCGACGCCGCCGACGTGCTGCTCGTCAGCCACGTCCGGCTCGCCGACCCCCGGGCCTACCTCGACGCGCGCGTGGCCGCCGGCGCGACCCTCGTCGTGTGCACGCGCGGCGCCGCCGGGGCGATCGCCCGCGACGCCGGCGGGTGGTGGGAGGTCCCCGTGGCCCCGGTCGACGAGGTCGTCGACACCAACGGCGCCGGGGACGCGTTCCTCGCCGGGCTGCTCTCCGGCGTCCTCGACGGACTGCCCACCGCGGCGGCCCTCGCCCGCGCGTCGGCGTGCGGGGCGCTCGCTGTCTCGGACCCGCGCCTGGGAGCGCCTTCGGCGACGACCGCGGCGGCGGATGTCCTGGCCGCCCGCGTCGAGGTCCGCCGGGTCTGAGCCGCGGTGACCGTCACCAGAAGCGCGGCTGCCCCGGGATCGTCTCAAGGTCGGTGAGCAGCAGCTCACGGTCGTCGTCCTCCGCGATGTCGTCGGCGGCCGCGAGCGCCTGCTCGGTCCACTGCCGCGCCGCCGCGGCGTCCCCCGCGACCGCGCTCGCCCGCGCGAGCGACTCGTACGCGTACGCGAGGTCCCAGTCGCCGATCCGGTGCTCCCGGCAGATCTCCAGCCCGCGTCGAGCGTGGTGCAGCGCGGGCTCGGCCCGGTCGAGCACCGCGTACACGCGCGCGCACTGCCACTCGCCGCGGCTGAGGTTCTCCGGCTTGCCGACCTGCCCCCAGTGGTACCGCGACGCGTGCGCCATGTGGACCATGCGGTCGTCGTCCTCGACCGAGCGCCCCTCCTTCTCCAGGAGGCGCCACACGCCGTTGAACAGGTCGACGGCGAGGCGCCGCTCGTCGTCCGGCGTCGCGGTCGTCCGTGCGGTGTCCGTGCTGGTCATGAGCGCTCCCGTGCCGTCGTCGATGAGGTGGTCGAGCCGGTGGACGTCGCCCCGCACCCGGTCGAGCCGCGCGCGCATGCGCCGCCGGTGCGCGACGAGCAGCGCCCGCAGCGCGTCCTCGTCGTGCGGCGCCGCGATGGCGGTCCGGACGTCGTCGAGCGGCACGTCGACCGACCGCAGCACGCCGACGAGCCGCGCGAGCGCGACCTGGTCGGGCGCGTACAGCCGGTACCCGTTGACCGGGTCGACCTGGGCGGGGACGAGCAGCCCGATGCGGTCGTAGTGCCGCAGCGCCTTGGTCGTCAGACCGCAGAGCCGCGCCACCTGCCCGACCGTCAGGAGCTCGTCCACACGGCGAACCTACGGGGTTGCCGCGGGGCAACCTCAAGCACGGGTCGCCCGACCGGCGCAGCCCGGTCCGCTCAGCCGCCGGAGACGCTCAGCTCGGCCTCGTGCAGCTCGCGGCGGAAGTCCTCCGACAGCTCCCGGGAGTCGAGCCATCCGTACGGCAGGATCGGCCGCTTCGGCGAGCCGGCCCGTCCGCGCTGGCCCTCGGCGGGCGCGCCCGGGTACGGCTGGTCGAGGTCGAGCCCGGCGAGCCGGTCGTCGAGCTCCGCCATCGACGAGACGAGCCCGAGCGACGCGCGCGTCTCGCCGCCGACCACGTAGCCCTTGAAGTACCAGGCCATGTGCTTGCGCATCTCGCGCAGCGCCTTCGACTCGTCGCCGAAGTGCTCGACCATGAGCTCGGCGTGCCGCCGGACCACGCGCGCGACGTGAGCCAGCCCGGGGCGGACCCGCTCGGACGAGCCGGCGAACGCGGCGGCGAGGTCGGCGAACAGCCACGGCCGGCCCTGGCAGCCACGCCCGACGACGACGCCGTCGCAGCCGGTCTGCTCGACCATCTCGAGGGCGTCCTCGGCGGACCAGATGTCGCCGTTGCCGAGCACCGGGATGTCGGTGACGGTCTCCTTGAGCCGCGCGATGGACTCCCAGTCGGCGGTGCCGGAGTAGTAGTCGGCCGCGGTGCGGGCGTGCAGCGCGACGGCGGCGACGCCGACCTCCTGCGCGACGAGCCCCGCCTCGAGGTACGTGAGGTGGTCCTCGTCGATGCCCTTGCGCATCTTCACCGTCACCGGGACCCCGTACGGTGCGGCGGCATCGACGGCGGCGGACACGATGGACCGGAACAGGTCTCGCTTCCAGGGCAGCACCGCTCCCCCGCCGCGACGGGTCACCTTGGGGACGGGGCAGCCGAAGTTGAGGTCGACGTGGTCGGCGCGGTCCTCGCTCGCGATGAGCCGGACGGCCGCCGCGACGGTCACCGGGTCCACGCCGTAGACCTGCACCGAGCGGGGACGCTCGTCGGGCTCGTGGGAGATGATCCGCATCGACTCCTCGCCGCGCTCCACGAGGGCCCGGCTCGTCACCATCTCGGCCACGTACAGGCCCGCGCCAGACTCGCGGCACAGGCGGCGGAAGGCCGCGTTCGTGACGCCGGCCATGGGCGCGAGCACCACGGGCGTGTCGATCGTCAGCGGGCCGATGTGCAGCGGCGGCAGCACGGCGCCGGTCGCGGGGGCATCGCCCGGGCGCGCCTCAGCGGTCGGAGTCGTCGTGGTCATCGGACCAGTGTCCCATCCGGGGTCGCCCGGCGACGAAGCGGCAGGGCGTCAGGCGCTCGTCAGGCGAGCAGCCAGCCGTTCTCCTGCGCGATCCGCACCGCCTCGGCACGCGTCCGGCCACCCGTCTTGCCCATCGCGGACGACAGGTAGTTCCGCACGGTCCCCTCGGACAGGAACGTGTCCCGCGCGATGTCCGCGACCGTGCCCCCGGCGGCCGCGCACACGAGCACGTCGCGCTCCCGGTCGGTCAGCGGGCTCGTCCCGACGGCGAGCGACTCGACGGCCAGGTCGGGGTCGACGACGCGCAGCCCCCGGTGCACGCGCCGCACGGCGTCGGCGAGCTGCTCGGCGGGCGTGTCCTTGACGACGAACCCGCTGGCCCCCGCGTCGAGCGCGCGCCGCAGGTAGCCGGGCCGGCCGAACGTCGTGACGATGAGCGACCGGCACGCCGGGTACCGCTGCTTGAGCTCGGCGGCGACGGCGATCCCGTCGAGGCCCGGCATCTCCACGTCGAGCAGCGCGACGTCCGCCTCGTGCTCGCGCGCGGCGTGCAGCACCTCGTCGCCGCGGCCCACCTGGGCGACGACCGTGAGGTCGGGCTCGAGGTCGAGCAGCGCGGCGAGGGCGCCGCGGACGAGCGCCTGGTCGTCCGCGAGGAGCAGGCGGATGGGCTGGTCGGTCATCGGGCTCCGTCCGGGGCGGTGGTGACGAGCAGGCGGTAGCCGCCGAGCGGGCCGCGGGACATCTCGACGCGCGCGCCGACCTGCCGGGCCCGCTCGGTGAGCCCGTGCAGGCCGTTGCCGGGGGTGTCGCCGTCGGGGCCGGCGCCGTCGTCGTCGATCGTCAGGGTGTCCGGCGTCATCGTCACGCGGACGTGGGAGGCGGCCGAGTGCCGCAGCACGTTGGTCGTGCCCTCGCGGATGGCCCACGCGAACAGCTCCCGCAGCCGGTCCGGGACCTCCTCGATGGTGCCCGGCACGTCCGCCTCGATGGCCGCCGAGTCGAACGCCTGCCGGGCGCCCGCGAGCTCGCCGGCGAGCGTCACGGCGCGGGTCGCGGTCACCATGCCGCGCACGTCCGCGAGCGCCGACCGGGCCAGCGCCTGGACCTCGAGGATCTCGGCGCGGGCGCGGTCGGCGTCCACCTCGAACATGCGGCTGGCGAGCTCGGCCTTCACCGAGATCACGGTGAGCGAGTGGCCGAGGATGTCGTGCATGTCGCGGGCGATCCGCTCGCGCTCACGCTCGACGGCCAGCACGGCGACCTCGTCGCGCGCGAGCTGCAGCTGCCGGTTGCGCAGCACGAGCTGCGTGAACCCGAACACCGCGAACGTCGCGAGGAACACGGAGACGACGAGGTCGTCGATCGTGTCCCACCCGGCCACGAGCCGCGGGACGACGACGACGGCGACCGACGCGACGATGGCGAGCAGCAGCGCACGCGGGTCGCGCAGCAGGAAGACGGCGGAGACACACACGAACACCAGCCCGACGAGCCCGTCCTGGTCGGCGGCCAGGCACGCCAGCGCGACGAGCACGCACTGGCCACTGAGGAACAGCGCCGCCCGCCGCGTCTCCATACGCGTGCCGTGCGGGCCCGCGTGCGTGAGCACGACCCACGCGAAGCTCACCGCGAGCCCGGCGACGGCGAGCAGCGAGACGGTGCGCTCCCAGCCGGGCGGGCTGGCCCACGCGGACTGCCACGGCTGCAGCAGGAACACCGCCCAGACGACGCCCATGATCGGACCGACCACGCGCATGACCCGGCGTGCGCGTCCCGGCGGGCCCCACTCGGGTGCGAGCAGCGTCTCGTCACGCCTCGCCGGCCACATCGACGAGTCACCCTCCGCCCAGTCGCCACGGACCCGGCGGCCGACGCCGGACATGCCGGAGCGGCCGCCGCCGGTCCCGGGTTCGCGCCTCACGGCGCCCACCGTAACCGGGCGACGACCCGCCCCGACGTCGTGCTCGTGCGTCACACGCGGGCCGTGTCGCGCTTGAACCGCCAGGCCGCACCGGAGACGAACACCGCGGCCCAGCCGACGACGTTGACGACGGCCCACACCGAGACGCCGTCGCCCGTGAGCGGCGCCCGCACGATCTCCGCGAGCCCGTACGTCGGGACGACCTTGGCGATGTCCGCGAACAGGCCGTCGCCGAGCGGGACGAACAGGCCGCCCGCGAACGCCATGAGCGCGAGGATCGGGCCGAGGATCTGCATGACGTTCTCGGCCGGCAGCAGGTAGCCCATGAACAGGCCGAACGCGGCGAACACCGCCGACCCTGCCCACGCGAGCGCGACCGACAGCGCGATCCGGCCGGCCTCGCCGTCGGCACCGGACGCGAGGCCGACAGCCGTGACGACGAGGGCGGAGATGAGGCCGAGCACCATCGCGACGACGACCTTCGTCGTGACGTACGTGGCGGGCCGCAGCGGCGTGAGCCGCAGCTGCCGGGTCCACCCCTGCGCGCGCTCGACGGACACGCTCGCACCGCCACCGGTCGTCGCGAGCATCGCGCCGTACAGGGCCATCGAGACCATGATCCAGGCGGTCACGTTCGCGTGGCCCACCGACGTCGTCTTGTACTCCTTCGCGGTGCCGAAGATGAGGAAGAACGCCGGCGGCATGATGAGCGTGAAGATGAGCGTGCGGCGGTTGCGCAGCAGGCGACGCAGCTCGATCGCGAGGAACGGCAGGTTCACCAGCCCGGTGCGCGGCGCGCGCGAGGCGTCCGGGACGGCCGGGGCGGACGTGCGGGTCGAGGTGCTGACGGTGCTCATCACAGGCTCCCGAGGGTGTCGTCGGTGCGGGTGGCGTCGCCGGTCAGGGCGAGGAACGCGTCCTCGAGCCCGCGGGCGGTGATCTCGACGTCGCTTGCGGCGGTCGTCGTGAGCAGGTGACGGGCGACGCCGTCGGAGTCCTGGGTCCGCACGAGCACGCGGTCGCCGCGCAGCTCGACCGACTGGACGCCGGGCAGCGCGCGCAGCGCGTCGGCGCCGCGCTCGTCGAGCCCCGCCAACCGGGCTGAGACCAGCCGGCCGGACGCGAGGTTCTTCACCTGTGCGGCCGAGCCGTCCGCGACCACGCGGCCGTGGCTCACGAGGACGATGCGGTCCGCGTACGCGTCCGCCTCCTCGAGGTAGTGCGTCGCGAACAGGATCGTGCGGCCGCGGGCCGCGTCGGCGCGCAGGGCGTTCCAGAAGTCCCGGCGCCCCTCGACGTCCATGCCCGTGGTCGGCTCGTCGAGCACCAGCACGTCCGGGTCGGGCAGCAGCGCAAGGGCGAACCGCAGCCGTTGCTGCTGGCCACCCGAGCACTTCGCGACCTGACGCGAGCCGATGTCGGCGATGCCGGCGCGCTCCATGACCTCGGCCACCGAACGCGTCGCACGGAAGAACGAGGCCGTGAGCTGCACCGTCTCGAGGACCGTGAGGTCCTTGAGGAGCCCGCCGCTCTGCATGACGGCCGACACTCGACCCTCGGCGATCGCGCGGGCCGGGTCCATGCCGTGCAGGGCCACCGTTCCGGCGTCCGGCCGGGCCAGGCCGAGGAGCATGTCGATCGTCGTCGTCTTGCCGGCGCCGTTGGGGCCGAGGAAGGCCACGACCTCGCCCGGCCGCACGGCCAGGTCGATGCCGTCGACGGCACGCACGGTGCCGAAGGACTTGTGCAGGCCGCGCAGGTCGATCGCCAGCGGGCCGGACCCGGCGGAGGCCGGTGTCGGGAGCGTCTCGGTGAAGGTCATGGCTAGAGCCTGGCGGCCGTGACCTGCGCGTTCCCCCGCCGGTCGTCACCAGGTGCGCATGACGGATGTCATACGGGGCCGCTCCGTGAACGCACGGACGGCCCGACCCCACGAGGGGCCGGGCCGTTCGCGTGCCGGTCGGCTCAGGCGCCGACGAGGCGCTGCGCGAGGTAGCCGGTGACCTGGTCGAGCGACACCCGCTCCTGCGTCATGTCGTCGCGGTGGCGGATCGTCACGGCCTGGTCGTCGAGCGTGTCGAAGTCGACCGTGATGCAGAACGGCGTGCCGATCTCGTCCTGGCGGCGGTAGCGGCGGCCGATCGCGCCGGCGTCGTCGAAGTCGACGTTCCAGCTCTGCCGGAGCTCGGCGGCCAGGTCGCGGGCCTTGGGCGAGAGGTTCTCATTGCGGGACAGCGGTAGCACGGCGGCCTTGACGGGCGCGAGGCGCGGGTCGAGCTTGAGCACGACACGGGTGTCGACGCCGCCCTTGGTGTTGGGCGCCTCGTCCTCGGTGTACGACTCGACGAGGAACGCCATGAGCGAGCGGGTCAGGCCCTGTCTC
>NZ_JAGIBD010000059.1 GCF_017744555.1 Cellulomonas sp. | reverse complement strand
GCACACGCGGCCGGGCCCGCCGGCCGCGCCGGCACGCGTGGCCGGGCACGCACACGCAGCCGGCCGGCGCCCGCTGTCGCCGCGCGAACCCGCTGCCTAGGCTGACCGGCGTGCACCGCTCCACCCTCCCGGCCGCCGCGCCGACCCCGGTGCCGGCGGCAGGACCCGACTCCACGTCGGTGACCGACGTCGTCGTCCCCGTGCTGTCCGTGCTGGCGTCCGTCGTCGTCGCCTACCTCGTCGCCATCCTGCTCGGCGCGCTCGTCCGTCGTGCCGCCCGCCGCTCGCCCGTGGCCGCCGACCTCACGCGCCGCTCGCGCCGGCCCACCCGTGCGGTGCTCGTCGTCGTCGCGCTGTGGATCGCGCTGCGGCTGTCCACCGAGCCGTCGGACTGGCGGACCTCCGTCGAGCACGTGCTGCTCATCGCTCTGATCATCACGGTCGCGTGGCTGGTCGGGAGCCTGGCGTTCGTGCTGGAGGACGCCGCGTTCGCGCGGTACCGGGTCGACGTCGCCGACAACCGGCACGCCCGGCGGGTGCGGACCCAGGTGCAGCTGCTCCGGCGCATCACCGTCGCGATCATCGTGGTGTGCGCGGCGGGCGCGGTGCTGCTGACGTTCAAGGACGCGCGTGCGTTCGGCGCGAGCCTGCTCGCGTCGGCCGGGCTGCTGTCGATCGTGGCGGGCCTCGCGGCGCAGAGCTCGCTCGCCAACGTGTTCGCCGGGACGCAGATCGCGTTCACGGACGCGATCCGGGTCGACGACGTGGTGGTGGTCGACGGTCAGTGGGGCCGGATCGAGGAGATCACGCTCACGTACGTCGTGGTGCACGTCTGGGACGACCGCCGGCTCATCATGCCGTCGACGTACTTCACGTCGACGCCGTTCGAGAACTGGACCCGGCGCGACGCGAACCTGCTCGGCACGGTCGAGCTGGACCTCGACTGGGAGCTGCCCGTCGAGCGCATGCGCGCAGAGCTCACGCGGCTGCTCGAGGCCACGGACCTGTGGGACCGGCGCGTCGGCATCCTGCAGGTCACCGACGCGGTCGGCGGCGCCGTCCGGGTCCGGGCGCTCGCGTCCGCGGTCGACGCGCCCACGCTGTTCGACCTGCGCTGCTACGTGCGCGAGGGGCTCGTCGCGTGGCTGCAGGCCGAGGCGCCGGAGGGTCTGCCGCGGACGCGGTGGGAGCCCGGGCTCCCGAGCGGTGCCGCCGGGCCCGCGCGCGACCGCCGGCCGGGCGTGGGTGCCGCGGGCGCGGAGCCGACGGCGGCACGGCCGAGGACGGACGAGCCGACGGGCGAACCGACGACGGGCGAAACGACGACGGGCGCGCCGACGGGCGAGCAGCGCGTCACCGGTCGTCGTGCGGCCCGCGCGGAGGTGGCCGGCGACGGGCCGGTGCGCGTCCCGGCGACGCGAGAGCTGCCGCGTCCGGCGGCGTGGTCGCGCGACGACACCGAGGTGCTCACGTCGACCGGCCAGAACGCCCGCCTGTTCACCGGCAGCATCGACGCGCTCAAGCGTTCCGAGCACTTCCAGGGTCCCGGCCAGGACGTGATCGACGAGCGCGAGCAGGCCGCCGAGGAGAGGGGCGGGCGCGGCGACGAGGGCGACGGGCGCCCGCCCGGGTGACCCGCACGACCGTCACACCCGTGACCCGCCAGGCCCTGGTCGCGCACGTCGTCGCGCGCGTGCTCGCTGTGCCGGGCCGCCGCCGGGTCGTCGTCGACGGGGCCGCCGTGCTGCGTCCGGCCGACCTCGCGGACGCGCTGGTCGACCCGCTGCGCGCCGCGGGCCGTGCCGTGGCCCGGGTGCACGCGGACGACTTCCTGCGGCCGGCGTCGTTGCGGTGGGAGCACGGCCGGCACGACGCCGACGCGTACCTGGACGACAGGCTCGACGTGGCGGCCCTGGCCCGGGAGGTGCTCGACCCCTTCGCGGCGGAGGGCCGGTACCTGCCGACGTTGTGGGACGCGGCCACCGACCGTGCCACGCGGGCGGGCTACATGACCGCTCCGCAGGGGGCGGTCCTCGTGGTCGACGGGGAGCTGCTGCTGGGCCGGTGGCTCGACGTCGACCTCACGGTGCACCTCGCCGCCCGCCCGGCGACCCTCGCCCGGCTGGTGCCCGAGGCGGACCGGTGGCAGCTGCCGGCGTTCGCGCGGTACGCCGACGAGACGGCTCCGGAGACGGTCGCCGACGTGGTGGTGCGGGTCGACGACCCGCGTCGTCCGGCCCTCGTCTCTGTGACTGACGACCTGTGACTGTGAGTGGCGTTGCCGGCGTTGACGACGCCGTCTCAGACGCGTAATCTCCGAGCACACGACGGACAGACCGGACATGACACCGACGTCTTGACCATATGACTTCGAGCGGGCCACAGCCCGCTGTACCCCTCCGGCGCAGAACCGCAGCCGAACCTCCCGCCCGCAGAGCCCGCGTCCCGCCAGGGAGCACGGGACGACCTCCAGGCCCGCGACGCTCGAAGGGGAGTGCCCATGGCCATCTACGGGACACCCGTCCACACCGTCGACCACGACCTCGCCTGGGCGGCCACGCTCGTCGCGGCCGCCGTGCTCTGCGCGACCGTCGCGTTCTGGGCGCCGCTCGCCGGGGTCGCGGCGCCGTTCCTGCTGGGTGTGTCGTGGTGGCGGTTGCGCCGCGCGCACGAGCTCGCCGTGCAGGCGTTCCTGTGGGCGGCGATCGTCGCGTCGGCCACGGTCGTGCTGCTGCTCGTCGTCGCGACGTTCGCGCCGACCCGCTGAGGCGCGGTCACCCCGCCGCAGCCCGCCGTCGCCG
Source organism: Cellulomonas sp. (assembly GCF_017744555.1). Lineage (GTDB taxonomy): Bacteria > Actinomycetota > Actinomycetes > Actinomycetales > Cellulomonadaceae > Cellulomonas. The sequence goes on along the minus strand of NZ_JAGIBD010000059.1, from coordinate 5,634 downwards.
GTTCCACGCCTCGTCGACCACGAGGGCGAGCGCGACGAGCGCGACCATGGCCCAGAACGACCGGCGCTCGGAGACCCACAGGTCGACGACGAACCAGCCGAGCACCACGCCGGACACCGCGACCGCGACACCGGTCAGCAGCGCCGACGCATGCAGCTCCGCCCGGAGCCGGTACGCCGCGACGGCGACCAGCACGAACACCGCCAGGGACACCGCACTGCCGACGGACGCGAGCGCCCCGACGCTCAGCACGGTGACGAACACGACCATGAGCCCGGAGGTGATGACGAGCCCGCCGTGCCTACCCAGCCGGGTCCCGGAGCCGAACACCGGCGGGAACATCCCGTTCGTCGCGAGCGTCGACGTCAGCCCGCGTGACGCGTACAGCACGGCGGCCACGCTCGACGACGTCGCGAGCAGCGCGGCGACCGTCATCATCACGTACCCGGCCTGCCCGAGCGACGGCTCCGCCGCGACGGCGAGCGCGCGCGGCCCCGCGGCGACGACCTCGTCGACCGGCAGGGTCCCGAACACGCCCAGGGACACCGCGACGTACAGGACCGTCGTCATGCCGAGTGCCGCGTACATCGCGATCGGCAGCTCGCGTCGCGGCTCGGCCAGGTCGTCGCCCGCGAACGAGATGACCGCGAAGCCGAGGTACGCGAAGAACGTGAGCGCGACGCTCGCGACGATGTCGTTCACGCCCGGGTAGGTGCTCGGCGCGAGCAGCGACGTGTCGACCTGCGTGAGCGTCCCGACGACGAACACCGCGAACACGGCCAGCAGCAGGCCGACGACCAGCGACTGCACGCGGTCGACGAGCCGCGGACCCGACACGGTGAGCCACGCGCCGAGCACCACGAGCACCACCGCGCACACCTTCGACAGCCACCCGCCCGGCGGCCCGTCCGCGATCACGGCGGCGGCGTAGTCACCGAACGACGCGGCGACCATGGCGCCCACGACGACGATCGACGTGAGGTACCCGAGCCACGCCGCCACCCCGACGAGCCGCCGGCTCCGGTACCCCTGCTGCAGGTACACGATGAGCCCGCCGGACGACGGCCAGCGCATCGCGAACTTCACGAGCGTGTAGCCCAGGGCGCTCGACATCGCGCCGGCCAGCAGGAACGACACCCACACCGCGGACCCGGCGACGGCACCGGCCTGGCCGAGCAGCGCGAAGATGCCGGCGCCCACCATGGCGCCGACGCCCAGCACCACCGCTCCGCGGACGGTCAGCCGCGCGCTCGTCGTCGGAGCCTCGTCGGTCATGCGGGTCCCCTCGCGTCGGGCCGGTGCTGCTGCGTGCGGTTCGTGCGACGGGGCGGTCGACGAGGTGGGAGGGGCTAGGTGCGGCGTGCGGAGCGGGCGAGGACGCCGCCGATGAAGCCGAGCACAGCCCCGACGACGACCAGGACGAGCCCGGTACCCGGCGCACCCGCCACGGCGGCACCGACCGCGATGAGGATCATCAGCACCGCGGCGAAGCGGATGCCACGGCCCGACGTGCTGTTGAGCCCGAACAGCATCATGATCCCGAGCAGCACCACGAGCACGGTCGACGCGGCGGTCGCCGTCGGCGCGATGGCCGCCTGGTTGCCCTCGGCCGCGTCGGTGGCGACCGCGATGACGCTGTTCGGGTCGATCATCGTGCCGAGCCACGGCAGCACCGCCCCGAACATCGCGAGCAGCGACCCGAGCACCACGAGCCAGCGCTTGGCGGCGGGCCGGTGGTCGGTGGACGTCTGCGTGAGCGTCGCCTCGGCCTCGACCGCGGAGGACCCGTCGCTCGCGGTGATTCGCAGGCGCCGCGACGACGTCTGGCCGCCCGGCGGCGGCTCGCTGTCCACGGAGAGCCGGACCGTGGCGACCTGCCCGGCCGGCACCGCGACCTCGGGCGGCGTGAACGTCAGGCGCGCGCGGCCGAACTCGTCGGTCCCCGCGAGCCGCACCCGCAGCACATCGGCGCCCTTCCGGTTGTCCACGTGCACCCCGAAGACGCCGTGCCGGTCCTGCGTCGCGAGCGTCGACGGCTCGACCTGCAGCCGCGCCGTCGTGATCGGTGCCGCACGGGACGTGACCTCGAGGACGCCGGGTGCCTCGACCTCGGTCTCGCCGTCGTTGGCCACCACCGTGAACTGCCGGGTCTGCGTCGTGCCCGGCGGCGGTGCGGCCGTGCGCAGCAGCGCGTGCACGGTCGTGACGCGGTGCGGCCCCACGACGAGCCGGTTCTCGCCGAACGAGAACGCGACGAGCCGCTGCGGGTCGCGGCCGCCCAGCGACAGGGCGACACCGACATCGCTCGCCCGGTTGTCGATGACGACGTCGAACGCGACGGTCCCGTCGCCCGTCGCCTGCAGGTGGCTCGGCTCGAGCCGCACGGCGACCGGGTGGCGCTCGGGCGGCGCCGCGGTCCGCTGCGTGATCGTGACGACCGACGTGACCTGCCCATCCTCCGACGTCGCCGTGATCGTCACCTGCCGGCTGACCTCCTGGCCCGGCTCCGGCTCGGGCGCCGTGAACCGCACCGTGGTCTCGACCGTCCCGCCCGCCGGCACGTCGACCGCGGGCGGCAGGAAACCGACGCGCACCACGTCCTCCGGGTCGTGCGCCGACAGCGTGTAGTGGTGCGGGTAGTTGGCGGCCCGGTTGTCGAACGACAGCGTGAACTGGCCCTCGCCGGTGTCGTTGACGTGCACGAGCGTCGGGCGCGGCGACAGCGTGGGGGGCGGCCCCAGCCGCGGGACCGTGAGCTGCACGGACACCTCGACGAGCTTCGCCGGGTCGATCGACGACCGGACCACAAGCGGCACGTCGACCTGCTGCGCGACGACCAGCACACCCGGGCGCGTCGCGAACGTCACCTGCACGGTCCGCGTCTCGCCCGGATAGAGGTTCGCGTCCTCCTGCGTCATGACGAGCCACGGCGGCGGCGCCGCGGGGTGCACGACGATGCCGTCGACGATGTCCGACGCGTTCTTCAGCACGATCCCGACCGTGCCGGGCGACTGCGGGGTCACGACCACCTCGGTCTGCTCCAGCAGGGCGACGGGGACGGCCGCTCGCGGCTCGGTCTGAGGACGCGGCGTCGCCTCGTCACCGGTCGGCTGCTCGGCCGTGGGGCCGGTCGACGCCGTGGCCGTCGTCGTGGTGGTGCCTGTCGTGCCGCCCTGGCTCGCCGCGGTCTCGTGCGTCGCCTTCGGGGCGTCGCCTGGTCCGTCCCAGTCGAAGTACGTGTCGCACACGCGGCAGAACGCCGCGTCCGGCGGGTTCGACGCACCGCACACGCTGCAGATGCGATCCGCCATCACGTCCCCCTCGTCGTCGCGAGAGCCCCGTCACCGCGATGCTAGCCGCGTCGCGGTCACGGGACTTCCTGGAGGAAGGAAGTCCGCAGGTCCGCGCTGATACGACGACCTCACATCCTGCGTGCGGCGCGCGTCTACCTCGTGGGAGCAGGGCTGTCGGAGGGGAGAGGGAAGATGTCGGTCATGACGGGGACGCGGACGGGGATCGTCACGCATACGGTCGTCGGTTCGGGCATGGGCCCGATCACGCTCGTCGGCACGGACGGGGCGCTCTCGGCGCTCCTGCTGCCATCGACGCGGCCCCGCAACCACCCGGCCGACGGCGACATCGGACGGCGCGACGACGCGTCGCTGGCCGAGGCCGCCCAGCAGCTCACCGAGTACCTCGCCGGGACGCGCACCGAGTTCGACCTGCAGCTGCACATGGTCGGCTCGGAGTTCCAGAAGCGCGTCTGGCACGGCCTGCTCCGCATCCCGTACGGCACCACCTGGTCGTACGGCGAGCTGGCCGCCTCCGTCGGGCTCGACCCGCGGACGTCGTCCCGGGCCGTCGGCGCCGCGAACGGGGCCAACAAGATCGCGATCGTCGTGCCGTGCCACCGCGTCATCGGGGCGAACGGCGCGCTCACCGGGTTTGCCGCGGGCGTCGAGCGCAAGCGGTTCCTGCTCGAGCTCGAACGGTCGCCCGTCGGGGGTGCGGGCACGCTCTTCTGAACGACGTCCCGGGGGTTACCCCGACGACGAGCTCATGGGGTCACCGGATGGTTCCGGGTGTGCGGCGCCCCAGAGGCTGGGATCACCGAGTCCGACCTGCCACGCAGGGGAGCAGAGGAGATCTCATGAGCGACCGCACGCGCACGACCGCATCCGTCACGTCCCGCCGAGTCCGGGGAGCCGCGATCCTGGCCAGCCTGTGCGCCGTCGGAGTGACAGGTGCCCTGGTGGCTGGCCCGGCGACGGCGAACGGCCGGCCGTCGCACGGCGGGTCCCCGGACGTCGTCCAGAGCGAGCTCGACACCCTCGTCGCCGACGTCGGCTTCCCGGGCGCCCTCGCCACGTACCAGGACGCCCGCGGTCGCAGTCGCGACTACCGGTCGGGCGTCGGCGACCTCACGACAGGCGCGCGCGTGCCGCTCGACGGGCAGGTGCGCATCGGCAGCAACAGCAAGACGTTCCTCGCCGTCGCGGTCCTGCAGCTCGTCGACGAAGGCGCCGTGGACCTCGACGCGACCGTCGAGACGTACCTGCCCGGCCTCGTCCACGGCGACGGCGTCGACGGCAGCACCATCACCGTGCGCCAGCTCCTGCAGCACACCAGCGGCATCCGGAGCTACACCGAGGCGATGGACTTCGACGCGACCCGGCACCAGTACGTCGAGCCGCGCGAGCTGCTGGACCTGGCCCTCACGATGCCCGGCAAGCCCGCGGGCACCGAGTTCTCGTACAGCAACACCAACTACGTGGTCCTCGGCCTGATCGTGCAGCGCGTCACCCACCGGCCCCTGGCCGAGGTGCTCGAGCACCGGATCATCGAGCCGCTGCACCTGCGCGACACGTACATCCCCGACCGCGGCGAGGAGCAGATCCGCGGCCGCCACCCGCTCGGCTACCACGCGTCCACGCCCGGCGGCGAGCTGGTCGACTGGAGCGAGCTCGACCCGTCGTTCGCCTGGGGCGCCGGCGACATCGTGTCGACGCCGAGCGACCTGAACGCGTTCTTCGTCGCGCTGCTCGGCGGCCGGCTGCTGCCGCCCGCGCTGCTCGCGCAGATGCAGCACACCGTGGACGCCGATCCCGGGATGGGCTGGAAGTACGGGCTCGGCCTGATGAGCACCGACCTGTCGTGCGGCGGGGTCGCGTGGGGGCACGGCGGGAGCATCCAGGGGTTCGAGACCGGCGGCGGCGTCGGGCCGGACGGGCGCGCGGTGACCGTGGCCGTCACCGCGCTCCCGGCCGCGATGGCGGACCCGCTGGCAGCGACCAAGCGGATCAACGCCGCGGTGGACGCGGTGCTCTGCTCGTGAGCGACGCGGCGGTCCCGCTCGGCACTGCACGCCGGGAGGGACCGCCGTGCGTCGCATGGCTGGTCAGAAGTCGAGCGGCGCCAGCACGATGCCCATGTCCAGGTCGTGGGTGGTGACGGCGATCGGCACGTCGAGACCGGCCAGCGGCCCGGCGGCCAGAGCCCGCTGGACCAGCCGCAGGAAGTGGGTGTGCACGAGGAACACGGCCGTCGTCCAGGCGCGGTCTGTGGCGTCGTCGCGGCGCCCGTCGTGCGAGCGCGCCCGGGTCGTTCGGAACGCGTCCTGCATCGGCTCCCACC
>NZ_JAGIBD010000058.1 GCF_017744555.1 Cellulomonas sp. | reverse complement strand
GTGGTCGACCAGCGGCGCGACCGTCGGCCGGTAGCGGCCGTCGAGCGGGCCGAGGGCGATGGCCGGCGTGACGTCGGCGAGGGGGACGCGGGGCGCGGGGGCGTCGTCGAGCGGCATGGGGCCAGTGTCCCAGAGGGGCGGGCGGGAGGTGCGGACCGACCACGCCCGCGGGGCACGGTGGACACCGGGCCGTGGGCGCCGGGACGATGACGATCCGCACCGTCGGCCGACCGTGCGGATCGTGCCGAGGAGGAGAAGGTCATGTCCGTGTCCCGGCACCTCGACGACCTCGCACAGGCCGTCGGCTTCTCCTCGCCGTGCGACTGGCGTGACGAGCACGACCGGCTCGAGCTCTACCGGGCCGCCCGGGCCGAGGCATGCGGCGGACCAGAGGTGACCACGTGATCCTCCGGTCGGACGTCGACGGCTCCACCGTGATCCCGACCCTCGCGCGCGCCGTCGATCCCGTCGTGGTCGCCGCGACGCGACTCGGACGCCGGCTCGACGGTCTGGTCGAGCGGGTCGGCCGACGAGCGGGGCAGCAGTGAGCGTGGCGTCGCGGTACGTCGGGCGAGCGGGCCGGGTGCTCGACACGAACGGCCGCACCGTGGGCATGGTCTTCCTCGAGTGGGAGCAGCTGACCCGCCGGGTGCCGCGAGGCGAGCGTGCCTTCCGGGGGCAGCGGGTCGCCCGTCCTGCGATTCACCAGCACTACTGGGAGCCAGGCGCCGACGGCGACTACGAGGACGCGATCATCGACGACGAAGGTCTCGTGAGATCGGAAGGGCTCTGGGACGGTGGGCTCGTGGAGGTCAAGGGGGAGTACGCCCCGGTCGTGTGGTGCGACGACGCGGAGTCGCGCGAGATCGGCCTGCGGCTGCTCGGGCCGGGAGGCTGACGGAGCTCGTGACGTCGTGACGGGAGGGGGTGAGGAGCGGTGTCGAGCGTCGAGAGCCGGGAGGCCGCGGGCGTACCGCACCGCATCCGGGTGGTGTCGCTCGTCGAGGTCCGCGACCGGCGAGAGGGCCGCTTCGCGTCCTCCGGCCGTCCGGGTGGGGTGTGGGCCACGGTCGTCGAGGTGGGCGTCGGGGACGACGCGACCCGAGGCTGGGGCTGGCGGCGGGTGCGCGGTGAGTGGCGGCCCTTGCGGCCCGGAGGAGCGAAGCCCTACGACCTCTCGATCCGCGCTCGGGTCTGCTCGCCCTCGTTCCACGAGACGCGCGCCGAGTTCGTCTCCCCGCTCCACGGGTCCCGTGCGATCGTGCTCCCGCGATGGAGCAGGAGGGCGGCCTACGCGACGATCAGGGAGCTGGTGGACGGCATCGCCGCCGACAACCCCCTGGACTTCGCGCAACAGGCGCGTCGACACTTCTGGGTCGACATCCCCGACGACCCGCACTGGTTCGACGAGCCCGCGGGCGACGACTTCTGACACGGCGACAGGCGACCCACGGAGCACGAGGTGATGCAGGTGACGACCGACGAGGTCGCGCTCGCCTCCGTCTTCCACGGTGCGCGCAAGGGAAACGGTCGCACCGCCCAGACAAGGATCGTCACCGTCGACCGTACCGACGTCACGTTGACCTCCAGCGTCATCGACATGCTCCGCAGGCTCGTGCGGCTGGGAGGTGCGGGCGGGCGCCGCGGTCTGATCGGCGGCGGTCGCCCGGACGATCGGACGGTCTCGTGAGATCCCGGGTCGAGGCGTGGGTCGCGAGCGTGGTGCGCGGTGACGGCAACGAGAGCGGCGACGTCTACGTCGACTCGATCCACCTCGACGACCTCCTGGGGCAACGCCGCGTGGACGAGCGTCCGATGCGACTCGCGGCCGAGGTGCTGCTCGTTTGCGCGTCGCTTGGCGCCGCCCTCGGGGGCCGGGCGCCGAGGGTCGCCGTCACGCTCCGGAGCAGCCCGGTCCTCGACGTGGTCGTGCCCCCGCTCGACACGGTCGACGAGCAGGTCGACGCCCTCCACCCGTCCGAGCTGTACCTCGTCGAGAAGAACGTGCGGTACCTCACCGGCGCACACGAGGAGTACCGGGCGGGGTACGTAGAGCCGGACGTGGAGCATGCGTCCGAGCTCGACCTGTCGTACTCCTGCTACCGCGACGAGCACTCGCGTGCCCACGGGTGGGAGTTCGCCCGGACGCTGTGGCTCGGGCTGCGGGAGGAGTGAGCGTGCCCGGCACCAGAGCACCGCGCCCGACCACGGGCGCGAGCCGCGGCTCGCGCCTCCACGCACCGGGAGGTGAGCCCGGTCGTCGACTCTCCGCTGGTCGACGTCGAGGTGCTCTTCGCGTGGTTCGAGGGCGAGGAGAGGTCCGAGTCGACGAGCGTGGCGGGTGCTTCCTGCAGGCCGTGTGCCGTGCCGCGTCGCGGATGGAGGCCGTCGCTCTCCTCCGGTCGGAGGGGGTCGGCGGCGTGTCGTCGCGACGTCTGGAGGTCCTCGGGTCGGCCGCCGACGAGCGGGACCTCGGCCTCGGGCACGTCGCCCTGGGTGACGTCTGGGTGCGGAGTGCGCCGCCCGCCGACGCCTGGACCCGTCGGCGGCGGAGCGGGAAGGACGACGGATGAAGATCACGACGGCACGCATCGCGGGTGGGCGCGAGGTGCGCTTGGCGGAGTTTGACGAGCCTCCGGCGCCGTCGACGATCGCCGCGCTGCGCAAGAAGGGCGTCGCGGGGGTGGAGATCACCAGCAGGTGCTGGGATCCGAGGGCTCCCTCGCTCGCCTGGTTGGCGGATCTGCAGCCGGTGGTCGTGTTGGTGTGGGCTCGGGGGATCGTGCCTCCGCTGCCGGCGGACGCCCTCAGGCACGTCGAACGTCTTGACATCCTTGCGAGGACCCGCCTGCGGCAGCCGGTCGACGTCTCCACGCTGACGGAAGTGCGTCAACTGGCGGCGAGTACCGACCAGCTCGAGGGCCCCCTGAGTCAGATGACCCGTCTGCGTTACCTCCATCTCGACCGTGTGGCCGAACCCTCGATGGCCGCCGTGTCCGGTATGCGGGAGCTCGAGCACCTGCGGCTCGAGATGAGACGGGGTGTCTCGACCCCCTTCGACTTCCGGTGCGACGACCCGCCCCAGCGGCTGCGGGAGCTCATCGTGATGGATGCACCGCTAGGCTCGCTGGCAGGGCTGGAGCGCCTTGCCGGGTTGGAGATCCTGGTGCTGTCGCCCGACCCCTCGGCGCCGCAGGGCGCGCCCGTGGACCTGCGGCCGCTGAGCCGTCTGGAGCGGCTGCAGGACGTGCGGATCGTCAGCAATGCGCAGTTCGAGCACATCAGCGTGATCGAGGGGCTGCCGAGGATCGAGAGAGCGCGCATCGGCGGCTGGTGCGGCGACCGACCAGCCAGGCCCGAGGGTCCTTGACGCCGCGAGTGAACGTCCAACTGAAAGACACCGGCGTCTGGATCGGGGCGCCCGAGCAATCCCGCGGAGGTTGTCGTGGAGGGGTGGGATCTCAGTGACGCCTGGATTCTCGCTGCGATCGGGCCCGCCCAGGGCTGGGTGCGGCTCCGATCGGTCGTGCGTGCCGCAGATCACGACAATCACGCAGTCCCGAGCGACGCGGAGGTGTCGAGCGCCCTCAGAAATCTTGCATCAGCGGGTCTCGTCGAAGCCCGCGACGGGTCCGTTCGTCTGACTGGGCCAGGGCAGCGACTCTGGGAGGATGCTGCGGCGATCTCGGGGCTCGACCTCGTCTTGCATCTTCAGGAGGCGCTCGCAGCGGTGAGATTTGCCGCCGGACCCTCGGGGATCAGCAAAGAAGAGTGGGGGTCGCGAGGGGTTCTTCAGACGATCGACCACGCCAGCTGGCCGGCTTTCGGGCGCGTCGGGATCTGCCGGGTGTGCTCGCCTGCCAGGCAGCATGTTCTTCTCCTACGCGCCGCAAACACCCACCGGCGGCACGTTTTTTAGGAGGATTATTGGACCGTGGGTCCTCGCTGGGGAGGTAGCGAGTTGCGAACGAATGCGGGCCTCGAGCCTGGTGACTTCTGGAATGTTCCGACAAGGCGCGGAGGGTGGCAGTGCTGCGGAGTCGTCCTTCTGAGTGGAAGGCCAGCAGGGTCAAGGGTTCTGTTGGTGGCTGCTCTTCTCGACTGGTGCGAGCCGTTCCTGCCGGACTGTCGCAGTATTACTGGGGTTGATGTGATCGACGTCGGTGTCATCCACGTCGGCGCGATCGAGCAAAGCGGTGGGAAAGTGCTGGGCAATTGCCCAGCGGCCATCCCTCCGGGTCTTCCGCCATTCGAGAAGGACTTCACGAGAACTTACGACACCTGGAGTCAGGACTACATCGAACTGCTCGCCCACCAGCGTTTCGGTCGCCACTTTCCGTCCCTGCCGGAGATTGCTACTGAGCGGCCCGACGCCTTCACGTGACCAGGCGCTGTCTCGGGCTCCGCGTCGGCTCCTCAGAAGGTCCTGGCGTGCGGGCTCGTCGAGCTTGCGCGCGGCCACCGCGTCGGCGGGGGCGGCCTGCCCCGGGGCGACGGGTGCCACCACTACGACGTCGACGTACGACTCGGCGGACCGGCTGGTGTCGACGTCGGGTGGCAACGGCCAGGCGTGGGCGTACGACGCGTTCGGCCGGACGACCGCGATGCCGACGGCCGACGGCGCGGGCGTGGCGACGACCGGGTACTTCGTCAACGACCTGGTGGCGACGCAGGAGGTGCCGGGCGTCGAGAAGGCGCAGTGGACGCTGGACCCGCTGCAGCGGTTCTCGACGCAGCGCACGTGGGCGTGGGTGAACGACCAGTGGGCTGCCTCGACCGAGCAGGTCGTGCACTACGACGGTGACGGCGACGAGCCGGGCTGGATCGTGGAGGACGCGACCCGCCCCGACGAGGTGACCCGGTGGGTCGAGGGCGCCGACGGGCAGGTCGCCGTGCAGACCGGTGCCGCCGGTGGGCGGGTGCTGCAGATCGTGGACCTGCACGGCGACGTGGTCGGGACGCTGCCGGTGGACGACGGTGCGTCGGTGGCCTCGTGGTCGGCGTTGCGGTTGTCGTCGTTCGACGAGTTCGGGAACCCGGTGCCGATGAGCGGTGCGGCCACCACGAACGCGCCGCCGGCGCGGTACGGGTGGTTGGGCGCGGCGCAGCGGTCGGCGGACACGCCCGCGGGTGTGCTGCTGATGGGGGTGCGGCTGTACCACCCGGCGATCGGGCGGTTCCTGCAGGTGGACCCGGTACCGGGTGGGTCGGCCAGCGCGTACGACTACTGCAACGCCGACCCGGTGAACTGCACGGACCTCGGCGGGACGATCGCCTGGGGCAAGGTGCTGGGTGTCGTGGCGGCCGTCGGGGAGATCGCCTCGATGATCCCCGGGCCGATCGGTGCGGCATCGGCCGCGGTGTCAGCGGTCGCGTACGCGGCGAACGGCAACAAGGGCAAGGCCCTGGAGATGGGCGTCACGGCGGCGGCCGCGCTCGTGGGTGCGGGTGCTGCGGTCAAGGCGGTGTCCACCGCTGTCCGGGCGGGGCGCGCAGCCAAGGTGGCGGGTGCAGCGGCGAAGGTGTGCAACAGCTTCGTGGCGGGCACGCTGGTCCGCCTCGCCGACGGCAGCACGGCGCCGATCGAGTCGTTGACGACGGGTGACGAGGTCCTGGCCCGTGACCCGCTCACCGGCGAGGTCACGCACGAGGTCGTCATCGCGCCCATCTGGTCCGCAGGGGTGAAGCACCTGATCAGGGTCGGCTTCGCGGGGCAGGACGACGCGGTCCTCTCGACGGCGAACCACCCGTTCTGGGTAGTCGGCGAGGGCTGGGTCGACGCCGTCGACCTCGCCGTCGGTGACGAGGCGGTGGGACGCGACGGTCGTCTCCACCCCGTCGCGCGCGTCGACGACCTGGGCGACGTGGCGGACGCCACCGTGTTCAACCTGCACACGTCCGGTGCACACACGTACTTCGTGACTACCGGCGGGGATGACGAGTATCTTGTGCATAACGCCGCATGCACACCCGGGCCAACGAGCGCGCTTCGTGAGGCCGTAAAGAAGGTAGCCACTGCGGCATGGGCGAAGATCAAGAAGAATAATATCGTCCACATAGGGCCCCAGTATCAAGGGGGCCCATTTCGAGTGTCTCTCGGGGCTCAGCGAAGACACTGGAACAAAATGCCGGCCTGGCGTCAGCGAATTCAGCCGGTGCATATTCATATCGAACGGACGCGACTGGGGGTAACGTGGAATCCGACCGGTCGCAACTGGGGCATTGGGGGCTGGAAAAAAATGAAGCAAAGTGACGTAATAGAGACACTGGAGCACCTGGTTTCCGTCGAGGAAGCGGCGCTCGAGCACTCGCTAGGCGTCGAGCGCGGCGCAGTGGTCCTTGAGGTGTCGTCGACCGAGCCTCGGCGCGCTGCGAGAGTTGTTACCCCCGGTGATAGGTTCTTCTTTGTTGAGATCGACGGAAACTTCTCGCACAATCAGTTCGAGGAGGACTTGAGTGACGATGATGTCCGCGAAATCCTGCGCGCCTATTACCGAGTTGCCGTCTCCTACGTGCTCAACGGCGCACGGGCGAGCGGGGGGCGAGTGGCGCCCAGGAGGATCGTGAGTGTCGACGGTGTGGAATACACACTGACCTCGACTATAAAGAGCATGCTTCGGAGGCTCCTCTCCGGAGGCGTTGAGTAGTTTTCCGGAATGCGCCGCACCCTCTGCGAAGATGCGTCGGGTGCGTTTCCGGGGAATGCCCATCGCAACGAGGTGGCGGTTCTTCGACCGTTAGGACGCGTCTCCCCTGCCTGTGACGAGGTGATGCCAGAAGCATCACCGGGGTCGAGTTGGTCGAACTTCGGGTACGCCCGGCCTGTCGTGTCGGCCTGACGGTGCATCCGAGCAGGGGCAGGTAGCGCAGGTGGGAGTTCCACGCGGCCCGCTGCTGGCCGCCGGGGCGCTGCACGCGGACGGCCTGAGCGAACAGGTCGTGGGCGACCTGCGGAGCGATGGCCGTGCCGATGTGGAACGGCGGTCGCGTACGCGGCGAACGGCAACAAGGGCAAGGCCCTGGAGATGGGCGTCATGGCGGCGGCGGCACTCGTCGGGGTGGGGACGATCGCCGTAGGCGTCGCACGTGTGGGCCGAGTGCTCAAGGCTGCACGTGCGTACCATAATGGTGTTGCGGGCGCAAAGAGCTCAATCAGGGCTTCCAGAATTACGACGGCGATCGCTGGGCGCGTACATGCCGGACGGGGGGCTGTCAAGACTGTTCTCCCGAATGGCTCGAAGCAGTATGCGCGGGGAGTAAATGCTGATCGTGTCGCCTACCGATCGGCGGCATGGAAAAATAACCAGAGGGCTTACACCTCTAACTTTGGGCGGGGTAAGAAAGGCTTCAATGTGAATGGTCGACCGTCTCTGAGGGACTTTCACGTAGTTCACCGTTCGCGGTGGTTCTAAGTGCAGAAAATCGACCACGCCAGTTGGCCGGAGTTCGGGCGCGTCGGGATCTGCCGTGTGGGCTCGCCTGTCGGACAGCATGTTCTTCTCTTGAAGGCGTATCCGTGGCTGCTCTACCTCCAGGAGCCTGTCGACAAATTCCGCGTTGACGGCATGGACCTGCATCTCAAGTTGGATAACGCGTTGCTCTACGAGGAGTTCGCAGCCGAGCTCGCCACAGCGTGGGGGGTCGAGTGGCTCGACGGCGAGCAGGAGTGCCGCGCGGAGCGGGAGCTGTTCGATGTCCGTCGGGACGTCGCCCGGGAGTCGGCGCGCGCTCTGCGACGCGCTCGGTGGGGGGACCGTGTGGGCGTGCTCCGCGGTGGGCGGCCGTGGCGTGCTCGTCTCGACGACGCGGAGCGTGCCGTCGCGCGCCTTCTCGCACGAGGGTTGTCGGACACGGAGATCGCCGGCCTGCTGTTTCTCTCCGATGAGACCGTCGAGGCATATGTGCGAAGGATCATCGAGAAGCTGGGTGCACCCGATCGTGAAGCGGTGGCGCGCATCGTGCGTCGATGAGTACAGGTCCTTGCGGGTGATCCGGAGGTGGGTCAGACGTCGGCCGAGGCGGTCATCGCCCCCCTTGACGTCGACGGGCGACAACCACCTCGTGACGCTGCGGTTCGACGGCGACGGCGACGGCGACGGCACAACCTGCACGTCGCGGGTGAGCACACCTACTACGTCACGGCTGATCCCGCGCAGGCCGGCCAGCTCGTCCACAACGCGTCGTGGTGCAGCCTCGGGGGACAGAGCTGCCGCGGGGTGGATGGCCAACTACCGTGCCGCGCCCGCGTCGGGGGCCCGCGTCTGTACGAGCGTCCGGGCGTCGTCGATCGCACAGGCGAAGCGGGTGCAGAGACGAGCCGTCGAGGTCTTGCGCAGCCGCGGAGCAACGTGCGCGCCCAGAGGGATGTGCCCCGGGTCGAGGAATCATCTTCACGTCGACGTGACGAAGGGGGAGAACTTGGTGGGTGTGATCCACATCAGGTTCAAAGGTCCCCGTCGTGGCTAGGGGAATCTACTTCGCGTTCTCCGCCAACGATGAGCGGGCTCCGAACTCACGCGGCGGATGCGTCAGCCAGGCAATGTGCCGGGCTGAGACCAGGATGGAGGCCGCCGTACTGCTACGGGCGGCCGGGATCGTGGGGGTCTCCTCGCGGAGCCTTGAGCTTCTCAAGTCTGCCGCCGACGAGGCGTCGCTCGGGCTTCCATCGATGGGCTCTGGCGAGGTCTGGGTCCGGCACGACCCGCCGGATGATCAGTGGGTCCGCCGATGAGGGACGAGGACGCTCGGACACGCCCTGCCCTGACGTGGCCGGATCGCTCGGTGCAGCCTCTTGCAGCGCTTCACGCGAACTGCGATTCGCGGGGCGCCTTCATGCCAGCACCGACGCCGTCACCGTGAACTTCGGGTCCCGCCCCACCTGCCGCGTCGGCCCGACGACGCGCTCGAGCACGGGCCGGTACCGCAGGTGGGAGTTCCACACGGCCCACAGCTC
>NZ_JAGIBD010000057.1 GCF_017744555.1 Cellulomonas sp. | reverse complement strand
GACTTCGCCTGAGCGACGGGCGTCGCCGCCGGCGCGGACGGCGGGGGCGCGACGGCCGGCGCGGCTGGCTGGACGGGCGCGGCCTGCTGGACGGGCGCCGGCTGCGCGACCTGCTGCGGCGCGGCCTGCGAGGGCGGCGTGTCGGCGGCCATGAGCGCGGCGTTGCCGGCGGGGGAGTAGGTGATCCGCCAGAACTTGCGCGACCGCTTGTCGTCGGGGTCCTCGCGGTGCGTGAAGGTCACCGTGAGGGTGCCGCCCACCTCGAGGCCGGGCGCGCCGGCTGCGCGGATCGCGTCGCGGACGTCGGCCTTGAGGTAGCGGCCCTCGATGTAGAACCGGCGGGTGCCGTCGTCGTCCTCGATGGACGGGTCGCGCAGGTCGGTGGCGAGGTCGACGTACACGGCCATGATCGGGTCGCCCGAGGGGTAGGTCTTGGGGTCGCCGCCGCCGGGCTTGTCCTTGACGTACTCGCGCTCCTGGTAGGCCTGGGGCGGGGCTGCGACGCGGCCGACGAGGGTGTCGCCGGGGTGGAGGAACTTGGCGGTGGGGGCGCCGCCACCGCCCATGAGGATGTCGTTGGCGTTCGGCGTCGTGGTCATCTTCTGCGTCTCCTTGGTGGGTGCCGTCAGGCGGCGGTGCTGGGGATGAGGCCGTCGAGCTCGCGGCCCGGCGGGTGGTGCCCGGGGGCGGTGTGCCCGGCGGGACGGTCGGGGTACCTGCCGCAGTCGTGGCAGTCGGGGTGTCGCGGCAGGCTGCTGATCCACGCGCGCACGGCCGCCTCGCCGAGAGCGGACAGCGCGGTGAGGTTCGCGTGGAGCCGGTTCGCGCGGGTGAGGGCCTGGTGCGCGAGTGCGGGGTCGAACGGGGCGGTCCACCACACGGCGTCGTCGAGGCTGACGGCGTTGCGCGGCAGGTAGGCGATGGCGACGTGGTCGACCTGCTGGCCGGCGTTGACGAACCCGAGGCCGTACAGGTTGACCTGGGTGCGGTAGACCGGGGACGGGCCGCTGCGCTTGGCGGTGCGCAGGGTGGTGACGCCGACGACCTTGAAGTCGATGACGGTGCCGGTGACGGTGTCGAACAGGTCGCAGGACCCGGTGATCGCGGTGCCGCCGATGCGCCCGACGGTGACGCGGTGCTCGGACAGCCACCGCAGCCCGGTGGTGTGCGCCGCGTTGCGGTCTCCCTCGTGGGCCATGACGATCTGCGAGAGGCCGTCGTGCACGCACGTGCCGATGTACGGCAGCCACGGCACGCCGTCGTCGGTGCGGGCCCACCCGGCGAGCTTCGCGGCTAGGCAGTGGTCGCAGGGGGTGCCGATCTCCGAGGGGCCGATGCGCTTCTGCAGGGACCGCGGCTGGTGGGTGATCGCGTGCTCGACCATGCTGCGGACCTCGCGCAGCGCGGCGGCGGGGTCGCCGCCGGCGTACGGCTGGTGCCGTGGCGGCAGGGTGCGGAAGTCGTACTTGGGATCCAGGTCGTCAGCCACGGTCGCCTCCGTCGGTGGCATCGTCGGCGTCGACGACGACCGGGTGCGGGTCGGTCAGGTCGGCGGGGATGACGACGACGGCCTCAGGCCGGAGCGGGTCGAACGCAGCCGCGGGGATCCGCAGGGTGACCTTCACGACCACGACAACGGGCCGCGGCGCGCGTGGGCGCTTCGTCGTCGTGCCGACGACGGCGGCGGCCCGCGCGGGGCCGGTGCCGCGCCCCTCGGGCGACCACGCGCGGTCGCGCGGCTCGACCTGCAGGTAGACGGGCACGTCGATGGTGGGGGTGCTCATCACGCACCGCCGTTCGCTGCGCGCTCGTCGTGCTCGCGGTCCGGGTCCGCCTCGTCTGCGGGCGGCGTGAGGTCGAGCAGGGCGCCGCCCTCGGCCAGCAGCGTGTGCGCCAGGGAGTGCAGCATCGTGCCGAGCTGACGGACGGCCGAGCGCGAGTCGGGGCCGACCCCGAGGTTCGTCGTGACGTCCCAGCGCACGGTGGGCGTGTCGGTGGCCTCGTCCTCGACGATGTACGTCGCGACGATGCCGCGCTCGCCGGGCTCCGCGGCGATGTCGCCCGTGCGCACGTGCAGGTGCGCGGCGACCAGGAGCCCGTTCACGGCAGGCGCCCGTCGAGCTCGCGCACGGCCTCGGCGAGCGCGAGCGTCGCCCACGCCTGGACCTCCGCGAGGAGACGTGCCCGCGTCTCCGGCGCGACGCCGGCGGCCACCGCGTGCTCTGCGACGGAGCGCGCGTGCTGCAGGGCGTCCATCACCGCACCTCCACGACGGGCGTGCCCTCGTCGTACACGGACGCCGCGTCGAGCACGGCCGGCGCGACCTGCTCCTTGATCGCGGCCGTGTCAGGCTTCACCTCGGTCCGGTACAGGCCCGGCCACGTCTCGGTCGGGAACGCCGCGACGAACCTGGTCGCGTTCAGGCGCCGCGCGCCGCGCTTCACGGTGACGCGCGTCGCACCGAGCGGCGTCGTCGCGCCCGCGGGGAGCCTGCGGCGCAGGATCGCCTCGATCTCCTTGGCCCGTTCGGTCTCGGCGGCGATCGTCTCCTTGCGCTTGGTCAGCTCGAGGGCGAGCTGGTCGAGCTCGAACAGGTCGTCGTCGGTCAGGGCGACGTCGGGGATGTCGGGCACGGTCGTGCTCCTTCTGCTGGGTGGTCGGATGCTGCGGGAGGGGGTGTCACTCGTCAGGCCGCGAGCCCGTGGCTCCTGCGGCCGCGGCGGTCGGCGTTGTGCCCGGCGCGCAGGTCGTCGGTCTCGACGGCCTTGAGCGCGGCGATCAGGTCGTAGCGGCCGGCGCGCTGCAGGGTCCGGTCCAGGACCTTGCGGTCGCGGTAGCCGAGGCGGCGTGCGGCGCCGGTGAGGGACTCGCCCCACCGGGCCATCCACTCGCAGTCCTCGACGACCGCCTCGGCCCGGGTCTGCCGGCTGCGGGCGCTCATCGGGCACCGCCGTGGGCCGCCAGGTACGCCTGCACGACGGCCTTCGGGACACGGCCCGTCGTCGTGCACTCCACGCCGTGCTCGACGGCCCAGCGGCGCACCGCCTTCGGGTCCAGGCCGAGCGCCGCCGCACCGGGCGGCACCGCGGCGGATTTCGCGAGCCCGGCGCGCAGCTTCGCGGCCTCCCGCTCGAGCTCGGCCAGGCGTGCGCGGATGCGCTGCTGCTCGGCGGCGCGCTGCGCCTTCTCCTTCGCTCGGCGCGCGGCCTCCGCCGCGGCGGCCTTCCGGTCCTCGGCCTCGTGGTCGACGACCTCGCGCAGCCGCACCAGGTCCGCACCGATGCGCTTGCCGAGGGCGCGGGTGCGAGCCTTCGTGGACTTCTCGGCGCGGGCCAGGAGCCGCACGGTGTCGTCGGTCGCGGGCTCGACCGCGGGGGCCGGCCGCGGGGCCGGACGCGCCGTGGAGGGCTGGTCGAGGCGGTCGACGACGTCGTCGAGGACCGCGTCCAGGTCGGGGCTGGTGGTGCTCATGAGGTTGCTTCCTCCTGTCGGGTCGATGCGGACGGGCTGGACCACACGACGCGCTGCGGCATGCCGTGGCGGCGCTGCAGCCGCTGCCGGTCGGACTCGCTGGTCCCGCCCCACACGCCGGCGACGGCGTGCGTGAGGGCGTACGCCGCGCACGGCCGCAGCAGCGGGCACGTCGCGCACACCGCCTTCGCCTTCGCCAGCCCGGCGGCGTCGGACGGGTTGGGGAAGAACAGCTCGGGGTCGGAGTCGCGGCACGCCTGGGTGCCGTCGAGCTCGGGGAACGCGACGAGCACCGTGCTCATCGGGTCACCGCCAGGTCCCCGCGCTGGTGCTGCACGCGGTGGTACCGGGCCTGCTCGTCGGCGATGACGCGCAACGGCGCGTCGTACGTCCACGGGCAGTGCCGGCAGTCGGCGCGCAGCGTGCCGTCGTCGAGCTTGCGCACGGGCACCCGCGGGCGCGCGATCGCCTGCACGTGCTGCGTGTGCTCGACGGTCGCGGTGCGTCGCGCGACCACGAGCTCCGCGCTCATGTGGGTGCCACCGACCCACCCGCACGAGCACGACGGGGTCACTTCGTGCTGCCGCCGCGGTGCGGTGACGACGTCGAGGCGCAACGTGTGCGTCGCCGCGCTCACCGGGCACCCCCGAGCGCAGCCGGGCGCACGTCCTTGGACCGCACCGCGACCCAGCCCTTGTGCGTTCGCACGACGACGGGCAGTCCGCGGTCGGGCTTCTCGGTCAGCAGCGCACCGAACTCGGCGGCGGACGCGTCCATCGGGCGCAGCCACCACGTGCCGACCTCGGGGCCCTCCGAGGAGACGTGCCACCTCCCGGGCAGCCGCCACAGCGTGACCGTGGACCCGGGCGCCGGCTGCGCGCCGCGGGGTGCGTCGTACATCGCGCGCTCCTCGGGCGTCAGCTTCATGAGGAGGTCCCCGTCGGCCTGACGTGTCGTGCGGCCCATCACCGACCACCGTCCCGGCGTGCACGCTCGTCGCGGACGAGGCGGTGCAGCTGCACGCCGACGCCGGTACCGGCGATCGCGGCGACGACCAGCCACCACGGGTCGATGCCCTCAGCGCGCTCGACCTGCGCCGTCGGGCCCGACCCGGTCGTCGGCGTAGCCGTCGGGGGCGTGTTCGCGGGCGTCGAGGTCGACGGCTGCGCGGTCGGCGACCCAGGCGATGCAGTCGGGGTGCCGGCAGGCGTGGACGTCGGGGTGGGTGTGCTCGTCCACGTCTGCTCCTGGCTGCGTGCGGTCGGGTCCGCGTCGAGAGCGCGCGCCGCGCCCGCGCCGGCGAGCGCGCCGACGGCCACGACCACGTGAGCGACCAGCGCGAGACCGACGCCGCATGCGCGGGCGTAGGCGGCGTCGCGCTCGGCGGACCAGGTCGGCTCCTTGAGGCTCCGCGCGAGGATGAGGTCGAGGTTCACCGCTGCTCCCCGTCGTCGACGACGAGCGCGCGGGCGAGGAGCGCGACGAGCGGCGGGTACGCGGGCGTCGTCGACGTCTGCGCGAGGTTCGCGGCCCGGTTGGCCTCGTGCTCGACCTCGGCGGCGATCGCCGCGGCGTGCTCGAGCACGTCGACGAACTCGGCGACCTCGACGACGCCGCCGAGCGTCGTCAGGGTCTCGGTGCCGTCGAGGGCGCGCGCGGTCGCCTCGAGCACGTCGGACAGGGCGCGGTTCATCGCGCACCGCCCGCGCGGCGGGCGAGCTCGGTGCGCGCGTTCGCGAGGAGGACCGGGTGGGCGAGGTGCTCGACGCTCGGCGTGGTCGCCGTCGTGGGGCGCGACTCGATCGTCGCGTCGACCATCGCCAGCAGGTCGCCGTCGGCCGAGGCGACGTCGACCGCGGCGTCGCGCGCTGCGCGGGAGCGCTCGACGGTCACGGCCTCGGCGTGCATGCGCTCGTACACCGCCATGACGCGCAGCACGCTGTCGTGCGGGTCGAGGCGCGCGACCATGCGGGTCAGGCGCTCCTCGGCCATCGCGACGACGGCGTCCGGGGTGGGCGCGGCGAGGGTGGTGGCGGTGCTCATGCGGTCACCGCCGCGTGGTCGGTGGTCCCGTGCACGGTCACGTTGGTGATCGGGACGGCGAGGGAGAAGACCCCGCCGCGCCAGTTGAGGAAGACCGGCACGAGCCCGACGGCGGACTGCGGGTCGGCGGCGAAGTCGCGCAGCGTGAGCACGAGCTCCTGGACGTCGCCGCGCTGGAAGCCGAGCAGGCGCCAGGGCGTGGTGCCGGTCGGGTCGTCGCCCGCCTCGGCCGTGCCGCGGCCCCGGGTGCAGTCGCCCGTCGCCACGTCGACGTGGAACGGGTACGGCAGCGGCTCCCGGACGTCGTAGTCGAGACCCATGCCGGGCTGTCCGGGCTGGATGGTGACGACGGTGCTCATGCGACGTCCGCCGTCTCGGGTGTGAGCGGCGCCGGGGTGGACGTCGCATCGTTCGCGGCTGCCTCGGCAAGTGCGGCGGCGAGCAGTTCGCCGGCTCGTCGGATCGCCTCGTCACGGGTGGGGCGTGGGGTGTCCATCGGTAGACTCCTTCTCGATCGTGTGTCGATCGACGTCGGCCGGTTCTCGTTGGCGCGGGGCCGGCCTTCGTCGTGCTGTCAGGGCTTGCTGCGGGCCGGCACGACTTCGACGAAGTCGTCGAGGGAGAGGCCGAGACGCAGGCGCAGGCCCGCGATGAGCGCATCGCCGGGGGCTTTCCGGCCAGAGAAGCCGCGGACGACGGTGGCGCGGCCGACCCCGATCTCCTGGGCCAGCTGCTCCTGGGTCCGTACGCCGTGCGAGGCCATCGCGGCCCTGAGGACGTCAGTCCTGAGACGCAGCGTTGCGGGCGGGAGAGCGGTCATGAGGTGAGCATGTATCAAAGTTGATAGAAGAGCAACCGCTAGATGTCGAAAATGACACTCACGGAGCGGTCTGGCGGGTGCCTACGCGCAGGTCAGCGCCCTTGACGTCTAGACAACGGATCAGATTTGATCCTACGATCGGGCTCGTGCCTACTGATCTGATGTCGTACCTGCGTCGCTACCGCCCGGGGCTGACCCGCGAGGAGGCCGCCCTCGTCTGCGGCGTGTCCATCGCGACCCTCTCGCGGCGCCTGCGCGAGGGTCTCGACGCCGACGAGGTGCTGCGAGCCGCGCGGGCGATCGGCGCGCCGCCCGTCGAGGCTCTGGTCGAGCTCGGACTCCTCGCCACCTCGGAAGTCGACGAGGCGACGCAGGCGACCTCTGTCGAGAGCGCGCCGGACCGGGTCCTGCTCGAGGAGCTCCTCGAGCGCGCGCGCGAGCGCGACGCCGTCGACGCGGCCGACCGCGACGAGGCGGGGCTCCCGCCTGCCCCGCCGGCGCGGTTCGTGCCGCGCGTCGTCCCCGAGGCGGTCGTGTCAGACCTCCACGAGACGATCGCCGACGCCGCGGACGATGCGGCCGACTGGGAACACGAGGACGAGGAGCGCGAGCGCGACTGATGATGGACGACCTGCTGCAGCTCGCTGACGACGTCGGGGTGCACGTGACGTGGCGCGACCTCGGCCGCCGCCGCGGCGAGTACCGCCACGGCCCCCGCCTCATCACGCTCAACCCGCGCATGTCCGGTGTGCTGCAGCGCTCCACGCTCGCCCACGAGCTGGGGCACCACCACCACGGCGACACCTGGACGGACGACCCCGCGCTGCTCGACACCCGCGAACGCCGCGCCGACGCCTACGCCGCCGAGCTGCTCATCAGCCCCGCCGAGTACGCGCTCGCCGAACGCCTCGTCGGCCCCCACCCCGGCGCGATCGCACGCGAGCTCAACGTCGCTCGCTACGTCGTCGACGCCTGGCGCGCGACCCGGCTCGCCACCGTCCCCGCGCAGCGGCGGTCGGCGTGACCCGCCGTCTCGCGGCCGTCCCCGAGACACCGCCGCGCGCGGTGCTGTACCTGCGCCAGTCCACCCACCGCGAGGAGTCCATCAGCCTCGAGCTGCAGGAGCGCGCCGGCCGCGAGCACTGCGCGCGGCACGGCTACGTTGTCGTCGACGTGCTCGCCGACCCCGGCATCTCCGGCCGCACCTGGAAGCGTCCCGCCGTCCAGCGAGCCCTGACGATGCTGGAGCAGCACGACGCCGACGTCGTCGTGCTCTGGCGCTGGTCTCGTCTCTCGCGCTCGCGCAAAGACTGGGCGTTGGCCGTCGACCGCGCCGACGTCGCGGGTGGCCGAATCGAGTCCGCCACGGAGCCCAACGACGTCACCGCAGCAGGCCGCTTCGCCCGCGGGGTCATGACCGAGCTCGCAGCCTTCGAGTCCGAGCGGATCGGCGAGCAGTGGAAGGACGTCCACGCGCGCCGCATCGACGCGGGTCTGCCCGTCAACGGACGTGCACGGTTCGGCTACCAGGTCGTCGACGGGCAGTTCGTCCCCGACCCCGACACGGCGCCCGTGCTGGTCGACCTGTACCGGCGGTACCTCGACGGCGACGGCCTCGTCGCGCTCACGCGCCACCTGCGCGAAGTGGGCCAGGTCTCTCCCTACTCCGGCAAGCCCTACACCCACCGCGGCATCGCGACGCTCCTTGACAGCGGCTTCGGCGCAGGGCTGCTGCAGGTCCATGGCGAGCACGTCGCCGGCGCCCACGACGCCGTGATCGATGAGACCACATGGCGCCGCTACCTACGTGAGCGGTCCCGACGCGCCACCGTCCCACCGCGGCTGCGCGGCATCGCGGTCTCGCCGTTGTCCGGGGTGGCGCGGTGCACCGCGTGCGGCTCCCGCCTGGCGCTGCAGCGTCGGCAGCGCGGATCGGACCGCATGCGGTGCTCCACGCTGGAGTGCAGCGCGCGCGTCTCGGTCATGGCGAGCCGCGTCGAGGACGTCGTGCTCGCGTGGCTCCCGACGGTTGCCGACCAGGTCGCGGCCGAGGCCGTGCGCACCGCGCGCACTCCGGATGTCACCGCGGCACGCCGGCGGGCCGAGGTCGTGTCGGCAGACGCGAGCGCGGCGCTCACGCGGCTGACGTTGGCGCACGCGCGGGGGCTCGTCCCCGAGGACTCGTACACGGCGGCGCGCGACGAGCTGGTCGCCGAGCAGACGCGCGCCCGCGCGACGCTCGACGACCTCGCCGAGACGGCCAAGGTCGTCGACGGCGCGGAGGCCGCGGCCTCGGCCCTGCTCGAGGGCTGGGACCGTCTGCCGTCCGCGCGGGTGTCTGCGATCCTGCGCGAGCTGGTCACCGTCTGGGTGACGAAGAACCCTGCGGGTGGCTGCGACGTGGTCGCCCGCGGTACCTGGGAGGAGTGATCTTTGCTCACCGTCGCGACGGTCAACGTCAACGGGATCCGCGCCGCGTTCCGGCGGGGCATGGGGGAATGGCTCGACGTCCGCAAGCCGGACGTCCTGCTGCTGCAGGAGGTGCGTGGCAGCGACGAGATCCTCGCCGACCACCTCTCGCCCGACGAGTGGCACCTCGCGCACGAGGCCGGCCACGCCAAGGGACGGGCGGGCGTCGCGATCGCGACGCGGCTGCCCATGAGCGCGGTGCGGATCGGGCTCGGCACGGGTGTCACC
>NZ_JAGIBD010000056.1 GCF_017744555.1 Cellulomonas sp. | reverse complement strand
GTGCAGGAGCAGTCGGCCGTGGCCGACGGCATGAGCCGCGACATCGGCGCGGTCGCGGCCGCCGCCGGGACCACCGTGCTCGCGGTCGGCGAGCTGCGCGCGTCGGCCGAGGACGCCACGGGCCGGGCCGCGCGGCTGCACGAGCTGTTCGGGCGCTGACGCGCGCTCAGGCGCCGGGCAGCCGCACGCGCACGACGAGACCGCCGGCCGGCCGCGCCTCGAGCTCGACCCTTCCGTGGTGCGCGGCCGCGATGCTGTCGACGAGGCTCAGCCCGAGCCCGAGCCCGGGCCGTCGCTTACGTGGAACCTCCTCGCCCACGACGCGAGGACCGCGCTCGAACGGCTCACGGAGGCGCTCGAGCCGGTCCGCGGCGATCGTCGGCCCCGTGCTGGCCACCGTGAGCAGGACCTCGCCGCGCGCACGGGACAGCGCCACGACGACCTCACCGCCGTCGTGGTTGTGGGCGATCGCGTTGTCGACGAGGTTCTCCACGAGCTGCTGGAGCAGCTCGGGGCTCCCCCGCGTCTCCGCCGGCGCCGCGTCCGCCCCGAGGCTCAGGCCACGGCGGCGCGCCGCGGGACCGGCCTCGTCCACGACCGCCAGCACGATCTCGTCGAGCGCGACGGGCTCGGCCCGCTCGGACAGCGTGCCCGGCGCCCGCGCGAGCGTCAGGAGCGACTCGACGAGACGTTCGCTGCGGCGCGTGGTCCGCAGCGCGCGCTCGATGATCGGCCGCGCCTCGTCGGGCACGCGGTGCTGCTCGAGCGGGACCTCGAGCGCCAGGCGCGTGGCCGTCAGCGGCGTGCGCAGCTCGTGGGACGCGTGCGCGACGAACCTGGACTGGGCCTCGAACGCGGACTCGAGCCGAGCGAGCATCGAGTCGATCGTGTCGCCGAGGTCCTTGATCTCGTCCTGCGGTCCGGGGAGGTCCAGCCGCCGGGTGAGGTCCTGGTCGGTGATCTGCCGTGCCGTGTCCGCGACCTGGTGGATGCGCCGCATCGCTCTCCGCACGACGACCCGGGAGACCACGGACGCCAGGAGGGCGAAGGCGGCGATGAGCACGAGCGACCAGAGCATCATCTCGCCGAGGACGTCGGTCGCGACCGTGTCGACGGTGACCGCGCCAGCGGCCTCGACCGCCTGACGGCTCGCGTCGACCTCCGCGCCCGGGCTGGTCGACACCGCTCCCACGCCGGTGTCCGTCACCATCGTCGTGTACACCGCGGTGCTGCTGAACACCGCGTCGAGGATGAGGTACTGCACGAGGACGAGCACCGCGCCCGCCACGGCGAAGATCGCCGCGAGCGCGACCGTGAGGCGGGTGCGGAACGACCACCGCCACGCGCGCACCCGGTCAGTCATGCGGGATCCGGTAGCCGAACCCGGGGACCGTCTCGATCAGCGGCGGGTCGCCGAGCTTGCGCCGCAGCGAGTGGACGACGACCTTCGCGGCTCCCGTCGTGACGTCGTACGGGGTGTCCCAGACCTCGTGGAGGAGCGCCTCGGGCGTCTTGAACCCGCCGTCCGCGCGCACGAGGTTCTCCAGCACCGCGTACTCCTTGGGCGTGAGCCGCAGCGGACGTCCGCCGCGCTCGGCGAGCCGGCGGGGGACGTCGACCCGGACGTCACGACGCACGAGCACGGAGGTCTCGCCGGCGACCGGGCCGCGCCGCGCGAGCGCGCGGAGCCGGGCCACGAGCTCCACGTAGGCGAACGGCTTCGGGAGGTAGTCGTCCGCGCCGAGCTCGAAGCCCGCCACACGGTCGTGCAGACTGCCGGCCGCCGTGAGCATGAGGACCCGAGCGGGGTGGCCCGACGCGCGCAGCGTGCGGCACACCACGTCCCCGCTGACGCGGGGCAGGTCCCGGTCGAGCACGACCAGGTCGACGCGCGACGCCGGGTCGGTGAGCAGCTCGAGCGCGGTTGCGCCGTCGTACCGCACGTCGACGCGGTAGCCCTCGTGCGACAACCCCTCGACCAGCGGGTCGGCGACGTCCGGGTCGTCCTCGACCAGCAGGAGCCGCATGGCACGCCCCCTCCCCCTGCGACCGTCTCGCGGCGGAATCTACCCGACGGGCGTGAGGCGGGGGTGAGGTCCCCGTAACCGCCGCCTCACCCGCCGCCCGCGACGCTGGGCACCGACACGACCGGTGGGGTCGTGACCGGCAGGGAGGCAAGGACATGGCAGACCGAGCGATTCACGGGGTCGCGCGCTCCCGGCGTCGCGTCGCGTGGGCGTGGGGGCTCGGCGTGACGGCGCTGCTGGCGGCGGGGTGCTCGACCTCGACCCCCGACGCGTCACCCCCGCCGAGCGCGTCCGCCGCTGCGGGCGCCGACGGCACGGTCCACGCGGTGCGGGACTGCATGCAGGCGGCCGGGTGGGACGTCGAGGTGGTCGAGCAGCCGGGCGGCGCGCACGGGCTCGCCGGGACGTACCCCGACGACCAGAAGAGCCGGTACGACGAGGCGCTCGCGACGTGCCAGGCTGACAACGGCCAGTCGTCGGAGCTGCCCGCGATGACGACGTCGGACGCCGACGCCTACTACGACGCGCTCACGACGACGGCTCAGTGCCTGCGGGACGAGGGCCACGAGCCGCCCGCGGCGCCGTCACGCCAGGCGTTCATCGACGCCGCCACGCGCGGCGACATCATCTGGAACCCCTACGCGGACTTCTTCACCGAGAACCTCACGATGGACGAGTACGACAGGGTCAACCGCGCATGCCCGCTGCCGTGAGCCCCGCGGTGCCGCGGCGCCGGCGACGCGGCGCGACCGCGGCGACGGTCGGGGGCGCGCTCGTGCTCGCCCTGGTGGCGGGCGCCGTCGGGTGGGCGCTGAGGACGGTCGTGACACCGCCGCCGGACGTCCTGCGGGCCGAGCCCTACACCGCCGTGACCGCCGCGGAAGGCACGGTCGGCCAGTCGATCACGCTCGACGCGGTCGCGACGTGGGAGGTGGAGCACTCGGTGGCGAACCAGGCGTCGGGGACAGTCACCAGCCTCGACACCCCACCGGGGGCGAGCGTCGGTGCCGGTCAGGTGCTGTACCGCGTGGGCCTGCGACCGGTCGTCGCCGCCGAGGGCAGCACGCCCGCGTTCCGCGACATCGGCCCGGGCGACCGCGGGGACGACGTACGGCAGCTCCAGGCCCTGCTCACCGCCGTCGGGAGGTACGAGGGCACGATCGACGGGCGCGCGCTCCGCTCGACCGTGCAGGCCGTGCGCGCCTGGCAGCGCGACCTCGGCGTCGAGCCTGACGGGATCGTGCACCTCGGCGACGTCCTGTTCCTGCCGTCGCTCCCCGCGACCGTCGCGTACGGCGACGTCGAGGTCGGGCGTCCCGTGTCCGCCGGGTCCGGGTCGGTGGACGCCCTGGGCGCGGCGCCGCGGCTGACCATCACGCTGTCCGACACCCAGGCGCGTGTCGTCGTGCCGGGGACCCCCGTGCACCTGTCGTACGGCGACCTGCGCTGGGAGGCGGTCGTCGGGAGGACGACGCCGGCGACGAAGGACGCCCCGGCGACCGCGACCCTCGCGTCGACCGGTGACGGCCCCCTGTGCGGGGCCGACTGCGCGGCCCTGCCCGTCACGTCCGACTCGACCGTGACCGCCGAGGTCGTGGTCGTTCCGGAGCATCAGGGAGTCGTCGTGCCGGCCTCGGCCCTCGTGAGCCGTCCCGACGACACGACCGTCGTGGTGGCCCGGGACGGGACCGTCGTGCCGGTCGGGATCGTCGCGAGCGCGCGTGGCTCCGCGGTCGTCGACGGGCTCGCGGCCGGCACGTCGGTGCGCGTGCCGGGCGTGCTCCCCGACCCCGAGCCTCAGGAGGGCTGATGACGACGCGTGAGATCACGCTGCGGGCCGACGACATCACGTTCGGCTACGTCCGCGACCGTCCGGTCCTGACGCGTTGGAGCGCGGAGTTCCCCGCGGGCAGGATCACCTCCATCACCGGCCCCTCGGGGCGGGGCAAGTCGACCCTGCTGTACCTGCTGGGGCTGATGGTGCGGCCGACGTCGGGTCGGGTGCTGCTCGACGGCTCGCCCGTGCACGACGCGGGCGACCGTACGCGGGCGCGGCTGCGCGCCTCGGTCTTCGGCTTCGTGTTCCAGGACGCGGCGCTCGACCCGACACGGACCGTGCTGGACAACGTCACGGAGTCCGCGCTGTACCGCGGCGAGGACCCTCGCGCGCTCGCCGGCCGCGCGCACTCCCTGATGGAGCGGTTCGGCGTCGCGGTCCCCGGCGACAGCAGGCCCGGTCAGGTGTCGGGCGGGCAGGCGCAGCGCATCGCGCTCTGCCGGGCCCTGCTGGGCGACCCGCCCCTGCTCCTCGCGGACGAGCCGACGGGGAACCTCGACCCGGGTTCCGCCCGCACGGTGCTCGACGCGTTCGTCCAGCACGCCCGAGACGGCGGCACCGTCGTCCTCGTGACCCACGACCCCCGTCTCGCCGCCGAGTGCGACGAGCACATCCGGCTGTGACGTCGACCCGGCGCCTGCTCCTCGCCGTGCACCGCGAGGCGATGGCCAGCGCACGCAGCCAACGGACCGCCACGTCGCTGGTGGCGCTGATCGTCGCGGGCATGTGCGTGGCGGTGCTCCTGACCAGCGGGCGGACGGCCGCCGCCGAGGACGCCGTCCTCTCGCACATCGACGACCGGACCACGCGGACGATCGTGCTGCGTGCCACGGGTGAGGGCTCGGGTCTCGACACGAGCGTCCTCGCGCCGCTCGGCCGGCTCGAGGCGACGGAGGCGGTCGTCGGGCTCGGACCGTCGCAGGACGTCACCAACGTGGCGATCCCCGGCGGAACGCGCGTGGCCGCGCGGGCCCTCTACACCGCCGCGCCGGTGGCGGGCCTGCCCGTGACACGGTCCCCGCTGCCGGGGTCGGCCGCGGTGTCGTTGGCGGCGTCCTACGAGCTGGGGCTCGCGGGGAGGTTCCACGGGGCCCTGCTGGAGCCCTCGGGGTCGACGCTCGCAGTGACGTCGCAGGTGCGCACGCCCGACTACCTGGCGTTCCTCGAGCCGCTCGTCGTCGTGCCCGAGCGGGTCACGGACGTCACGCCGCTCGCGACGGTGGTCGTCGTGACGAGGTCGAGCAGCGACGTCGAGACCGTGGCCGGGGTCGCGCGCGACCTGGCGGCCCCGCTCGACCCGGAGCACCTGACGATCGAGACGGCGGACGAGCTGGGTCGCATCCGGGCGGCGATCTCGGGGGACCTGGGGACGTTCGGGCGCTCGACGGTGCTGGGCATCCTCGCGGTGACGGCGGCGCTGGTCGCGGTCAACCTGTACGGGCTCGTGCTGCTGCGCCGCCGGGACTTCGGCCGGCGCCGCGCGCTGGGCGCGACGCGCGGCGTCGTGGTCGCGCTCCTGCTGTGGCAGGTGGGAGTGGTCGCGGCGTGGGCTGCGACGGCGGGGACGGCGGCCGCGGTCGCCGTGCTGCGGACGGAGGCTGCGGCTCCGCTGCCCGACGCGCGGTTCGTCGTCGCGGTCGCGGTGCTGGCGGTCGGTGCGGCGGTCGCCGCGGCGGTGCCGCCGGCCCTGTACGCGGCGAGCCGCGACCCGCTGCGGGAGCTCCGCGTGCCGTGACGGGTCCTCGTCACGTCCCGGCGCGGCTGGACGGGCGCGGCGGGGGCGCCCTCCCCGGCACCCCCGCCGTCCCTGCTCATGCCGGTCGACGTCCCGCGGGGTGCGGGCCCGACCGGCTCACCCAATTCACCCGCAGGCGGACCCGCCGACCGTGAGGCCGGTGCCGCCGACGGCCCATCCGGCGGCCGCGAAGTTCGCGTCGTAGGTGCTGTTGTAGAGGTTGTTGTTCGGCGGCGTGATGGTCACGCTCTTGGTCACCCCGCCGCTGGAGTGCGCGTGCACGACCTGACCCCGCGCCGTCGCGAGCGAGACGACCGTGCCGGACGAACACGACCGGTAGCCGCTGACCGTCGCGGCCGCGGCCGACGTCGCGACCACGGGCACCAGCAGCATGCCGGCCAGGACCCCCGCCACCGCCGTCTTCTTGATCTTGCGCATCGTCGTTCCCTCCGTTGCGGCTCGTGCCGCGTCAGCGGTCGGTCGCCGGTGCGACCGTTGCCCCCGCGTCACCGACCATACGACCGGTCAGTGAAATGGGGAAGAGGGAAGACGTCCGGACGCTCGGGAGACACGCCTCGCCGGGCCGGCGGCGGCGCCGGCCCGGCCGCCCCTCACCGGGGCGCGGCGATCCCGGGCAGCAGCAGGTCCCAGAGCATGTCGATGCGGCGCTCGAGCCCCGCCCGGTCGTCGAGCTGGTGGGACACCTCCTGGACGCCGAAGAACGTGGCGACCACGTGCCACGCGACGGCGTCGAGGTCGAGACCCCCTCGCAACGTGCCGGCCCCTACGGCCTGGTCGAGGTACGTGCGGACGACCCGCATCCACCCGACGAACGGCGTCGGCAGGTCCGCGTCGATCAGCGCCGACTCCCGCATGAGCCGCACCGCGGCACGCACCGCGACGTCGTCGCGGTACACGGCGGCCACGCGGTGCGACACCTGTCGCATCGCCTCCAGCCCGGTCAGACCACGGGTCTGCACCTCCTCCAGCACGGGGTCCCACATGCGGAAGTACGCGTCGACGGTCACCGCGGCGAGCTGGGCCTTCGACGGGAAGTGGAAGTACACGGAGCCCTTCGTGAGCTCGAGACGCGTCGCGATGTCGCTGATCGCCGTCCCGACGTACCCCTTCGCGTCGAACTCCTCGGCGGCGACCCGCAGGATCGCGGCACGCGTCGCGAGCTTCTGCCGCTGACGCGACGTAGGTGGCACGAGATCGAACCCTTCTCTTCCACTGACCGACCGGCTAGTCTCTGACCCACCCCAGCCTACGACTCACGAGGGAGTGAGCCATGCCCAGGGCGGTCGCGACCTTCGACCGGAGCGTCGACCGGCGACTGGTCCACCGGTCGTCCATCGCCGGCGTCTTCCTGACGAGCGTGCGGCGGCAGACGGCCGATGTCTGGACGCTCGGGGTGCAGGTGCCACGCCCGTGGCCCGTGCCGCCCCGGCGCCACCCAACCACCGTGCCCCTGACGCACGGCGTCGAGGTCCTGCGCCAGTGCGGGCTCGCCGTGGCCCACAGCGGCCTCGACATCCCCCTCGACCACGCGTTCACGATCCAGCAGATCTCGTTCGGCTGGTCCGGCCCGGCCCCGCGGTACCCCGACTTCGGTCCCTACGAGGCGACCGCCCGCATGCAGCTCGTCGAACGTCTCGTACGGCGCGGCACGACCACCGGGCTGCGGCTCGCCTTCCGCCTCACCGCCGCGACGCACGAGGTCGCCGTCGGAGGCGGCGTGCTGAGGTGCCTCCCCCGGCACCAGTACGACCTGCTGCGACGCCGGGCCGCCCCAGGTCCACCGGTCACGCGCCACGACCGCGCCCCGGTGCGCCGCATGGTCCGGCGCGGTGGACGCGTGTCAGGCCTGGTCGGGTGGGACCACACCGACCCGTTCGCGTTCGACCACCCGACCGACCACCTCCCGGGGATGACGCTGCTGCGGTCCGCCATCGACGCGGCCGAGGCCGCCACCTCGGCACGCGTCCGCGCGCTCGACGTGAGCTTCGACCGGTTCACCGAGTACGCGCCGCCGCCGACGATCAGCGCCACCCCGGACCCGAGCGGCGTCGTGCACGTCGAGGTCACGCAAGCGGGCTCCGCGACCACCCGGGGCCTGCTGCGTGTCGGCTGAGCCGCGGTGCGTCGTCGTCGGGGGCACGGGGCTCGTCGGCCACCACGTGCTGCGCGCCCTCCGTGCGGCCGGACTCCCGGCGACAGGCGTCGCCCGCACCCCGGGCCCGCGTGACGTCGGCGTGGTCGCCGGGGACGTCACCGCCGGGACGGACGCGCTCCGCCGGCTGCTCGACGGCGCCGACGTCGTCGTGCACGCAGCTCCCTACGTCGGCCCGGACCCCGACGAGAGCGCCCGGGTGAACGTCACGGGAAGTCGTGCGCTGGTGGCCGCCTGCACGGCAACCGGTGTCGACCGTCTCGTCTACGTCAGCACGGCCGCCGTCTACGGTGCGGGTCCGCACCGGGACCTGTCGGTCGACGACGGGCTGCCCGCACCGAGGTCGGCGGTCTCGAGGCACCGGTGGCACGCCGAGACCCTCGTCCGCAGCGCCGGAGGGCTCGTCGTCCGCCCCCACCTCGTCGTCGGGGTCGGGGACCGCCACGTGGTGCCGCCGCTCGCCCGCTTCGTCACGACGCTCGGGGCCCTTCCGGAGTCAGCCGACAGGACCCGTTGCTCGGTGATCGGGGCGGACGACCTGGGTCGTCTCGTCGCCGGCCTCGCCCGGCACGCGGTCGCCTCGTCGAGCACCTGGAACGCGGTGCCCCCGACCAGCGTGACGACCACCGCCCTGTGCGCGCTCGCGACACGTGCGCTGGGCGACGAGCTGCCGCGCGCGCGGCTCGACGCGGAGACCGTGCGGCGCCGCGCGCTCGCGGCCGGGTTCACGGCGCGCCAGCACGACGTGGTGTTCGGCGAGCGCACCTACGACCCCGGGGACGTCTGGGAGGCCGCACGGGTCGCGCCTCCCCGCACGACGACGCTCGGGGACCACGCGGTCCGGTGGTACCGCGAGCACGCGAGCGACCGCGAGCCCCCGAGCGCCTGAGCACGGGACACCCGACGGTGCCGGAGCGACACGGGCCCAGACGCACGAAGAGCCCGTCCTCGCGGACGGGCTCTTCATGGTGACCTGCAGGTCGTGTTGTGGAGCTGAGGGGATTCGAACCCCTGACCTTCTCATTGCGAACGAGACGCGCTACCAACTGCGCCACAGCCCCTTGAAGCGGGATCACACTAGCACCCCGCGGGCCCCACGACGAAACCGGGCCGGGCCGTCGCGACGCACGTCACACGCGTGCGCGGCGACCCGGCTCCGTCGTCTACTGCCCCGCCGCGCGGCGGCGCGCGAGCACCGCGTTGAGGTCGATGCTGCCGGTCGTCTCCGCGACCGGCTCGGCCGCCGTCTCGGCCGCGGGGGCGGCCGTGTCGCCCGTGGGCGCGTCGGCCGGCCGGCGCGCGGTCGACGCGTCCGCGTCACCCTCGCCGAGCGGCGCGGGGTCACGACGCGGGGCAGACGCCTTCATCGTGTACGTCGGGCGCGGCACGGGCACGGGCGACCACGCGTCCTCGTCCTGCGACGCACCGTCGACCGCCGGCACGGCCTCGGTCGCGGTGCCCTGCGCGTCCCGGCGCACGACCGGCACCTGACCCGTCGCGTGGCGCGCGGGCCCGCTCGACTCGCCGCGGTCGGCGACGATGCGCTCGAACACCTCGGTGTGCGCGTCCGAGGGTCGCACGGCGTACCCGGTGACGAGCGGCACGGGCGCCTCGAGGTCCGTCGCGGTCCGCGCGACGGGGGTCGCCCCCGTGCGCGGCCGCACGACCGGGGTCGCCCCCGTGCGGGCGCGGACCGTCGGGGTCGCGCCGGTGCGGGGCCGGGCGGCCAGCCGCTCCTCGCGCTCGATCGTCGCGGCCCACTCGGCGTCCGCCACCTGACCGGCGATCACGGCACGGCGCCCCAGCACGACGACGGACGCGAGCAGCGCCGACGGCACGGCCCCGGCGAGCCACGTCGCGGCGGGCACGAGGCCCGTCACGACCCAGCCGGCCACGGTCGCGGCGACCAGGACGGCGG
>NZ_JAGIBD010000055.1 GCF_017744555.1 Cellulomonas sp. | reverse complement strand
CCCTCGTCCGGCTCGTGCAGGACTGGTCGCTGCGGTATCCCCTGGTCGCCGGCCAGGGGAACTTCGGATCCCCGGGTGACGACCCGGCCGCCGCCCCGCGGTACACCGAGTGCAAGATGGCCCCCCTCTCGATGGAGATGGTGCGGGACATCGACGAGGACACGGTCGACTTCGGCGACAACTACGACGGCCGCACGCAGGAGCCGCTCGTCCTGCCCGCGCGGTTCCCGAACCTGCTGGTCAACGGCTCGGCGGGCATCGCCGTGGGCATGGCGACCAACATCCCGCCGCACAACCTGCGCGAGGTCGCCGACGGCGTCCAGTGGTACCTGGAGCACCCGGACGCGACCAAGGAGGAGCTGCTCGCGGCTCTCCTCACCCGGATCAAGGGCCCCGACTTCCCGACGGGCGCGACGATCCTGGGCCACCGCGGCATCGACGAGGCGTACCGGACGGGTCGCGGCTCGATCACGATGCGCGCGGTCGTCGAGGTCGAGGAGATCCAGGGCCGCATCTGCCTGGTCGTCACCGAGCTGCCCTACCAGGTGAACCCGGACACCCTGGCGAAGAAGATCGCCGACCTGGTCCGGGAGAACCGCGTCCAGGGCATCGCCGACATCCGCGACGAGACGTCCGGCCGCACCGGCCAGCGCCTCGTGATCGTCCTCAAGCGGGACGCCGTCGCGAAGGTCGTGCTCAACAACCTGTACAAGCACACCCAGCTGCAGGACACGTTCGGCGCGAACATGCTCGCGCTCGTCGACGGCGTGCCCCGCACGCTCAGCATCGACGCGTTCGTCCGGCACTGGACCACGCACCAGATCGAGGTCGTCCAGCGGCGGACCCGCTACCGGCTGCGCAAGGCCGAGGAGCAGATCCACATCTTCCGCGGCTACCTCAAGGCGCTCGACGCGCTCGACGAGGTCATCGCGCTCATCCGCCGCTCCCCCGACGCCGACGAGGCGCGCACGGGCCTCATGGAGCTGCTCGACGTCGACGAGGTCCAGGCGCAGGCGATCCTCAACCTGCAGCTGCGCCGGCTCGCCGCGCTGCAGCGCCAGCAGATCATCGACGACCACGACAAGCTCGAGGCGCAGATCGTCGAGTTCAACGCGATCCTCGCGTCGGACGAGCGGCAGCGCACGATCGTCAGCGACGAGCTGCGCGAGATCGTCGACAAGTACGGCGACGAGCGGCGCACGACGATCCTGCCGTTCGACGGCGAGGTGTCGGTCGAGGACCTCATCGCCGAGGAGGAGATGGTCGTCACCATCACCCGCGGCGGCTACGCCAAGCGCACCCGGTCGGACAACTACCGGGCCCAGCGTCGCGGCGGCAAGGGCGTGCGTGGTGCGCAGCTGCGCGAGGACGACATCGTCGACCACTTCTTCGTGACGACGACGCACCACTGGCTGCTGTTCTTCACGAACCTCGGCCGCGTGTACCGGGCGAAGGCGTACGAGCTGCCCGAGGGCGGCCGTGACGCGAAGGGCCAGCACGTCGCGAACCTGCTGGCCTTCCAGCCGGGCGAGAAGATCGCGCAGGTGCTCGACATCCGCGACTACCAGCAGGCCGAGCACCTGGTGCTCGCGACGCAGCGCGGCCTCGTCAAGAAGACCCGCCTCGCGGAGTACGACTCCAACCGCACCGGCGGCGTCATCGCCATCAACCTGCGCGAGGACGAGGACGGCCTGCCCGACGAGCTGGTCAGCGCACGGCTCGTGGACTCCGACCAGGACCTCATCCTCGTGTCCCGCAAGGGCCAGTCGGTGCGGTTCACGGCGTCGGACGAGGCGCTGCGGCCGATGGGCCGGGCCACGTCGGGCGTCACGGGGATGAAGTTCCGCGCGGACGACGAGCTGCTCGCGATGGACGTGGTGCGCGAGGACGCGTTCCTGTTCACGGTGACCGAGGGCGGCATCGCCAAGCGCACGGCGCTCACCGTCGAGAA
The DNA here is from genome assembly GCF_017744555.1 of Cellulomonas sp. Classification (GTDB taxonomy): domain Bacteria; phylum Actinomycetota; class Actinomycetes; order Actinomycetales; family Cellulomonadaceae; genus Cellulomonas. The sequence goes on along the minus strand of NZ_JAGIBD010000055.1, from coordinate 9,397 downwards.
CTACCGGCAGCAGGGTCGCGGCGGCCTCGGCATCAAGGTCGCGAACCTGCCCGAGGCGAACGGCGACCTGGTCGGGGCCCTGGTCACGGACCTGGACGACGAGGTGCTCGTCATCATGGAGCGCGGCAAGATCGTGCGTTCGGCGACCACCGAGGTGAACGCCACGGGCCGCACGACGCAGGGTGTCATCTTCGCGAAGCCCGACGCCGGCGACCGGATCATCGCTGTGGCCCGGAACACCGAGCGGCACCTCGCGGACGACGCCTCGGGTACCGTGGGCGGCGAGAACGGTCACGGACCGGACGAGTCGGACGCCGCGGAGCACCCCGCCGGTGACGCCGTCACGGTCGTCGACGAGACCACCGAGCCCACTGCGGAGGATGCATGACCGACTCCACCCCGCCCTCGATCCCGCCGCGCAAGCGCCCGACGACCCCGGTGACGGCCGGCCGTCCGTCGGCGTCCGCGCGCGGGTCGGAGTCGGGCCGGACGGTCACGTCGTCGCCGAACGGCGAGCCGCCGAGCGCAGGCACGTCGGGCGGCGCATCCTCGAACGGGACGCCCGCGACCACCTCCGCGCAGCCTCCGACCACGGGGTACGAGCCCCAGCGCACCTCGACGCGCGACGACCGACCCCCGTCGTCACCGTCGACTCCCGTGCCCGGTGACGAGCACGACCAGCCCTCCCCCCTCATGGTCGCGGTCGACACCGCCACCGTGTGGTTCAAGAAGGCGGCCGGTGCCACGAGCACCGCGTTCGCCTCGGTCACCCGACCCCGTACCGAGGACCCGACCATGACCACTCCGGCCTCGGCGCCCGCCGCAGGAGCTCCCCCGCGCACGTCCGCGCGTCCCGCCCCCACCACGGGCGCAGTGCCGCGGACCACCGGTGCGATCCCGCGCCCGACGACGGGCCGGATCCCGACGGTCGGCGGCCCGCACGGCGGTGCCCGCCGGGTCCGCCTGGCGATCTCGCGCGTCGACCCGTGGTCCGTGATGAAGCTGTCGTTCCTGCTGTCGGTGGCGATCGGCGTGATGATCGTCGTCGCCGCGGCCGTCGTGTGGCTCACGCTCGACGGCCTGCACGTGTTCACGAAGATCAACGACCTCGTCGTGCAGATCGTCGGCACGGAGAGCCCGATCGACATCCTGCAGTACGTCGAGTTCAAGCGGATCGTCTCCGGCGCGACCCTCGTCGCGGTCATCGACGTGTTCCTGCTGACGGCGCTGTCCACCATCGGGGCGTTCCTGTACAACATCGTCGCCGCGCTGGTCGGCGGCGTGCATGTCACGATGACCGACGAGTGACCGCTTCCGGTTTGGGTGCGGCGCCTGCCCTGGGGTAGTCTCGTCCGGCCGCACTCGGGTTGCCCGAGTGATGCGACGGGCCTATAGCTCAGACGGTTAGAGCGCTTCCCTGATAAGGAAGAGGTCACAGGTTCAAGTCCTGTTAGGCCCACTCCCGACACCCGTGGGGGATCGATGAAGAAGCTCCTGCTCCTCGTGGCGGTTGCCGCCGTCGGTTACGTCGTCTACCAGAAGGTCGTGCAGGACCGCGACGAGCGGGATCTGTGGGCAGAGGTCACCGACACCTTCGAGTGAGTCCCACACGGGGGCCTGCGGCGGACTGACCGCCGCACCACGGGGCCATGGCGCAATTGGTAGCGCACCTGCTTTGCAAGCAGGGGGTTAGGGGTTCGAGTCCCCTTGGCTCCACCCAGCATGTCGAGCGCAGCGAGCGAGGTCAGTCCGCGCGGCGCCACCGCAGGCCGAGCACCACGAGGGCAGCCGTCGCGGCGATCTCGATGACGGAGAAGTAGACGTAGTGCGGCCGGGGTCCCGATCCGACGAACAGGGAACCGACCTGGACCAGGGTCATGATGGTGCCGGCGCCGACGGTCCCCCACCGCGCGACCCTGTGGGGCGCGACGCGCGACAGCAGCACCATGCCCATCGGGATCGTCATGAGGACGGCCGACGCGAGCAGGAACCCGTCGGTGAGCTCGAGGCCGCCGACGTTGCCGTCGAGGATCGCGGCGAGGTCGGCGGGGACGAAGAAGCCGAGCACGTCGCAGTACAGGTAGCACAGGACGGCGAACAGCCAGAGCGCTGACACGAGGGTCCGGGTGCTGGTCCGGGTCGTGGTGGTCGGCGGCTGCGGTGCGGCGAGGGTGGTCACGGGATCCTCCAGACGTGCGGCAACCTTACGGCGTAAGGCGAACGTACAGCGTAAGATGTGCAGGTCACAAGGGGGTCGGATGCCGCCAGTCCGCGAAGCGCTCAGCCGCGACAGGGTCGTCGCCGGCGGCGTCGCGATCGCCGACGCCGACGGGCTCGCCGCCGTCACCATGCGCCGCGTAGCCGCCGAGCTCGAGTGCGAGGCCATGTCGCTGTACCACCACGTGCCGAGCAAGGACGCCCTGCTCGCGGCGCTCGCCGACGAGGCCACCCGGCTCGTCGTGCAGGCGACCGCGGCCGTCACCGCCCCGACCGGCGTCGACGCCGTCCGCCGCCGGTGCCTCGCCGCACGCGAGGTCATGCTGCGCCACCCCTGGGCCCCCGGGCTGATCGGGGCCCAGCAGCACACCCCGCCGTCTGCGTGGGCGCTCTACGAGCAGCTCGTCGGGACGCTCAGCGAAGCCGGATTCGACGACGACCTCGCCCACCGGGCGATCCACTCGCTCGGGTCCATGGTGTTCGGCTTCAGCACCGAGCTGTTCGAGCCTGACAGCGGAGACGCGACCCCCGACCCCGACACCATGGCGATGATGGCGCAGCAGATGCCCCACCTCGCCCGCATGGCCGCCTCGGTGGTGCACGAGGTCGACGGCGCCCTCAGCGTGTGCGACACCCGGGCGGAGTTCGAGTTCACGCTCGGGCTGGTGCTCGACGGCCTCGAGCGCGAGCGCGTCCGACGGGCCGCCGGCTAGATCCCGTCGCGCAAGGCGTGACAGCTCGACGTGCACGACGCGGTCCTGGCCCGTCAAGATCGGTGTGCCGTCTCGGATGCCACCGTGTCGGATCCGCTGCTCGCCGTTCGTCGGACAGGTGAACGCGGACGACCAGGTTCGCCTGAGCCCAGGGAGCTGTCATGCCCGAGTACCTGATCTACTTCAACCAGCAGTGGGTGGGCGACCACTCCGAGGAGTGGTTCCTCGCGCGCGTCCAGCCCTCCAGAGCGGTCGTCGAGGAGATGAAGGCCGCCGGCGTGTACGTGTTCGCCGGGGGGCTCGAGGAGGAGGACGGGCCGGTGTACAGCGCCGACCCGACCAGCGGGACTCCCCTCGTCACCGACGGGCCGTACGTCGAGACGAAGGAGTTCCTCGGCGGCTTCGCGATCGTGGACGTGCCCGACGACGAGGACGCGAAGCGGTGGGCGGCCAAGGTCGCCGTCGGCTGCGGCTGGCCCCAGGAGGTGCGCCGCTTCAAGCCGCGCCGGCCGCCCCTCGGTGGGCTCACGGCCGGGGGCGGCGGTGCGATCGACGCGAGCGCGGACGCGGCCACCGCAGGGCTGCCGCGCGAGCGGGTCCGCCGGCCGCTGATCTAGCGACGCCCGCCCGTCCAGACGCGGCTCGCCGACCTAGGCGACGCCGAGCATCTCCGCGACCGCCTCCGCCCCGGTCACCGTGACCGGCGGCCGCTGCGACGCGGGCCGGGCCTGCCACTGCTCCACGGACATCGCGAACGACAGCGACTCGGCCACCGCACCCTCCCGGGCGACCCTCCGCCGACCGGACGCGAGGTAGCCGAGCTTGCGTGTGACGGCGAGCGACGCGGCGTTGTCGGAGAAGGCCCCGGTCGTCGCCTCGTGCGCGCCGAGGCCGTCGAACAGCAGGTGCAGCATCGCGAGCCGCATCCGGGTGCCGATGCCCAGGCTGTGGAACCGCACGCCCAGCCACGAGCCGGTCTCGGCGCTGCGGGTCACCGGGTACCTGGTGGCGAACGCACCCTGGACGCCGACCACCTCACCGCCGACGAGGACCGCGAGCTCGAGCTTCCAGTCGTCGGGCTCGACCTGCGCGCGAGCGGCCCACTGGTAGCGCAGCAGGCCCCGGGCCACCTCGTCGGGGGTGCCGCGGGTCCACGGGGTCATGAACGGCATCCGGTCGTCGGCGTGCACGCCCTCGCCGGCCAGCTCGGCCACGCGCAGCAGGAGGTCGTCGTCGAGGAACCGGAGCTCGAGGTCGTCCCACTGCACGCGCAGGCCGGCGGGGGGCCAGAGGTCGACGAGGTCCACGCCGTCACCCTGGCAGGGAGCGGGCGGGTCGGTCATCCGGATTCCCGGTCCCGCCGAACGCCCCGGGGCGTGCCGAGCGGGGACGCCGGCCGCCATCTCAGTCGGCCACCGGGATCTGCACGCGTCGCAGCCTGCCCGACTCGACGTACACGCCTCGCCCCACGGGGAACTCGGCGCGGGCCATCCGCGGGAACGGCGTGCGGAACAGCGCGTCCCCGTCGAGGTGGTCGGGCTGCAGGACGAGCCCGCGCCGGCCGTTGCGGACGTCGGCGACGAGCGGCCACGACGAGCCCCACGTGCTGGTCTCCGACTCGGCGATGAGCAGGTGGCCGTTCCGCTTGGCGGCGCGCACCGCCTCGGCGAGCGGCTGCTCCGCGGGTCCGCCGAGGAAGTCGGTGATCGTCTCGACGACGACCACGACCTGGGCGCCCGGCACAGCCGTCTCGACGAGCGACGGGAGCAGCGACTTCGCCAGCGCCGCCGCCGACTCGGGGTCGAGGGCGACGTCCGTCCAGACGCCGTCGGTCGAGTGCACGGGCGAGCGCCGGTTCCCGACGTAGGCCATCCGGACGGACGGCAGCGCACGGCGCACGGACGCGGACAGCGACCGCAGCACGGTGGTCCGGCCGCTGCCCGGGAGCCCGGCCAGCATGAACACCCCGGCGGGGTCGAAGCCGACGGGCTCGAGGGTGTCGTCGGCGATGCCGAGCACGGGCTGCCCGCCGACGGACGACGGCAGGTCGGACAGCTCGACGAAGCTCGCGAGCCGCCGGACGGCCGGGGCCGGGACGACACCACGCTCACGCATCGCGGCGGCGAGCCGCTCGATCGCCGCCGCCTGCTCGGCGGGCGTCGTGCTTCCCCCGGGCACGGCGACCTGGACCTCGTCGGTGTCCCCGGACACGACCGCGCGACCCGGACGGGACTGCGGGCCGAGCACGTCCTTCGGCACGTCGAGCACCCCGTACGCGGCCTCGTCGGCCTGGCGGAGCACGAGCCGACGGGACACGCTGCCCGCGAGCCCGCTCGGCAGCGCACCGGGGCGCTCTCCGGCCATGACGACGTGCACACCGAGCGTGCGGCCCTCGGCCACGACCCGCTGGAAGGCCGCCCACGTCTGTGCCCGGCCGGGCTCCGACTCGTACGACTCGCGGAACGCCCCGAGCCCGTCGAGAAGCAGCACGAGCCGCGGCTCGTCGGGCCGCCCGGCGAGCGTCCGGTACTCGGTGATGGTGCCGGCGCGGGCGGCCCCGAAGCGGGCGGCGCGCTCGTCGACGTCGTCACGCAGCCGCCGCAGCAGGCGGGTGACCCGCTCGGTGTCGGAGCCGTCCACCACCGAGCCGACGTGCGGCAGCGGGGCGATCATCCCGAGCCCGCCGGACCCGAAGTCGAGCCCGTAGACGTGCACGGGTCCGTCCTGCGCGAGCCCGGCCGCGACCGCGATCGTCCGCAGCACGGCGGACTTGCCCGAGCCGCTCGTGCCGAGCACCGCGAGGCTGCCGTCCTGGTCGGGGCAGAAGCGCAGCACGTCCTGAGCCTGGCGGGCGGGCACGTCGACGAGCCCGAACGCGAGGGCGGCGTCGCTCTGCGGCCCGAGGTCGGCGAGGTCGACGACCGGGGGCAACTCGGGGAGCCACGGACGCCGGGGCGCGGGCAGCCGCAGGGCAGCGGCGGCGGTGCGCACCGTGCGGACCACCCGGGCGATGTCGGTCGGGCCGTCGTCGGCGGTCTCCGGCCCGGTCGGCACCGGCACGTCCCACACGTCGCCGGGCCCGAGCACCAGCGTCTCGAGGCCGACGGAAGGTCGCGGCGGCGCGCCCGTCGAGCGGCCGCCCGCGTAGCCGGACTGGAACATCGCGACCCGGCCGGGTCCGGTGCGCACGGCCGCCCGTCCTGGGATGCCCGGGTCGAACGCGGCCGCGACCGACGAGCCGAGCACGTCCTCGGAGTCGTGCTCGTCGGCCATCCGCAGGGCGACGCGCAGGTTCGTGTTGGCGCGCAGGTTGTCCTTGATGACGCCCGCCGGGCGCTGCGTCGCGAGGATCAGGTGCAGCCCGAGGGAGCGGCCGCGCTGCGCGACGTCGACGACGCCGTCGACGAACTCCGGCACCTCGGACACGAGCGCGGCGAACTCGTCGACCACGATGACGAGCGCGGGCGGCGCGTCGGGGTCGCCGGCCCGCTCGAGCGTGAGCAGGTCCTTGGCCTTCTTGCGGTTGAGCAGGTGCTCGCGGTGCCGCAGCTCGGCGCGCAACGACGTGAGCGCCCGCCGGACCAGGTGCGGTGACAGGTCGGTGACGAGGCCGACGGAGTGCGGCAGGTCGACGCAGTCGGCGAACGCCGAGCCGCCCTTGTAGTCGACGAACAGGAACGAGATCCGGTCGGGGCTGTGCGCGGTCGCCAGGCCCAGCACCCAGGCCTGCAGGAACTCGCTCTTGCCGGCGCCGGTCGTCCCGCCGACGAGCGCGTGCGGGCCCTGGCTGCGCAGGTCGAGCACGAACTCGCCCGCGGAGCCCTGTCCGACGAGCGCCCGCAGCCCGGCGTCGCGCCGCCGGCGGACCGGTGCCGCACCGGACCGGTCGATCACGGACCCGGTCTGCCGCCAGCGGTCGACGACCGAGGCGGGGTCGTCGGCGAGCTCCTCCCCCGCGAGCGCGAGGAACGAGATGCTGCGCGGCAGGTCGGACTCGTCGATCACGGGCGCGCCCGCGTCGGCGACCGCGGACATGCGCCGTGCGAGCGTGTCGGCGGTCGCGGCGTCGACGCCCTCGCACGTCACGGGCTGCCACTCGCCGTCCCGCACGAGCCCGACGCGGGCGGAGCCGTCGGGGTCGACCGCGAGGAACGCCCGGCACACGGCCGGCAGCTGCTCGACGGTCGCGGCGCACCACAGCACGTGCACGCCCGCGGCGGGCCCGTCCTCCGCGAGGCGCACGAGCCGGGCGCGGTCGCCCTGGGTCGCGTCCTCGACGACCACGACGACGGCCGGCAGCGGCGCGGTCCGCGGAGTGCCGTGCGCGGTGCGGGAGGCGACGAGCTCCTCGAGCCGCTGCACGAGCGAGCTCGCGGCGGCAGGGCTGGTCGCGAGGTGCGCACCGGCGAGCGGGCTGTGCGGCGACTGCACGTGCGGCACCCACTTGAGCCAGTCCCACCGGCGCACGCTCGGCGCGGACACCACGCCGGTCACGACGAGCTCGGCGGGCGAGTGCAGGCACACGAGCTGCGCGACGACACCGCGCACGACGTCGTCCACCCGCCCGTCCGGCCCGGCCACGCCGAGCGCTCCGACGGTCCGCAGGTCGACCACGAGCGGGACGCCGTCCACCTGCTCACGGCTGTCCCGGAGCTCCTGCAGCGCGGTCCACAGCTCCGTCACGGCTCGCCCGCGCGCCGGCATCGTCACGGTCGTGCGCGACGGTGCCCGCCCGATCCCGAGCCGCACGTCGAGGAACCGGTCGTGCTCGGGTCGGCGCGACCACAGCAGAGGGGTCAGGTCGAGGCCCGCCTGCACGGCCTCCGCGGTGGACGGCGTCTCGGTGAGCCGGACCCGCACCTCCTCGGCCTGGGCCTGCTCGAGCTCGGTGCCGAGCGCCTCGAGGGCGGAGTGGAACTCGGACGTCTGCGTCCGCAGCCGGCGCCGCTCGTTGTACCGCCGGTCGAGCCACGTGCCGACCATGATGACCGGGCTCAGTGCGATGAACAGGGCGGACAGCGGGCTGGGCGCGAACAGCATGAGCGCGACGCCCATGAGCAGCGGCGCGGCGAGGGCCACCAGCGGGAAGCGGCCCGGGCTCGCGGGCTCGGGCGGCGCCGGTGCGTCGACCGCGCGCTCGGGGTACGTCGGCACCACGCGCGGCGACCGGTTGAACCGCACCGTGGCGCCGGCCTCACCGCCCGCGTCCGCGGGCCGCAGCCGCGTCACCGACAGGACCGTCTCGCCGAGCGTCACGCGGTCGTCCGGGCCGAGCACCACGTCGTCGACCCGCGCGTTGTCCATGAGGACGCCGTTCGCGGAGCCCGCGTCGACCACGCGGATCCGGTCGTCGACCACGAGCCGCGCGTGCAGCTTGGAGACCTGCTGGTCGGTGAGCCGCACGTCGCACGCCGGGCCACGGCCGATCGTCACGACGCCGCGCGGCAGGTCGAGCTCCAGACCGGCCTGTGGCCCGTGCTCGACGCGCAGCCGCGCATGTGCGAGGCGGGGGTCGAGGCCCGGCTCGGCGAAGCGGTCGGAGGCGGCGACGAGCGCGACGGTCGACCCCGCCCGCAGCCCGGCCTCCACCACGCCCTCGGCACGGTGCAGCGTGCGCGGCGCGCGGCCGTCCGGAGGCGACGCGAGCAGCGTGACGCCGCCACCCGACGCGCCCGCGGGCAGGCCGTCGACGCGCGCGACGGCCTCCGCGATGTCGCCGACGGTCGCGCCGGCGTCGGTCGTGACGACGACGTCGGTGGACACGCCACCGGGTCGCCGCAGCGTGAGTCTCGTGCGCACGTGACCTCCCAGATCCCGGGCGAGGGTAGTCGCGCCCCAGGTGGACCGGTGGGCCCGACAGGGCGAACCTGTGGATTTCACACGTCCGCCGCCGTCTCACGGCCCCTCCGCCTACGGCACGGCCGTCACCACCTGTTGTCGTGGATGGCCTGGGCCAGCGCGACGTCGTCGCCGTTGAACCCGTACGACGCGAGCGACGCCGGCATCCCCAGGTATGTCGCGGCGTACGCGTCGGCCAGCGCCTCGTAGCGCGAGGTCGGGAACATCGTGCCGGTGAGGCGCTCGATCTGGCGGTGCGCGGCCTCGTGCAGCGCGACGGCCCTCACGTACGACACGAGCCGGCTGCGCGGACCCTGGTACACGCCCGGGTCGCCGCCGCCGAACGAGAGCTGGATCGTCGAGCTGCCCGAGCTGCTGCAGCCACGGATCGAGAACGAGCCCGCGGACACCGACCCCGACTGGCCGCACGCAGTCGTGCCGACCCACGCGACCGACAGGCCGTAGCTCCCCGCGACGCCGGCGGCCGCGGCGCGGACGTCGTCCCACGCGGACGACGACGACGCTGCTGCGCCACCCCCGCCGCCGCCCCCGCCGCTGCGTGCCGGTGCGGCCGCGCGCGTCGACCCGTGCTTGGTCGACGACCGTCGCGCCGCCGCGGCCGCCTGCTC
>NZ_JAGIBD010000054.1 GCF_017744555.1 Cellulomonas sp. | reverse complement strand
GCCGGGGAGATCTCGCCCGCGTACCTCGCCGAGGCCGAGACGTTCAGCGGGCGGGCGCCGCGGCTCTGAGATCGGGCGCCCTCGGCGCCGCGGCACGAGGAGACAGCGAGGCCCCGGGTCTCTTGCCAGCGTTGACGCTGGTCAGAGACCCGGAGTCTCGCTGCCGCGGGGTGGTGACACAACTACCTGACCTACGCGGCGACGGGTCATACCGAGGAGTTGTCACACCAAGCTGGCTCGCGTGATCACACCGCAGCGAGCTCACCTGCGGAAACGACAGCCAAGAGGCAAGCGCCCTGCTGCACGCCGTCACTGCTGCGACCTGTAGCTGAAAGCAACCATGTGTGACGGCACGCCCCCTACGACTAAACCTCGCTCGGCTTGGCGGCTCGTACCACCAAGATCACGACTTGTTGGCAGCGGTCTATGGTCGCCTTGTCACTCGATACAGATGCGTCTGGCCGCTGCCCGACGTGAACCGCTCCGGGTCGTAGGCCTCCGGTCTCAGGTACCAGGCTTCGGCGAACTTCAGATCTGCGCTGGCGATCGCGAGTGCGGCAGCGTGGAGTTTCGATCCGGTCAGTCCCACCTCGACGTTGTAGTTCTCCTCAAGGTAGCGGCGAGAGTAGGAGGTCTCGACGGCGGCGACCATGTCAGCCAGGTCGTGGGTGTCGACCTTCTCGATCTCGCAGGCAGTGTAGTCACTAGCCGCGACTTCGGCAGCGAGCGCGGCCAAGCGTGACCGGGGTCCGGTGTCAGTGGGAATCATGATCTGGACTCGGTCGTACTCGCGGCGATCGAGCAGGGTGAAGAGGCGCTCGTGTTTTGCAGAGGCAGCAGCGACGAGCATTCGCCTACGACCGTCGTCGACTTGCCCGCTACCGACGCGGAGGAAGTCGTATTCGCCTCGCTCGCCTGTGAGGATGTCATCAAAGCGGTGCAGCCTCATGAACATGTCGTCGTCAACGCTGGCCTCCAGTCTTCTCTCAACTTCGTCCGGTAGCGGATACGACTCCTCGGCCTCTGTGTAGGCGATGTAGGCCTCTCCGTGCTGGAGGAGCTGCCCGCGCACCGCGGTGTAGATGAAGGGTTTCGCGAGGCCCGTGATGTCGATGAGGAACGGTGCCTGTTGGACCGGACGCGGGGTCCAAGAGGCCCGTGCGGCAGGGATCAGCGCGACAACCGCGCCGTCGAGAACCTCAAGAATCCCGGTTCGGCCTGCCAGGCCGTACTCGACCAGATCCGCTTGCGCGATGGCCAGTTCAGCTGTGATGCGCCGCATCGAGGTCTCGGCACGTGCCTCGAACCCGAGGCCGCCGAGCACCCCAGAGACGCCGGAGTTTCGAAGCTCGTTCCAGTCGGCCTTCGAGACCGTCGCCGTCTGCGCCGAACGAGGCGCCGCCGCCACCGACTCGCTCTCCTCGTCCTCGTCGATGCGAACGTCGTCGAACAGAGTGGGCTGCGCGTGAGCGCCATGGGCGGGCCGTAGGGTGCTCCGCCTGTCGCCGTCCGCATGGGCTGAATCACCTGTTTGGGGGGTGGCGTCACTTGTCGACGTACTCGCAACCCGGCCAGCGTCCGGCAAGTCCCCATTTGCCATCGCTACGAGCTGGCTCTCGGCATCAGAGGCTGCATCACCGACCTGAAATACATCGGTGGGGTATGAGCGAGGTGACTGTCTGAGGATCGTCACACACTGCGATGGGTCATCGAGCCACTGTTCGAGCTTGTCACCAGAGAGCTCGAAACGGTCGCGATGCCCAAGGGGCACGTACTTGGACAAACCGAGCAGCTTGCGGAAGGTGAGGATGTGCTGGGTGACCGGGTCGCCATCCCTGGTCTTGATCCGGGGAGCGTCTGGCGCACCAGAGAGCACGAACACGCCGGCATCGACCAGCTCCCGCAACTGCCTGAGCTGTCTTGCCTTGTCCCCAGTCGTGACCCGAACGTAGATCTGGCTGTACTCGCGCAGTCGTTCTCGTTGGCTCTCTGGGCGGATCGCGGAGTCGCGCAGTTCCTCGTGGGCGGTCTGAGCGAACCCATCGGCGAAGTCCTTTAGACGTCCATCACGCCTGTTGAGCCGCCAGATCAGGCGCGCGCTGTGCTCTTGGAAAGCGGTGGACTGAATGGTCTCTGGGACCGGCGTCTGCGCAATCGGACCAGACCTCTCGGCCTGATCGATGATCATCTGGTAGATCGAGAGCACATCTCCGATGTCTCCCACGCAGACGGCAGCCAGCGCGTTGACGCCCGCGTACACCTGCTTGCGCCGTGGCGAACTCGACTGAACGTAGGCGATGTCACGGGAGATGTCGATGAGGTTCTTCTGACCGAGGATCTCGGCGGGGCTGTGAGCCGGATGCGAGGCGAGCAGGCCTCGGCGTTTGTCCAGAACACTGGTGACGAAGTCCCCGCCAGCCCTCCCACTGTGGGCTCGCAGACTATTGAGAATCTCCTGTGCGAGGTCGAAGGTCTCGTAGTCCCTGCCAGCGCGGGCGCGCTCGACCAGGCCCGGTGACTTGAGAGCGAGCTCGAGCGTCTGGGCCTCGGTGGTGATCTTGAAGGCGCATACATCGCTGGCGAACATGAGCTGCGAAAGCAGCGTCGCGATGCTGTTCTCATTGAGGTGACGCGTCGAGACATCATCGAGCAGAAAGTACACGCTCACACCGTCCCACACACGTGAGCATTGCGTCACTGCGGCGGCGAGCGCGGTCATTGCGTTATTGGGGCTGCTGCTGAGCACGTAGACAGATTCGCCCGACTCAAGAGATCTCAGCATTGTGTAGATGCGTCGCTCCATCAGGTGGGCTGAGGTAGCCCCCCGAAGGTCGGCGTTCGTGATCAGTTCGCTGACGACCTCGGCGATCGGGCGGGGGTTCGCGCGGGTACCGTCGGTGAGCTCGTCGAGATGGCGGATAGCCTGTAATGCCTGCAACGCGTAGAACAGGAAGAGGCGACTGATCGGCTCGTGGATCTCACGGTCGGGCCGCCCGAGCCGGTCGAGCAGCCGGTTGCACGAGGCGTAGAGCCCGACGTACCCGTCTTGGTGCAGCGCTGACAGGACACGCGTAGCGTCGACACTTTCCTCACTTGCCACCACGGCGCGGGCGTGGAATTGCAGCGCGCGAAGCAGCATGGTCTTGCCACAGCCGCGCATGCCCGTAATGACGAGTGGGCCTGGCGCCTCTACACGCTCTTGCCAGGATCCGTTCGGGTCCACCAGCAACTTGGGAATGAACCAAGATCTCATCGTCTGGGCGTTGTAGGAGTCAGACATCCGGGTGAGGCCTTTCGGCACCTCCTTCCACGGGGAGGTGGCCAGATCGAACGTCGCTCGGATGTGGCCCTGCAGATCGGCGTAGTTGGTGCTGCGCTGGGCCAGTTGTTCGGGCCGCAGAAGGGCGGCGATATCATCGAGGGCTCGGGACAGTCGGTAGTCGACGTCATCAGCGGCATCCGGATCAATGTGGAGCCTACGGGCCAGACGCACCAAGTGATCGGTTATCTGGTGCGCGTCCGCGAGGCGCTTCGCCACGTCGCCGCTCTTGCTGCCGTCCTGGACGGAGCCGAGGTCCACGGCGACGGTGTCGACCGTCGGGTCGATCTGGTCGCCGCCTCGGACCGCGTCCGGGGCGAGTTGCCGGATTAGGATGTTGCCAGCGTGCAAGTCGTTGTGGTTCATCTGACGGGACTCCAGTTCCCGCAGAAGTTCGAGCAGATCCAGCGCGATCTGCGCTACCCGCTTCGCCGACAACTGACCTTCTCCCGCGAGGAGGTCCTCCAGAGAGGATCCCTCGACGTACTCGAGCACGGCGACGTGACATGGGATGGGCGCCTCGTCGCCGAAGGCCACGTCAACTTGGTCGACGCCAGTGATATCTACCAGGTGACGGGTCCCTGAGGCGACCTGGAGGTGCGTCCTACACTCGGCCTCAAAGTCCTTTCCGGCCATCTCATAGACAGCTCTCGGCGCCACCTTCAGACAGACCTTCCGCGCCAGGAAGTCGTTGGTCTCCGCGACGTAGGTCACGGCATAGAAGCCACGCGAGATCTTCGCTGTCACCCGGTAGGAGCTAATCTGCTCGGGCAGTTGCGTCAGCGGGTGGTCCATCTTGCGGCCGCATTCATCGCACTCGTCTGTGAGTTCGCCGCTGCCGTACCCGTACTTGGGGTGCCAGAAGCATGTGTAGTTCTGCATCCTAGTCGATGACCTCTCGGAGTTGTCCGATAGCCTCAGATGGCGATCTTGCAGGGACGGCCGTGATTTCGAACAGGTCGCTCACGTCGGGTGAGCCCAATTCGCTAGGCCACCGCAGAGAGAGGACCGCATCCCCGGGCTCAACTCGCATGTCCACCGGAACGTGCAGGAGCGCGCCCACCCGATCGGGAAAGGCCCCCTCGGAGGCCCCTCCGGAGCTCGCAACCGGCGAGTTGCCGCCTACGAGGCAGTCCCGGATTCGCTCGATGCGGTATCGCAGGAAGCCACCGCGCTCGGCCCTCAAGATCGTGCGCGGCCCTGCGATCGTCGCCCTGGACCGCTCGTTGAAACGGCCCCACGTCGACCCATGTGCCACCAAGTGTTCACTCAGGGCCGTGGTGATATCGCATCCGCTCTCCGGTGACCGCACAGGTGCTGCTGGGTATTCCACGGCGTCTCTAGTCACCTTTTGGGAGGATGCCTTCACGAGCACCCCGGTGATCTGCTCGCAGTAGGCGACGTGTTCGGTAAGCCATGCCGCGATGACCGGGTCCTCTGGGCCGAGGACGTCTCGGCTAGTGCCGCCGCCGTACTGGAGACACGCGATGCTGAGCGCGAACAGAGCTTCGCCGCGGCCGATCCAGGGCTGGGGCGGAAACTCCGCGTCCGTGACGAACACCGTGGCGCGCATGCCGAGACGACTGGCCACCTCGCAAAGTAGGGAGGCATGGCGACGAACCTCATCGCGGCTAGACCCGAAGTTGCCGTGGGGGGCCGCGCGAACCTCGAATCCTGGATACCTGACGCCAGCCGCGAGTTTCTTGGCCAGAAGACTGGCCACGACCAGCGCGGGAACGTTCTGCGTGCCCTCGGCCTGCCGAAGGCGGAACAGGGCTGCGTCCCCGGGGGCCCAGTGCTCGTTGGCGGCGGTGTGTGCGAATCCAGAGCGGCGCATTGCGGCGTCGAACTCATCCGCAGTGGAAGACCAGCGGTACCCGGGCACGTTAGCGAGGACGTCGACCGCACCAGCCGGACGGCCGGGCACCCCGACCTTGGCTACAGGCACACCAGAGGCACGCGCCATCAGGGGGACCAGCATGGTCGAGATCGAGCCCGGTCCGCCGGTGGAGGCGAGATCCGTGCAGTCCGCCAACTCCCGCAGGGCGCCGCCAGCGGTCAGCGCCATCGCAAGCTCGGCGACCAGGCCAGCATCTACCGGCGTGGAGAGTTCGCCGGTGCGCAGAATCTGTCGGTATAGGGCATCGACAGGTCCGGAGACCTCACTCAAACCGTCCACGCTCAGCCCTTCCCGACTCAACGCATCCACCGATCCGCGCCAGACCGGCCCTCGTCAACCTACCCGCGACGACCTACCTCACGTGGCGATTTCGGGCCGAGGTCAGCCGCGCCGCACCGACCAGATGGGAGCAGACCTGTCGCCGCACGCCTGGTGCCCGCGAGCGCATCGACGAACGTGGGCTGCATCGGTGCGCTCTTCACGACGACCAACCCCCTGACCCAAGGTCGGGTCGAGCCTGCCGTTGCGCGCCGACACGCTCGTACCAGGCGCGACGGATGCTCTCGTCCGCGGCGACCGGGTCGTCGTGCTCCCGGTAGCGCAGTAGCAGCCAGCCCAGACCGTCCAGGTAGGCGTCGGTGTCCCGGTCTCGCGCGACGTTGCTCGCGAGCTTCGCCTCCTACCACGTGGAGTTCGCGACCGGAGACGTCCCGTGGAGTGCACAGCCGTGCCAAAAGCACCCTTCGACGAACACATCGATCCACGCTCTCGTGAGCAAGATGTCAGAGCGCCGCCGCGGGAGGCCGGGCAGTGCGGCGTCCACGCGATACCTGAGCCCCGAGGCATGCAGTCGGTGCCGGAGGTCGACCTCCGGCACTCTGTCCCGACGGCGCTGACAGGCCATCCGCGCGGCGACGGCGGGCGACGACGCCGTCACACCGACGACGTACGACCCGGGCACGTCGCCAGGCTGCCCGGTGCGCCTCTGGCACGATGTGGGCGCGGCCGGCTACGGTCCCTTATCATGGGTCGTTCTGTGACTTCCGCCGCCGAGGCGCGGCCCGCCGACCTCACTGTTCTCGACCTCTTCGCGGGTGCCGGAGGACTGAGCGCTGGCTTGCATCGGACGGGCCGCTTCGCAACTGTGCAGGCCGTGGAGTTGGACGTCGCCGCGGCGGCGACCTACTCGCTGAACCACACGGGCACCACGGTCCACGTCGGTCCGATCCAGGACTGGTTGCGCGACCACGACGTGCCTGAAGTCGACGTCGTCGTGGGTGGGCCTCCTTGCCAGGGCTTCTCGACCCTCGGCAAGCAGGATGCCGAAGACACACGGAACGAGCTGTGGGAGGAGTACGCGCGGACCGTGGTCCAGGCGCGGCCCCGGTACTTCGTCGTCGAGAACGTCGCCGCCTTCCTGCGGTCCGAGCAGTACGCCCGGTTCCAGTGTTCTACCGAGCCGGGCGGCCTACTCGCCGACTGGACGTTCCAGGCCCGCGTGATCAACGCCGCCGACCACGGCGCCGCACAGGCACGGCGGCGCGCAGTCCTCATCGGCCACCTCCGCGATCTTCCGTTCCCCGGCTGGCCTGAGCCGGTGACGACCGATCGACAGCGGACCGTTCGCGAGGCGCTGGCCGGCGTCCGCCATAGCTGCGACGGTACGGACCTTCCCGTGCGGGCCACCGAGTTCGCCGGCCGAGTGCTCCCCGGTGCGTTCCGAACGACGGAGCTGCACCTCGATCGGACCTACACCTCCACCTCCCGTGCCAGGTTCCGGACGATCCCGGAGGGGGGCAACAGGTTCGATATCCCCGACCACCTGCTGGCCGACTGCTGGCGCCGCCACAAGACCGGCTCGGCCGACGTCATGGGACGCCTCCACTGGGACCGCCCCTCGGTGACGATCCGCACGGAGTTCTTCAAGCCCGAGAAGGGCCGCTACCTCCACCCTGTCGCACACCGTGCGATCAGCCACTTCGAGGCCGCCCGGTTGCAGGGCTTTCCCGACGACTACCGCTGGG
The DNA here is from genome assembly GCF_017744555.1 of Cellulomonas sp. Lineage (GTDB taxonomy): Bacteria > Actinomycetota > Actinomycetes > Actinomycetales > Cellulomonadaceae > Cellulomonas. Next base: position 4,431 of record NZ_JAGIBD010000054.1, on the reverse strand, counting down.
TCGGGTCCAAGACCGCGATCGCGCGACAGATCGGCAACGCCGTCCCTCTGCCCCTGGGCGAGGCGATCGGTCAGGTACTGCTCGACGCAAGCTAGAGCCACCCAGGGAGACACATGGTCGACATGAAGCTGTCCTTCGATCCAATGACGATCGAGCACCTCGGCTTCAAGATGTACTCGCACCTCCCGAACGCCGTGGCCGAACTCGTCGCGAACTCGTACGACGCCGACGCAACGTACGTCCGAGTCGTCCTGTACGACGACGACGGGCGGTCCGTTGAGGTCGTCGACGACGGCCACGGGATGTCAGATGAGGACCTGGGCGAGAAGTACCTTCGGATCGGCCGCAACCGGCGCTCCGAGGACGGTGGGACGTCCGAGTCTGGACATCGTCGCGTCGCGGGTCGCAAGGGTCTAGGAAAGCTCGCTCTCTTCGGTATCGGCGACCGGGTGTCCGTCCGGACGAAACGTGCGGATACCGACATGTGGACCCGCGTGTCCATGGACTGGCACGACTTGAAGGCCACGAAGGGCGAGTACCGACCGCCGACCGACCACGAACCCGGCGACCTTGCCGATCACGGCACCTCGATCCGAGTCGAAGCACTCCGCCGTAGGACAGCCGTCGACGCGCGCTCGCTGGCCCGCAGCCTCGCGCGACTGTTTCAGCACGTCGACGCCGACTTCAAGCTGTCCGTCGTGGGCGTCGACGGGCACGAGGTCGAGGTCACGCGCGATCTCCGCTACGAATTGGTCGAAGTCGAAACCTCGTGGAGAATTCCTGAAGACATCGACGCTGGCGGGGGCTTCGCCCGCGAGAAGGATATCCACGGGGAGATCTTCGCGACCGTCAAGCCCCTCCCGGCGGAGATGCGCGGCGTCACGCTCTACGTGCACGGTCGCCTCGCCCACGAGCCTGAGTACTTCGGCGTCCCTGAATCCAGCTACGCGTTCTCGTACATCACGGGATACATCGAAGTCGACTACGTCGACGACCTCGACGAGGACATTATCGCGACGGACCGCAGATCGTTGAGCTGGGAGTCAGCGGAGGGCGAGCAGCTCCGCGACTATCTCGACGGCGTGATCCGCCAGGTGGCGGACCTCAGGCGCGGCACTCGTACGAAGGCAAAGAAGGAGCGGTTGCAGACTGACCTCGGCGTCGACAGCGAGACGTGGGTCGCGACGATTCGAGGGCCAGAGGCGAGCTCCGTGCGAGATGTGCTCGACCTGCTCACGTCTTCGGACTCGGAGATCGGTGACGACGATCGCACGAGCCTCGTCGTCGGCCTGTCGGAACTCGCACCCGAGTACGCCGACATGCACTGGCGGCATCTGCACCCGCGGATCGCCGAGGTCGCGGAGGACTTCTACACAAGCGAGAAGTACATGGCCGCCGTACTCGAGGCCGCCAAGCGGTACGTCGCCGACGTCCGTGCTGCAGCGCCGGACACGGCGAACCTGAAGGAGCGCGACGTTCTCACGAAGGCGCTCCGCGACGACGGCGAGCTGAACGTCTTCACGAAGTGGGCGGGATCCGGGTTCAGTCCCGAAACGGAGAAGAACATCCGCACCGCCCAACGCGAACTATCCCTCGGAGTCCAGCAAGGGTTCCGCAACCCTCTCGCCCACGAAGAGATGGTGCGTCTCGACGGCGAAGGCGTATTCACCTACCAGGACTGCCTGGACGCCCTCAGCATCATCTCCCACCTGCGGCGCCGCTTGGACGACGCAGGGTCGCCGGCGTGAACTTGAGGGGCTGCGATTGGAGGCGGAGTACACATCGCCCGGAAGTCCTCGATCACCGGGCGGCCGAGGAGCACCACCGGAGGTCAGGACTCTGACCGAACCCGCCTGGTGGCGTGGGCGGTTTGCAGGCTCATCGCTGATGAGGGTGTGGTGAGCGGCGCGCCGGTGTCCGCGTAGAGGTCGAGGTCACCCGAGGATGGGAGTTCTCACACAGCCCATCTGGAAGACCTCGACGTGTCTGACGCGACCTTCGCGAGCCCTGGCCTGACCACGTTCGCCCGGCTGGATGAGCTCGGCCTGGAAGTTCACGGGCGACGGCTTGAGCCGGACCGTGCGGTGCTGGCCTGCCGGGTCGTCGAGCCGGATCGCTGGTGCCAGCGTTGCGGCTGCGAGGGCGCCGTGCGGGACACGGTCACGCGCGAGCTGGCCCATGAGCCGCTGGGCTGGCGACCCACGACGTTGCTGATCACGGTCCACCGCTACCGATGCACCGGCTGCGCTCACGTGTGGCGCCAGGACACCAGCCGCGCCGCCGAGCTGGCGGCCGCATTCATCCACCAGGCGGCAGACCCGCGCTCGTACCTTCGTGCCGTCCCTGCCACGCAGGCCGTCGAGGTCGAGCACGCGGTCACGGTGCAGCCAGTAAGTCCGACCACTCCGGCCAGGAGTGGTTCACCCCCTCCCATCGCGAGTTCACCCGCGAGGGCCGCACCGGGTACAGCGACTTCGGCCCACTCCCCCCGACCTTCAAGAAGGTCGGCGGCCAGGCGTACGCCGTGGTGGTCCACTTGACATTCGTCGCGGAGGACGGGGACGTCTGGGTCGAGCACTCTGTCTCTGACAGCATCGGACGCGACGATGGCAACGCAACCAGCAAGATCAGGGGGCCGTGACGAAGATGGCCGCTCTGGTGGCTCCCGAACCGACTAAGTCTGCTGCGCCTCTGCCGGCCTGAACCAGTTTCTCGAGCAGCACCGCACCGGCGACATGACAAGCCTCGGGAAGAGCAAGCGGCAGCAGATCATGCACCATCTGCACACGACCGGAACCCTCCATGTACCGCCAGCAGTCGCACCGGCACCCGCCGCTACCCCGTGACGCTCGCCACTCCAAACGAGGGGCGTCACCGGCTGCGCATGACTTGTTTCGCGCGGCCAGCGGCGCCCCACTAGCATTCGTCGCGCCCGTCGACGCGGCCAGTGCTGGCCGAACGCGACCCGCAGGTCCTAGCGTTGCGGTTGCGCCCCCGCTTGTGGGTCACCCCCGACGGCGCGATCTTGGGGTCGCCGTCCGCCACATGCACCCAAATCCGGCAGTTCCTCGATCGGCACAACCGACGCGGTGCGCCGCAGCGTGAGGTCGGCCGTCAACTGCCGCGGTTCGCGTGCAGCCTGCTCCGCCCGGACGTGCCGATTGACGCTCCCGCTACCAGCACGGCCAGGAAGCGAGACCGCCGCTGGCGTCGTCCGCCCGGTGGGTCGAGGCCCTGAAACGGCGGAACCTGGGCCCAGAGCCCCTGTCGGGGCCCGGAACCCAGGTTCCGTCGCTATGTGGTGCCGAACCGCGTCGACACCCTGGTGGCGGTAGCGGTGGGATTTGAACCCACGGTGGACTTTCACCCACACACGCTTTCGAGGCGTGCTCCTTAGGCCGCTCGGACACGCTACCTCGGCGTCTGAGAGTACCCGCTCGGAGCCCCAGCACCCAATCCGTGCCGGGCGAGGGTCAGTCGTCGTCGCTCACCCCCGCGCCGGCGGCCGCTCCTGCAGCCTGCGGCACCGCAGCCCGCCGGTCGCCGCGGGCGGTGAGGCGTCGGGCGACGATGACGAACGCCGCGCCGATCCCCGCCCCCACACCCGCCAGGATCACGTCGTCCACCACGGCCGATCGTCCGCCGATCACGTACTGGATCGACTCGATCACGACCCTGACGGCGAAGTAGATCGACGCCGTCCGCAGCACACCGGACCGGCCGCGCAGCACGGTGAGGGCACCGCCCGCCGCGAACAGCGCGAGGTTCCCCCCGATCTGGACGAGCGGCACCTCCCAGTGCACCGACGACGTGAGGAGGTCGGCCAGGTCGGCGAACGGGACCATCCGCACGCTCGGCTCCATCCCCGGCAGCCCGGCCCCGGCTCCGGGTGACAACGTGATGACCGCGACCGCGACGACCCACACCGCGAACGCGCCGTCGTAGCAGGCGCGGCGCACCGCCGCCCACGTGCGCCGGCTGCCCGCGCGCTCCCAGCCGACCCACGCGGCAGCGACGAACGCGACGCCACCGACCACGACGACCAGCGGGATCAGGTGGGAGAAGCTCCGCCAGAGCTGGACCACGTGCGCTCCCCCTTCGAGCGGCCGACCCGGCGTCGTCGTGCGGCCAGCCGCGCCTGGCGCACGGCCGCGCGGCACCCGAAACCTACCGAGGGCCGCCGCGCGCTGTCCGGCGTTCCAGCGACGGACTTCGAGACCCCGGCACGGTACGGCCTACGACGCGCTTCAGGCCTCCACCCCGCTGCGAGCACCGCCCACCCGCGTCGTACCGTGGAGACGTGAGCACCACCGGCACGGCACGCGCGGGCACGCTCGCGGACGTGGTGGCCACGCTCGCGGGGCGGCGCCTCGCGGTGCTGACGGGGGCGGGCGTCTCGACGGACTCGGGGATCCCCGACTACCGCGGGCC
>NZ_JAGIBD010000053.1 GCF_017744555.1 Cellulomonas sp. | reverse complement strand
GGTCGAGGCTGCGCTCGTCGCCCGCGTACGTCAGCGCGTCGAGCACCGTGACGTGCACGTCCGGGCGCTCACGCACGGTCTGGTGGACGAAGTTGGAGCCGATGAAGCCGGCCCCGCCGGTGACGAGCATGCGCATGGCAGTAGGTCCTCATCTCGATCGGGAACCCTTAGTCTAGGGCGGGCGTTCGGCCCGAATGGGATCCCAGCGCCAGGTCCGCGCCCCAGCGGTGCGGGACCGGTGGCGAGAGAGCGCCAGGACGACGTGCCGCAGACTGCGGTGCGCATCTCACAGAGCAGGAGCGTCGCACGTGACGCAGGTCGATACAGGCATGAGCCGCGCCGTTCGCGAGGTCAGGTCCACCCCGCCGATCTGGCGCCAGTGGAACCTCGTGTGGAACTTCGCGCAGCGGGACCTCAAGTCGAAGTTCAAGGGTTCCGCGCTCGGGTGGGCGTGGTCGCTCGTGGTGCCGCTCGCCACGCTGGCCATCTACACCGTCGTGTTCTCGGTCGTCTTCAGGATGCCGCCTCCCCAGATGGGGTCGGGGCGTGACGGGCTCTTCGTGATCTGGCTCTTCGCGGGTCTGACGGCCTGGACCTTCTTCGCGTCCAGCATCAACGCCGGCATCAGCGGGCTCATCGGGACGGGCGCGCTGCTCAAGAAGATCTTCTTCCCGGCGTACGCCCCCGTGCTCGGTGCCATGGTGGCGCAGGGCGTGCAGAGCCTGATCGAGCTGGGCCTGTACCTGTGCGTGCTGCTCGTGCTCGGCAACCTCGGTTGGACCTGGCTGCTCGTCCCGTTCTGGGCGGTGCTCCTCGTCCTGTTCACCTCCGGGCTCGCGACGGCGCTCGCCGTCCTCAACGTCCACACGCGTGACCTCGCGCATCTCGTCGCGGTGTTCCTGCAGCTCGGGTTCTACGCGACGCCCATCATCTACACGCTCGACTACGTCCCCGCGGAGCGCTGGGGGCTCCCGTTGCGTGCCATGGTGGAGTGGAGCCCGATCAGCCTGTTCGTCGAGACGCTGCGCGACCTGACCTACGGGCTCGAGGTCGGCAGCGGAACCGCGTGGTTGGGGATGGCTGCCTGGGCGGCCGCATCGCTCGCCCTCGGGGCGTGGGTGCACCGGCGTCGGGGCGGGGACCTGGGGGAGGAGCTGTGAGCGCCGTGGAGCGTCCCGCGATCCGGGTGGAGCACCTGAGCAAGTCGTTCGCGCTGCACACGGAGAAGCGCAACTCGTTGAAGGAGCGCGTCGTGCGCGGCCGCGGCTCTCGTGGCGGACAGTTCGACGCGCTCGACGACGTGTCGTTCGACGTCCCTCGCGGGACGACCGTGGGACTCGTCGGCCACAACGGGTCCGGCAAGTCGACGCTGCTCAAGATCCTCGCCGGGGTGTACCGCCCGACGAGCGGCGCCGTCCTCGTGGACGGTCGGGTGTCCGCACTGCTGGAGCTCGGCGCGGGCTTCCACGGCGAGCTCACGGGGCGCGAGAACATCTACCTCAACGGCGCGATCCTCGGGCTGACCAAGCGCGAGGTCGACGCGGCGATCGACCAGATCATCGAGTTCTCCGGCCTCGGGGACTTTATCGACTCCCCGGTGAAGATCTACTCGTCCGGCATGTACGTGCGCCTCGGCTTCGCGATCGCGGTGACCGTCGAGCCGGAGATCCTCATCGTCGACGAGATCATCGCGGTCGGTGACGAGGAGTTCCAGCGCAAGTGCTTCGACCACCTCTTCCGGCTGCGCAACCAGGGCACCACGATCGTCCTGGTCACGCACTCGATGGGGCTCGCCGCAGAGCTGTGCGACTCCGCCGTCTGGCTCGACCACGGCGTCGTGCGCGCCATCGGTGCTGCGCCGGAGGTGATCGACCAGTACCTCGCCGAGGTCAACCGTGCGGAGGCAGCCAACGTGCCGGCCGCGGCCGGCACGCCCGAGGTCGACACCCCCGAGGGAGTCGCACGCACCGGGTCCGGAGAGGTCCGCGTCAGCGGTGTCGAGCTCCTGGGTGCGGACGGCGCGCCCGTCTCGGTGCTGCTCACCGGGGAACCGCTGACGGTCCGCGTCTCCTACGAGGTGCACGAGCCCGTGTCGGAGGTGTCGATCGCCCTCGGTTTCGTGCACGAGAACGGCGTGGGCATCGCCGGGACGAACACCCGCCAGCACGGGCCGCGCGTCGACCTCGAGCCGGGGCGCGGGTACATCGACTACGTCTTCGACGAGCTCCCTCTCCTCCCCGCCAACTGGCGGCTCTCGACCGCCGTGCGCAGCCGCGGACACACGTACGACCATCTCGACAAGGCGTTCCCGCTCGCGGTCCGCGCGCAGGGCGAGGTCGAGAACGGCGCAGTGCGCCTGCGCGGGACGTGGCACGCGCCCGTTCACCTGGGCGCCGACGCCACGAGCGACCCGGTGGTGTCGTCGTGAGCGCGGCGTCCGAGGACGACGTCCGCGAGAACGTCGAGCTCGCAGCGCTGCGTCGCGAGCTCGACGTCGTCCGCGGGCAGCGAGACGCGGCGTGGGTCCAGCTGGAGCAGATGCGTCGGAGCACCGTCTGGCGTCTGACGTGGCCGTTGCGGCGCCTGCGCTGGGTGGGACGACGGTGACCGCAGGTGGCCGTCCGGCCGTGGTCCGACGGATGGTTGCCGGTGCGGTGCGTGTCGAGGTGGACGGCGGACGTGCTCCGGCCGACCGCGTCGCCGTGCTGGTCCACCACGCCGAGCGGGCGCCCGTCGCGCGGTCGTTCCGGGAGCTGGTCGCGACGTTCGTCGCCGGGGGCTACCGGGTGGTGGTCGTCTCGAGCTCGCCGGCGCGGGGGCCGCTCGACTGGGGGGGCGACCTGGCCGAGGGCGTCACGGTCCTGCGCAAGCCCAACGTCGGGTACGACTTCGGCTCGTGGTCGGTCGGCCTGGCGCACGACCCCTCGATCGCGCGTGCGCGGCACGTCGTGCTCGCCAACGACTCGCTGGTCGGTCCCTTCGCCGACGTCCGGCACGTCCTGGCCGCGGGGGAGGCGTCGACCGCCGACGTCTGGGGTGTCACGGAGACGGAGCAGTTCCGCCGCCACCTGCAGAGCTACTGGCTCGCGTTCCACGGCGGGGTGCTGACGGAGCAGCCGCTAGCCTGGTTCTACGCGAGCGTGCGCCACCACGAGGACAAGCAGCGCATCATCATGCGCAACGAGCTCGGGCTCGCGCGGCTGCTGCAGCTCGAGGGCTTCAGCACCGACGCGCTGTTCCCCGCGCGCAGCGTCGTAGACGCAGCCGACAACCCCACGATCGCCGGGTGGGAGAGGCTGCTCGACGCCGGTCTTCCGTTCGTGAAGCGCGAGATCAGCAGGCGCCCCGAGCTGGCGCCGCGGGGGGAGGCGATCGCGGACGAGGTGCTGCGACGGTACGGGACGAGGATCGACGAGTGGCTGTGACGCCGCGGAGGGCAGGGCGGATGACGACGAGCAGGTCGCGACAGGTCGGGACCGCGGGGAGGACGCTCGTGACGGCGCCCGTGAAGGCGGCCGTGAAGGCGCTGACCGGCAGGGAGCTCACGCGTGCGGCCCTGCGGGGCCGGGTGCAGCGGGTGCGGATCGCGCTCGGCGCCCGCATCGCGGGGACACGGCCGCGGGTCGCCGAGACGGGTGATGTGACGAGCATGTCGTCGTGGCTGCGTCGGCGCCGCGGCAGGCAGTCGAACCTCTTCCCCGACGCGTGGCGCGTGCACGAGGCGCTCCCGTTCGCCGAGCCGTCGCGTGTCGCCGTCCTCATGCACGTGCACTTCCCCGAGCTCGTCGACGAGCTCGTCGCGCAGCTCGCGCACGTGCCGGTACCTTTCGACCTGCTCGTGACCAACAGCTCGGGGCAGACCGTCGAGGTCGACGCCGCGGCCCTCGACCGGCTGCGCAACGTCGCGGTCCTCCCCTGCGCGAACCACGGTCGTGACATCCTCCCGACCGTCTCGGTCGTCAACGCCGGCCTGCTGGACCCGTACGACCTCGTGCTCAAGGTCCACACCAAGCGCAGCTCGTGGCGTGCTGGCCACGCCGAGCTGGGCGGCGACGGCGAGGCGTGGAAGGCGTCGTTCCTCGAGGCGCTGCTGGGGTCGTCGGAGAACGTGGCCCAGATTCTGCAGGCGTTCGCGACCGACCCCGACCTCGGTGCGGTCACGGCCGACGGCAGCGTCCTGGGGCCGGACTTCTGGGGCGGCGACGAGCAGATCGCGCGCGAGCTGCTGCAGCGGCTCGGCCTCGAGCTCGACCGCGACGCCCTGCGGTTCCCCGCCGGATCGATGTACTGGGTGCGCGGCATCGTCCTCCAGGGGCTGCGTTCGCTGGCCATGACGCCTGACGACTTCGCGGAGGAGGCCGGCCAGGTCGACGGCACGGCCGCGCACGCGGTCGAGAGGCTCGTCGGCGTCCTCTCGGCGGAGGCCGGGCTCGCGGTGCTCGAGCGCGCCGACGTCCCCGCGGCGCAGGCGTCGCTGTCGCGGTACGAGCCGGGCGAGCCCAGGCCGCGCCGGATCCGCGCCGTGCCCTTCTACCTGCCGCAGTTCCACGCGACACCCGAGAACGACCGTTGGTGGGGCGAGGGCTTCACCGAGTGGCGCAACGTCACCGCGGCCCACCCGGTCTTCCCCGGCCACGACCAGCCGCGCCTGCCGTCGGCGCTCGGCTTCTACGACCTGCGTCTGGACGAGGTGCGCGAGGCGCAGCACGAGCTCGCTTCCGCCTTCGGCGTCGAGGCGTTCATGTACTACTACTACTGGTTCGCGGGGCGTCGGCTGCTCTCGATGCCGATCGAGAAGCTGCACGCCGGGTCGACGCCCAAGCAGTACTGCGTGATGTGGGCGAACGAGAACTGGACGAGACGGTGGGACGGTAGGTCGTCCGACATGCTCATCGGGCAGGACTACGACGAGGTGCCGGCGACGCTGTTCATCGACGACGTCATGGACTTCCTCAAGGACGAGCGCTACCTGCGCGTCGACGGACGTCCCGTCCTCTCGGTGTACCGGATCTCGCAGATCCCGGACTACCCCGCCGTGCTCGAGCACTGGCGGCGCCGCGCGCGGGAGGAGGGCGTCGGTGAGCTCTTCCTGCTCAACGTCGACGTCGCCCGCGAGTTCGACGGGCTCGACCGCGACGCTGCGACCGCCGGTCTGGACGGAACGCACTGGTTCCCGCCGCACAACCACCGCTGGGACTGGATCGACTACGCCGACCTCGGCGCCGAGCCGGAGTTCGCCGGGAACCTGCTGGGCTACGGCGCGCTCGTCCGTGACGCTGAGAAGAGGCTCACGCGTCTCGACGCACGGACATACCCGGCTGTCATGGTCGACTTCGACAACACAGCCCGGCGGCAGTGGCGGGCCGACATCTGGTACGGATCCAACCCCTACACGTTCCGGCGGTGGCTCTCCGCCACCGCGCAGGCGGTAGCCGACCGACCGGAGCAGGAACGACTGGTGTTCGTGAACGCGTGGAACGAGTGGGCGGAGGGCACGGTGCTGGAGCCCACCGCGCGACACGGTTACGGGTACCTTTGCGCAGTACGTGACGTCGTGCAGGGGTGATGTCCGCAGCCGGTCCGATGACGAAACGGAGTTCCATGTCTGGCGACGCCACGAGCTCGACGCCTCTGCGCCTTCTTCCCCACTCGGTGGTAGACGGGGTGCGTGTGCTCCGGGAGACGGGAGCCACCTGGCTGGACGGTTCGGAGGGAGTGCTCTTCGACCGTATGCGTGAGGGCGACCTCCCGCTCGACTCGCTGAGCGACGAGCTGTTCGCGACGGCGGAGTCCTGGCCCGAGCGTTACCACCTTTCGCCGTCGCGCGCGAACGTGCTGCGAGCGCTCGACCTGCCGACCGAGGCCACGGTGCTCGAGGTCGGTGCGGGGTGCGGTGCGATCACCCGGTACCTGGGTGAGACCTGCGCGCACGTCGACGCGCTCGAGCCGACGTTCGCCCGCGCCAGGGTCGCTGCGGAGCGGACTCGTGACCTCCCCGGCGTGGCGGTGGTCAACGGCGAGGTCGTCGACCTGCCGGCGGAGAGCGCCTACGACCTGGTCGTGGTGGTCGGTGTCCTCGAGTACGTGGGGGGCGGCGGTGCGGACGACGCGCCGTACGTGGACTTCCTCCAGCGGTTGCGTGGCGCCCTGCGGCCGGGTGGCAGGCTCGTGCTCGCGATCGAGAACCCGCTGGGCGTCAAGTATCTCGCTGGTGCGCCCGAGGACCACTCGAACCAGGTGTTCCACTCGGTCGAGGGGTATCCGGTGGACGGCCCAGCGCGGACGTTCTCGCGCCGGAAGCTCGCAGGGCTCGCCCACGCTGCCGGCTTCGAGCAGACCGACGTGCTGGGTGCGTTCCCCGACTACAAGCTGACGCGCGCGGTGCTGTCCGACGGGTTGTACGAGCACGCACCGGGGCTCGCGGACAACCTCCCGGCGTTCCCGAGCCCGGACTGGACCACACCGCGCCCTGTGCTGCTGGACGAGCAGGCGCTCTGGGGCGAGCTGGTCGCGGCTGGCGTCGGGCCCGAGTTCGCGAACTCCCTGCTGCTCATCGCGGGCACGGGTGGCGACCCCGCCCCGCTGTGGCCCGAGGGCCGTCTCGCCCGGTACTTCTCCCTGCACCGGCGACGGGCGTTCCAGGTCCGCAAGACTGTGCACCGGCAGGCGGACGCCATTCAGATCACGAGCGAGCTGCTCGGCAGCGGCTCACAGGACGGCCTCACAGTCCTGCCCTACAGCGAGCCCTACGCCGCCGGGGCATCCTCGTTGGCGGAGCTGGCGCTCGCCGACCCTGAGCGCCTGGACGAGCTCGTCATGGCGTGGGTCGAGCTGCTGCGCACCCGGGCCGTCGACGCCGCTCCCGAGACGCCCTTCGACGTCGTCCCGGGCAACGTCCTGCACAGGGATGGCGACACGTGGATCGTGGACGACGAGTGGCGCGCTGCGGACGTCACTCTGGACGAGGTGGTGCTGCGTGGCGCGCTCATCCTGGCGCGGGACCTGCTCGAGGTGGCGCCCGCGGACCGGTGGGGCTGCATGGATGGCGACGCCCTGGTGAGCCACATCGCGCAGGTGGCCGGGCTCGACCCTCTGACGCCGGACGACGTCGCCGCCGCCGTCGAGCGGGAGGCCCTGCTGCAGGCCCGCGTGGGTGGCGGGGCGCCGGGCTCACCCGCCCACGCCCGCGCGCGTGCCGAGGTTGAGCGTGAGATGCGCCGACAGCTGGCGGAGCCCGTGTCCGGAGTCCGCGAGGAACGGTTGTGGGACGCTGCCGACCGGCTCCAGCGGGAGGCCATCGAGGCGCGTGACCTGCTGCTCCCCACGGGCGAGCAGCTGGAGGAGGCGCGTGCCGAGATCGTCGCGCTCCGCGCAGACCTCGAGCGCGTCCGTGACGACCTCACGCGTGTGCTCGAGACGCCCGGGGTGCGGTCGAGCCTGACGATCGCCCGCAAGCTGGGTCGTTCACCCGGCGTCCCCGAGATGCCGGCGGAGCGCTAATCACGAGGACGTCGTCGAGGACCCGGGACCAGCTTGTCAGGCCGCGGTCACCAGCTCCTCGACGTCGTCCGGGCTGACCGCTGCCCGCAAGGGAGACGTTGCGCGCATCCGGCGGACGGCGACGACGATCGCCACGGCGACCAGCGCGGCGTAGAGCGCGACGGCGGGGAGGAAGCCGAGCGGCGACTCCCACTCCGGTGCGAGCGCGGACCAGCGCCCGCCGAGCCCTTCGGCGTAGCGGCGAGACGCCCAGTAGAACGCGGCGACGTGCCCGAGGCCCAGCAGGGTGACCGCGAGCGTGAGCATACGGTCGACCAGCCAGACGGTCTCGCCCCGCAGCGACGTCGTGAGGACGCTGGCGAGGAGCGGGAGCCCGACAGCGATGGGCAATGTGTAGCGGCCCTGCCACACGATGCCCGCGGCCTCAGCGGTCGGGACCGACAGGGCGACCGGCACGATCAGCACGGCCACCAGCAGCAGGAGGACGGCCGCCCGTGGCCGGCGGGCGCCGCGCTGGGCCAGTGCCAGCAGGACGAGCGAGCAGGCCGCGGTGTTCCAGGCCAGGACGGTGAGGTACGGGGACGGGGTGTCCAGCCAGCCAAAGTTGCCGATCATCTGCTCGACCAGCGTTGCCGTGGACAGCAGCACGACGGCGACCACGAGCTTGGGCTCGCCGTACTCCGGGAAGAGGTCGCGGGTCGTCACGATGTTGTCGTGCGACACCACCCAGGCGATCGCCGTAACGGCTGCTGCTGCGGCGGCGGCGGCGGACAACCACAGCGCCCGCGACCGGGCCAGGGCGGCCACGGCCCCGGGGCGCGCCGCCACGACGGCGGTGGCGAGCGCGATCAGGGCCCAGAGTGGGCCCGAGGAGCGGAGGTTGACGAGGATGGCCCCCGACACGACCGCCTGCACGAACCACGACGTCGGCGGCGGAACGGAGACGTCCGCGTCCGAGCGACGCCGGGCGAGTGCGAGGCACGCGCTCCAGAAGCTGAGCGCCACAGCGATCTCGAGCCCGTTGGGGTTGACTGAGCCCATGATGAACAGGCACATCGGGGTCAGTGCGACACCGACACCCCAGACCGCGCGCCGCGGCGCGATCTGTGCCATGCGTCGGACGCCCCACGTGAGGAAGAACGCGCAGAGTGCAGCGCTGACGAGTCGCATGGCGTAGACGGCCGTCTCCTGCTGCAGAAGCGTGCTGACCCAGCCGACGAGCGCGTAGTACAGCGGGGGGTACTGCCCGGCGTAGGTCCCTACCTGCTCGAGCTCCGCGCGGCGGTCGTCCAGCGGCCGCGTACAGTCCGCCGCCTGCTCACCCTCGAACCGGAAGCAGTTCGGGTAGTCATCGAGGTCGGCGATGTCCGAAGGGACCTGGACCCAGGTGGGCGCGCCGGGTTCCGAGGTGTCGGCCGGCGGTGGTCCGAGCTCCCCGCCGAGCTGTCCGCGTGCCACGGCTGCGGCCTTGATCACGTGGCTCGGCTCGTCGGGCACCGCCATCAGGGGCGTGGTGAGGGCCCAAGTCGCCAGCATCGCGAAGAGCAGCAGGAACACGGGGACCCAGTGTCGCGACGGGGAGGCCGTGGCCGGGCGGCTCGGGTGCAAAAGTACTCTCCCGTTCGGGTGGGTGTGGGCGGCGGTGGCGGTCCGTCAGAGGAGCCGGCGAGCGGCGCGCCACCAGCCGGCGAGCACAGCCTGCAGCAGCCCGCCTCCGGGGGGGAGCGGGAACTGGGCGGGGTCGAAACGCGTCGAGAGCAGGTGCGCCAGCTCGCGGTCCGGGACCAGGCGCGCGGCCTGCACCTCGCGACGCCGAGCACGGACCCAGCGGAGGTGCCCGAGCACCCATCGCCAGCCGGCGACCTTCTGCCGGCCCCAGCCCTGCGCGACCGCGACCGCGGTGATCGCCACCTCGAACGCGAGCAGCGGCAGCGCGAGCAGGGCCAGGAGGCGTCCGGAGTAGCAGGTGGCGAGGAACAGCAGCCGGTTGCGCTCGACGAGGTACATCTTGAGCGGCGAGCGACTGAACTCGTAGTGGTGCACCGCGCGTGCTGTGGGCACGTAACGGACGCGGAGCCCGCGCTGCCAGGTGCGCCAGCTCAGCTCGAGGTCCTCGAGATAGGCGAAGTACTCTGGGGGAAAGCCGCCCAGTTCCGACCAGGTGGACGTGCGTGCGGCCATCAGCGCACCCGTCACCGACGGGATGTCGGTGGGCGTGGCGTGCGCCTCGGCTGGATCGCCCATGTGGCCCGCCCAGGAAAGCCCGAGGACGTGCACGGGGTTGCCGACAGAGTTCACGACGTCCGGGTCCTCGCCCAGCGTGACCAGTCCGCTCACCAGGCCGGTAGCGGGTTCGTCGAGCGCCTCGGCGAGCGCCCGCACGGCGCCCGGCTCGACGATCGCGTCCGAGTTCACGAGGACCAGGACCGGTGCCGTCGCCCTGGAGGCGCCCAGGTCGACTCCCCCGGTGAACCCCAGGTTCCGCTCGGGCGTCACGACGTGGACGCGCGGGTCGGCGGGGAGGGTGGTGACCGCGTCCGTCGTGCACCCGTTGTCGACCAGGACCAGCTCCACCGTGACGCCCTCGGAGTCCAGGACGGCCGCGACGGCGTCGTGCAGGTACGGCTCGGCGCCGTAGGCCAGCATGATCGCGGTGACGTGACGCGCGTCGGTCAAGGACTCTTCTCCTGGGTGGTGGTTCCGGGGATGCCCGCGGTGGGGACGGGCTGCGTGGCGTCGGCCCAGCCCCGCATGACGTGACGAAGGGCTAGGGCCGCTACCACGAGGGCGGTCGCGGAGCCCGCGGTCAGGGCGAGCGACACGCGGAGGGCGAGACCGAGGGGGACGACCAGGCAGAGGAGCAGGCCGACGAGCCCTGCGGCCCACACGCAGATCGCCCACCCGTCACGCGCCAGCGCGAGCATGGCCTGGACGATCACCTGCACGAGCATGAAGAGGATCGCTGACGCCGCGAGCACCACGATGACGGTGCGGTCGACGTCGAACTCAGGGCCGAAGAGCAGCCGCACGGCGGCCGGGCCGACCACCGCGGTCGCGCCGATCCCGAACGCCCCGATCACCCCGGTGAGAAGCAGCGCCGTGCGCAGCGAGGAGCTGAACCGGTTGCGCTCGTGGCGTGCGACGTAGGCCGCCAGCTGCGGGAGGAACACCGCTTGGACCGCGGCGAACAGAAACAGCGGGATCCGGGCCACGGTGAGGGCGTTCACGAGCTGTGCGGCGGTCGCGACCTCGTCCGCGCGTCTCAGCAGCTGCGCGGCAACCGGACCCGCGTTCGCGAGCAGCTGCGAGCCCAGGGACGCCGCGACCAGCGCACGCATCGTGGTCGAGACCGGTTGCGGGTCCTCGTCGCGCGTCAGGAGGCGACCGGCGAGCGTCAGCGCAAGAGCGGTGGACATCAGCGGCGCAGCGGCCAGGACCGCGCCGTAGGCGGTGGCGGACCGGACGTCCAGCGCGGTGAGAACGAGGACGCCCACAATGCGCAGCCCTCCGTCGAGAGCGAGCTGGATGCCGTAGCGCGGGAACCTGCCGGTGCCCCCCAGGACGCCCCGTGCGAGGTACGCGACCGCCATGCCGAGCAGCGCGAGACCGAGGACCGCCGTCATCCCGGTGACGTCCTCGAAGAACGTCACCTCGAGCCACCGCCCCGCGACGATCAGCACGATCGCGACCAAGGCGAGCGATCCCACCACGTACGTCGTGGGTCCTCGCAGAGCGCCGGCGGTGGCCCGTCCGCGTGATCGCAACGCCGACACCTGCCGCGACGCCTCCTGCTCGACGGGCAGGTAGAGGCCGATGCCGACCGCATTCAGCAGCGTGAAGAGCAGAGCGAGCGCCGTGTAGCCGGGACCCTCGCCGAGGGCTCGCGCGCACAGGGCGAGGAAGGCGAAGGACGCGAGCCCGTAGACGGCGATGCCACCGCCGACCCACAGCACGTCCGTACCGAACCGGCGTTCCCGGGGAGCGTTGCCGGTCGACACCTGCGGCACTCTAGCGGACCCCGGGGGCCTGCGAGGGCGGCGCGGTGAGCGGCCCCGTCCGGCCGAGGACGCCGTCGCGGAAGCCGCGCAGCAGTAGCCGCGCCCTGGTCCGACGAGGCCGGACGGCCAGCACGTAGAAGCCGGTGTACTTCGTGATCCACGCGAGGTAGCCCACGCGCCACGCCACGGGCAGCAGGCCCGAGCGCACCAGCAGCACGGTGTTGCGCGCCATGTAGTAGTTCCGCACGGGGGAGTGGATG
>NZ_JAGIBD010000052.1 GCF_017744555.1 Cellulomonas sp. | reverse complement strand
GCCCCGGGCGCCGAGGCCCCCGCCGCGACGGCCGAGGTCGCCGTCGACGTCCTCGACCAGCGCGCCGCGTCCGCGGCGGGCGTCCAGGGGGTGCTGCTGCGCGTCGGCACGCCCGTCGACCCCGAGGCACCGGCCGGGCCCGCCGCGTCGCAGGACGCCGCACCGTCCGCCGGCACCGCGTCGGGCACGGCGCGCGTCGAGAACGCGTCGTTCGCCCCCGCGGCCCGCCGGCTCGCGGCCGCCCCCACGAGCTCGCCCCGGCCGGACGCGGAGACCCCGAGCCCGGCGTCGTCCACGTCCGGCACCCCCACGGGTGCCCCGACGACGACCCAGACCCCCACGTCCGACCCGACGCCCGCTGCGCCGGCGCCCACGGACGCGCCGACCCCCGACGCACCCCCGGCGGACGCGGGCACGACGCCCGAGGCCGCCGCGGCGCTCGCCGAGGCGCCGCTCGAGGTCGAGGTCGACTACGGCACGTTCGCGCGCGCCTACGGCGGCGCGTGGGCGTCGCGCCTGCGGGTCGTGAGCCTGCCCGACTGCGCGCTCACCGCGCCCGACCGCGCCGAGTGCCGCGAGCAGACCCCTCTGGAGTCCCGCAACGACCTCGCGGCGTCGACCGTCACGGCCGTCGTCCCCGCGTCCTCCGCGCGCGTCATGGCCCTCGCCGCCGCCCCCGCGGGCGGCGCCGGGTCGTTCCAGGCGACGTCCCTCTCGCCGTCGTCGTCGTGGCAGGTGTCCGGGCAGACCGGCACGTTCAGCTGGGCGTACCCGCTGCGGGTCCCGCCGGCGCTGGGCGGCCCGGAGCCCGAGCTCGCGCTCTCGTACTCGTCGAGCGCGGTCGACGGCAAGGTCGCCTCGACCAACAACCAGTCGTCCTGGATCGGCGAGGGCTGGGACCTCGCGACCGGGTTCGTCGAGCGGCGCTACCAGTCCTGCGCGCAGGACCGCGGCGGTGCCGCGAACAACAAGGACCGGGTGACCGGCGACCTGTGCTGGATGAGCGACAACGCGACGCTGTCGCTCTCCGGCCACTCGAGCGAGCTCGTCAAGGACGCCGCCACGGGCACGTGGCGCCTCAAGGAGGACGACGGCACGCGCGTCGAGCGCCTCACGGGCGGCTTCAACGACGACAACGACGGCGAGTACTGGAAGGTCACGACGACCGACGGCACCCAGTACGTCTTCGGCCGCGGGCAGCGCTCGGCGACCGACACCACCAAGACCAACTCGGCGTGGTCCGTGCCCGTGTACGGCAACCACCCGGGTGACCCGTGCTACTCGCCGACCTACGCGGCGTCGTGGTGCATGCAGACCTGGCGCTGGAACCTCGAGTACGTCGTCGACACGTCCGGCAACTCGCTGACCACGACGTACGCGACTGAGACGAACGGCTACGGCCGCAACCTCGGCGAGGCCGTGTCGACGTACGTCCGCGGGGGCTACCCCGTGTCGATCGAGTACGGCCAGGTCGCGGGCACCGAGGCGTCGACGCCGGCGCCCATGCGCGTCGACTTCACCGTCTCCGAGCGCTGCCTGCCGACCTCCGGCGTGGCGTGCGACCCGGGCGCGATCGCGCCGGCCCAGGCCAGCGCGTGGCCCGACGTGCCGGCGGACCTCGTGTGCACGTCGACCACGTCGTGCCCGTCCGTGACGTCGCCCGTGTTCTTCTCGCGCAAGCGGCTGACGGGCGTCACGACCAAGGTCCGCTCCGGGACGTCGTACCAGGCGGTCGACTCCTGGACGCTCACGCACACGTTCCCCGACCCGGGCGACTCCACCGACAAGGCGATGTGGCTCGACCGGATCGGGCACAAGGGCATGGTCGGCACGGCCATCACGCTGCCCGACGTGAAGTTCGCGGGCACGCAGATGGCGAACCGCGTCGACACACTGGGTGACGCCGGGCCGCCCATGAACCGGTTCCGCATCAACGCGATCGAGACCGAGACCGGCGCCCGCGTCTCGCTGAACTACACGCCGCAGGACTGCACCGTCGGGAACCTGCCGGCGTCGCCGGAGTCGAACACGCGCCGCTGCTTCCCCGTGCGCTGGCAGCCCGTGGGTGAGGGCGGCCCGATCGTCGAGTACTTCCACAAGTACCTCGTGAGCTCGGTCGTCGAGAACCCGAACGACGACGCGAGCCTGTCGGTGCAGACGGCGTACACGTACCACGGCGACGCCGCGTGGCGGTTCGACGACAACCCGTTCGTCCCCGAGTCCGAGCGCACGTGGAACGAGTTCCGCGGCTACGAGACGGTCGACGTGACGACCGGTGCGGCCACCGCGCAGCGCTCCATGACCCGCACGCGCTACTTCCGCGGCA
The DNA here is from genome assembly GCF_017744555.1 of Cellulomonas sp. Taxonomy (GTDB): domain Bacteria; phylum Actinomycetota; class Actinomycetes; order Actinomycetales; family Cellulomonadaceae; genus Cellulomonas. The sequence goes on along the minus strand of NZ_JAGIBD010000052.1, from coordinate 9,858 downwards.
TGGACGGCGACCGGCTGCCGGGCGGCGGCACGCGCAGCGTGGCCGTCGACGGGATCGCCGACGTCGACCGGCTCAACGGGTTCGTGCGCGAGGAGGTCGTGTTCGACGGCCCCGGCGGCGCCGAGCTGTCGGGCACGCGCAACGTCCCGTGGGTGTCGGCCCCCACCGCGACGGGCGCCGACGGCAGCAGGGCGACGTACATCGGCGTGGGCACCGTCGAGGAGCGCACGGCCGCACCCGCGCTGCCGGGCGGCAGCCGCACGACGCGCGTCGTCACGACGTACGACCCGACCTACGGGGTCGCCACGCAGGTCGACGACCAGGGCGACGTGTCGGTCCCGGGCGACGACCGCTGCACCCGCATCGAGTACGTGCGGAACACCGCGAAGCACATCGTGGCGGCCACGTCGCGCACCGAGGTCGTCGGCGTCGGGTGCGGTGCGACGCCCGTGCGGCCGGCCGACGTCATCAGCGACAAGCGGGTCGCGTACGACGGTCAGGCGGTCGGCGTCGCGCCGACCCGCGGCCTGGTGACGTCGTCGCAGAGCCTGTCGGGCTGGAACGGCTCGACGCCGACGTACACGACCGACGAGACCACGACGCACGACGTGCACGGCCGCGCCGTCAGCACGACGGACGCCCTGGGGGCCCGGTCGACGATCGCGTACACGCCCGCGACGGGCGGCCCGGTGACGGGCGTCGCGCAGACCACGCCGGACCCGGACGGCTCGGGGCCGCGCACGGCGATGACGACGACGACCGTCGTGCACCCCGCGTGGGGCACGCCGACCCGGCAGACCGACGCCAACGGCAAGGTCACGAGCGCGACCGTCGACGCGCTGGGGCGGACCACCGCGGTGTGGCTGCCCGGTCGCCCGCAGGCCTCGACGACCGCGAACATGACGTTCGCGTACACCGTCTCGGCGACGGGCCCGAGCTCGGTGACGACGCAGACCCTCACCGCCAAGGGCGACTACCAGAAGACCGTCGAGCTGTACGACGGCATGCTGCGCCCGCGGCAGACGCAGTCGGTGTCGACGTCCCGCGACAACCCGGGGCGCCTGGTCACCGACACCGGCTACGACAGCCGAGGCCTGGTGGCGTACGAGAACGGGCAGTGGTTCACGACGGGTGCACCGAGCGCGACGCTGGTGCGCGCGACGTCGGCCGTGCCGGCGCGCACCCGGTACCTGTACGACGGCGCGGGCCGCACGACGGCCGAGATCTTCGACGTCGGCGAGCAGGAGCGGTGGCGCACGACCACGACGTACGGCGGCGACCGTGTGAGCGTCGACCCGCCCACCGGCGGCATGCCGGAGACGTCGATCTCGGACGCGCGCGGGCAGCTCGTGGAGCTGTGGCAGTACACGGGTGACGCGCCGACGGGCGACCACGTGACCGCGACCTACGAGTACGACCGTGCGGGCCGCCGGACGGCCGTCACGGACGGCGCGGGCAACCGCTGGACGTACACGTACGACGTGCGCGGCCGGCAGGTCGCCACGAACGACCCCGACAAGGGTGCGTCGAGCACGACGTACGACGCGGCCGACCAGGTGGTCTCGACGACCGACGCGCGCGGCGTCACGTCCGTCGTGGTCCGTGACCTGCTGGGCCGTCCGCTCGAGCAGCGGCTCGGCACGGCGACCGGTGAGCTGCAGGCCTCCTGGGTGTACGACACGCTCGCCAAGGGGCAGCTGACGTCCTCGACGCGCCACGTGTCGGGCGCCGCGTACACGACCGCCGTCACCGGGTACGACGACGCCTACCGCCCCGTCGGGCAGTCAGTGACGATCCCGGCCGCCGAGGGCAAGCTCGCCGGCACGTACGCCACTGCTTACGAGTACGCGCTCGACGGGCAGCGCTCGTCGGTGACGCTGCCCGCCGCGGGCAACCTCAAGTCCGAGAAGGTCACGACGTACTTCGACGCGCTGTCGGTCCCCGAGTGGATGGCCGGCAGCGGGCTGAACGGCGCGTACGTGACCGGGTCGTTGTACGACGCGTACGGCGAGCTGCTGCGGTACTCCGCGGGCAACACGTACGTCGACTTCGTGAACTACACGTACGAGACGGGCACGCGTCGCCTGTCGAAGACGTGGACGCAGCGCGAGGGCGTGTCCGGCTACGACCAGGACATCACGTACTCGTATGACGCCGCGGGCAACCCGACGTCGGTGGTGGACCGGCCGACCGGCAAGCCGGTCGACGCGCAGTGCTACCGCTACGACGGGCTGCAGCGTCTCACGCACGCGTGGACCCCGAGCAGCGCGAGCTGCACGGCGGCCCCGAGCGTGGCGGGGCTCGGCGGGCCCGCGCCGTACTGGCGCGAGTACGGGTTCGACGTCGCGGGCAACCGCACGAGCGAGGTGCAGCGCACGTCCGTGGGCACCACGACGTACGCGTACACGTACCCGGCGGCGGGCCAGCCGCGTCCGCACGCGGTGACCGCGGTCACCGCGACGGGCCCCACCGGCACGACGACCAGCACGTACGGCTACGACGCGGCGGGCAACACCATCACCCGCAACCGTGCGGGCAAGCCCGCGCAGAGCCTCTCGTGGGACGCCGACGGGCGGCTCAAGCAGGTCAGCGAGTCCGGCTCGACCGCGGCCGGCACGTACGTGTACACCGCCGAGGGCGACCGGCTGGTCCGGCGCCAGGGCGGCGTCACGACCGTCTACCTGCCGGGTGGTCAGGAGCTCAACCTCACGGTGTCCACGGGCACGGTCACGGCGGTGCGCTACTACGAGTTCGGCGGCAGCACCGTCGCGGTGCGCACGGGTCCGAGCAACTCCGACGTCACGAGCCTCGTGAGCGACCCGCACCAGACCGCGAGCCTCGCGATCGCGAACGTGTCGCACGCCGTGACGGTGCGCCGCACCGACCCGTACGGCAACTCGCGCGGTGACGTGGCGGCCTGGCCGGGCGACCGCGGGTTCCTCAACAAGCCGACCGACACGACCGGCCTGACGCAGGTCGGCGCGCGGTACTACGACGCGGCCCTCGGCCGGTTCATCTCGGTCGACCCCGTCATGGACCTGGGCAAGCCGCAGCAGTGGGCCGCCTACACGTACGCCGACAACAACCCGATGACCTTCTGGGACCCGACGGGCATGCTCCCGTGGCGCAGCGCCTGGAAGTCCGTCAAGAACGCCGTCGGACGGGGCGCGTCCGCCGTGGGCGGGTTCGTCAAGAAGTACCAGGCCGAGATCGTCGGGTTCGCGGTCGGCACCGTCGTCACGGCGGGGTGCCTCGCGGTGGCTGGTCCACTGGCGACCTACGGCTGCTTCGCTCTCGGTGGGGCGGCGGGCAACGCGTCGACGAACTTGTGGCGGACGAGGGTTCAGAAGACGCAGAAGTTCTCGTGGAGATCGCTGGCCCTCGACACGGGTATGGGTGCACTGACGGCGGTTGCGTTCGCTGGAGCTGGCCGACTGGCCATGAAGATCCCGGGTGTCCAGAACGCCGTCACCTCGGCGGGCAGGGCAATTCGTGGCGCGGTCAACCGGCCCGCGAGCGCAATCTCGAACCGGGCGGCGAACCTCAAGCCGTCCGGGGCCAAGCCCAACGCGGCGCCACCGGCCGCGAAGCCGGCGGCGAAGCCAGCCGCGAACGCCGAGGCGAGCCCCTCGGGCGGCGGTGCCTGCTCGATCGGCAACAGCTTCACCGCGTCCACACCCGTCCTGATGGCGAACGGCGCCAAGAAACCCATCAAGGACGTCCAGGTGGGCGACCTGGTGATGGCGACCGACCCGAAGACGGGCCTGACGGGGTACCGCCCCGTGGTCAACCTGATCCGGCACTCGGGCGACCACACGATGGTCAAGCTCACCCTCGCCGACGGCACCGTGATCGACGCGACCGACAAGCACCCGATCTGGGACGCGGTCAAGCGCACGTTCGTCGACGCGGTGGACCTGAAGGCGGGCCAGAAGGTCCTCGCGGCCGGTGTCGCGATGACCATCGCCACCGCGTCCGTGTACTCGGCCGACCTCACGGCCTACAACTTCGAGGTCGCCGACCTGCACACGTACTACGTCGGCGAGACGCCGGTGCTGGTGCACAACACGGGTTGCGATGTAGCCCCACCGAGTGCATTTACCCGAAGCGAAGCATTGTCTGGACGTGGCTCCGCGCGCGAAGTTGCTTCGATTGCCGAGTCGATGGCAAACGAAGGGTGGAAGGGGGCGCCCATTGATGTCGTCGAGAATGCCGGATTGCGCATCATCGTGGACGGCCATCACAGGGTAGCGGCGGCCGCTCGCGCAGGAATCGATGTCCCATTCAGGGTCGTTGAGCCCCAGTCTGTGATTGTCCCAGGTAAGTGGGGTTCATTGGACGACCTGATGAGAGATGTGGCGTCGGTCGGGCCAGATCGGATTCGAAGGTGACTCTTCCCGACGGGGTCGCCGAAGATTTTATTGCAGACGTGATGTCATGCTGGAAGAGGTTCCAGCGTGCAGTGCAGGGAGCGTCGAATTCCCGCCTCGAGCGCTCGGGCACGATTGCTGACTTCGCAGAGTACCGCATTCACGGTCGAGGGTGCCTGTTCCACCTTCGTACGGGTCGCGAGGTGGATGTCGATTGGGATGCAGAGGGATTTCCCGTTTTCGACGACTACAGACTGCGTCGCTACCTCCGATCGAGGGGTCTCGACGAGGGCCTGTCGATGGCACTCGGCGAAGCAATATGTGCTGTCGAGGGGGCTGCGGTCACAAGAACACGCGACTTGTGGTTCAAGATGGGAGAGGGTGCAGGCTCTGGAAGGTAATGAAGCTCAAGGGGAGGGTCCTGTCTTTCGTCTAGGCGATTTGCTTCTTCTCGAGACTCCCTCGCGCTCGACCAGGCGGGCGCGTTGTTGTATGTGGCGGACACAATCCGCGGGCAGGGCTTCACCCGGGGTGATTCTGACGGTCGTGTGAACGGGCGCAGGGCGATAGTCGTTGACGAGAGGCGAGGGTGGGACGTGGTTGCGGTGCGGTTGCGCGGTCGTCCGAAGTGGGGCGTCGCCCTTGCGGTTGGCCTCTCGTTTGTGGCGGTGGTGGGTGTGGCGCCGGCGGTGCCCGCCGGTGCCGCCGCGGTGCGGTTGACCCAGGTCGCGCCAGCCGACCCGGTGTGCGTCGGCGAGGCGGCGTCGGTGGGTGAGGCGGCGGTGCTGGCGGCGGTGTGTGACGTGCCGGTGGAGGTGGTGGCCGAGCGCACGGCGTGGTCGAGCACGTTTGCGTTGCCGGATGGTTCGGTGCGGTTGGACTCGTCGATGGCGGCGGTGCGCACGGATGTGTCGGGTGCGTGGGAGCCGGTGGATCCGTCGTTGGTGGTGACTGACGACGGTGTGCAGGTGGTGTCGGCGGTGGTGCCGATGGTGTTCTCGGACGGGTCGGACGGGATGCCGTTGGTGCGGGTGGAGCGTGACGGGCACGAGGTGGTCTATGACGCGCCGTTCGTGCTGACCGAGCCGGTGGTCGAGGGTGCTCGGGTGACGTATCCGGCGGTGCTGCCGGGTGTGGATCTGGTCGTGTCGGTGAACGGGGACGCGACGGGGTTCTCGCAGGTGCTGCGGGTGGAGTCGGCGCAGGCGGCGGCGAACCCGGCGTTGGCGGAGCTGACGTTCGACGTGGTCACGTCGGAGGGCGTGGAGCTGCGGGCCGAGCCCTCGGGTGGGTTCGCGGTGACCGACGGTGACGGGCAGGTGGTGCTCACCAGCCCGGTGCCGGCGATGTGGGACTCCAGCACCCCCGGCGACGGGCGCGCCGGGCGCGGGGCGTCGGCGAGCACGGGCGCGGTGGGTGGTGCGATCGGCGATCCGACCGTCGCGCCCGCGCCGGGCGTCGAGGCCGTGGCGATGGACGCCGAGATCGGCGACGACGCCGTGACGATCACCCCGGACGCGGACCTGCTGAGCGATCCGGCGACCACGTGGCCGGTGTTCATCGACCCGGGCATGTCCGGGTCCCTGAACCAGCGCACGGCGGTGCGCACGGTCATCGGCAACGCGTACAACTTCCCGGACACCGAGGGCGTCGGCCTGTGCAACAAGGCGACGTCCGACACGTGCTCCCACACGTTCAAGAGCCGCCTCCTCTACCAGTTCGCCGGCCTGGCGGGCCTGGGCGCGCTCGAGCCCGGTGACGTGCAGAGCGCCGTTTTCGCGGTGACCGGCACGCACTCCTACTCGTGCACGCCGATGCCGGTGACCCTCTACGCGGTGTCGGACTTCGACCAGAGCACGTCCTACCCGGGCGGCGGGTACTGGCAGCCGCTGCAGACGCAGACGATCACTCATCGCAGTGGGTGCGGCGCGGGCCGGGAGCCGCGGCGCATCGAGTTCGACGCGACCGCGCAGGCGCGCGCCGTCGCGGCGGCGAACACCTCGCTCGCGTCCTTCGGCCTCGCGGCCGACGAAGGCTCGATGGCCTCGTGGAAGCGGTACTCGTGGGACGCGTCCTTCTCGATCACGTACAACCGCGCACCCCTGGCGCCCGTGAACGCGCGCACCACCGGGCCCGACACCGGGTGCGTCGTCGGTGCCGGGCGCCCCTACATCCGTATCCCTACCCCGGTGCTGCGGGCCGTGGTCCACGACCCCGACGGCGGCAACGTCCACGCGGACTTCGCGATCGTCAGCGCCCTCAACCCCAACGTCGTGGTGTGGGACCCGGGCCCCGTCCCCGCGCAGGGCAGCGGCGCCGAGCACGCGATCCAGGTGCCGGCGGGCCTGCTCCACGACGGCGGTCAGTACCGCTGGCTCGTCGCGGGCCTCGACCCGCAGGGCCGCTCCGGGCCCGTCACGTCGTGCGAGTTCACGGTCGACACGACGCCCCCGCCGGTCCCGACCGTCGAGGCCGTCTCCGGCCTGCAGGCGAAGTACGCCGCCGACGAGACCTCGGGCGGCGTCGGTCAGCCCGGTCTGTTCCGCTTCGCGGCGGCCGGGGCGAGCGACGTCGACCGCTACGAGTACTGGCTGACGGCCGGCGCCACCGGCTCGGCCCCGGCCGACACGCCGCAGGTGCCCGTGACGCCGACGCAGGCGGGCTCGCAGACCCTCTCCGCCCGCGCGATCGACCGCGCGGGCAACATCAGTCCGACGGCGACGTTCCGGTTCACCGTCGACTTCGCCGGCATCAGCGACGTGTGGCAGCTCGACGAGCCGTCCGGGACCACAGCCGCCAACGTCGCGAACGCGGGTTCGCCGCTGACCGTGTCGGCAGGGGTCACGCGTGACGAGGGCGCGGTCGCCGCGCTCGGTGGTGACCCGGGTGACCGGGCGCTGGTGTTCGACGCGCCCGGTGACACGGCCGGGACGTCCGCACCCGTGGTGCGCACCGACGGCTCGTACTCGGTGATGGCCACGGTCCGTGCCGATCAGGTCGGCCCGACGGCGACCGCCGTCAGTCAGGACGGGACGGTCGTGTCCGGGTTCGAGCTGGGCGTGTCCAGCACCGGCTGCGCCCCAGCCGCGTCACCGTGCTGGGCCTTCAGCGTCCCCGCCGGGGACGGGGGCGCGGCGGCGCGCGCGGTCGCGGTGTCCACGGTCCCGGTGGTGCCTGGTCAGTGGGCCCAGCTCACGGGCCTGCGCGACGCCTCGGGGGGGACCGTGCAGCTCGTGGTGTGCGTCCTGGGCAACGGCGACGAGCCCGGTGAGATGGTCCCGTACCAGGGTGACGCCGTGCCCGCCGGGACCTCGTGGCTTGCGTCGGGTGGCTTCCAGGTCGGCCGTGGCAAGGTCGCAGGCGCCGCCGGCAACCCGTGGACTGGTGCGGTCTCGCAGGTGCGCACCTACACCGGGGTCGTCACGATCGACAAGCTGCGCGGCGCGTGCCGCAACCCCGACTCGATCCTCCCTGCGCTCGACCCGGCCCCGCCCGCGCCGCCGAAGGCGCGCAACGCCAGCGGCATCGACATCGACGGCAACGGCAAGGCCGACGTGTTCTGGGTCAGCCCCGCCGACGGCAGGTGGCGCGTGTCGTACGACGGGCGGTCCGCCTGGACGGCCATCGGGGCGCCCGGCAACCTTCCCGCGAGCTGGTACCGGTTCGGTGACCTCGACGGTGACGGCAAGGACGACGTGTTCCTCGCCCACCCCGACGGTCGGTGGCTCGTCTCCTCCGGTGGCATCACGGCCTGGCAGCTGTACGGCGCCGACGCCAACACCGCCGGCAACGTCAAGCTCGGCGACCTGGACGGTGACGGCAAGGACGACGTCTTCTGGGCCCATGCCGGCACGGGCACGTGGCGCGTGTCGTACGGCGGCAGGACGGGCTGGAACGTCATCAACAACGGCGGTGGCTTCGGCACCGAGTCCTTCCAGCTCGTCGACATGAACGGCGACGGCAAGGACGACGTGTTCTTCGCCCACCCCGACGGCCGGTTCCTCGTCTCCCACGGCGGCACGAGTGCGTGGGTCGTGTACGGCGGTGACGCGAACGCGGGCGGCAACGTCAAGGTCGGTGACCTCGACGGTGACGGCAAGGGCGACATCTTCTGGGCCAACAGCGGCGACGGCGCCTGGCGGGTGTCGTACGGCGGTCGTGGCCCCTGGAAGGTCGTCAACAACAGCGGTGGCGCGTACGGCACGCAGGACTTCCAGCTCGCGGACCTGGACGGCGACGGCAAGGACGACGTGTTCTTCGTCAGCCCGCAGGGCGAGTGGAAGGTGTCGTACAGCGGCACGAGCGCGTGGCAGACCATCAACAACGACGGCATGGCCGGGAAGCAGGTGATGGTCCGATGACCGCCGAGCGCGCGGGACGAGAACCGCGCGTGGCGGACCCGCGACCTCCGCGCGGACGGGTCCGTGGTGCTCGCACGCGGGGCGCGGTGCTGGTGGTCGCGCTGGCGGTGGTGGGTGTGGCGCCGGCGGTGCCGGCGGGCGCCGTCCCGGGTGGCGCCGTCGTCGCCGATCCGGTGTGTGTGGGTGAGGCGGGCACTGCGGGTGAGGCGGCGGTGCTGGCGGCGGTGTGTGACGTGCCGGTGGAGGTGGTGGCCGAGCGCACGGCGTGGTCGAGCACGTTTGCTCTGCCGGATGGTTCGGTGCGGTTGGACTCGTCGATGGCGGCGGTGCGCACGGATGTGTCGGGGCGGTGGGAGCCGGTGGACCCGGCGCTCGTCGTGACCGACGGTGGTGTGCAGGTGGTGTCGCCGGTGGTGCCGATGGTGTTCTCGGACGGGTCGGACGGGATGCCGTTGGTGCGGGTGGAGCGTGACGGGCACGAGGTGGTCTATGACGCGCCGTTCGTGCTGACCGAGCCGGTGGTCGAGGGTGCTCGGGTGACGTATCCGGCGGTGCTGCCGGGTGTGGATCTGGTCGTGTCGGTGAACGGGGACGCGACGGGGTTCTCGCAGGTGCTGCGGGTGGAGTCGGCGCAGGCGGCGGCGAACCCGGCGTTGGCGGAGCTGACGTTCGACGTGGTCACGTCGGAGGGCGTGGAGCTGCGGGCCGAGCCCTCGGGTGGGTTCGCGGTGACCGACGGTGACGGGCAGGTGGTGCTCACCAGCCCGGTGCCGGCGATGTGGGACTCCAGCACCCCCGGCGACGGGCGCGCCGGGCGCGGGGCGTCGGCGAGCACGGGCGCGGTGGGTGGTGCGATCGGCGATCCGACCGTCGCGCCCGCGCCGGGCGTCGAGGCCGTGGCGATGGACGCCGAGATCGGCGACGACGCCGTGACGATCACCCCGGACGCGGACCTGCTGAGCGATCCGGCGACCACGTGGCCGGTGTTCATCGACCCGGGCATGTCCGGGTCCCTGAACCAGCGCACGGCGGTGCGCACGGTCATCGGCAACGCGTACAACTTCCCGGACACCGAGGGCGTCGGCCTGTGCAACAAGGCGACGTCCGACACGTGCTCCCACACGTTC
>NZ_JAGIBD010000051.1 GCF_017744555.1 Cellulomonas sp. | reverse complement strand
CACCTGGACGGTGTCGCCGAGGTACTCGCCGCGCCGCTCCTTGGCGATCACCTGCGAGTAGATCTGCCCGGTCGTCACGTTGGCGGAGCCGACCAGGTCGACGTCGAGGAACCGCTCGTAGTGGCCGACGTCGAGGTCCGTCTCTGCGCCGTCCTCGGTGACGAACACCTCGCCGTGCTGGAACGGGTTCATGGTGCCCGGGTCCACGTTGAGGTACGGGTCGAGCTTCTGCATCGTGACCTTGAGGCCACGGGATCGAAGCAGGCGGCCCAGGCTGCTCGCCGTCAGGCCCTTGCCGAGTGAGGAGGCGACGCCCCCGGTGACGAAGATGTGCCGGGTCGTGGAGTCCGACCGCCCGGAGAGTCGATGCGCGCGCTCTGTCACGGGATTCCAGCCTACCCGACGCTGAGCGTTCTCCCGAGAGGTCGGCGCGGTGAGTCCCGCCACGTCGGCGCCTGTTCATGCGCCTCGTCGCGTGCCGACGGTCAGTCCGTCGGGTCCGACACCGGTGGCAGGGCGTCCGCCGCGGGCGCCGGCTGTCGCTCGACACCCAGGAAGCCCGTCACCGTGCCGCGGTCGAGCAGGGCGATCCCCGCGCCGACCACGACGACCGCGACCAGCGCGCCACCGGCCGCCCCTGCGATCGCCGACACGACACCCCCGCCGATGAGCGAGCCGACGGTGTCGACGACCCAGCGACCCAGCGCGGCCGCCACGAGACCCGTGGTCACGACCACCACGACCGTCCGGGCGAGCCCGTGCAGGGCCTGCGCACCGGCCGCGCGGTGCAGCCCGGTCAGTGCCGCGATGCCGCCGACGAGCATGCCGGTGGAGCTGGCGAGGGCCAGCGCGACCAGCGTGCGGTCCGGGTCGTTCCCCTCGGGCGCGAGCAGCGCGGCGAACACGACGGACGCGACCGCCGAGGTCCCCCAGCCGGCGACGTTCGCGGTCACGGCGAGCCGGCCCCGCTCGAGGGCGTACAGCGCGCGCGACGCGTGGAACATCACCGAGAACCCGAGCAGACCGGGCAGCATCAACGTGATCGTCGGCGCCATCGCGGCGAGCGCGTCCTGGTCCTCGCTGAGTGCCCCGAACACCTCGGCGACCGCGGGTGCCGCCGCGGCCACGGCCGCTGCACCGACGCCGGCTGCGGTGACGACCGCCCGGGTCGTCACGGAGGCCATGGCCGCGAACTCGACGTGCCGGCCCGCCGCGGCACGTGCCGCGAGCCGCGGGAACGTCGACGTGGCGAGCGGGACGACGAGCACCGCGTACGGGAGCAGGTACACCTGCTGCGACCACAGGTAGAGGCTGAACGTGCCCTTGTCGCCCGTCCACGGGGACACGAGCAGCACGACGAGCATCGCGAGCTGCTGCGCGACGACGGACCCGACGCCCGCGAACGCCAGCGAGCCGAGGCGGCGGCCGATCCCCGGTGCGAACCGGAGCGTCGGTCGCAGCCGCACGCCGAGCCGGCGCACCGGCACGAACATCGGCAGGCACATCGCTGCCACGCCGAGCGTCGTGCCCCACGCCAGCAACGACAACGCCCCCGGGCCGACCGCCGCGGCGTCGTCCCGCTCGCCGGCCGCCAGGGCCCCGTAGACCAGGTAGGTCGCGATGACGACGACCGACGACAGCACAGGCGCGAACGCCGGCCAGAAGAACCGCTTGTGCGCCTGCAGGACGGCGTACAGCAGCACGGCGACGCCGTACAGCGGGATCTGCACCGCGAACACCACGATGAAGAACCGCAGCAGGTCGCGGAAGGCCGCGTCGAGGTCGCCCGGCCAGATGCTCGCGATGAACCCGCTCGCCGCCGCCAGCAGCGCACCGAGCGGCACCAGGATCAGGAGCGTCCACCCCAGCGCCGCCGAGGCGATCCCGTCGACGTCCTTGCGCAGTCCCCGCGAGACCGGCAGCGCGAGGAGCGGCACGAGCGCGCCCGCGAGCGCGCCACCGGCAGCCGCCTCGAACAGGATGTTCGGCAGCATGTTGGCCGTGTTGTAGGCGCCGCCGATGCTGCCGGGGCCGAACACGTGGGCCTGCACGAGGTACCGCGCGAACCCGAGCAACCGGCTCAGCACGGTGATCGCCGCGATCATCGCGGCGGCGCCGCCGAGGCCGCCGACGAGGCGGCGGACCGCTGGGCTCACGCCGCGCCGGTCGACGAAGGACCGGTCGTGGGACCGCCGGCCGACGGGACACCGGACGTCGACGAGCCGGACGCCGCGCCCGCGGGCGCCGAGGTGGCGGGCGCCACGTGCACGGGCCGCCGGCCGAGGGCGTCGAGCTCGCGCAGCACGGGTGTCCGCTCGATGACGCGCGTGAAGCTCACCTTCTCGCTCGCGATCGTCAGCCCGGCCACGACGGCCAGCGCCCCGAGCCGGACCCGTCGCGGCGCACTGAGCACGAGCGCGGCGCCGAGCGCCGCACCGAGAGCGTTCGCGCCACCGTCCCCCAGCATGTCGGTCTCGTGGAGGTCCTGGTCGAACGCGGCGCCGGCCGCACCGAGCACCGACGACGCCCCACCGGCACCTGCCCCGTTCCCGAGGGCGAGGGGCGCCGCGACGATCGTCGCCGCCTTGAGCGCCCGACCGGGACGCAGGTCGAGGAGGTTGAGCAGGTTCGCGCTCGCCGCGACCAGCGCGCCGGAGGTCACGACGTCGAACAGGTGCTCGGCGCGCGGCAGCGACCTGCCGGCGCCGTCGCGACCCGGGAGCGCGATCGCGGCCGCCACGAGCGCACCTGCGCCGATGCCCAGCACCTTGAGCCCACCGGTCGTGATCTCGCCGCGCGCCATGGCACCGAGGTGACCGCGCAGGCCCTTGCGCTTGGCCTCGGCGTCCTCTGCCAGGTCGTCGACGATCCCGAAGGCCGCACCCGCCGCCGTCGCCACGCCCATCGCCGCCGCCGCACGCCCGGTCGGGGCGCCGACGACCGACCCGACGAGCAGGCCCGCGGCCACCGCGGGGCCCTCGAGCATGCTCACGGGCTCGCCGCGGTGGTTCGTCCGCGTCCAGCGCGCCGGTCCCCCGGGCGCCTGCGCGTCGAGCACACCGCGCACGACGCCCGTCGTGAGGCTGCCCGCGATCGCCGCGGCGACCTTGCGGAACGGGTGGGTGCTCATCCCTGGGTCCCGCCCACCGGCGGCTCCAGCGCGCTCTGCGGGGTGCGGTCGACGGGCGGGAGCGTCACGGGCTCGGGGATGACCGTCAGACCGTCGCCGAAGCCGTAGTGCCCGTTCACACCGCCGATGCGCGCCGCGAGCGCGAGCGGCACCGAGACCTGGCCGGGCACCTGCTCCGACTCCGACACCGTGGTGAGGGTCGACGCGAGGTCGTCGTCGTCGAGGATCGTCGAGGTCAGGCTGCCCCCGAGCGCCCCGTCCGCGAGCACGGCGCCCTCCGTGAGCTTCTGCGCCGCCGCCAGGACGCCGAGCTGTGCGTCCACGAGCTCCTGGTGGTCCGCCGCGGTCGTGGGCGACGCGTCCGACTCCTTCTGCTCGGCGGGTGCGACGACGACGATCGCGTCGGCGGGGACCTCGACCGGGTCCTGCAGCGTGACGAGCGGCGAGTCGCCGCCGCTGAGCACCTCGAGCATGCTCGCCGAGTCGAGCGTCAGCGTGTCGGGCGCGGCCGGGTCGGCGCCGGTGAGGCCCTCGATGAGGGCGTACGTGAGGTCCGTCTGCGCCCCCTCGTCCTCGCCCGGGACCGGGTCGAGCAGCGTGAGGATGTTGCCGACGAGCGCCTGGCGATAGCTCGCGACGTCCGGGTCGGTCCACGACTCCGTGAGCGTCACGTGCGCGGTCACGCTGGCGCCCGCCTGCGCGAGACGGTCGTCGATGGCCTTGCGGCGGTCGTCCTCGACGGGGCCGAGCGCGACGACGGCCACGCGACGGTTCGTGAGCGCGCCGGCGAGCAGCTGCGGCGCGGCCGCGTCGACGTACGCGGTGGTGTCGGCGAGGTCGCCGGAGGACTGGTCGAGCTGGGTGCGCAGCGAGTCCTTCTCCGCGCGCAGCTGCTCGACCTGGCCGGTGAGCGTGTCACCGATCGTCTCCTTGAGCGGGCCGGCGCCGAGCGCGATACCGACGGCGAGCGCCAGGAACACGGAGATGAGCGAGACGATGTGGTACCTGAAGTCGATCACGGTGCGAGGTCTCCGTCGGGGGTGGCGCAGCTCGGCGCCGCGAACAGGGGCGTGTGGCGGGGGTCGGCGTGAGGACTCACGGCGCGGCCCCGAACAGCTCGCGGACCCACGACGTCATGTCGTCGATGCGCGCGCCCAGGAGCCCGAGCAGCGTCTGGCCCGCGGCGGTCGACGCCAGCGCGACGCCGAGCGCGAGAAGCCCGGCGAGCACGAGCAGCACGAGCTGCAGGTTCGAGATCCGGTGCTTGTACAGCCGGGAGACGCCCTTGGCGTCGATCAGCTTGCCGCCCACGCGGAGCCGCGTGAGGAACGTGCTCGCCATGCCCGACCGGCCCTTGTCGAGGAACTCGACGAGCGTGGCGTGCGTGCCGACCGCGACGATGAGCTCGGCGCCCTTGTCGTCGGCCAGGAGCATCGCGACGTCCTCGCTGGTCCCCGTCGCCGGGAACACGACGTGCTTGACGCCGAGCTGCTCCACCCGGGCGAGCCCGGGCGCGCGACCGTCGCGGTAGGCGTGCACGACGACCTCCGCGCCGCACGTGAGCGACCGGTCGGACACGGAGTCCATGTCGCCGACGATCATGTCCGGCTTCCAGCCCGCGTCGAGGATCGCGTCCGCGCCGCCGTCGACCCCGATGAGCACCGGGCGGTACTCCCGGATGTACGGGCGCAGCGTGACGAGGTCCTCCTTGTAGTGGTAGCCGCGGACGACGATGAGGACCTGTCGACCCTCGATCGGCGTCGTGATGTCGGGCACCCCGACCCCGTCCAGCAACAGCTCCCGCTCGCGCCGCAGGTAGTCCATGGTGTTCGCGGCGAACGACTCGAGCTGCACGGACAGGCCGGCCCGCGCCTCCTCCATGGTCGTGGCCACGGTCGCGGGGGTCTGCTCGACACCCTCGGAGACCAGCGTCTCGCCGTCGTACACGGACGCGCCGACGACGCGGATCCGGTGCCCTTCGGTGATCGCCATGACGTCCGGACCCAGGTCGTCGACCAGCGGGATGCCGGCCGCGACGAGGATCTCGGGCCCCAGGTTCGGGTACCGCCCCGACGTCGACCGGGCCGCGTTCAGCACCGCCGCGGGCTGGCAGGCCACCAGCGCTTCCGCCGAGACCCGGTCGAGGTCCAGGTGGTCGATGACGGCGACGTCGCCCGGGCGGAGCCGCTTCGTCAGCCCCTTGGTCCGGGGGTCGACGCGGGCGGGTCCGGCGACGACTCCGGATTCGGGCAGGGGCGTGCGTCTACGCAGGGAAGCTCTCATCGCCGCTCATCGTCCCACGGACGAGAGCTCGAGCAGTTCCGCCGCGTGCGTGCGCGCCGCCTGCGAGTCGTCCTGCCCGGACAGCATCCGCGCCAGCTCACGCACGCGGTCCTCACCGTCGACCGGACGGACGTCCGACTCCGTGACGACGTCGACGCCGTCGGATGTGGACTTCGTCACCACGAGGTGCCGGTCCGCGAACGCGGCGACCTGCGCGAGGTGCGTCACCACGAGCACCTGGCTGCCTCGGGCCAGCTCCGCGAGCCTCCGACCGATCTCGATCGCCGCTCGACCGCCGACTCCCGCGTCGACCTCGTCGAACACGAACGTGCCGGGACGCGCCTCGTCGTCGTGCGGCGCCGTGGCGAGCGCGACCTCGAGGGCGAGCATCACCCGCGAGAGCTCACCACCGGAGGCGCCCTTGCCGAGCGGCCTGGCCGGTGCGCCGGCGTGCGGCACGAGCAGCATCTCGACGCGGTCCGCGCCGTGCGGACCGGGCGCGTCGGCCGGCTCCACCACGACCTGGAGCTGTGCGCCGGCCATCGCGAGGCCGGTCAGCTCCTGCGACACGACGTCGGCGAGCCGCTGCGCGGCGTCGGCCCGTCCGCGCGTCAGCTCGGCCGCGAGCTCGGCGATCGAGGCGTCGAGCGCGTCCCGCGTCCCCCGCAGCTCCTCGATCCGCTGGTCGCCGCCCTCGAGCTCGAGCAGCCGCAGACCCGACGCGGCCGCCCAGGCGAGGACCTCCGCGACGTCCGCGCCGTAGCTGCGCGTCAGGGTGCCGAGCTCGGCACGCCGCTGGTGCACGACCTCGAGGCGCCGCGGGTCCGCCTGCAGGTCCTCGAGGTAGGCGCCGAGCTCCGTCGACGCGTCGGCCAACAGGTAGCCGGCCTCCGCGACGCGCGTCGCGAGCGCGGCGAGCGTCGGGTCGTGCGCGCCTGCCTGGTCGAGCAGCCGTCGGGCGTGCTCGACGACGGCCGCGGCCGACAGGGCCTCCGTCCCGCCGTCCTCGTCGCCGGTCAGCGCCGCGTGGGCTCCCGACGCCGCGGCACGCAGGTCCTCCGCGTGCGCGAGCCGCTCGGCCTCCTCGGCGAGCGCGACGTCCTCCCCCGGCTGCGGGTCGACCCGCTCGACCTCGCCGAGCCCGAGCCGCAGGAGCTCCGCCTCGCGCGACCGGTCCTGGGCGCGCTCGACGAGCTCGGTCAGCTCGGCGTCCACCCGAGCACGCTCCGCCCACGCGGCCCGGTAACGGGCGAGCGTGTCCCGGTGCTGCGGACCGACGAACGCGTCGAGCGCCTCCCGCTGGTGGGCGGGCGAACGCAGCCGCGCCTGGTCGGCCTGGCCGTGCACCGTCACGAGCGCCTGGGCGAGCTCGCCGAGCACGCCCTGCGGCACCGAGCGGCCCCCGACGAACGCGCGCGAGCGACCGCTGCCGCCGTCGCCACCCGCGCCTACGGTCCGCACCAGGAGCAGGCTGCCGTCGTCGTCCAGCTCGGCACCGGCCTCCTCGGCGCGGACGAGCGCCGGGGCGTCCGCGGGCAGGACGACGCGCCCCTCGACCGCCGCGGCTTGGGCCTGCGTCCGCACGGTCGCAGGGTCGGCCTTGCCGCCCAGCAGCAGCGACAGCGCCGTCAGCACCATCGTCTTTCCGGCACCCGTCTCGCCCGTGAGCACGGTCAGGCCCGGCCCGAGCTGGACCTGGGCGCGCCCGATGACGCCGAGGTTCTGGATCCGGATCTCCTCGATCACGGTGCACCCTCCGTCGCAGGTCCGCCGTTCCGTCGCGGCCGCCCGCGCCACCCCTCGACGGGCAGGCCGAACTTGTGCACGAGCCGGGTCGTGAAGGGCGCGGGTGTCAGCCGCGCGAGCCGGACGGGCACGTTGCTGCGTGTCACCTCCACGCGAGACCCCCGCGGGACCTCCAGGCGCCGCCTGCCGTCGCACGTCACGATCCCGGCGGCCGGCGACCGGTCGAGCACCTCGAGTGCCAGCCGGCTGCGCGGTCCGACCACGAGCGGCCGCGCGAACAGCGCGTGCGCCGACAGCGGCACGAGGATCATGCCGTCCACGTCCGGCCACACGACCGGCCCGCCCGCGGAGAACGCGTGCGCCGTCGACCCCGTCGCGGTCGCGGCCACGACCCCGTCGCACCCGAACGACGACAGCGGGTGACCGTCGACCTCGAGCATGACCTCGAGCATGCGCGAGCGGTCGACCTTCTCGAGCGCGGCCTCGTTGAGCGCCCACCCGGAGCACACCGCGCCGTCGGGCGTGTGGACGCGCACCTCGAGGGTGCTGCGCTCCTCGACCGTGAAGTCGCCCGACGTGAGCCGTCGCACGGCGTCGCCGATGTCGTCCCGGTCCGCCTCGGCGAGGAAGCCGACGTGGCCGAGGTTGACGCCGAGCAGAGGCACTGAGGTGCCGCGCGTGAGCTCGGCCGCGCGCAGGATCGTGCCGTCACCGCCGAGCACGATCCCGAGCTCGAGCTCGGGCATGTCCTCGGGCGTCGCGTCCTCGGGGGCCAGGAAGGGTTCGACGCCCGCGGCCTCGAGCTCCTCGACCGCCTCCTTGGTCGCCGCGACGGCCTCCTCACGGCCGCGGTGCGTCACGACCAGCGCCCGCCGCGTCACGCGACACCGCCCGGTCGCGCGCCGGGGACGGCGAGCGGGGCGCCGTCCACCACGACCGACGCCACGGCCGTCCGGACCGCCGTGAGCCACGGGTCGTCGGACCGGTCGTTCGCGGGCCCGACGCCTCCCGGCTCTCCCGGCCCGGCCTGCTCGTCGCCGCGCAGCCACAGGAAGTACTCCACGTTGCCGCTCGGCCCGGGCAGCACGCTCGGCAGCACCGCTCGGACGTCCAGGCCCAGCGCGTGCGCCGCACGAGCGACGTCGACCACCGCCCCCGTGCGCAGCCCCGGATCTCGCACGACACCTCCCGACCCCAGTCGCTCCCGGCCCACCTCGAACTGCGGCTTGACCATGACGAGCAGGTCCGCGCCGGGACCGGCGACCTGCGCCAGGGCGGGCAGCACGAGCGTCAACGAGATGAACGACAGGTCGGCCACGACGAGTTCGGGCGCGGGATCGACGTCGCCACGGACCAGGTCCCGCACGTTCACGCCTTCGCGCGAGTCGACGCGGTCGTCAGCGGCGAGCTCGGGGAGCAGCTGGCCGTGCCCCACGTCCACCGCCACGACCCGGAGGGCACCCCGGCGCAGCAGGACGTCCGTGAAGCCGCCGGTGCTCGCCCCCGCGTCCAGGCACACCCGCCCGCGCACCGCAGGACCGTCGGCGCCCAGCGCGTCGAGCGCACCCGCGAGCTTGTGCCCCGCACGCGAGGCAAACCCCGGGTCACTGTCGTCCGCGGCCACGACGACCGTGTGCGCGGACGACACCTGGACCGCACTCCGCCGGACGGGGCTGCCGTCCACCGACACCCGTCCCGCCGCGATGAGCTCGCCAGCCTGGCGGCGCGACCGTGCGAGCCCGCGGTGCACCAGCTCGCTGTCCAGCCGTGTCGTCACGCGCCCGCGCCCTCCGCGTCGGCCAACCGGTCCTGCAGGGTGCCGTGCACCGCGTCGAACGCCGCGACGTGCTCACGCAGCGGCGCGTCGGCGAGGCCGTCGAGACGCGTGAGGGCCTCGTCGACGTACGGGTCGCCCGTCGGCCCGTCGGACGCCGCGCCGATGCCCGGCGCGGCGGGGCGCACCGAGGCCGGCGTCGGGCGGGCGATCGCGTCGTCGCGCCCTGCGTCGGTGTCCGTGCCGGACGTCGTGCTCACGGTGGCTCCTCGTCTCTCGTCGTCCCGCGCCTGCCGCTACGTCGCCGCACGCGACGCTGCCCGGGCCCTCCCGTGCGCTCCGACCGCCGGGACGCCCGCAGGACCCCGTCGCCGGTGTCGCCGGGACGCGCCCACGCTACCCGGCGGCACCCATGCTCCGGCGGTCGCCGTCCACAACGGCCCGGCGAGTCGCCCGAGCGCGGAGGTGGGTCGTCAGGCGTCCGCCCCCAGCACGTCCAGCTCGGGGACGCTCCCGGCGTCGAGCTCACCGCCGTCGTCGACGAACGCCCACGCCGCGGCGCACGCGGCGCGCACGCGGTCGAGCCGGTCCTCGACGCCGTCGCCCGAGGTGCGGCCGAGCTCGAGCCGGCCGTCGGTGACCCGCGCGGCGGCGTCGCGCACCGACCACCACCCGTCGGGGGCGCGCGTCGGCTCGGGGTGGGCGACGAGCAGGGAACGCAGGTCGGCGCCGATGAAGTGGGGACGTTCGCCGGGGACGGCGAGGACGTCGTCGCGTGCCGAGCTGACACCTGTGAGGACGTGCAGCCCGAGATACCCACCCGAGCGTGCGCCCGCCAGATCGGTGTCCAGCCGGTCGCCGATGACGAGTGCCTCCCGCGCGCCCGCCCGCTCGACCGCCATGTGGTACATCGTGGGCGTCGGCTTGCCGGCACTGTCCGGCACCACACCCGTGGCGGCCCGCACGGCGCCGACGAGCGAGCCGTTCCCCGGCGCGAAGCCGCGCGCGGTCGGCAGGCTCAGGTCGAGGTTCGACGCCACGTGCCACGCGCCACGCTGCACCGCGTACGCGGCCTCCGCCAGCTGCACCCACCCGAGATCGGGCGAGAACCCTTGCGCCACCGCGTCCGGCTCGTCGTCCGCCGAGTCGACGATCGTGTACCCGACCTGCTGCACGGCCGTGACGAGCCCGGCTCCGCCGACCACCAGCACTTTCGCACCGCGCGGCAGACGCGTCCGCAGGAGCTGTGCGGCGGCCTGCGCCGCCGTCATGACCTCCGCAGGACGGGTGGGGATGCCCAGCTCGGTGAGCTGGTCGGCCACCGACTCCGGCTCGCGCGACGCGTTGTTCGTGACGAACACGAGCCGCATGCCTCGGTCACGCGCAGTCGTCAGGCCCTCGGACGCCCCGTCGATCGGCTCGTGGCCGCGGTAGGCGACCCCGTCGAGGTCGACGAGCGCCAGGTCGAACCGGTCGGCGAGCGGCGTCGACGACCCTTCCAGACCGGCGCTCACGCGTCACCCTCCTGCGCGGCGTCCGCAATGTGGCCCTGGGCGTCGCCGGTCGCGTCCGCGCCGTCCGCCGCCTCGCCGTGCTCGGCCTCGTCGTCGCCCGCCTCTTCGGCGGACTCGTCGTCGCCCGCCTCGTCGTCTGCCTCGTCGAGGTCGAAGACGACGACCTCGTCCTCCTCCTCGACGTCCCCGGCCGCCGAAGCGAGCTCGGCGGCGCTGTAGCCCGCCAGCTCGGCCGCGGCGTCGTCCGCCCGACCCGCGGCCTCGAGCGCAGCGGCCCGGGCCTGAGCCACGCGCACGGCAAGGACGCCGCGCGACGCACGCACGGCAGGCGTCGACAGCGCCGCGACGGCCGCCTCGGCCTGACCGAGGTCGAGCCGCGCCCCGCTGACGACCATCGCGAGCTCGATCTGCGCGTCCGCGTCGAGCGACGCCGCCTCCGGCTCCTGCGCGAGCGCGAGCGCACGCTCGGGACGCCCGAGGCCGCGCTCGCAGTCCGCCATCACCGGCAGGTGCTCGGACGACCCGTTGAGCCGACGCACCGTGCGCAGCTCCCGCAGTGCCTCCGCGTAGCGACCCGTCCGATAGGCAGCAAGACCCGCCGCCTCGCGGACCACGTCGACGCGACCCGCGCGACGGACGGCCGCCTGCGCGTGCTCGTACGCGAGCTCGGGGTCCTGGTCGAGCAGCCGACCGACCATCACCAGATGACGGCCGACCCCGTCCGCGTTGTCCTTGCTGAGCGTGCGCAGACGCCCCCGCACCGCGCGGTCGAGGTCACCGAAGACGACGTCGTCGGGGATCTCCGGCCCCGCCACACGCTGATCCTGCGGCGGGCGCGTCGCGCGCACCTCGCGATCACCCCGGACGTCGTCACGAGGGCCGCCACGGTGGTCCGGCCGCGGACGGTCCGAGTCCCGACGAGCGAAGGGCGGACGGTCCGTCGAGCGGCGCCCGGTCGGACGACCGTCAGGCGCGTCATGCCGCTGCTCCCCGGGACCAGCGGCGCCGCCCTCTCGGCGAGCCCGACCCGACGCGACACCGCGGTCGTCTCGCCGCGGGTACGACGAACGAGTGCCCTGGTCGTCGCGCTGTCGGTAGCCCGAGCGCTCCGCGCCCGGTCCCTCCCGACGCGGACCGGAGGGCCGCTCGGACCGCCCGGACGGCGCACCGCCGCCACGCTCGTCACGCGACCGGTAGCCAGCACCACCGAACGCGGGCCGACCGCCCGACGACGGGCCGTGGCCTCGGTCGTCACGGCGCGGGTAGGACGGACGTGCCCCGTGCTCGTCGTGCGGACGGGAACCGGTGCCACCGGCACGCTCGTCGCGACGCACGTTCGGCGCTCCGCCCTGGTCACGGCCGCCGCGAGAGGGCGACGCACCAGGTGCGCCCTCGGCACGCGGACCGTACGACGGGCGACCGCCGTCGTCACGCCTCCCGTACGGCGGGCGAGCACCTCGCTCGTCACGACGGGGGCCACCGGCTCCACCCGACCGCGGACCGCCGTACGGCGGACGGTCGCCACCACCGTCGCGGGGCGCGTACCCGCCACGCTGGCCACCGGAAGCGTCGTCACGGGACGACCAGCTCGATCGGCCACCGGCCGAGGTGGGCCGACCAGCACGATCGCCGGACCAGGTCGATCGCGACGAGGGGCCAGACCCACGGCTCGCGCCGCCGCGGTCGTCCCGCGGGTACTCGGACCGAGGCCCCCGGTCGCCACGCCCGCCATAGGGTCGGTCACCGCGATCCTCGGACGAACGCCCGCCGGCATAGCCGCCTCGCGGGGCACCCGGACCGCCAGGCCCGCCCCCCTGAGGCCGGCCGCGCTCGCCGGACCACGACCCGGCCGCGCCGCGGCCCTGCGACGAGGACCGTCCTGCGCCGGAGCGACTTGCTCCGTCACGGCCTCCGCGCTCCGACGCCCCAGCGCCGTCACGACCCGACCGCGACGCACCGTACCCACGGCGGTCGTCGGCCTCGCCGCGTCCCTGGCCGCGGGCGTCCCGCACCCACGCGGGAGGCGGTCCCTGACGTCCGCGCCCGGAGTCCTTCCCGCCGGTGCGCGGAAGGCCCCCACCCGAGCTCCTCGACGAACGGCCCTCCCCGGCGCGCCCTTCACCCCGACCGCCCGGACCCGGGCCGCGACCGCTGTCGCCGGCATGCCGTCGGTCGGGGGTGCGCCCCGCGCCGTTGTCGCTGTTCATCGTGTGACTGCTCTCCTCGACCTGACCAACGTTCCATGCTCTCATCCCGGGCACCCGAACCCCGACCCACGGCCCGCCCTGCGAGGGTCGCCCTGACCACACCGGCAGATGCCGCACGCGACGCCGCGCAGGCCCGTGCGAACGCGGAGGCGGCCACGCTCGCTGCCTCCACCCTGCACGCCTACCTCGGCGCGCTGCCCGATCCCGATCGCAGCCGCGCCGACGCGTACTGGTCCGGTGGCGGGCCGGGAACGCCTGCCGACGACGCGCTGCTGCGCGGGCTGACCGGCCTGCGCGGCATGCGCATCGAGAACGATCCACCGCACGCGCTGGACCGCGAATCGCCGCCGCGGGCATTCGAGATTCCGGTGCGGCTGCGATCGGGATCGGGCAGCGCGCCGAGGTAGGCGTGCAGGGTGGCTGTC
>NZ_JAGIBD010000050.1 GCF_017744555.1 Cellulomonas sp. | reverse complement strand
GACAGGGGCGAGGTCCTCGGGCATCACTGCCTGGCCGCCGGGCGTGCCGGCCGCCTCGGGCCGCTCGCTCCCGGTCGACGAGGCGGTGGTCGGTCCTGCTGGAACGGGACGTGCGGCGTCCGGCTCCGCGCCAGCGGTCGGGGCAGACGCCGGGCCGGCCGGAGACGCCGAGACCTCGACCTCGGGACCGGACGGCGCGGGTGCACCCCTGCCCGCACCGGGAGGCGCGACAGGCAGGGACGCGGTCGCGTCGACGGCCGCCCCGGGCCGCTCGGCAGTCGGCGCGGTCGGCGCCTGCGTCGCGGGTCCGGCCGCGCTGTCGGTGGACGGGCCGGCGCCTGCTGCGACGGCGGGTTCGCCCGGCGGGCGGACGAGGTGGGCGACGGCCCGGTTCCCGGCGAGCCGCTGCAACCGTTGGACGGCGGTGCGCGAGAGGGCAGCCGTGGGCCGCGCCGGGACCTCCTGCTGCGCGACGGCACCGCCAGCGCCGCCGGCCGTGACAGGGCCAGCGGGCCCCGACGACTCGACGTCGACGCCGTCCGGGCGGGGTCCCGTGCCGACGCGCGGAGGTGGACGCCGGGCGCGCTCGCGCCCGGCGTCGGCGGGCGCGGGCTCGTGAGTGTGGGGCACTGCACCTCCGGGAGCTCCGACGTCCACTGTCGAGGTGCGTCGGGCCGCAGGGTGGTGCCGGAGGGCGGCCGTCCAGGCACCGCGAGCGCACGAAAGGGCAACGTGTGGTCGCCGGGACGCCGTCCACGGCGGTGGCACCGGTCCCGCCGCGGCCCGGAAGGACCGCGCACGACGGCCTGCACCCGTCCCCACCGGCGCAGGTGCCCTTTCGGGCGACGGTCGGTGCCCCATCGTCTGGCCGCCGTCGCCCCCGACCGGCGGCCCTGCCAGGGCACGGTGGGGCGACGGGCGTGTCGGGCGCCCGCGGGAGGAGTCGTGCCGGTGGAACGGGTGCGCACATGGGTCGCCGGCCTCGCCGTCGGCGCCCTGCTGCTGCCCGGCGCCGGCGCCGCGTCCGCGGGACCGATGACCGCGCCGCTCGCCGCCGCGCTGCCCGTGCCGACCGCGGCGCAGCCCCGGCTGGGGTTCGTGGACTCGTCGGACGAGCTGCGCCGCCTGAGCCTGTCCTTCAGCGACGACGGCGGCATCGGCCTCGCGGCCGCCGACACGGCCACGGACCCGGGCACCGACCCGGCCACCGACCCGGCCACCGACCCCGGCACCAGTGAGGCATCCGAGCCGGGCGGCACGCAGACCGACCCGCCCGTCGTCGTCAAGAAGGTCGCGTCCCCGGACACCGCGGCGGCCCTGACCGCGGCCGTCCCGGCGGTGGCGAACCCCGCCCAGACCGACCTCGGGTCGGTGCCGCCGATCTTCGACTTCCCGACGCGTGACGACCAGCCGGTCCGCGACGGCCACCGGGTCGACGGCCAGTCGCACGTGTCCCCGACGACGAGCCTCGTCGCCTGGGTGAGCACGCAGGACGTGGAGCAACCGGGCGGCGGCGACGGGCCGGCCGCCGCGGCTGCACCCGACCAGACCGCCGTGCGGACCCAGCTCGGCGACGTCTACGTCAACACGATCTTCAACGGCACCCCCGGCCCGGACATCCGCATCACGTGCGACGCCGCCCAGGAGGTGCACCCCGTGGTGTCCCCCGGCGGTCACCACGTGGCATACGCGACGCACGCGAGCGGCCGGTGGGTCGTCATGGTCGCGGAGGTCCCGCCGGCCGGTGACGCGTCGTGCGAGGCGGCCGCACCGGAGGCCGTGACGGCGGGCGACGTCGACAGCACCTGGCCGACGTGGCTGGACGACGGCCACCTCATCGTGTCGCAGGTCAACGCGGACGCACCGCTCGGGGCGCTGTACCGGATCGACCTCGGGGCGACGGGGCTCGACCCGGTCCAGCTGACGGCGAGCGACGTCGGCAGCACCCAGCCGGACGTGCGGTCGGTCGGCAAGAACGAGGCCTACGTCCTCGCGTACACGACGACCGCGTACCGGCCGGACGGGTCGATCGAGTTCATGCAGCTCGACGACGACGGCAGGCCCGTGCAGCGGTTCGACGCCGAGGGCGAGCCGATGTTCGACGCGGACGGCAACCCGCTGTTCACGATGGACCCTTACCTCGGCGCGGAGGACTCACGGATCCAGGGGTCGGAGCCGACGTGGGCACCGGCGGACAGCGACTTCGACCTGCTGTTCACGTCGACCCAGAACGACCCCGCCGGCGGCATCTGGGTCGGGGTCTGGGACGAGACCGGCACGCCGCTGGCGTTCCAGGGCGAGCGGCCGCTCGTGGACGTCCTGGGCGTCGCCGAGTCGCACGCGACGTGGATCGACGACTACCGCGACCCCGAGTCGAGCTTCCAGTACGCCACCCTCGCGTACACGACCGAGGTGGCGACGGCGAACGTCACGGACGTGGTCGCGGACGACGGATCGGACGTGCGGCCGGTCTCCGACGAGGGCTTCTTCCCGGTGGGCGACACGCTGGAGTCGTTCGGGGAGGCCGGTGCGGGCGTGCACTACTCGCCCGACGGGACGCAGGTCGCGTACAGCACGCCGGTCGGCGGCGAGGGTGACACGGGCATGGCGCTGACGATCGCCCGGGCCGACGACCTCACGCCGGTGCCGTTCGAGTACGAGCGGGACGGCGACGACATCGACGTGGACCCGGTCTGGTCGCCCGACGGGTCGAGCATCGTGTTCGTCCGGGCGGCCTCGGACGGCGACGGCGGGCACCAGCCGCCGCACCTGTGGCTCGTCGAGGTGAACGCGGACGGGACGGCCGGCGCGACCCGGCAGCTCACGCAGAGCGACGAGGGCGAGTCGCACCGGGACACAGGCCCGACGTGGTCGCCCGACGGCACGCACATCGCGTTCGCCCGCGTCACCCAGGCGTTCTCGAGCCCGCCCACGCCGCAGCAGATCTGGGTCGTCGACGTGGAGTCCGGCGAGGCGGTGTCGCTGTTCGTCACCGAGTGCGGGTGCGGTGGGCTCGCGGTCTACGGGCGGTCGCCGTCGTGGTCGCCGGACGGCACGCGGCTCGCGGTCGCGGACGTGCAGACGGACATCCCCGCCGACTCGGAGCTGTCGATCGACGCGCGCGGCGCGATCGGTGTGCTGACGCTCTCGCCGGACGACCCGTCGCGCGTGCTCTCCGTCGCGCCGCTGACCGGGTTCGCCCGGGACGGCACCCCGACGGCCGCCCGGCTGCTGGTCGGTCCGTCCGACGAGCCCGAGTGGTCGCCCGACGGGTCCGAGATCGCGTTCTCGGCGTCGCCCGCGGGGCAGGCGCAGGTGCGCGCGATCTGGGCGGTGACCCCGGACGGCACGACGCTGCGCCACGTCGTGGACCTCTCCGGCCCCCAGCACGTGCCCGCGTACCAGCCGTTCACCGACCTGGTGCTGACGATGTCGTCCGGCCCGGTGAGCGACGGTGCCGGGACGGTGGTCGCGACGGTGACGAACACGGGTCCGGCGATCGTCCGCACGGGCAGCGTGACCGTCGAGCTGCCGCCCGGGCTGACCACGACGGGCGCGGAAGGCTGCACGCCGTCGGGCGCGTTCGTCACGTGCGCGCTGCCCGTCCCGCTGGTTGCCGGTCAGACCGTCGCGTTCCCGATCCCCGTGCAGGGCCTGACCGGCTCGACGGTGTTCACGGTGCCCGGGATCGTCGAGTCCGCCACGCCCGAGCGTGTCGTCACGAACAACACGTCGTCGGTCGACGTGGGCGGCGTCGGCGGGGTCGGTGTCACGCTCACGCTGTCGTCGCCCGTCGCGTTCGTCGGGGGCCGTCCCGTGACCGCGACGTTCACGGTCCGCAACGCGGGTGCCACGCCCGCGCAGGACGTGACGCTCACGACGACGTACCCGGCGATCGTCAGCATCGACCCGAGCGGCGGTGCCCCGTGCCTGGTCGCGGCGGGCGCGTGCCCGCTCGGCACGCTCGCTGGCGGTGCCGCGGTGGTCCTCACGGCCACGCTCGACCCCACGATCGGCTTCACCGGGCCGCCGCAGCAGGGCGCGGTGACGGGCACGGTCACGACGACGTCTCCCGACCCCGGCACCGGGGACAACACGGCGACGGCCACGCTCGAGGTGCGCCAACCCGTCGTCGTGCTGACCCCGGCGATCGCCCGGCCCGGTGAGGTCGTCTTCGCCGTCGGCCGCGACTTCCCGCCCGGCGAGAACGCGGGCCTCACCTGGTCGCAGGGCCTGATGAGCGTCCGCAACCCCGTCGTGGTCCGGTCGGACGGCACGTGGTCGCAGCCGATCGTCATCATCCGCGACACCCTGCTGACCCGTCGTGACCTCACCGCGCGCGACGGCCAGCCGGCGCCGACGTTCGGCGCCGTCACGGCCCCGCTGCTCGTCGTCCCCACCTCGGTGGACGCACCGACGTTCCTGTTCCGGAAGTGAGCCGATGATCGGTCAGGTGGACGAGGCGATCCGGGCCCTCGTGCGCGAGGCGGTGGGCAGCACGGACGTCGAGGTCGTGCTCGACGCCCCGACGAAGGACTGGGCGGCCCGGCGCAACGCGCCCACGGTCGACGTGTACCTGTACGACCTGCGCGAGGACCTGCGGCGCCGCACGCGGGGATTCCTGGAGAACCGCGTCGAGGGCAAGGTCGTCGACCGGTTCCAGCCACCGCGGCACTTCCGGCTGTCCTATCTCGTCACGGCGTGGACGCAGCGGCCGGAGGACGAGCACCGGCTGCTCGACTCGGTGCTGCGGCACCTGCTGCGGTTCGACGCGCTCCCGCTGCACGTGCTCGAGGAGCCGCTGCTGTCGGCCGGTGCCCGTGTGCCGCTGTTCGTCGGCCTGCCGCCGCCCGAGGACCGGGGGTTCGCGGACGTGTGGACCGCCCTGGGCGGGGAGCTGAAGCCGTCGATCGACGTCGTCGTCGACACCCCGGTGCTCACGGACGTCAGCGCGTACGTCGGGCCTCCCGTGGAGAAGCCGCTCGTCATCGACGTCGCCGACACCCGGGGCGGCGCGAGCGACGTCGGCGTCCAGCCGCACGAGCCCCCGCCGCCGCGCGCCCCGGACTCGGCACCCCCGCGCACGGCCACCCGTCCACCGCGGGCGAGGTCGCGACGGTGAGCGGCACGACGCTTGACGACGGGCGCCGCGTCGACCCGAGCACCGCGCACCTGCTCGGCCGCCTCGCGGTCGTCGAGGAGCGCGTCCGCCTGCTCGTCGCACGCCGTCGCGCCGACGACCCGCAGCCCGACGACCCGTTCCGCGGCCTCTACCTGAGCGACGAGACCGTCGACCGGCTGCTCGCCGGCCCGGCGGCCGAGGCCGAGCCGGACGCGGTCGCGGAGCGCACGGCCGACGTCGAGGCGGTCGCGACGCAGGCGGAGGCGCTCGGGGCGCGGCTGCGGCTGCGGGAGCTCGCGCGCGAGTTCGGGCTCGAGCCGCTCGACGTCGAGCTGCTGCTCGTCGCGCTCGCGCCCGAGGTGGACTCCCGCTTCGAGCAGCTCTTCGGGTACCTCAACGACGACGTGACCCGGCGCCGGCCGTCCGTCGCGGTCGCGCTCGCGCTGTGCGGGGTGCCGCTCGGGTCGGCGGCCGGCCGGCACCGGCTGGAGCACGGTCCTCTCGTCACGGCCGGGCTGCTGGTGCTGGAGGACCCCGACCGTCCGCTGCCCGGCCGCCCGTTGCGCGTCCCGGACCGTGTCGTCGGGCACCTGCTCGGCGACGACGCACCGGACCCGTCGCTCGCGCCGGTGCTCGTCGAGGTCGAGGACGTCGCCTGGGGCGACCCGACGCGGCTCGCGGGCGCCCTGCGGGCCGGCGCACGGCTCGTCTACCTGCGCGAGCCACCCACCGGCTCGGGACGCGTGCTGGCCGTGCGGGCGCTGCAGGCCGTCGGCCGGCCCGTCCTCGTGCTCGACGCGGCAGCGCTCGCGACCGCGTACGACCCGGCGGCGCTGTCGGCGACGGCCGTGCGGGAAGCGCGCCTCACGGGCGCGGGGATCGTCGTGTCGGGCGTCGAGGGCCTCACCGAGCGGTCGGCGGCGCTGCGCGGCGTGCTCGACGGCGGACCCACGGTGCTCGTCGTCGGGCGCAGCACGTGGGACCCGACGTGGAGCGACTGGCCGCCGCTGCTGTTCGACGTGCCCGCGAGCACCGTGCTGGAGCGCAACGCGCTGTGGGCGTCGTCGCTCGGCGAGCACAAGATCGACGCGGCAGCCGCGACCGCGCCGTTCCGTCTACGACCCGAGCAGGTCACCCGGGCCGCGCGCGCCGCCCGGCAGCAGGCGACGCTCGACGGCGGGCTCACGGTCGACCACGTGCGGGTCGGTGCGCGCTCGGAGAACGGCACCGCGCTCGAACGTCTGGCCCGCCGCATCGAGCCCGGCGTCGGCTGGCCCGACCTCGTGCTGCCCGACCCGGTGCTCACGTCGCTGCGCGAGATCTCGACGCGCGCCCGGCACCGCGAGCAGGTGCTCGGCGACTGGCGGATGCGGCCCGGCGGCGGGCGCGGGCACGGTGTCTCGGCGCTGTTCGCGGGCGACTCCGGCACGGGCAAGACGATGTCCGCGGAGGTGGTCGCGCACGACCTCGGTCTCGAGCTGTACGTCGTGGACCTCGCGACCGTCGTCGACAAGTACATCGGCGAGACCGAGAAGAACCTCGAACGGATCTTCGCCGGTGCGGCAGGCGTCAACGCGGTGCTGCTGTTCGACGAGGCCGACGCGGTGTTCGGCCGGCGCTCCGAGGTCAAGGACGCGCACGACCGGTACGCCAACATCGAGTCGGCCTACCTGCTGCAGCGCATGGAGTCGTTCGACGGGCTCGCGATCCTCGCGACGAACCTGCGCGCCAACATCGACGACGCGTTCATCCGACGGCTCGACGTGGTCGTCGACTTCCCGGTACCCGACGCCGGCCAGCGCGCGGCCCTGTGGGACCGGTGCCTCGGCACCCGCGTGCCCCGGGTGGGCGACCTCGACCTGGCGTTCTGCGGCGAGGCGTTCGAGCTGGCCGGCGGCGCGATCCGGTCCGCGGCCGTCACCGCGGCGTACCTCGCGGCCGACGACGGCGGCGCCGTGGCCATGCGGCACGTCGTCACCGCCGTCTACCGCGAGTACCGCAAGCTCGGGCGGCTCACGCTCGAGAGCGAGTTCGGCCCGTACTGGGCGCTCATGGGGACGTGACGTCCGCGCAACGCGGGCACGATGCTCGGATCAGCTCGGTGGAGGGCCACGAGACGGTCCCGCTGGCCCGAGCGGCGCGACGTGCCCCATCGGGTCGGCCGGGTGCCCGATCGGGAATCCCCGCCGCACCTGTCGGGGTCGGCCGCCCGGTGGCAACGTCGGGTGGGACGACCGTCGAGAGGGGCCGACGATGCACAGCCACGACCACCTGGAGCAGGCCGACACCAGCCTGCGACCCAAGGCGTCCCGGGTCGACGAGGAGCGGACGGCGCCGACCGTCGCCCGCGCGCTGGCCGACCGGCGTCCCGAGATGCTCGGCTCGGCGGGCATGACGTTCCTGCAGCGGACCGCGGGGAACGCGTCCACCACCGGGCTCGTCGAGGAGGAGCGCTCGCCGGTGCTCGACGTGCTGTCGTCGGGTGGCGGCCGCGCGCTCGACCCCGAGACGCGCACCGACATGGAGGCCCGCCTCGGCGCCGACTTCGGTGACGTCCGGGTGCACGACGACTCCGCCGCGGCCGACTCCGCGAGGTCGGTCGGTGCGCACGCCTACACGGTCGGGTCGAACGTGGTGCTGGGCCGCGACGTCGACACGTCGTCGACCGCCGGGAGGACCACGCTCGCGCACGAGCTCACGCACGTCGTGCAGCAGCGCAGCGGACCCGTCGACGGCACGCCCGCAGGCGGTGGCATCCAGGTGTCCGACCCCGGCGACCGGTTCGAGCGCGCCGCCCAGGCGAACGCCGAGCGCGTCATGGCAGGGCCGGCGCCCACCACGCAGCGGGCGACCGAGGGCGGCGCCGTCACGGCGGCCCCGTCGGTCCAGCGGGAGGAGGCCGAGGAGGAGGACTCCGAGGGCTCGTCCGTGCAGCGCGACGAGCTGGACCACGAGCAGGCGGCGGGAGGCGCGGCCGCCGTCCAGCGGGTGGAGGACGAGGAAGAGCCCGAGATGTGACCGGACGCGCGCAGGACCCGGCCGACCCCTGTGCGGCCGGGTCCTTCGTGCGTGCGGCGACTCCCCCGGCGGCCGGTCCGTGGGTTGTCGCCGAGTCCGGCGCCTGCAGCCCACGGACTCGCCGACAACCACCGGACTCGGGTGGGTGAAAGGCCCGACGGCCTGGTCCGGGGCGGCCCGGGCG
The DNA here is from genome assembly GCF_017744555.1 of Cellulomonas sp. Lineage (GTDB taxonomy): Bacteria > Actinomycetota > Actinomycetes > Actinomycetales > Cellulomonadaceae > Cellulomonas. The sequence continues at coordinate 6,051 of NZ_JAGIBD010000050.1, read as the reverse complement.
GGGGCACTTTCCGGCGCCCGATCGGGCAACCACACCGGCCCTCGCGGGCGTCCGCGGGGACGGTCCCCACCTGCGCGCACGGCAGCACAGTGAACCCACGACTCCCTGTGCCCAAGGAGGGGACATGCCGACCTATCTGTCGCCCGGCGTCTACGTCGAGGAGGTGGAGGCGGGTGCGCGACCGATCGAGGGGGTCGGCACGTCCGTCGCCGCGTTCGTCGGCATGGCCGCCAAGGGGCCGTTCAACCAGCCGACGCTGGTGTCGAACTGGACCCAGTTCTCCGAGACGTTCGGGGACTTCCTCCCCGACGCCTACCTCGCCCACTCGGTCTACGGGTACTTCCTCAACGGCGGGAACAACGCGTACATCGTGCGGATCGGCTCGGACGGCGAGGTCGACGAGCCCGTGACGAAGTCGACGCCGAAGGCGCTGCCCGCCGGCGCGCAGGCCGTGATCGGCGCGTACCGGGTGGTCGCCCACGACCGCGCGCCCAAGACGAAGACGATCAGCGTCGAGGTGGCCGACGCGGGCGGCGAGAACCCGCCCGACGACCAGTTCAAGCTCGTCATCAAGGTCGACGGCAAGGACACCGAGACGTACGACAACGTCACGACGAAGCGCGGCGACAACAACGTCGTGACCCGCCTCGCCGAGTCCAAGCTCGTCACCATCGAAGAGCTCGCGTCCGGAAGCGCGCTCGCGAAGCCCGACAAGGGGTCCGCCGAGCTCACGGTCCCGCCGCCCGAGCCCGAGGTCCCCGAGACCGCCGACCTGGGTGCCGACGACTACATCGGCGACGCCGCCGACCGCACGGGCTTCAGCGGCCTCGAGGCGATCGACGAGGTGACGATCGTGTCCGTGCCGGACCTCGTCGCCGCGCTCGAGCAGGGCGCGATCGACCTCGAGACGTTCCAGGCCGTGCAGCTCGCCGTCATCGCGCACTGCGAGCTCATGGGCGACCGGGTCGCGATCCTCGACCCGCCGCCCGGCCTCAACCCGCAGCAGGTCAAGGACTGGCGGGTCAACCAGGCGGGCTACGACTCGAAGTACGCGACCCTCTACTGGCCGTACGTGAAGGTGTTCGACCCGTCGACGGGGTCCAACAAGTTCGTGCCGCCGTCGGGCCACATGGCCGGCGTGTGGGCGCGCAGCGACCAGGAGCGCGGCGTGCACAAGGCACCCGCCAACGAGGTCGTGCGCGGGGCGATCACGCTGCAGACGCAGATCACGAAGGCCGAGCACGAGCTGCTCAACCCGGTCGGCATCAACGCGATCCGCACGTTCCCCGGCCGCGGGGTCCGCGTGTGGGGCGCCCGGACCCTGTCGTCCGACCCGGCGTGGCGGTACGTCAACGTGCGGCGCCTGTTCAACTACCTCGAGGAGTCGATCCTCACGGGGACCCAGTGGGTCGTGTTCGAGCCGAACGACGACGCCCTGTGGGCCCGGATCCGCCGGACGATCTCCGCGTTCCTCGTCAACGAGTGGCGCCGCGGGGCGCTGTTCGGGCTCAGTCCCGACGAGGCGTTCTTCGTCCAGTGCGACCGGGAGACCAACCCCGCCGAGGCCATCGACGCCGGCCAGGTCACGTGTCGCATCGGGGTCGCGCCGGTGAAGCCCGCCGAGTTCGTGATCTTCCAGCTGTCGCAGTTCTCCGGCGGCACCAGCCTCGCGTCCGAGTGACGCCTCCACCCGAAGGAAGGTGAGTCATGGCACTCGCAGATGCGTTGGACCTCGCCACCGCGTACGCGTTCAGCGTGAAGATCGACGGGATCCAGATCCCGCACGTCATGGAGGTCAGCGGCCTCAAGGCCGAGGTCGACAAGGTGACGTACCAGCAGCAGACGCAGGACGGGAAGTTCGTCACCCGGCAGATGATGGGCCGCCAGAAGGCCGGCGAGTTCAAGGTCAAGCGCGGCCTCACGGACTCCACGACCGTCACGGACTGGCTCAAGGCGGTGTTCGCCGGTGACCTCAAGGGGGCCCGCAAGACGGCCGAGGTCGCGATCTACACCTCGGACAACCAGCTGCTCAAGCGGATGAACTTCCGCAACGTCTGGGTCAAGGACGTCGAGCTCGGCGGCACCCTCAAGGCCGGGTCGACCGAGCCGCTGTCCGAGACGTTCACGGTCTGCTGGGACGAGATGGAGTTCGCCTGATGCGACGGACCGTCCCGGTCGCGCTCGGGGAGCCGGAGGTCGACGACGACGTGCAGGTCACGCCGTCGTCGGCCTCCCGGCGCCCCCAGCTCCGCACCGAGTTCGACTTCCAGCTGCCCCGCGGGTACCTGGACGACGACGGCGTGCTGCACCGGTCCGGGACGATGCGGCTCGCCACGGCCCGCGACGAGCTGCTGCCGCTGTACGACGCTCGCGTGCAGGAGAACCCCGCGTTCACCACGGTCGTGCTGCTGAGCCGCGTCATCACGTCGCTCGGCACGCTGCCGGGGATCACGTCGAACGTCGTCGAGAACATGTTCGCGTCCGACGTCGCGTTCCTGCAGGACCTCTACCGGCGCATCAACGCCGAGGGTCACACGCGCGCGGCCGTGGTCTGCCCGTCGTGCGCGCACCGCTTCGAGGTCGACATCTCGGGTGGGCGCCTGGGGGAATCGTGACGTACGCGCCCGAGCGGATCCACGAGGAGGTCGCGTACGTCGCCTACCACTTCCACTGGGCGCTCGACGACATCCTCGACCTCGAGCACCCGCAGCGACTGCAGTACGTGCGGGAGATCGCCGCGATCAACCGGCGCATGAGCGAGGAGCGCTGACGTGCGGTGGCCGTGGCAGCGGGGTTCCGGGAGAAGCGGTGCTGACGAAGGCACCGCGGACCCGACGGCACGCCGCGCTGGTTCCGCGGGGTCGGGGGGCGACGGTCAGGTCGTCGCCCCCGGCCCCGCAGCTGCTGCGCCCGCCGAGCCGTCCGAGTCGCGCGCCGGCTGGGCGTTCCTCCCGCCGCTGCAGCGCACGATCCACCCACCCGAGCTGACCAGCCGCCCCGTCGCCTTCGTCTCCGACCTGCCGACCCGGCGGGGCCTGTCCTTGACGAGCGGGATGTCGCACGTCGTCGACTCGCGCGCACCCTCCGGGGTCGTCGCCGACGAGGCCGGCGAGCACGTCCCGGTGCAGCGGTCCGCCGACGTCGACCTGTCCGTCCTGCCGCCCGCCCCGCCTGCTGAGGCTCCCGCCCGGCGGGGCGGCCAGGGGTCGTTGCAGCGGCTCGCCGCACCGCCCGCCGGGGTCCGACCGGTGCGGGCCGTCGCCGTGGACCCCGACCCGTCGTTCGTCGCGCCCGTCGGGACGCAGCCGAGCGTGCAGCGCTCCGCCGACACGCCCGCGAGCGCCGGCACCGACGACGGGTCCGGCCACTCGGACGGCGACGGAGGCGACCCGTCGGGCAGGTCCGCGCCGGTGCCGGCGCCGCCGGCCGGCGGAGCGCTCGCGTCCGGGTCTTCGGCAGGTGGTGCGGCTGGCGGCCCCTCAGCCGTCGGTGGCCCTGTGGTGTCACGGTCCGCGCTCGACGCGCCCGGGGTCGACCTCACGCTCGCCCCCGGTGCGCAGCCCGCCGCCGCGCCGGGGGCGCGCGCGATGTCGTCTGCGGGCTCGACCCGTGCGTCCGGTGAGCCCCTGGTGGCCCGGAGCGTCGATGCGCCGCCGCCTGTCGGTGACGCGGGCGGCCCGCCGTTCGCGGCGTCCTCGGCAACGCCTCCCTCGGGCCCGGCGACGCCGTCCGCCGCCGGGCCGGTCGTGTCGCGGTCCGTCGAGTCCACCTCGGCCGGGACGGCCCGGCTCGACGCGCGGGCAGCGGCGGCCGGTGCGTCGTCGACCGACCTGTCGGCGCCCGAGCTCGTGCTGCGGTCCCCTGCGGGTGCGTCGGGGAGCGGCTCGCCTGGCGTCGAGGCGCCGCACGCGGTCGGGGCCGACGGCGACAGCTCGTCCGGCACGCCGGGGTCCACGGTCGGGGGCGACGGCGCGTCCGGCACGCAGGCGCCCCGAGTGTCAGGTGGGCTCGCCGGGGCCGCCTCGCCGGTCGGGGCACCGGCGTCGAGCGACCTGGCCGACGGCCTCTCGTCCGGCCCGGCGGTGGCAGGAGAGCTGCTGTCCGCTCCGCTGCTCGGCGACCCGACCGGGTCCGGCGACGCCATCGCGTCTGAGCCCGCCGCGGCGACCCCCGTGGCCCGGGTCGCCGACCCAGGCGCCGTCGACCTGCCAGTCGTGGCCCGCGCGGTCGACACGAGCACGGGCGCGGGCACGACTGCGCTCGACGGCGCGTCGAACACCGACGGCGGGACCCCGGGCGACGCCGCACCGGTCGCCACGTCGGGCACCCTCGGCTCCGAGCCGGCCGGTGGCGCACCGACGCGCACCGCCGGTGCCCGGCGCGGCGACGGCGCGGCGACGCTCGGCGTCCAGCGCCACTCCGACGGCTCGGGCGCACCCGGTGGACCGGCCGGGGTCGGTTCGACGGCCGGTGCGACGGCTGGTGCGACGGCCCTCGCGACGCCCGGTCAGGCAGGCGGCCAGGCGGGCGGGCTCCCCGCGGTGCAGCGGTTCGCCGGCGAGGAGCTCCCGCTCGTCGCTCCGCCGGCGTCGGGCGGCCCGTCGACCGCGGCGCCCGCGGGCACGGCGGCAGGCGTCGTGCAGCGGTCCGGCGCGGCGTCCCCGACGGACGACGGCGCCGACGGCTGGTCGGCGGGCGGGTCGGCGGCAGGGACGCCCGGGTCGGCAGGCGGCTGGTCGGCGGACGGGTGGTCGGCGCCTGCGGAGTGGTTCGACCCCTCCGGGCCGGACGGCGTGACGTCGGACGGCTCCGCCACGTACGTGCCGGTCGCGCCGACCGACCCGTCGGTGCTGGCCGGAGGGGCGTCGACCCCGGGCGCGTCGACCGCGGGGCCGGCCGTCGCGTCGTCGTCGCAGCCGTCCCTGAGCCTGAGCCGGTCGGTCGCACCGCCCGCCGCCCCGGGCGGCCCGACCGCAGACAGCGGGACCAGCGCCGGCCCCGCCCGCGCGGCCACCGTGCAGCGCCGTCTGGGCCTCGGCGCCCCGCTCACCACCACCCCGGACCACGTCACGGCGACGCCCGGGCCGACGGGCCTCGGCGCTGCCCGGGCGGCCGCAGACCGCACGCTCCCGGCGGCGCCCGGCGGCTCGCCCGCGTCGGCAATCCCGAGCACGGACGTGATCGCCGGGACGTCGCCGACGGGCGGCGCACCGGGCCGCGAGCGTCCGGTCGGCGGGTCGCCCGACCTCGGCGTCGTGCAGCGCGCCGCGGCCGCGACGACGGACGGCGGGTCCCACCCGGGCACCGTCCGGCGCGCAGGCACCGCCGCGACCACGACCGGCGCACCGCCCGACCTGGGCGTCGTCCAGCGCGCAGCCACCGCGACCGTGGACCGCACGCACGCCGCGGCGTCGGCCGGTGGGGGCACCGGCCGCGCGACCGCCGTCGGCACCAGCGTGAGCACGGGCCCCGCCGTCGGTGCCGGGGACGTCTGGTCGCACGTCGCGCCGCCCGTCGAGCTGCCGGTGGTGTCGCCGGCCACCGACCGGGACACGGCACCCGCGAGCACGGCCCCCGACCTGGCGGTGCAGCGCGCGCTCACGGTGTCGGCCCCGGCGCTGCCGTCGTCGTCCGGGCCTCGCACCGCCACCCCGGGCGGGCTGCTGGCGGACCACCGCGACCTGCTGACCGTGGCACGGACGCCGTCCGGCACGCCCGGCGGACCGTCCGCAGCAGCCCGCCCGCTGCATCTCACGTCGCTGCTCGCCGACGCGCCGACCGTCCCGCTCCTGCAGCGCGACGCCCTGCTCGGCACGGTGCAGCCCGCAACGCACACCACCGTCGCGCACGCCGTCGCCCCCGCACCCGTCGCCGTGCCGTCCGCCGCACCGGGCCGACCGGACACGCTGGTCGTCGCCCCGGCGGTCGCCGCTCCCGCCGCCGTCCAGCGGGCCGCGCACCTCGACGTCGTCCAGCCCCCGCCTCCCCCGCCACCCGCGCCCGCGCCCGCGCCGCCGGCTCCGCCCGCACCACCCGCACCCGTGCAGCGCG